>PMOQ01000059.1 GCA_003161255.1 Acidimicrobiaceae bacterium | reverse complement strand
TTCTTGGCCGGAGTCCGCTTCGCCGCCTTCTTCACCGTCCGCTTGACGGCTTTCTTGGCCGGAGTCCGCTTCGCCGCCTTCTTCACCGTCCGCTTGACGGCTTTCTTGGCCGGAGTCCGCTTCATCGGCTCCGAAGTCTCCAAAACCGTGACATCCTCCTCGATGACGTGCAGCTCGCCGTCGTCACCGACAACCGAGATGGTCTCGCCGATGACAACGTCGCCATCAGCGGTCAACACCTCGATGGTCTCATCGGTGGCGACGACGTTGCCGCCACTACCCACCACAACGACCAGGTCATCGAGCGAAAGGTTGCCGGCTTCGTCGACACCGGCGGTCTCCATTTCCACCAGATCGAAATCCTCACCGGTGGGCGGATTGGTCTCACTCATCTTTGGCCTCCCAGAGAGGGGGCCAGGTCGGCCCGTTGCCAAATCATGACATGCCCTACATGGCTTCTCTTTTCGGATCCTCGGGCGGGGACAGTCGACCGCTCGTGCGCAGTCCCACGGTGAGTCGTCGGAGGAGGCCAAACTGTGCCTACATTGAGGGTCTCGGCGGTGGATTCTGCGGGCTCTTCGGCCAGACAGTTCGTCATCGAGCGAGACGTTGTGTGGCTGATGACTGTCTGCAGTCAGCCCTGAAGAAAGGCGACGATCTCCTCCCAACCGCTGGGTTCCTGCCACAGGAAGATGTGACCGCCATCGCAGAAAATGAGCTTTGCGCCCGGTATTCGTTGCGCAAGCATCTCCTGATTCTTCGTTGAAGCCTGTCGATCGTAGAGACCTCCAATTACGAGGGTCTCAGATTTGATGAGCGGGAGTTGTTCCCACACGTCGTGCTCAGCGCGCGCTTCGAGTTGTCTGCGAGCGCCCATCGTTCTCGTCGCATCGGCCGGCTCTGGTGCAATGGCCCCGAGCATCATCTCGAAACCAGGAGCGATCGTCCATGGAGTCGACGAGGTGTCGTTGCGAGAGTCAAGGATGGGGAGCCACCGCCGCAGTCGCTCCTGGGGGTCAAGGCCCTCAAGCTCGCGCAAGTCGTACGACGCGCCTCCCTCGCCTCCGGCGGAGCTGCAGGCCAGGACGAGTCGCTTGACCCGATCGAGGTGTCGAACGGCAACGTGTTGCGCGACCATGCCACCGAAGGACACGCCGACCACATTGCATGCTGGCCAACCCACCACATCGAGCAAGGTCGCGGCATCGTCGGCGTAGTCGGTCATCGTGTACTCAGAGTCTGGCTTTCCAGACTGACCCAATCCCCGTTGGTCATACATAAGGACTTGGAAGTGCTTCTCCAGCAGTCCCTCGCCTCTCAAGGGGTTCCGTGCGAGATCGCCACCGGTCCCGCTGATCAGCAACGTCGGTGCTCCTCTGCCGTGCACCTCGTAGTAGACCTCGATGTCTCGAACGGTCGCAATCGGCACTTCTCCTACCTCCCGACGGCCTGGGGACTGGAAAGCTTCCCCCGCTCTTCATGGTTTCTCATCGGTCACATCGCTCGAGCTCATGGGTGTTTACGCAAGTGGGAGCGCCACGGTCCAGTCCCTGGTCCACGGCAGTTACGTAGGGGGTAGCTCAGCCGTTAGAGCGCTTGGCTAGCAGCGAAGACGTGCGTTCGGCGGTCGAGCAGTGACCTACGGCTGACCAACCGACGCCGATGGCCTCCAGCTCGGCCGGGTGGCCTCGAACGCCGTGATCCGGTCTTCGTAGCGCAGCGTGAGCCCGATGTCGTCCCAGCCGTTGAGCAGCCGGGTCCGGGTGAACTCGTCCATCGGGAAGGTGCCAGTGATCCCGGCCGCCGGTGCCTCCACCGAGCCGCGCTGCACATCGACCGTGATCTCGAGCGTGGGGTCGGCCTGGACCGCGCTGAGCAGCGCCGCAGCCACGTCCGGCTCCACCTTGACCGCGAGCAGTCCCTGCTTCGAGCAGTTGTTGGCGAAGATGTCGCCGAAGCGCGTCGAGATGACCGCCTCGAACCCGTAGTCGAGGAGCGCCCACACGGCGTGCTCCCGGGAGGACCCGGTGCCGAAGTTGGGCCCGGCCACGATGATGTTCGCCCCGACGTGCTCGTCCTTGTTAAGCACGAAGTCTCGATCGTCGCGCCACTCGGCGAACAACCCGGCGCCGAATCCCGTCCGCTCGACCCGCTTCAGCCAGTCTGACGGGATGATCTGGTCGGTGTCGACGTCGGAGCGGTCGAGCGGGAGGGCGGTGCCGCTCACGATGCGGACCGGCTTCATCGGACCAGCTCCGCGGGCGAGCCGAACCGGCCGAGGATGGCGGTGGCCGCCGCCACGGCGGGGGAGACCAGGTGGGTGCGCCCGCCCCGGCCCTGCCGGCCCTCGAAGTTGCGGTTGGACGTCGACGCACAGCGCTCGCCGGGCGCGAGCTTGTCGGGGTTCATGGCCAGGCACATCGAGCAGCCGGGCTCCCGCCATTCGAAGCCGGCCGCGCGGAACACCTCGTCGAGGCCCTCCGACTCGGCCTGGTCCTTCACCCGGTGCGACCCGGGGACGACGAGGGCCCGCAATCCCTGGCGGATCCGATGGCCGGCCACGACGGCCGCCGCCGCACGGAGGTCCTCGATGCGCGAGTTGGTGCACGAGCCGATGAACACCGTGTCCACGGCGATGTTGCGCATCGGCGTGCCGGAGGTGAGGCCCATGTAGGCGAGTGCGCGGGCGGCCGCCTCGCGTTCGGCCGGTTCGGCGAACGAGTCGGGGTCGGGCACGGAGGCGTCGATCGGGACGACCTGGGCCGGGTTGGTTCCCCACGTGACGTGGGGTACGAGCGCCGCTGCGTCGAGGCCGACCTCCTTGTCGAAAGCGGCGCCGGGGTCGGTCGGAAGCGAGCGCCAGTTTTCGAGGGCACCCTCCCATTCCCTTCCCTTTGGTGCGTGCTCGCGGCCCTCGAGGTAGGCGAAGGTCGTGTCGTCGGGAGCCACCATCCCGGCTCGTGCGCCACCCTCGATGCTCATGTTGCAGACGGTCATCCGGCCCTCCATGGAGAGTGAGCGGATTGCCGAACCGCGGAACTCGATCACGTGCCCCATGCCGCCGCCGGTGCCGATGCGCCCGATGATGGCGAGCACGATGTCCTTGGCGGCGACCCCGGCCGGCAGGTCCCCGTCGACGGTGACCGCCATGGTGGCCGGCCTGATCTGGGGAAGGGTCTGGGTGGCCAACACGTGCTCGACCTCGCTCGTCCCGATGCCGAAGGCCAGGGCGCCGACGGCGCCATGGGTGGAGGTGTGGCTGTCACCGCACACGATGGTCATCCCGGGCTGGGTGAGGCCGAGCTCGGGGCCGATGACGTGCACGATGCCCTGGTTGGGGTCGCCCATCGGGTAGCAGACGATCCCGAACTCGGCGCAGTTGGCGCTGAGCACCTCGAGCTGCTTTTTCGAGATCGGATCGGCGATCGGCTTGTCGACGTCGGTCGTCGGCACGTTGTGGTCGGCCGTCGCCACGGTCAGGTCGGGACGACGCACGCCACGCCCGGCCATGCGCAGGCCGTCGAAGGCCTGGGGTGAGGTGACCTCGTGGATGAGGTGGAGGTCGATGAAGAGGAGATCGGGCTCGCCCTCCGCCGAGTGGACGAGGTGCGACTCCCAGACCTTGTCGACGAGGGTCTTCGGCTGGTCGGGCATCAGGCCTCGACCGCGACGAGGGTCACCTTCAGGGCGCCGCCGGGCGCCTCGTACGCGACCGTCGCTCCGGCACGCTTGCCCAGCAGGGCCTTGCCGAGCGGTGCACTGGGCGAGACGACGGGCATGTCCCCGCGGCGCTCCTCGATCGAGCCGACGAAGTAGCGCTGGGTGTCGTCCTCGGCATCGCCGTCGTAGCGGAGCGTGACGATCGACCCGGGCGACACCGATCCGTCCCCGCCGGTGTCTTCGACCACGGTCGCGGTCTTGAGCAGCGCCTGGAGCTGGCGGATCCGGGACTCCATCTTCCCCTGGGTGTCCTTGGCCGCGTGGTAGTCGCCGTTCTCGGAGAGGTCGCCGAGCGCCCGGGCCGCCTCAATCGTCGTCGCGATCTCGTTGCGGCCCCGCGTTGTCAGGTCCTCGAGCTCGGCCACCAGCCGGTCGTAGGTCTCCTGGGTCAGCTGTGTCCCCTGCGCCTGGTCGCTGAGGTTGTTGGTCGTGCTCTTGGGAGTCATGATCTCCGGTCCCTGGACGGGCCCGTGGGCCGACATCGGATGCGCCGGTGCGTCCTATCGAGGCTAATAGCGCTCCGGCGGGCGCTGCGGCGAGCCGGCGCTCGACCGCCTCAGGCCCGGCCGAGCACCCCGGCGCGTTGGGTGGCGGCGACCAGGCCCTCGAAGAGCGCCGGGTCGTCTCCCATCTCGGGGTGCCACTGTACGGCCACCAAGAAGGCGTGCGCCGGGTCCTCGAGCGCCTCAACGGTGCCGTCGTCGGCCCACGCCGTCGGGACGAGACCTTCGCCGATCCGGTCAACCGCCTGGTGATGGTGGGTGGGTACGGATGCCTCGGGCTGCCCGATGAGGTGGCCGACCCGGCTGGCCGGGTCGATGCGCACGTGGTGGGGGCCGTAGTCGCCTCGGATGGGCATGTGGTCGTGGTTGCCCACGACGTCGGGGAGGTGCTGGATGAGCGTGCCCCCCCGCACGACGTTGAGCACCTGGATCCCCCGGCAGATGGCGAGCACCGGGAGCTCCCGGGCCAGCGCCGCGTGGAGCAGCGCGATCTCGAAGTCGTCGCGGACCGGGTCGGGCTCCTGGGTCTTCGGGTGCCGCTCGGCCCCCGACAGGGCCGGGTCGACGTCGACCCCGCCGGTCAGCATCAAGCCGTCGATCCGGTCGGCCAGCGCTTCGGCGATGCCGGCGACCGGCGACAGGACGACCGGGACACCCACTGCCTTGGCGATCGAGTGCACGTAGGCGGCCGGCACGAGCGAGGCCTCCTCGGTCCACACTCCGTAGGTCGCGACGATCTCACCGGCGGTGATGCCGATGACGGGTCGAGGATCAGAGCGGGGTGACGTAGGCACCGTGGATCCCTCCATCGACGAGGAACGTGCTGGCGGTGATGAAGGACGCGTCGTCCGAGGCCAAGAAGGCGGCTGCCGCCGCGATCTCCTCGGGCTTGGCGAAACGTCCCATCGGCACATGGACCAGCCTACGTGCGGCCCGCTCGGGGTCCTTTGCAAAGAGCTCCCGGAGCAGGGGTGTGTCGACCGGTCCCGGGCATAAGGCGTTCACCCGGATCCCCTCACGGGCGAACTGGACGCCGAGCTCGCGGGACATTGCCAGCACCCCGCCCTTGGACGCGGTGTAGGAGATCTGCGACGTGGCCGAGCCGAGGACGGCCACGAACGACGCCGTGTTGATGATCGATCCCCCACCCCGGCTCAAGAGGTGGGGGATCGCGTACTTGCAGCAGAGATAGACGCTGGTCAGGTTCACCGCCTGAACCCGCGCCCACGCGTCCGCCTCGGTGGTCAGTATCGAATCGTCGTCGGGGGGCGAGATCCCGGCGTTGTTGAAGCAGATGTCGAGGCCCCCGAACTCGTCGATGGCCCGCCGGTACATCGCCTGGACCTGTTCGGCATCGGTGACATCGACCACGACGCCGATGCCGCCGACGAGCTCGGCCACCTCGGCCACCCCATCCGCGGTGAGGTCCGCTGCAACCACGTGCGCGCCCTCGGCGGCGAAGCGCACCGCGCTCGCCCTCCCGATCCCACCGGCGCCGCCGGTGATGACGGCCACTTTCCCATCCAGTCTTCCTGGCATCGTCACTCCGAGGAGATGAACACGTTCTTCGTGTCGGTGAATGAGTCGAGTGCATCGGGGCCGAGCTCGCGCCCCAACCCGGACTGCTTGAATCCGCCGAACGGGGTCCAGTAGCGGACCGAGGAGTGTGAGTTCACGGACAGATTGCCGGACTCGACCCCCCGTGCGACGCGAATGGCCCGCCCTACGTCGCGGGTCCAGATCGAGCCGGACAACCCGTAGGGGCTGTCGTTTGCGATCGAGATCGCGTCCGCCTCGTCGTCGAAGGGCACCACGACCACGACGGGGCCGAAGATCTCCTCGCGGAACTGCACCGAGTCCCGCTCGACGGGCGCGAGCACGGTCGGGGGGAACCAGAACCCGGGGCCGTCGGGAACCTCCCCCCGGAAGGCGACCGGCGCGTCGTCGGGGACGAACCCGGCCACCTTGCTCCGATGCTCGTCGCTGATGAGCGGACCCATCTCGCTCTCCTCGAGCGCCGGGTCGAGCACCTTGACCCCCGCCACGGCCGGCTCCAGCAGCGACATGAAGCGGTCGAATACGGGGCGCTCGACCAGGATCCGCGATCGGGCGCAGCAGTCCTGCCCGGCGTTGTCGAACACCCCGTAGGGGGCGGTCGCGGCGGCCCGCTCCACGTCTGCGTCCGCGAACACGATGTTGGCGCTCTTGCCGCCGAGCTCCAGGGTGACCCGCTTCACCTGGTCGGCGCAGCCGGCCATCACCCGCTTGCCGACCTCGGTGGACCCGGTGAAGCAGACCTTGCGGACACTCGGGTGAGTGACGAACCGCTCGCCGACGACCGAGCCCGGCCCGACGACGACCTGGAAGACATCGTCGGGGATCCCGGCAGTGCGAGCCAGGTCGGCCAGCTTCAGCGCGGTTAGCGGGGTGAGGCCGGCCGGCTTCAACACGACCGTGTTTCCCGCCGCCAGCGCCGGGGCGAGGCCCCAGCCGGCGATCGGCATGGGGAAGTTCCACGGGACGATCAGCCCGACGACGCCGAGGGGCTCCTTGAACGTGACGTCGATGCCGCCGGCCACCGGGATCTGCCGCCCGAACTGGCGCTCCGGGGCTCCGGCGAAGTACTCGAGCACGTCACGGACGTTGCCGGCCTCCCAGCGTGCGTTGCTCACGGTGTGCCCGGAGTTGGTCACCTCGAGCTGGGCCAGCTCCTCGATGGCGCCGTCGACGGACTCGGCGAACCGGCGGAGCAGGCGGGCCCGGTCCCCCGGCGCGGTGCCCGCCCAGCCGGCCTGGGCCCGCCCCGCCCGCTCGATGGCCAGGTCGACCTCGGCCTGGTCGGCTTGATGCACGTGGGCGAACGGCACACCGGTGGTCGGGTTGACGACCGGTGCGTCGACGCTCACAGCCGTTCGAAGCCGCGGAAACGCTCCCAGTCGGTCACCGACGATTCGAATGCGGCCAGTTCGATCCTCGCCATGTTGGAGTAATGGTCCACGACGTCGTCGCCGAGGGCGAATCGGGCGATCTCGCTGTGCTCGAACAGCGCCGCCGCCTCGGCGAGGGTGCTTGGCACCTTGGGAAGGTCGGGGGCCGCGTAGGCGTTCCCGACAAATGCCGGCTCCAGGGTCAGGCCCTTTTCCACCCCGTGCAGCCCCCCCGCCACGAGGGCGGCGATGGCCAGGTACGGGTTGACGTCGCCTCCGGGGACCCGGTTTTCCACCCGGAGCGACAGGCCGTGCCCGATCACCCGCAGCGAGCACGTCCGGTTGTCGTGCCCCCAGGCGACGGCCGTCGGGGCGAAGCTCCCCTCGGCATAGCGCTTGTAGCTGTTGATGTTCGGCGCCAGAAAGAGCGTCATCTCGCGCAACGTGGCCAACATGCCCGCCATGAACTGTCCGAAGACGCCGTCGGGGGCGCCGTCCTCCCCGGTCGTGAACACGGGATCGCCCTCGGCGTCGCGCAGCGAGACGTGGATGTGGCAGGAGTTGCCCTCGCGCTCGTCGAACTTGGCCATGAAGGTGAGGCTCATGCCCTCCTGCGCCGCTATCTCCTTGGCCCCGGTCTTGTAGATGACGTGGCCGTCGGATGTGGTGAGGATGTCCGAGTACTTGAACGCGATCTCGTGCTGCCCGAGGTTGCACTCGCCTTTGGCCGACTCCGGCGCGAGCCCCGCCCCGGCCATCTGATTGCGGATCCGGCGGAGAAGCGGCTCGATCCGGGCGGTGCCGAGCATGGAGTAGTCGACGTTGTAGAGGTTGGCCGGGGTGAGGCCGCGGTAGGCCTTTCCCCATGCCTCCTCGTAGGTGTCGCGGAACACGATGAACTCGAGCTCGGTCCCGGCGAGGCCCGTCCAGCCGCATTCGGCCAGTCGATCAACCTGGCGCCGAAGGATCTGGCGGGGCGACGCCACGACCGGCGAACCGTCGGCCCACTCCAAGTCGGCCAGAACGAGCGCGGTCCCCGGCTGCCAGGGGATCAGCCGCATCGTGTCCATGTCGGGCTTCATCACGAAGTCCCCGTAGCCGTGGTCCCACGACGACATCGCGTATCCGCCCACCGTGTTCATTTCCACGTCGACGGCCAACAGGTAGTTGCACCCCTCGGCAGCGTTGGGCACGACCTCGGCCAAGAAGTACGGAGCGTGGCATCGCTTGCCCTGGAGGCGCCCCTGCATGTCGGTGATCGCAAGGAGGACCGTGTCCACCTCGCCCTGCTCGACCAGGTGGCGCAGCTCCTCGAGGGAGACGGCGCCCCCTGGTGCGCTCACCCGGCGCGCTCCAGCTGAGCCTCGATGGCTTCGAGCGTTGCCTCGTCACCCTGGACGCGGGGGCCGATGAACCACTTTCGTGCGCTCACCAGCCAGTAGATGCCCGAGTACAGGAGGACGACTCCCACCGCCACCGGCGTGTAGTTGAAGTTGTGCCAGGTGATCGGGCTGGCCGTCGGGAGGATGAACAAGACGGTGATGACGCCGACCCAGGCGACGCCGACCCATCCAACCAGGGCGCTCCACTTGCCCAGGGCCCACGGACCCGGGGTGAACCCGCTGCCGGCCAGGCGACGCAGCAATGTCGGGATCACGTAGGCAATGTAGAGGCCGATGACCGAGATCGAGATCACCGCCCCGTAGGCGACGGAACTCCACATCGACGGGATAGCCAAGATGAACGCGAACACGACGGCGAAGTAGACGGCTCGGCTGGGTGTGCGCGTGCGGGGATTGATGTGGTGCCAGAAGCTGGACCCGGGGATGGCCCCGTCCCTGGAGAAGGCGTAGATCATCCGGGAGTTCGCGGTGACCGATGCCATGCCGCAATAGGCCTGGGCCACCATCGCGACGACGAGAAGCCATTCCCCGCCGTGACGCCCGATGGCGTCGATCCAGATCTGCACCGGGGGCACGCCGGTCTTCGATGCGAGGGCGGAGGTGTAGTTGTCCGTGATGGCGTAGGTGATACCGACGAGGAGCACGAAGCCGGCGATCAGCGACACCCAAATGGAGCGGACGATCCCTTTGGGTCCCGCGATAGCGGCGTTATGGGTTTCCTCGGTCATGTGGGCAGAGGCATCGAAACCGGTGAAGGTGTACTGCGCGAGCAGCAACCCGATCATGAAGACGTAGAACCGGTTGTGGAACCCGGTCTCGTTCACCAGTCTTGTGAAGACGAACGACGCCGACGCGTGGTGTGCCGGAACCGCCAGAAGGACGATGACGATGAGAAGGACACCCAAGATGTGCCACCAGACGCTCACATCAGAAAGAAAGGCGACGAGCCGGACCCCGCGGATGTTGATGACAGCATGAATCAGGAGAATGCCGGCGTAGATGATCAGTGTGTGACCCGGGGTTGCTGCCCACCCGGTCGTCAGGTTCAAGAACGCGTTGAAGAAGAGGGAGAACCCGTAGTCGATACCCGCGGTGACAGCGACCTGTCCGAGCAGGTTGAACCATCCGGTGAACCAGCTCCAGGCTGCGCCGTTGCGCCTGGCCAGCTTGGCCGACCAGTAGTAGAGGCCACCGGCCGTCGGATACGCCGAACACACCTCGGCCATGCCGAGGCCGACGATCAGCGTCATGACCCCGACGAAGATCCATCCCCACGTCATGTCGACGGGTCCACCGTTGGTCATGGCGATCCCGTATGCCGTCAGGCATCCCGACAGGATGGAGATGATGGTGAACGAAACGGCGAAATTGGAGAAGCCGCCCATCCTCCGGTTCAGCTCCTGCGCATAGCCGAGCGAGTGCAGTCTGGCGGTGTCTGCGTCCTGAATTGGTGTCGCCGCCGGATCTCCTGTGATCGTCATGATTGCCCCCTACTCGATCCAGGTGCCCGAACTGAACCAGCCACCTCGGTTCCTGTCAACCGTGATCGTGACGAGGCCCTGTCGCCAGCGACGGATTTCGTCGTGCCCGGTGGTGGTTGACGACCGGGCGATGCTTGGGCGAGACTAAGGCCCCCTATGTCGCCGACCACCGACCGCGTAGTCATCATCGTGTAGGCACGCGCCCCCCGGTGCGTGCCTGCTCGACCGTCCACTTGGTGGGCGGTTTTTCATTTTCCGAGCCAACTTTGCTGCATCCGAAATGCGGATCTGAAGAGAGGCGATCCTGAAACCGACGACCCCAGCCAACGAGGAAGACCGGGCCACATCTTGCGGCCCCAACCTGAGCGCGCGATGAGCGGGCCCGGTCACACCGTCGCGGTCATCGGCGGAGACGGCATTGGGCCCGAGGTGCTGGCCGAGGCGCTGAAGGTTGTCGCGGCGGCCGGCGTGTCACTGCGGACCACCGACTACGACCTCGGAGCGGCCCGGTTCGTCCGGACCGGCGAGATCTTGAGCGACTCGGTGCTCGACGAACTGCGGGGCCAGGACGCGATCCTGCTCGGCGCAGTCGGCCCGCCGATCGGGGACACCACGGTCCCGCCCGGCACGTTGGAGCGCGGCCTGCTCCTGCGGTTGCGGTTCGAGCTCGATCTGTTCATCAACCTGCGTCCCTTCACCGGCGTCCCGGGATCGATCGCCGCGGGAGCCGATTTCGTTGTCATCCGTGAGAACACGGAGGGCACCTACGCCGGCGAGGGCGGGTTCCTGCGCAAGGGGACGCCGCACGAGGTGGCGACCCAGGGATCCGTGAACACCCGGATGGGCGTGGAACGGTGCGTGCGCTTCGCCTTCGACCTGGCTGAGCGTCGGGACGCCCACAAGCTCACCCTGGTGCACAAGACGAACGTCCTCACCTTCGCCGGCGACCTGTGGCAGAGGACCGTCACCGAGGTGGCGGCCGAGTATCCCGACATCGCACGTGACTACAACCACGTCGACGCCGCGTGCATATACATGATCGAACGGCCTGGCAACTACGACGTCATCGTGACCGACAACCTCTTCGGCGACATCATCACGGACCTCGCCGGCGCCGTATGCGGCGGCATCGGCTTCGCCGCGTCGGCGAACCTCAACGCGGCCCGGACCGGCCCGTCGATGTTCGAACCGGTCCACGGCGCCGCGCACGACATCGCCGGCCAGAACATCGCCAACCCGCTGGCTGCCATCCGATCGGCGAGCCTCATGCTCGACTTCCTGGCCGAGGCCGACGCCGCCGCCCGGATCGACAAGGCCGTCGCCGACTTCCTCCAATCGGATCAACTCTCCCGTCCCCCGGCCGGTGCCGACGGCTGGTCAACCACGGCCATCGGTGCCGCAATCGCAGAAAGGCTTTGAGATGCCCATTACCCCCACCGAAAAGATCTGGATGGACGGCGAGCTGGTCGACTGGGCCGACGCCAAGGTGCACGTGCTCACCCACACGATGCACTACGGGTCGGGCGTCTTCGAGGGGATCCGCGCGTACGGGACGGCAAACGGCGTGGCCGTCTTCCGACTGCGCGAGCACATCGAGCGGCTCCTGGCGTCGGCCAAGGTGTTCTTGATCGACGTCCCGTTCACGCTGGACCAGCTGATCGAGGCCACCCGAGAGGTGGTGCGGGTTAACGGTATGAACGACGGGTGCTACCTGCGCCCGCTCGTCTACCTGGGCTACGGCGAGATGGGCCTGAACCCGCTTCCGTGTCCCGTGAACGTGTCCATCGCGGCATGGCCGTGGGGCAGTTACCTCGGCGACGACGGCGTTGCGAACGGGGTCTCGGTGAAGGTCAGCTCGTGGCGCCGCCACGATGCCAACGCGGTGCCGACCGCGGCCAAGGGCACCGGCATGTACGTGAACTCGTCGCTGGCCAAGGTCGAGGCACTGAAGGCCGGCTACGACGAGGCCATCCTCTTGTCCCCCGACGGGCGGGTGAGCGAGTGCACGGGGGAGAACGTCTTCGTCGTCCGCCGCGGGAAGGTGATCACCCCCCATTCCTCGGACTCCGGCGCGCTCGAGGGCATCACCCAGGACTCCGTCGAGACGATCGCGGCCGACCTCGGGTTCCCCGTCGTGCACGAGCCCCTGATCCGGACCGACCTCTACACCGCCGACGAGGCGTTCCTCACCGGGACGGCCGCCGAGGTCGTGCCGATCCGCTCGGTCGACGACCGGCCGGTTGGGGACGGGAAGCCGGGCCCGATCACCAAAGAGATCCAGCGGACCTACTTCGCGACGGTGCGGGGCGAGGTCGACCGCTACAAGGACTGGTTGGACTATGTCGAGTGACCCCGGCCGGCCCGGGCACTCGCACCGGACCGGCGCCCACGAATTCGCGATGCCGCGGTGGCCCGAGGCCGTGGACGTCTTCGACACCACGCTCCGGGACGGCAGCCAGCAGGAGGGGCTGTCGCTCACCGTGGACGACAAGCTGAGGGTGGCCGAGCAGCTCGACCACCTCGGCGTGACCTACATCGAGGGTGGATGGCCCGGCGCCAACCCGAAGGACGACGAGTTCTTCCGGCGCGCACCGAGCGAGCTGCACCTGTCGACGTCCACGCTCGTCGCATTCGGCTCGACCCGCCGAGCCGGGGCGAAGGCCGACGCCGACGAGGTCCTGCGCAAGCTGGTCGAGGCCGACACCCCGGTCGTTTGCCTGGTCGCGAAATCCTGGGACCGCCACGTGATCGACGCGCTGCGCACGGATCTCGACGAGGCGGTCGCGATGGTGGCCGACTCGATCGACTTCTTGAGGCGCCGCGACAAGCGGGTCTTCCTCGACGCCGAGCACTTCTTCGACGGCTACATCCACAACCCCGACTTCGCACTGCGTGTGTTGCGGGCGGCCGAGGAGGCCGGGGCCGAAGCGCTCGTGCTCTGTGACACCAACGGGGGCACGCTCCCGCACGACGTCGCCGCGATCGTGCTCGACGTCGTCGAGCGGATGGAGGCCCAGATCGGCATCCACTGCCACAACGACGCCGGGTGTGCCGTGGCCAACACCTTGGCCGCGGTCGGTGCCGGGGTCACCCACGTCCAGGGTTGCGTCAACGGGTACGGCGAGCGGGCCGGCAACGCCGACCTGGCCGCCGCCATCCCCGACCTGTCGCTCAAGTTGTCGGTGCGGACGATCCCCCCCGATCGGCTCGAGCGGCTCACCGCGGTGTCGCACCACATCGCCGAGCTGGTCAACATCACCCCCAACCCCCAGCAGCCCTATGTCGGCTCGTCGGGGTTCGCCCACAAGGGCGGCCTCCACGCGAGCGCAGTGGCGCGTCGTCGGGACCTCTACGAGCACGTGTCGCCGGGTCTCGTCGGCAACGGCATGCGGGTGGTCGTCTCGGAGATGGCCGGCCGTTCCACCCTTGCGCTCAAGGCCACCGAGCTCGGGATCGACATCGACGGTGAGGTCCTCGGCCGGGTGCTCGACGAGCTGAAGCAGTTGGAGCACGAGGGCTACCACTTCGAGGTGGCCGACGGTTCGCTCGAGCTGCTCCTCCGCCGTGCGAGCGGGTGGGAGCACGACTTCTTCTCCGTGGAGTCGTTCCGGGTGATCACAGACCATGGATCGCAGTCGGGGCCGAAGCGCGACGAACCCGGCCCGGTCACGACGGAAGCGACGGTGAAGGTCCAGGTCGGCAACGACCGGATGGTCGCGACGGCCGAGGGGAATGGGCCCGTCAACGCGCTCGACGCGGCCCTGCGGAGCGCGATCGGTCCCCACTTTCCGGCCCTCGGCGGGATTCACCTCACCGACTACCGGGTGCGCGTCCTTGACACCGGCCTCGGGACCGGTGCGGTCACGAGGGTGCTCGTCGACACGAGCGACGGTGAACACACGTGGACGACCATCGGCGTGTCCGAGAACATCATCGAGGCCAGCTGGCAGGCGCTCTACGACTCGATCGTCCTGGGCCTCCTCCGGGCGTCGGAGGGTTAGGTCGGTTTCGACCCCAGGTCCGGAAGGCACGGCCGCGTAGTTGCCGTAGCGTCGTTTTTCGTGAGGCGGGACGGGATCGCCGGAATTGCCACGTCGAGCGGCAGCCTCAGCATCGCCGGCCGACCGATCAACCCCGTCCTTCCGGCGCTGCTCGGTGCCGCCTGCATCTCGTCGTCGGCGATCGTGGTGCGCCTGGCCGACGTCGCCGCGGGCACGACTGCCTTCTATCGGTGCCTCCTTGCCCTCCCGGTGCTCGTCGTTCTTTCAGTCCTCGAGCGGCGCAGACACGGCTCCCGTTCCGCCCGGAGCCGCACTCTGTCGTTCGTGGCCGGAACGTTCCTCGGGATCGATCTCGTCCTTTGGACCCACGCCATCTACGACGTCGGTGCGGGCATCGCCACGGTGCTCGGCAACCTACAGGTCGTGTTCGTAACCTTCATCGCGTGGGTGTGGCTGCGCGAGCGCCCACGGTTCAAGTTCCTGCTCGCGCTGCCCGTCGTGTTGTTGGGGGTCGTATTCCTGGCCGGTCTGGCCGGTCACTCCGGTCCGAACTTCCACCCGGTCGCGGGCGTCCTCTACGGACTCGGCACCTCCCTGACCTACGCAGCCTTCATCCTGATCCTCCGGGCCAGTACGAAAGAGATCCCGCACGTCGCGGGCCCGCTGACCGATGCCACGGCCGGCGCCGCGTTCGCGTCACTGGCGTTCGGGTTGGCCCTGGGTCAGTTGCACTTCTCGTTGCCGTTGCGCTCACTCGGCTGGTTGCTGGTGCTGGCGCTGACCAGCCAGACGGTCGGGTGGCTGCTGATCACCCTCTCGCTCCCGCACCTGCCGGCCGCCGTGTCGTCGCTGCTCTTGCTGTTCCAACCCGCCGCGTCCCTCGTTCTCGCGGCGATCGTGCTGTCCGAACGGCCCACCGTGCTGCAACTGGCCGGGGCCGGCCTCGTGTGTGGTGGCGTGATCTTGGCGGCCCGGGCCAACGCGAACACCAAGACTCCGCTGGTCGAACCCACGCCTGGGTAGCCGACCCGGAAACCAGGAGCTTTGCGATAGACCGGAGCCCAATGGCTGAACCCATCACCTCCACCGACCGCGGCCGCGTGCGCGGGTCGACGGCTCCCCACGGGTACGCGTTCCGAGGCATCCCGTTCGCAAAGCCGCCGTTCGGCGCCCTCCGGTTCCTCGGGCCCGAGGTGACCGACGCGTGGGAGGGCGAGTGCCCCGCCATCGACTTCGCCCCGACGGCGCCGCAGCCGGCGACCGGCTTCACCCTCATCCCCGAGCCCACCATCGACGGCGGCGACGCGCCGGACTGCCTCTCGCTCAACGTGTTCACACCCGATCTCGGACCGGCCGGGCTGCCGGTGCTGGTGTGGATCCACGGCGGGGGATTCGTCACCGGCACGCCGTCGAGCCCCTGGTACGACGGCGACCGGTTCGCTCGCGACGGGATCGTGGTGGTGAGCGCCGGCTACCGGTTGGGGAGCGAGGGCTTCCTCAACATCGAGGGGGCACCAACGAATCGAGCCGTGCTCGATTGGATCGCCGCGCTCGAGTGGGTGCAGCGCAACATCGCTCACTTCGGCGGCGACCCGGGCAAGGTGACGGTGGCCGGCCAGAGTGCCGGTGGCGCGGCCACCATGCTGCTCACCACCCTGCCCCGGGCCGAGGGCCTCTTTCGCGCCGCGATCCCGATGAGCGGCTCGGTGTTCCCGCCTCGGCCGATCGAGTCGACCCAACGACTGACCGCTCGCATGGCCGAGCATCTCGGCATCGGCGCCACCCTCGAGGAGTTTGCGCGGGTCTCGCCGGCCGCGCTGGTCGATGCCCAGACGGCGGCCACGACGCGACCCGAGGGGGCGGCCCCCGGTGGAGAGCTCAACTTCTTTCCCTTCGTCGACGGAGAGGTGGTGCCGGACTCGCCGATGCATGCGGTCGCGGCCGGCCGCGGGTCAACCCTTCCGCTGCTCATCGGCACGACCGAGCAGGAGTTCAACGCGGCTGCCCGCATGGCCCCGGCCGATGACGAGGCGGTTGGCAAGACCCTGACCGCTCTCGGGCTCGACGACGTCGGGATCGCGGCGTATCGGGCCAACGCGCAGGTGCCGGGAGACCAGATCGGGCAGGCGGTGACCGATCGCATGTTCCGTGTGCCCGCGCTCAGGGTGGCGGAAGCTCGGAGTGTCGGCCCCGCCCCCACCTATCACTACGAGTTCCAGTGGCGGTCCCCGGCCCTCGGCGGACTCGGCGCGGTGCACTGCCTCGACCTGCCGTTCGTCTTCGACGTGCTCGACGACGACCATGTGCCGCTGGTCGCAGGGGACGCTCCTCCCCAGGAGCTGGCGGACCGGATGCACGCCCACTGGGTGCGTTTCGTCACCGACAACAACCCCGGTTGGGTGCCGTTCCGAGACGACTCGCGGCGGACCATGGTCTTCGACGAGCAGTCGAAAGTGGTCGACGACCTCCACGCTCCGATCAGGTCGCTCTGGCCCTGAGGTCGTTGTCCACGGCTCATTGACGACCAGGCTTGCCGTGGTCGACAGGCCGGACCCACCGACACGTCACGACGCCGGGCCTCTCGGTCGGCCTATGTCAGCTGGCTCCGGTTCCGCTTCATGACTGCGTCGCGCCGGGCGCCGAGCTTGCTGAAGTCGGCTCCGGCTGCCCCGGCGATCGCCCGCTCGAGCTCCAGGGCCCCACCCAAGGTCGTTTCGGAACCCTCCGCATACATGCGCTTGATGGACCCGATGACCACGGGATCGATCTCGCCAATGGTTCGGGCTATCTCGAGCGCCCGATCGACGAGCTCTTGGTGGGGCACGACCTCGGCCACGAGGCCGAGCCGCTCCGCCCGGCGGGCATCGATCAGGTTGCCGGTCATCGAAAGAAGTTTGGCCTGCCGAAGGCCGACGGCCCCGGGCAGCCGGGCGGTCATTCCGCCGCCTGGCAGTATCCCCACGCGAGCGTGGGTATCGGCAAAGACGGCACGTTCGGACGCGATGAGAAAGTCACATCCGAGCGCGATCTCGAATCCCCCGGTGATGGCGGCGCCGTTGATCGCGCCGATGATGGGCTTCGACATTTTGCCGACGTACGTGACGCACCTCGAATCGAGGTGGCGAAAGAAGTCTGCGCCGCCGAGCGATGCCTCCTTCAGATCGATCCCCGCGCAGAATGCCGGATTGGCACCCGTCAGTACGACGACCCGCACAGCTGCGTCAGCGTTGGCGATTTCGAGGGCGGCGAAGAGCGCGGCGGCCAACTCTGTGTTGAGTGAGTTGCGTTGCTCCGGGCGATTGAGGGTGAGGAGGCGGACCCCGTCGACGTCCGCTTCCATCAGCACCGGTTCGTTGGAGCTTGCACCGGTCACCAGGAGATCCTAAACGGGTGGCAGGTGACGATCTAGCGCCGGGTCAGCCAACGTTTGCGGTGTCTCCGAACTGCTCGAGTGGCACGCACCCTGCTCTCCGCGCAAGCGTTATGGGCCCAGTTGCCGCCCTGTCTCCGAATCGTCGGCTCACGGGCGCTTCGGCGTGGTCCAAGGCGGAGTGGCACGTGGATGGAGATAGTTCCACTCAGCACTTCGGGCCGACGGGTGCGCTTCTTCCAGATCGACTTCGTAGTGCTCCGCGAGCCGGATCACGCAGTAGAGGATGTCGGCCAGTTCGTTGGCGATCCTGTTTGTACCCCCGACGTACTTGGGGTCGTGGTCACGGGCCCTGGTCATTCCTTGGGGGCGGTACCGATCCGATACCCTGAGCGGCGATGGCCCAGCCGAGCTTCGTCCCCATCACCGAAGCCGACCAGGTCCGGGGCGCGCGTCGTTTGTCGGTGCCCGACCAGTGGCTGTCCGACCGACCCGGCGACCTCAAGGGGGCGACCCGCCCGACCGGCACGAGCCACGGCACGCCCGGACCGGACCAGGGGTTCGCGCTTCGGGTCGCCCGCCGTTTCGAGGATCGGCTCGAACTGACTCCGGGCGAGGACCACGAGGACGTGCTGCACGGGGCGGCAATCCTCGCGAGCAAGCGGGCCGGCCTGCTCGGGCGGGCCCCGTGCGTCTACGACCTCGACGCCGTGTTCGCGTTGTTCGGCTTCCTGGTGGTCGACCCGCCCAACGCGCTGGTCACGGAGCGGCGGCGCATGTTCGCCGCTGCGTCGCGTGACTACGTGGTCCAGCGGGCACTGGTCGATGCGGTTCCCGACGAGTCTCTCCTGCTGTCGGCCGACGAGCTGTCGGCCCGGGTGGGGGAGTGGCGGGCGTCGCTGGTGCCGACGCCCGTCCCGGGGCCCACCCCGGCCATCTAGGGCAAGCCGACCCCTTCGGGGCTCGGCTCGTCCAGTCCCCCCGATTCCGTGGAGTCTTCCGCTGTCGGCTCGGCGTCGTCCGGCCGGCCGCCGGGGGCCCCGGCCCCGAGCCAGGCGGTCCAGCGGCGGCGGGTGACCACCACCAGCGCCACGCCGCCGACGGCGAGCGCGATCCCGGCCACCTGCACGAGCAGCGACCCGAGGTGGCCGTCCTCGCCGAGCCACAGGTGCTCGTCCAAGAACCGCTCGATGCCCCAGAGCACCATCCCGACCCCGATGACCCCCCCGGCGGGGAAGCCGGCCCGCGGGGTGCCGTCGGGCCACCGCCGAAGGCGGCGTTCCAACGCGATGAGCACGCAGAAGATCGAGAAGTCCTCCAAGGCCTGGAAGATCGGCACAGGGAGCCGCTTGCCGGCCTGGCCGGCGTAGTACATGCCGAACCACTGGTGGGTCGGGTGCCCCCCGCCGGCCACCATGAGCTGTGGCCCCAGAAGCCGGCCCATCGCCCACGCGGCCATGAGCACCGGCGCGACCAGGTCCAGAGCCTCGATCACGCGCAGATCCGGGCAGCGCCGATGGGTCTGCCAGATCCCGGTCGGCACGGCGAAGAGGATCCCGCCGAACGACGACAGGCCGCCGTGCCAGATCGCGAACACGTCGCCCGGGTTGGCGTCGTAGAAGGACAGGTTGGAGAGCACGTGCAGTGCCCGCGCGCCGACCACGGCCGTGACGATGACCCAGATGAACATCCCGCCGACCCAGTCGGTCGAGTACCCGCGTTCGCGCAGGCGCCGGGAGAAGTACCCGTACGCGAACCAGAACGTGAGGGCCAGGCCGATCCCGTAGGTATGGATCTCGAGTGGCCCGATGTGGAAGGCGACGGGGATGGGCTTCATGGGCGTGTGTTCACCCCCAGTATGGCCCCGGTGCCTCTCAGATCCCGCCCAGCGAGCGATTAGGGCCGGCCCGCTCCCACGAAGCCGTCGCCCAGCCGGAGTGAGGTCACCCACACCGAGGCGCCCGTGTAGGGAGCCTCGATCATCTCGCCGCCGCCGACGTACATGGCCACGTGCTGGCTGCCGCCGGCGCCGTAGAAGAGGAGGTCGCCAGGCTCGAGGTCGGACACCGGGACCGGTGCGCTGTCGGACATCTGGGCGCCCGAGTAGTGCGGCAGGGAGACGCCGGCCTGGCCCCACGCCCACGCGGTGAGGCCGGAGCAGTCGAAGCCTCGCCCGGGCGACTCGCCGCCCCAGACGTAGGGGACGCCGATCTGGCTCTCCGCTGCGGCAACGGCGCGCGAGCCGGCCGTACCGTCAGACGGTGGCGGCGGGAAGTTCTCGCTGGAGGTCAGCACGCCGCGCGTGATGGTCCCCTGGACGCCGTTGGCGTGCGCCTGGGCCTCCTCCTCGAGGGTGCCGAGCTGGCCCTTCACCTGGCCCAGCTCCGACTCGAGAGCGGACTGCTGCTGATCGGCCGCCGCCTGGGCTGCGGCTGCGGCATTGACGGCCGCCTGTGCCGAGCCCCGCTGGGTGTCCAGGTTGAAGCGCTCGACGGTCAGCGCGACCTGGGCCGTGTGGAGGTTGGCCACGGCCACATCGAGGTTGCCCGTCGCGACCTGTCCGTACTCCTGCGCCGCGGCGTAGCTCTTCTGGTTGCCCGAGAACAACGGGTTGGCCTGGCCGGCGGTCCCGTCGCTCAGGTACGCGTCGACGACGGCCGAGCGGAGGTGGATCTGGTCGATGCCGACGGTGTGCTGGTCCGATGCGATCTTGGTCTGGGTGGTCGCGATCTGGCCGTCGATCGACGCGAGCTCGTTGCGAGTTTGGTCGTAACGCTGGCCGACGGCGGAGAGTTGCGCGCCGGTCGACTGGATCTCTTGCTGCAGCTGGTTGGCCTGGGCCTGGAGCGATGTGGCCGTGGCGGCCTGGCTGGATGTGGACGTGGCCAGGATCGGGAGTACCGAAAGCGAGCCGACTGCGAGGATTGCGAAAGCCGGTCGCCGAATCCGCCAGAGCTGCCGACGGCTCTGCGGGGACAGCGGCGCGGATCGGGCTGAGCCCCCCTCGACGTCAGTCACGATGCGCATCATCTTGACGACTTGGGCACCGAGGGGTCAAACACCCAAGCGGCCATCCGGGGCCGATATCGGTCGAAACTGTCCAAAGCCCCAGCGTGCCGCCGATCTTGGCGACTTCGTGACGATCTCGTATCAAACCCCTAAGAGAGTGACGGTGGTGGGTCTGTGGACCGGCGCTGCCAGGGCTTTCGAGCGGAGCAGGCCAACCGTTACCATCGGGCGCATGTCCGCCCGCTCCCGAGACCTGCCCCGCCGTTCCTGCCTGTCCACGCCCGCGTCCAGCGAGCGTTTCTTGGCCAAGGCCCCGACGGTCGCCGCCGACATGACGTTCTTGGACCTCGAAGACGCGGTAGCCCCTGGCGAGAAGGTCGGGGCCAGGGCGAAGGCCGTCGACGCGATCAAGAACCTGGCCTGGGACGACCGAGTGCTGTGCGTCCGAGTGAATGCATGGGACACCAAGTGGACGTACGGCGACCTGATCGAGGTCGTGTCGGGAGCGGGGGAGCGCCTCGACGAGATCATGCTGCCGAAGGTGCAGTCGGCCGCCCATGTGATCGCGTTGGATCTCCTGCTCACCCAGATCGAGGAGAACTGCGGCCTACCGATCGGCCACATCGGCATCGAGGCGCAGATCGAGACGACCCGGGGCCTCATCAACGTCGAGGAGATCTGCGCGGCCTCGCCCCGTCTCGAGACCATCATCTTCGGACCCGCGGACTTCGCGGCATCGATGGAAATGCCGGTTCTGACCGGGGGTGTACAGATCCCCGAGTACCCGGGCGATCACTTCCACTACGTGTTCTCGAAGATCCTGATGGCAGGACGGGCCAACGGGCTCCAGGTCATCGACGGCCCGTTCCTCTACGTTCGGGACTCGGACGCGCTGCGCGACTTCGCGATGCGGACTCGGATGCTCGGTTACGACGGCAAGTGGGCCCTCACCCCCGACCAGGCGACCGTGCTGAACGAGGTGTACTCGCCGACCCAGGAGCAGTTCGATCGGGCGTTCGACATACTCGACGCGTACCGCCATGCCACCGAGGAAGAGGGCCGGGGATCGGTCATGTTCGGGGACGAGATGATCGACGAGGCCAGCCGCAAGATGGCGACGAAGTTCGTGACCCGAGGGGAGCGCGCCGGGCTGCGGCGGTCCGAGTCCTGACCGCTCTGCCTCAGGCGGCGTTCTCGAGGAGCCGCCTCGCGATCACCTTCAAGGCAAGCGTCTCGTCGGCGCCCTCGAATATCGACAGCACACGAGCGTCGACGAAGTAGCGGCTGACCGGGAACTCCTCGGCGTAGCCCATGCCGCCGTGGATCTGCATGGACTCCCGGGTCACCCACTCGGCGGCCCGGCAGCCGTATGCCTTCACCATCGACGCCTCGAGGGTCCCCTCGCCCTTGGCCATGAGGCGTGCCGCCCGGTAGGCGAACTGGCGGATCGCCTGGATGGTCGCGGCCATCCTGGCCAACTTGTTCTGGGTGAGTTGGTAGTCGAGCACCGGCGCGCCGAACACCTTGCGCTCGGCCGCGTACGAGTAGGCGGCGTCGTAGGCCGCCTGCATCACCCCGAGCGCCCTCGCGGCGGTCTGCAGGCGCCCGTTCTCGAATCCCTGCATCTGCATGTAGAAGCCCTGCCCGACCCCGTCCTCGCCCCCGATCAGGTTGGCGTCGGGGACGAACCAGTCCTCGAAGCTGAGCTCGTAGGAGTGCATGCCCCGGTAGCCGAGGGTGTCGATGGGCCGGCCCTCGAGCCGTCCCGACGCGCCGTCCCGGTCCTGGGTCAGCACGAACCCCTTGCCGTCGGCGCGGTCCTTCTCCACGATGAACATCGACAGGCCGCGGTGGGCCCTGGTGCGATCCGGATCCGTCCTCGCGAGCAGCATGAGGACGTCGGCTCGGGCCGCGAACGTGCACCAGGTCTTCACCCCCCGGATCAGCCACCCACCGTCGGTCCTGGAGGCGGCCGTGACCAGGCCGGCCACGTCGGAGCCGAAGTCCGGCTCGGTGACCGCGACCGCGACCATGGTCTCGCCGCTGGCCAGCTTGCCCAGCCACCGCCGCTTCTGCGCCTCGGTGCCGCCCTTCAGCAGCGCCCGGGTCAGGATCTCGGGCCGGGTGATGAGCGATCCGCCGATGCCGAGGGCCCCCCAGCTCAACTCCTCGGTCGCGACCACCATGCCCATGTAGTCGCTCTCGGTCCCGGACGCGAAGCCGCCGTACTCCTCGGGCACCGAGAGCCCGAACCCGCCCAGCTCGGCCAGGCCCTGAATGACCTCCTCGGGCACGTCGCCGTTGGTCCGGTGCACGTGCTCGGCGTGTGGCCGGACCCTCTCTTCCGCGAACCGGTGGAACGTCTCGCGCACCAGCTCGAAGTCATCGTCGAGGTGGTTCGGCCCGGTCTTCCCGCACAACGCGGCGAGGAACTCGGGCGAGCGATACGCCTCGAGGAAGCTCGCCGAGGGGACGGACCACCCGGGGTCCACGCCCCAGCGCGATTCACGGCCCGCAACGCGGGCGGCCAGATCGACCAGCGCATCGGCGACGAACGCACAGGTGAGGTCCCGCTCGGTTTCCCCGTGGGTGCCGTAGTCGAGCATCGACCGGGCCACGACCGCGCCCGACGCGGCATGGGCCAGGTCGTACGCGACGACCTGTTCTGCGTCGACGCCCCCGCGCTTGGCCAGCGTGCCGGCCGCCGTGGCCACGACCGACTCGGCCAGTTCGACGGTCTCGGTGGCCGCGCCGAGCGGATCGGAGATGGGGTCGGTAGCCATGGCCTGACGCTACCCGGGCGACCTGCGGCGACCCACAACGGTAACGAGCGGCGGCAACACGATCGGGTCCTCCCCCGGGTCGACTCCGGTCAGCGTCTCGAGGTACGCGGCGACCGGACCCGGCCCCACCCCGGCGGGCGCCTCCGCCCATGCGTCGACCAGCTCGAGACCGGCGTCGCGGGCAAGAGCGGGGAGGAACGCGCCGATGTCGGGATGCCGGGCGTCGGGCATCTCCATCGGCGAACCGCCGATCCGGCCGGCCGAGGTGATCGGCTCCTGCGCGACCACCCACCCGTCCGGCTTCACCGCGTCCGCCATCCGCCGGAGGACGACCGCGGGGTCGAACACGTGGAGCAGGAGGAATCGGCAGAACGCCAGGTCCACCGGCTCGGGGAGCATGAGGTCCTCGCCGGCCTGGGTGATCGCGATCACCTGGCTGTGCGCGGCGGCGGCCCGGGCCACCTCGTCGCGCGCGAGCGGGTCGGAGTCGACCGAGTAGACGCGCCCGGTGTGGCCGACCACCTCGGCCAGGGCGACCGAGACGTCGCCGCCCCCGGCCCCGACGTCGACGCAACGCCACCCGGGCCCGATGGCCAGGCGCTCGAGGGCCGTGGCCAACGGGCGCCGGTAGACGTCGTCGCGTAGGCCCTTCAGCTCAGCCACCAATGACGCCTGGGCGTGCGGAGTGGTCCGAGAACGAGAGCATGGGAAGGAAAGCTTCTCACGGGTGGGCTCGAGGAAGTCGATAACCTCGGCCGTCGTGAACGTGACCATGCTGCTGTGCGACGCCGCACAGGTGGCCGACGGGAAGCTCTACATCCTGGGTGGCGGTTGGAGCATCACCGGACCGGACCCGGTGCCCTCTGCGGTCGCCCTCAAGATCGAGGTCGACTGGCACGAGGCCGACGTCGCCCACCACTGGGAGCTGTTCTTGGAGGACGCCGACGGCCGGCCGGTCCTCGTCGAGACCCCTGACGGGTCCCACCCGGTCGAGGTGCGTGGCGAGTTCACCGTGGCCAAACCGCCGGGCATCCCGGAGGGCTCACCGATCGACGTCGCGCTGGCCGTCAACCTCGGGCCGATCCCCCTCGAGCCCGGGACCCGCTACAGCTGGCGGCTCATGATCGACGGGAACTCCCTCCCGGGCGCGGCGCTCGGATTCACCACCCGACCTCGGCCGGAATCGACCTAGCCGGACATGTGGACGTGACCCCGACGGGCGTACTACACCCAGTGCCATGACCACGTACGACCGGCCGTTCGGGCGGTATCTGGAGGACTTCGAGATCGGCGACATCTACCGGCACTGGCCCGGCAAGACGATCACCGAGTACGACGACCATCTCTTCTGCATGATCACGATGAACCACCACCCGTTGCACACGAACGCCTGGTTCGGCGAGCACGAGACGGTGCAGGGCAAGAACGTGGTCGTCGGCAACCTCGTCTACTCGCTCGCTCTCGGCATGAGCGTCCCCGACGTCAGCGGCTCGTGCATCGCCAACCTCGAGGTCGAGACCCTGCTGCACAAGAACCCGACCTTCCACGGCGACACCATCTACGCCGAGACCAAGGTGATCGACAAGGTCGAGTCGAAGTCGCGCGACGACCGAGGGATCGTGACCGTCGAGACCAAGGCGTTCAATCAGCACGGTCAAGAGGTCTGCTTCTTCAGGCGCAAGCTGATGGTCTGGAAGGCCGCGTCGGCGCCGGCCCGACGACGTCCCTACGACGACGACGTCTGGGGCTGAACCTCGACTCGACCGGGCCCCGGGCGTCGTGGCGGCCGTTCTCGAGTGGGGGGCGACGCACCGGCGGGACTTCCCGTGGCGCCGGACCAGGGACCCCTGGCACATCCTGAGCAGCGAGGTCATGCTCCAGCAGACCCAGGCGGCGCGGGTCGTCGAGCCGTTCGAGCGCTGGGTGACGGCCTTCCCGGACGCGCCGTCGTGCGCGGCGTCGGGACCCGCGGCGGCGCTGCTGAGCTGGGAGGGTCTCGGGTACAACCGCCGCGCACTGAGCCTCCAACGGGCCGCGGTCATGGTCACCGAATCCCATGGGGGTGACGTGCCCTCCGATCGGGGTGTGCTCGAAGGCCTGCCCGGCGTCGGTCCCTACACCGCCCGCGCCGTCATGGTGTTCGCGTTCGAAGCCGACGTCGGGGTCGTGGACATCAACGTCGCCCGCGTCCTCAGCCGGGCCGTGGCCGGTCGACGACTCGGAGCGACGGAAGCGCAGGTCCTGGCCGACCGGCTGGTCCCGGCTGGCCGGTCGTGGGCCTACAACCAGACGCTGTTCGACATCGGCGCGCTGCACTGCCGGGCCACCAACCCGGACTGCGGTTCGTGTCCGCTTCGCACGCGCTGCGCGTGGGCGCGATCCGGCTGGGCGACGCCCGATCCGGCGGCGCGGTCCACCGCTCGGAGTCGCTTCGCCGGTTCCGATCGTCAGGGCCGCGGTCGGATCGTGGGCGCACTGAGACGTGGACCTGTCGAGGCGCGGGATCTCGGGAGCGCCTCGGGTTGGGACGATGACCCCGACCGGGCCCACCACGTCGCACAAGGGTTGGTGGCCGACGGGTTGGCCGCGTGGGGACCCGGCGGCGTGCTCCGGCTTCCCTGAGCCTTCGGGCTACGACCGGCGGGCCGGCCTGCCGGCCGGCCCGCTCAGGTCCGGGACTGCTCCTCGAGCGTCAGGACCTCGAGCTTGGCCCCGTAGGTCTCCTGAAGGCGTTCGCCGTCAGCCAGGACCTTTTGGCCCTCTTCGCCGCCCACGGAGCCGCCGAGCGCTGCCATGTCGGCAAAGATGAGCTCGGCCGTCCGGTAGTACGGACCATTCAGGGCCTTGCAATAGATGGCACTAGAGAGGCCGGGGAGGGCCGCAACCAACGGAATGTGCGTGGCCTCGTAGTCCTTGTCGAACGCGTCTGTGTCTTCCGGTTTCGTCCAGAGGGCGACGATCTTCACGGTCACGGCGAACTCCTTGGGTTGTGGTCTCATCGAGGATAACCCGCCGCCGCCCAATTTTCCCTGGGCGCCGAGTCTGCTAGGGCCCGTCGTGAGACCCAGGCCGCTAGGACGGGACCGACATGACATCCACCTCGCGCCGGTCGATCAGCCATCGGCCATTGACGCAGTGAAGCTCGTCGCGGTAGCGCCCCGTGACCGCCGGGCTGGGTGACCCGTCGACCATCCGTAGGAACACGAAGTCGGACACGGCTAGAGCGCGATCCCCGTCGATGTCGACGACCGTGTTCATCGTCAGGTGCTTTCCCCGCCGCTCCGGGGGCTGCTTGCTCTCGTACCAGGCCCGCAAATGCTCGTGGCCCGTCACCACCTCGCCCAGATAGACGAAGGAGCCGTCAGTCGTGAACTGATCGACCAGCTCGGCAAAGTGGCCGTCGTCGCAGCGGTGGCAGTAGACGGCGAGGGTTCGTCGGATGGCGAGCTCGTCATGGAGAGCTGTCCGCTCGGGCACGGTTCGGGATCCTACGAATGTGGCGCTTGACCAGGACTATTGCAGTCGGCCGAACTCACGAAGAAATGGTTGAGTCTCAACGACCCGTCCGGTCAGGACGGCCGGGTCGCCGGTGCAGAGAAGCAGCGCCGTCTCGGTGATGTAGCCGATGTCCTCGGTGTCCTCCTTGGCCAACTCGAGCGTGCCCGCGCCCGGTGTCGCGACGGGCTTCGTCGTCGCAGCGGCGTTCACCGCAATTCCGTCGGCATAGAGCTCGGCCGCGAAGCTCTGTGCGAGGCGACTAAGCGCGGCCTTGCAGGTGCCGTACACCCCGAAGCCGGCCGCACGGTCGAAGTCCGAGAACGGGGGCCCCTCGATTCGTTCGCCGGCCAGCGAAGTCAGCATGAGCACCCATCCCCGTTTGCGCTCGCGCATCGCGGGGATGGCCAGCTGCGTGATGTGCAGAGGCGCAAGGACATGCATCTCGATCATGATCCGTGCCCGTTTGTCGGGGAATTCGTCGAGCGGTCTCAGGAACGTCACTGCGGCGTTGTTGACCACGATGTCCGGCGCGCCGAGCTGACCGGTGACCTCGGCCATGAGCCGCTCCCGGTCCTCTGGATTGGTGAGGTCGGCCTGGACGGCCAGCGCCTGGCCGCCGGCGGCCGTGATCTCCTCGCAGGTCTCGCGGAGCGAGCCGACGTATTTGGGATCCGGATCGAGCGTGCGTGCCGCGATTGCCACCGCAGCGCCCTCCGCCGCCAATCGGATGGCGATCGACTTCCCGAGCCCCCTGCTGCCGCCGGTGACGAGTGCGACCTTGCCGTCGCACGCTGCAACCATGAGCGGCAACACTACCCAGGTGGCCGCCGTCGAACTTCCGCCGGCCGAACTTGAACGACGACTGGCACCCCTCCAGGTACACGACATCCGGCCCTTGCCCGGTGGTGCGTCCAGCTTGACCTACACGGGTCGGACCGCTGACGGCGACCAAGTCGTGGTGAAGGTGGCGCCCGCCGGCATTCTGCCGGTGCTCAACCGCGACGTGCTCCGCCAGGCCCGCCTACTCCGGGCCCTCAAGCCAACGGCGGTGCCGGTTCCAGATGTGCTCTGGGCGGATCCGGGGGATCCACCCGACATCCCGCCGCTCTTTGTCATGTCTTTCGTTGATGGGTCGACACTGGAGCCGCTCTACGACCTCGACGGCGATGACGATGCGACCACCGTCGCCGGCCGGATGCGTCAAGCCGCTCGGGTCATGCGCCAGCTGCATGCGCTCGATCCGGCGACCATCGGTCTCGGCGACGAGCCCGTTGTCGGTCCCAGCGAGGAGGTCGAGCGTTGGTGCCGGCTGCTGGAGACTGTCGATCCGGCGATCGCCCCGGGCTGGGACGACGTTGCCACGGACCTCCGAGCGGCCGTGCCGCGCCCACTGGCGGCCGCCGTGGTCCACGGCGACTTCCGGCTCGGGAACATGCTCGCTTGGGGCCAGTCGATCACGGCCGTCATCGACTGGGAGATCTGGACCATCGGCGATCCGCGGGTCGACCTCGGCTGGTTCCTTGTGAACGCCGACCCCGACACGTACCGCCGGCCGACCCCGTATGCCGGTTCGATGCCGTCACCGTCGGAGTTGGCGGCTATCTACGGCGACGCCCCGGATCTCGGTTGGTTCCGCGCGCTGGCGTGTTTCAAGTCCACCGCGACGTGGTCGCTCATCGTGAAGCACAACCGTCGCCGATCGGACCCGGACCCCGGCATCGAGGCTGTGGCCGCCGACCTCCCCCGGCTGCTCGACCGGGCCCGAGCCGAGCTCGCCGGCTGACCCCGGTCGGGTGCTCGCCCCGGGTCAGCCTCTCGGGATCCCCTTGAGCCTGTCGGCCACCTTGGCCTCCGCCGCCTCCTTCAACCGCAGAAGGTGCTCGGAAGGGAAGAGGTCCGGAGCCGGCTTGTAGTCCTTGAGCACCTGACGGGCCAGGGTCACCTTGTGCACCTCGGTCGGTCCGTCGGCCAGTCCCAACACGAACGACTCGACCAGGTACTGAACGAACGGCATCTCGTGGGTCGTGCCCAACGAGCCGTGGATCTGCAGCGCCCTCGCGGAGACGTCGTGGAGCACCTTTTGCATCATGGCCTTCACCGCCGAGATGTCGGCCCGGACCGCCCGGTAGTCGTTGTACTCGTCGATCTTCCAGGCCGTCTGCAGCGTGAGCAGGCGAAACGCCTCGATCTCCATCCACGAGTCGGCGATCATCTCCTGCACGAGCTGCTTGTTGGCCAGCACCTCGCCCTGGGTGTACCGCGACACGGCGCGCTCGCAGAGCATGTCGAAGATGCGCCGAACCAACCCAACGGTGCGCATGGCGTGGTGGATGCGCCCACCGCCGAGCCGGGTCTGCGCCACGACGAAGGCACCGCCGCGGGGTCCCAGCATGTGGTCGGCGGCCACTCGCACGTTCTCGTAGCTCACGAACCCCTCGCGTCCCCCGCCGAAGGGCTGATATCCGAGGCCGACGTTGCGCCGGACGTTGATGCCGGGTGTTTCCCGCGGCAGCACGAACATCGAGTAGCGCTCGTAGGGCGGAGCGTCGGGATCGGTCATCACCATGACGATGATGAAGGCGGCGATATCGGCGAACGACGAGAACCACTTCTCTCCGTTGATCACCCATTCATCGCCGTCCTGGACCGCCGTGGCGGTGAAGACCTTCGGGTCGGCCCCTCCCTGGGGCTCGGTCATCGAGAAGCACGACACGATGCGGTTGTCGAGGAGCGGCTCGAGGTAACGCTCCTTCAACTCGGGGCTTCCGTAGTGGGCGAGGATCTCGCTGTTCCCCGAGTCCGGTGCCTGCGAGCCGAAGACGATCGGCGCGCACTCGGATCGTCCGAGAATCTCGTTCAACAGGCCCAGCTTGACCTGCCCATGGCCGGGTCCGCCCAGGTGAGGCCCGAGATGGGTGGCCCACAGGCCCCGCTCCTTCACGATCGTCTGCAGCGGTGGGATCAGTGCCTGGCGCACCGGATCGTTGAGGTCGTGCGACTCCTTGATGATCAGGTCGAGCGGCTCACACTCCTCGCGCACGAACGTGTAGACCCACTCCAGCTGGGCCGCATATTCGGGGTCGGTGGAGAAGTCCCAAGCCATCGTGATATGGATAGCACTCATGAGTGATGACCGTTTGTGCGAGGGTCGCGTCTGCATCGTGACGGGGGGCGGCCGTGGGCTTGGCCGTGAGTACGCCCTGTCGTTGGCCAAACACGGGGCCAAGGTCGTGGTCAACGACCTGGGTGGGAGCCGGGACGGAACGGGCGCCGACGCCAGCCCCGCTCAAGAGGTCGCGGACGAGATCAAGGCGGACGGTGGCGAGGCGGTGGCGAACACCGACGACATCAGCTCCTGGGACGGTGCCGCCGGTCTGATCCAGCAGGCCATCGACACGTTCGGCGGGCTTGACGTCCTCGTCAACAACGCCGGCATCCTTCGGGACCGGATGGTGTTCACGATGTCCGAGGAGGAGTGGGACGTGGTGATCCGTGTCCACCTCAAGGGCACGTTCGCGCCGAGCCACCACGCGGCCGCGTACTGGCGTGAGCGCTCGAAGGCCGGGGAAACCAACGACGCCCGGTTGATCAACACCACCTCGGTGTCGGGCATATATGCCAACGCCGGTCAGACCAACTACGGGGCTGCGAAGGCCGGCATCGCCGCGTTCACTCAGATCGCGGCGATAGAGCTCGGGCGCTACGGCGTCACCGCCAACTGCATCGCGCCCGGCGCACTCACCCGCCTGACCGGCGACCTCGCTGGTCTCTCGGACGAGGTGAAGGCAAACTTCGCGCCGACCTGGGTCTCGCCCGTCGTCACCTGGCTGGCTTCCGCGGACTCGGCCGATGTGACGGGGCAGGTGATCGAGGCATCCGGAATGGTGCTCGCGGTCGCCGAGGGTTGGCATCGCGGCCCGACGACCAAGCCCGTGGAATCGGCCGAGGAGGTCGGGTCGATCGTCCGCAAGCTCCTGGTCGACGCCCGGCCCCGCACGTTCTTCCACGAAGCCAACTAGCCGATGGGCGACGCATGGATCATCGACGTCGTCCGCACCCCCCGGGGCAAGGGACGCCCCGACGGCGGGCTCCATGACGTGCACCCCCAAGAGCTGTTGGCCCAATGCCTGCGGGCGTTGCAGGAACGGGTCGGCTTCGATCCGCTAGAGGTCGATGATGTCATCGCCGGCAACGGGATCTTGGCCGGCGACCACGAGGCCGTCGGGAGGCTGGCCACACTGATGGCCGGATGGCCCGAGACGGTCCCGGGCATGACGCTCAACCGCTTCTGTGGCTCCGCGCAGCAGGCGATCACCGTGGCGGCGATGGGAGTCGGCAGCGGGCATCAGGACCTGGTCGTGGCCGGAGGCGTCGAATCGATGTCCCGGTGGAACCTCACCGTCGGCTCGGCCACCATCGACGGCGACAACCCCGCCTTCAGGGAGCGGTTCCCGACGGTGCCGCAAGGCATCTCGGCCGACCTGATCGCCACCATCGAGGGGTTCTCGAGGACCGACGTCGACACCTTCGCGGCCGAGAGCCAGCAGCGGGCCGCCGCCGCCATCGAGGAAGGCCGGTTCAACCGGGGGATCATCCCGGTGGTCGGTCCCGACGCCGAGGTTGTGCTCGATCACGACGAGCACCCTCGGCCGGGAACGACACTCGAGGGCCTGTCAAAGCTGCGTCCTGCATTTGCCGAGCAGGGCGAGACCTATGACGAGATGGCGCTGTCGAAGTATCCGAAGGTGGAGTGGGTCGAGCACGTGCACCATGCCGGCAACTCCTCGGGCGTCGTCGACGGGGCTGCGGCGGCGGTCGTGGCGTCGGACCGCTGGGTTCGTGCCAACGGCGTGACGCCCCGGGGCCGTGTCAGGGCCACCGCCGCGGTGGGCTCGGAGCCCGTCATCATGCTCACGGCTCCCGGTCCCGCATCCGAGCGCTGCCTGGCCAAGGCAGGGATGGCGGTCGCGGACATCGACCTGTGGGAGGTCAACGAGGCGTTCGCAGCGGTGCCGCTCAAGACCATGCGGGACCTCGGGCTGGACCCGCAACGGGTGAACGTGAACGGTGGCGCGATAGCGCTCGGCCATCCGATCGGCGCCACCGGCGCCATGCTCATCGGCACCCTTCTCGACGAGCTCGAGCGACGAGACCTCAACGTAGGCCTGGTCGCGATGTGCACCGGAGGGGGCATGGGCACGGCCACCGTCTTGGAGCGCGTTTGACGACGCTCGTCCGGGAGGCGCCGAGCGACGGTGTGGTGCTCCTGCGATTGAACCGGCCCGAACGCCTCAACGCGCTCAACGAGGAGCTCGTGGGGGAGTTGCAACGGGCGTTCGGCACCCTGGCCACCGATCACGATGTCCGCGTCGTGATCCTCACCGGTGCCGGCCGGGGGTTTTGTTCCGGCATCGATGTGCGCGATTTCGGCCCGAGCATGCTCGACGCGACCGATCCGGCGATCGACCGGATGCGCTTCCAAGAGATGATGGCGGCGTTGCCCAAGGCGGTCCGCGCCCTCCCGCAGCCCGTCATCGCAGCGGTCAACGGGCCTGCCGTCGGTGCCGGGCTGGCAATGTGCCTTGCCTCCGACGTGCGGATCTGCTCGGCATCCGCGTCGTTCGCGAACGCCGCCATCCTCCTCGGGCTCTCCGGCGCCGAGATGGGCATGAGCTACTTCCTGCCCCGCACCGTCGGGCTCAGCGTCGCCGCCGACTGGATGCTGACCGGTCGCAACGTCTCGGCCGACGAGGCCTTCCAACGGGGCCTCGTGAGTGAACTCGTCGAAGACGACCAGTTGCTCGATCGCGCCCTCGAGCGGGCCTCTGAGATCGCGGCACTCTCCCCGCTCGGTGTCCAGATGACGAAGCGGACACTCCAGGTCAACACCGACGCGTCCGACCTGGCTGCCGCGGTCGAGCTGGAGAACCGCAACCAGGTGATCACGCACGCAACCCGGGAGGCCGCCGACGCCCGAGAGCGCTGGGCCGCCAGGTAGTGGGGGGCCCGCTCTCCGGCATCCGCATCGTCATGATGGCCGGTTTGGGGCCCGGCCCGTTTGCCGGGATGGTCCTCGGAGACCTCGGAGCCGACGTCATTCGAGTCGACCGCATCGAGGAGGTTGACCAGACCGAGTTCGTCGACCGAGTCGTCCGGCGGAGCCAGCGGTCGATCGCCGTCGACGTGAAGGACGCCCGAGGTGCCGAGCTGGTGCGCACCCTTGTCACCGGGGCAGATGCCTTCGTCGACGTGTTCCGGCCGGGGGCACTCGAACGCATCGGCCTCGGGCCCGACGACCTACTGGCTCGGAATGCCCGCCTCATCTACGCCCGGATGACCGGGTACGGACAGGACGGTCCGCTGGCCCCGATGGCCGGGCACGACATCAACTACCTCGCCATGTCCGGCGCACTGCACGCCATAGGGACGGCGGACTTGCCTTTGCCACCGCTCAACCTTGTCGGCGACTACGGCGGCGGCGGGATGCTGCTCGCCGTCGGCCTCTTGAGCGGCATCCTCGAGGCCCGTCAATCGGGGAAGGGTCAGGTCGTCGACGTGGCCATGGTCGACGGCGTGGTCACCTTGATGACCCCGTTCTACGGCCTCTTGGCCGAAGGCCGGTGGGAGGATCGCCGCTGCGCCAACGTGCTCGACGGCGCAGCCCACTACTACCGCGCGTACGAGACCTCCGATGGCGGCCACATCGCGGTCGGAGCGATGGAGCCGCGGTTCTACGACGAGCTGACCCGCAGGATGGCGGTAGACGTGCCCCAGGGTGACTCGGCCGAAACATGGGCCGCCCACGCAGAGGTGATGGCCGAGCGGTTCCGCGAGAAGACGCGTGTGGAGTGGGAGAGGGAGATCGTCGACCCTCAGACCTGCGCGACGCCGGTCCTGAGCTTGAGCGAGGCCCCACTGCACCCGCACCATCAGGCCCGGGGGACGTTCGTCGAGATCGACGGAGTCCTGCAGCCATCGCCGTCGCCTCGCTACTCGCGCACCAAGCCGATCGCGGGCGTCCCGGCATTGCCCGGGGCGCACACCGACGCGGTCTTGGGCGAGATCGGGGTCGATCCGGCAGGGTTGGCGGGCGTGGTCCGTCAGCGCGAATCGGCTGAATAGGCACGGTCGGGTTCTGCTTCCCTCCGGTGTCGCCGCGGCGGGGCGGCGCTGACTACATTCCGCACTGTGTTCGCCCACCCACGCCTGTCGGTCAACTCGGTCTCGTCCTACCGCCAACCACTCGCGGAGGACATCGCGATGTGGCGAGACCTCGGTATCGACCACGTCGCGCTGATTCTTCCGAAGATCGACGAGGTCGGGTGGGACGAAGCCCGGGAGATGGTGAACGGTGCCGGACTGCGGGTGTCCACCATCTTCGGTCCCACCTATCGGCCGCTTGACGCTGACCGAGCCGTCGGCTCGTGGGGTGAGGACCAAGCGCGAACTGTCGAGACCGTGGACTTCGCGTCGTCGGTTCACGCGGCCACCGTCTACGTGTGCAGCGGCGCGGCGACCAGCCTCACATGGGGCGCCGCGGTCGACGCCCTCGCCGAGCTGGTGGCTCCTGCGGTGGCCCGAGCCGCCGAGCTGGGTGTTCCACTGCTCCTCGAGCCGACCAACCCCCTGCGCTCGGACATCAGCTTCGTCTTCTGGCAGCGCGACGCCATGGCTGTGGCCCGAGCCGCGGGAACCAAAGTGATGCTCGACCTCCAGTCGTGCTGGTATGAACGGGGCTTGGAGCAGGTCGTCCGCGCGAACATCGACCTGGTCGGGCTCACCCAGATCTCCGACTACGTGATCGGGACCACACAGACCGGCGACCGGGCGGTGCCCGGTGACGGAGACATCCCTCTGGAGCGGCTCCTGGCGATGGTGCTCGATGCCGGGTTCGAGGGCTCATTCGACCTCGAGGTCATGGGCCCCCGAATCGAGGAAGAGGGTTACCACCCCGCGGTACGCCGTTCGGTGGAGCGGGCCAGTGAACTGCTCGACCGGGTCGGCGCGTAGCGCGAGAACGTCGCATAGAAGAAAGAGGACACGGGAGATAGAGCAAGACCACAAGAGAAGAGGAATGAACGATCGAGTGTTGTACCGGTCGGAACAATAGGATCGGCTCGTGGACTTCTCGCTCACCGAATCCGAACGGGTGCTCGTCGACCTGTGCCGCGAGTTCGCACAGAAGGAGATCGCGACCCGCGCGCCCCTGGCGTGGGAAGAGGCCCGTTGTCCGACCGACCTGCTGCGGGAGATGGGGAGTCTTGGCCTTCTCGGCATCCTGATCCCCGAGGAGTGGGGTGGCATTGGGATGTCCACCGTCGGCTTTGTCGCCGCCATGGAGCAGATCGGGCACGCCGACCAGTCGGTGGCCGCCGCGTGGCAGGCACACGTGACCATCGGGTCGTTGCCGCTCTACCTTTTCGGCAGCGACGAGCAGCGGGAGCGGTGGCTCCGACCGCTGGCCGAGGGATCCGCCCTCGGCGCATTCGGGTTGACCGAGTCCGAAGCCGGATCCGATGCCCGCGGCATTCGCACGCGGGCCGAGCGGCGCGACGGGGGTTGGCTCATCAACGGCGCCAAGACATTCATCTCCAATGCCGGCACGGACATGTCCTTCGGGGTGACATTGCTTGCCCGCACGGAGTCGCCCGAAGGGCAGGCGCCCAAGTTCGCGAGCTTCGTCGTGGAGAAGGACACGCCCGGGTTCACCATGGGCCCGAAGATGCGCGGCATCGGCTGGCGTGGCCTTGACACCCGTGAGCTCTACTTCGACGACGTCTGGGTCCCCGAGGATCGCCTCGTCGGAGATCCGGACATGGGGCTCAGACAGTTTCTGCAGACCCTCGAGGTTGGGCGGATCTCGATCGCGGCCCTATCGCTCAGCCTCGTTCAGGCCGTGCTGGACATGGCCACGGACTATGCCAAGCAGCGGGTGCAGTTCGGCCAGCCCATAGCCAGGTTCCAGGCGATCCAGTTCAAGCTGGCCGACATCGCGACCGAATTGGAGGCGGCACGATGGCTGACCTACCGGGCCGCGTCCCTGCGCGACAACGGACAGCCCTTCCTCAAAGAGGCGTCGATGGCGAAATTGAAGGCGAGCCGGCTGGCCACGTGGGCGGCCTCGGAGGCCGTCCAGATCCACGGAGGGCTCGGCTACATGCTCGACTCCCCGGTCGCTCGCTTCTACTGCGACGCCAAGGTCCTCGAGATCGGCGAAGGCACGAACGAGATACAGCACCTGGTGATCGCGCGCGAGCTCGGCTGCTGATTTCCCCGCGGCGTCGATTTCTCTAACGCACCCTCCTGGCCGGAGGGCGGCTCAGATCTCGGCCAGGCGGCGGATGGCCTGTTCGATGTCGTCCTCGTCGGGAAGCCACGCGCGTTCGAGGGTCGGCGCGTACGGGGACGGGGTTGCCGCAGCACCGATCCGGTGGATCGGCGCGTCGAGGTCCCAGAATGCCTCGCGGGCGACCGTGGCGGCGATCTCGGCGCCGATTCCGAACGGTAGAACGGCTTCGTGCGCGATCAGTATCCGGCTCGTCTTGTGAACTGAGTCGAGGATCGGAACCATGTCGAGGGGGGCGACGGTTCGCAGGTCGATCACCTCGACCGAGATACCCTCACCCGCCAGGCACTCGGCGGCTGCGATCGCCGAGTGAACCATCCGGGAGACCGAGACAACGGTGACGTCGGTCCCCGCTCGCACGACCGCCGACTTGCCGATCGGGACGATGTGCTCGGTCGGCGGTTGCGGACCTTTCATGCCGTAGAGGAGCCGGTTCTCGATGAATACGACCGGGTTGGGGTCCTGGATCGCAGCACGCAGCAGCCCGTAGGTGTCGGCTGGGGTCGACGGCATGACGACGGTGAGCCCGGGGATGTGGGCCAGGAGCGCCTCCAGACTCTGCGAGTGCTGGCTGCCGGAGGAGCGTCCGGCGCCGAACTGGGTGCGCACCGTCAGGGCCATCTGCGCGGCGCCACCGGTCATGAACGGCAGCTTCGCCGCTTGGTTGAGCAGCTGGTCGAGACAGACACCGATGAAGTCGAGATACATCAGCTCGACCACCGGGCGCATGCCGGCCATCGCAGCGCCAACTCCCAGGCCGATGATGGCGGTCTCCGAGATGGGGGTGTCGCGCACCCGATCACCGAATCGATCCCGCAGCCCACGCGTCAGCCCGAAGACGTTGCCACCTGCGCCGACGTCGATGCCGGCCACGAAGACGCGCTCGTCGTTGGTGAGCTCGGTCTCGAGGGCGGTGCGGATCGCGTCCATTGTGCGGAAGACCGGCGCGTCGGCGTCCGGGGTGGGGAGCTCGGGATAAGCCGGCCTCGGGCGTGTGACGAAGTCGGTCAAGCTATCGGCGGCCGGAGCCTCCAACCGCCGGGCTGCCTCGACCGCTTGGTCCAGCTGCGCAGCAACCGACGACTCCAGCGCTTGGATCTCGTCGTCACCGACGCCCGTCGCGTGAAGCCGGCTGGCGTGGACGAGGATCGGGTCCCGGGTCTCCCACGCTTGGACCTCCTCGGGTGATCGGTATCGCTGCGGGTCGCCCTCGTAGTGGCCGTGCCACCGGTACGTTGTCGCCTCCACGATGGTCGGGCCCGCTCCGGCCCGAGTCGCCTCGACGATGTCCTGCATCGCCATTGCCGCGGCTACGACGTCGTTGCCATCGACGGCGACGAAGGCCACCCCGTAGCCGGCCGCCCGCCGTTCGAGGGGTGCCGCGTGCTGGGTCGCCGCGGGAGAGAATTCGGCATAGCCGTTGTTCTCGCAGAAGAAGATCACCGGCAATCGCTGGACGGCGGCCAGGTTGACCGCCTCGTGGAAGGCACCTTGGGCCACCGCGCCGTCCCCGAAGAACGCCACCGCGACGCTGCCGTCTTGTCGCAGCTGCGCGGCAGTCGCCGCACCAGCGGCGATGGGCAGCCCGGCCGCCACGATCCCGTTGGCGCCGAAGATGCCGATCGTCGGATCGGCGATGTGCATCGAGCCCCCGCGTCCGCGATTGGTCCCCTCCGCCTTCGCCATCAACTCCGCGAACATGCCGAAGGGATCCAGGCCCTTGGCCAGGCAATGCCCATGGCCGCGATGCGTCGAGGTGATCACGTCGGCGGGCCGGAGCGGCCAGCATGCGCCCACCGCAGACGCCTCCTGCCCGGTTGACAGGTGGACGAACCCTGGCACCTCGCCGTCGCGGTACAGGGCCGCGACCCGTTCCTCGAACCCGCGGATGACGAGCATCCGCCGGTGCATTTCAAGGAGCTCCGTTGTCTGGAACACGAGCCGCGTAGTGTACTGGTCAGTACAAAGTCGGGAAGGACGATGGCGGAAGAGATCGAGATCCCCGAACGCTTCCCGACTGCGGGTGACGTCACGGGCAAGCGCGTGGTGATCACCGGAGCCAGCAGGGGGCTCGGGCGAGTGCTCGCCCATGCGTTCTCGCAGGCCGGGGCCCGGGTGGTGCTGGTGGCGCGGGCCGAGGCCCAACTCAAGGAGGTAGCGGGCGAGCTGCCCGGCCCGGCCCTTGTCTGCAGCGGTGACGTGGCCGACGAAGGATTCAATGAAGCGGTTGCCGACGCCACCGTCGCCGAGTGGGGCGGCGTCGATGTCTGGATCTGCAACGCCGGGATATCGCCTGTCGTCGCCAGCCCGCTCAAGGTCGATCCGGCGGTGTGGCGCGAGGTGCTCGAGGTGAACCTCATCGGGGGGTTCCTCGGGGCGCGTGCGGCCGCCCGCGTCATGGCCGAGGGCGGCCGATTGATTTTCACCGGATCGGTGCTGGGTGACCGGCCAATCCAGGGGCTCAGTGCCTACTGCGCGTCGAAGGCGGGGTTGGTTGGACTGGCGAAGGCATTGGCGCTCGACCTGGCGAGGTCGGGGATCACCGTCAACGTGGTGGCCCCGGGGTGGTTCGACTCGCCGCTGGCCGAGGGGTGGAAGAGCAACCCCAAGCTGGCCGATCGCATCCTCGACCACACTGCCCAACGGCGCTGGGGCAGCGCCGGCGACCTAGCCGGCGCCTATCTGTTTTTGGCGTCCGACGCGGCGGCGTTCGTGACCGGAACGGTGCTCACCCTCGACGGCGGGTACCTGCTCGTATGACCGGGCCGCGACGGGTCATCGCTATCACGGGGGCCGGGGGATCGCTTGGTGCGGCGCTGTCGAGTCAGTTCGCCGGCGAGCCCGACACCGATCTCGTGCTGAGCGACCTCAGCGCATCCTCGCTGGAAGCGACAGTGGCGGGCCTTCCAGAGCCCACCGGGGGGGTGGAGACCCGCCTCGCTGACGTGAGTGACTTCGCCCAGGTCGAAGCGGTGATTCGTCTGGCTGTCGGGCGTTTCGGCCGGCTCGACGTGCTGGTCAGTAACGCCGGCGTTCTCTCTCCCAATGGTCGGATCCACAACCTGGCCACCGAGGACTGGGAGAGGGCGTTCCGCGTCAATGTCCTTGGCGCCGTCAACGGGATCCGGGCGGCTGTTCCGGTCATGCGTGAGCAGGGGTCGGGGTCGATCGTGCTCACGGCGTCGGTCTCCGGGCTCACCGCGTGGTCGCACGCGGCCCCCTACTGCGCCACCAAGGCGGCGGTCATCCAGCTCGCCAAGGTCGCGGCCGTCGAGTACGCCCGCGATGGCATCCGGGTGAACTGCGTGTGCCCGGGAACATTCCTCTCGGGGATCCACGCTGAGCTCCCAGAGGAGGCGATCGCCTCCATCGCGGCCCGACACCCGCTTGGACTCGGCTCGGCGGCCGACCTGGTCGGCGCCTACTCGTACCTGGCCAGCGACGCTTCTCGCTGGACGACCGGCTCGGCCATGGTTGTCGACGGGGGCTACGCCGCGCCTTAAGCGAGCACCGACAGGACGCCCGAAGCCGCGGTAGTGGGTCAGTTTGACCGGGAGCCTAACCTCGGTGCCGAGGCCGAACATGGCACTTCTACGAAGTTCCCGCCTGCTTCCCTGGCCGTGGATGCTGGTGGTCGTCGCTCCACCGCTCATACTGGTTCTTCTCGTTGGCTTTGGCTTTTCGCCTTCAGAGAGGAACGGCGCGCAAGTGGGAACCACTTCCCCCTTGCCGTCTTCGTTGGCTTTGCCGTGACGGCATGCGTCGCACTCGGATTAGTCCTGGCGCACCGCTGAGAAACGGTGCAGTCGAGCAGCCTACGGCTCTGACCCGTCGGGTCAGAGCCTGTCAGATTCAAACTGACCCACTACCGAAGCCGCCGACCTACTACCCAGGCATACGAGGACGGGAGCCGGCTCGATACCGGCAAGCACGCCAGGCTACGCCGACGCGGTTGCCAGAAGGTTGCCGGTTTCGAAGCCAACGCGGTCGATGTCGGGTTGGAGCGCACCGAGGTCGAATCCGTACACCTCGGCTGCGTTCTCGAAGAGCACTTTGTGGACGTCATCCTCGGTCACGCCTGGCGCGCCGACTAGGTCAGCGACCTCTTCGGGGACCCGCTCGAAGATCGACTCGAAGTGCGGATAGTCCACCCCGAACATGCACGCGTCGACGCCGATATGGAACCCGGGCAAGGACCGCTGCTCACCGGTGATCCCCAGCAGCTCGCCCATGGCGTCCATCCCCGATGCCACGTGGGTCGGGATTTGCCGGGGGGAGAACGGGGAGACCCCAACGAAGATGTTCGTCTGGAAGTACTCGCTGGCAAGGCGCTGGACCGACCGGTCACGGTTCATCATCCGAGCGAAGCCCATCACGTCGTTGTCCGCACCCAGGATCATGTCCAGGTTCGCGATCGCCGGGATCAGGAACATCAGCTGAGTCTCGATGTAGGCCATCCGCAGGTTCGGGAATCGGTCGAACACACCACCGGCGATGAGCTGCCAGAGCGACCGAGATGAGAAGAACGCGTTCTCGGTCATGATCGTGAGAATCGCCGCGAACCCCGGAGGGCTGTAACCGGGCAGCCCGGCCCCGCCATGCTGGCTGATGACGAGCCCTACCTCCTGAGCTGCCGCCCAGACGGGGTCGAACCGGGGGTCGAAGAAAAAGGTGCCCGCCGGTGGGGCTGGCAGCCCGATACCACCCAACCCATGCTCCTTCGCCCAGTAGACATCCTCGACAGCCCGGTCGACGTCTTCGAGGGAGATCTGCATCTGACCCCGGCGCCGCTCGGGGGCTAGGGAACAGAAATCGACCAGCCAGCGGTTGTAGGCCCGGCGGCCCTCCTCGGCTTGCTCGACGTTCTGCGAGCTCGCGAAGTCATCGAGGCGGTTGACCTGGAAAGGCCGCCCGTTGGGGAACAGCACCTCGGCCACCACGCCCTTGCTCTCTAGGTTCTTCATCCGCAGATCCGAGTCCCACTGGACTGCCGGATCGAAATCCATGTGCAGGTTGCCTGCGTCGCGGAGGCCGGCCTCTTCAGCGGCCTTCACCTGCTCGTCGTAGACCTCGAGGTACTTCTTTTCGATGTAGTCCCGGTACTGCGCACGCGATGCCTTGACGTGCCCATCGATCGAAATGATCGCAATTCGACCCATGACTTCTCCTCTCGGCGACAACCATGCCCATGCTGTCGCGCTGAGCGACACCCAGGCACGAATGATAGCCCGGTGCTAGCTTGGTAGCCAGCAAGTTTCTCAGAGCGTCCTGGTCTTGAAAGAAGCGCGAGGGCGCATCTTGAAGGGGGAAGAGCCATGGGGAAGCGCTTTGTCATCGCCGCGGCCGCGGTCGCTCTCGCGACCTCGCTCGCCACGATCGGGACGGGATCGCCGCCGGTTGCCGCCGCGACCACCCAGGGAGTCAGCGCCTCGACGATCCGAATCGGGATCCCCTACGTCGATTTCGCCGCAGTGCGTGCGATCGGCGTGAACCTCGACCCCGGTAACTACTCCGACGCCTATAACGCGCTTATCGCCAACATGAACGCTCACGGCGGCATCCTCGGTCGGCACATCGTCGCCTACCTCGTTGCCGTCAACCCTGTGGGGGTCGCCCCCTCGGCCACCTCGTGCACGCAACTCACCCAGGACGACCAGATCTTTGTCTCCATCGCTCCATTGATGCCGGATTGCTATTTGGCCGACAACGTGCCGACCATCAACGGCAGCGGGTTGGAGCAGAAAACCGCTTCGTCGGGCGAGGCCCCTAACTTCACCCTCACACCCCCTTCGTCCGCATACGACCCCCTGCAGCTCAGCGTGTTTTCGAAGCTCGGCGCCTTCAAGGGCAAGAAGGTGGGCCTCTTCGGTGGCGACACCTCCGACAAGGCGGAGATAGCCATCGTCGACGCCGCCCTCAAGAAGCTCCATGTCGACGTCATCGAGACCGCTATCGACGCGGCCCCGGAGGGCGACGACCCCGCCGCCTATGCACAGGCCGCCGTCATCGCGGATCGCTTCCAGAGCGCCGGCGTGAACGAGGTGGTCGCGGTAGGTGACGGTTCTGCGACCTGGCCCGACGCCCTTAACGCCAACCAGAGCAGCTACAACCCGCCGTGGGTGGCCACCAACTCGGCGGACCTCAACGGATATCTCGAGGGCGCCAACAACCCCACCTACGTTAAGAACATGCTGACCTCGACCTCGATCGCACAGCCCCTTCAAGTGTGGGCGACGCCGGCTGTCCAAAGTTGCGTGCGCGTCATTCGGCGGGCCTTTCCCGCGGATGCAATAGCAGCACCCCCCCAGATCGTCACCAGCAAGTCGCTCCAGGTGACAACCTATGCGGCGCCCATCACGGCGTGTCAGAACCTGGCACTCCTTGCGACGATCGCGGAGCACGCCGGGCGAAAACTCACAGAGTCGAGCTTCACCCGTGCCGGGGAGAATCTCCGCAACGTCGTCCTGCCCGGTGTCCCAAGCCCGGTGTCCTTCGGTCCCGGCCGCGCCTATGCATTAGGTGCGGTCTACGTCGGTCACTACGACGTCGCCACGAAGACCGAAAAATACGCCTCGACCTCATCAGTCAAGTAAACGAAGGTTGACTTCCCCGGCGCTGACTGCCGCTCGTTTGAGTTGGGCATCGGAATGAAGACAGGCCCGCTCATCGGCTAGTGGTCGTGGCAACGCCGTAGGCCTGGCCGAGCGTCGGGTGGTGGGCTAGGTCCCCGTCGAACTTTGGGGTTCGGTGCGGCCGTCCGTCGGGCCGGGTCGGCCTGCCCGGGTAACTGGCTCCGCGGAGTGAGGACTCAAGGTCTCGGCAGCAACCCAAGTTCTTGGAAGCGCGCGAACCACTGGCGGAACATGGCCTCGGTGTCGATGGCGTCTCCAAAGCCGGCCTGACGTATCTTTACCGAGCTAAGCAGAGCCGGGAGCGGACGAGATCCGAGCGATCCAAACAAAAGGTCTGCGTACTGCCACGACGCGCCGACGAAAGCGTCCATATCCCGGGGGGCCTGCAGCCGGTAATGGTCGACGACCTCCGTCCACTCACCGGCGCGGGCGGGCATCGCGTCGGCCAGCCGGAGTGGCGCCGGCTCTCCGGCCTCCATCCCCAGACATTCAGCAATGGTGGGCCACACCTCGTGCCAGTCGTACACGTCACCATTGGTCACATTGAACGTCTGGTCACGTGCCGCGGGAGCGACGGCGGCCCATGCGAGAGCACGTGCGAGCAGGCGGGCGTCTGTTGCCTCCTGTACCGACCGGATGCCCCCCGGGAAGGCCAGTGGACGCCCTCGCTGGCGTTCCAACGCCGCGTACACGCCTATCGCAGGTAGGAGATTCATGGGACTGCCCAGCGACTCGCCGAACACCACCTGCGGGCGCAGGATCGTCCAGGACCACCGTGCGTCACCGGCGAGCGTTCGGAGCACGTCCTCCTGCAAGAAATAGAAGTTGTCGTGGTCCGCACGGGGAGCGTTCTCCTTCGCCGGCATTGGCGTGCGGCCAACGTGGAGACCGTAGGCCTTGGCTCCCTGCAAGAGGTTCACGTGCTCGAGGGTTCCTCCATTAGCGGATACCAACGGATCTAGGGCATTGCAGAACAGACGCAGGTTCCGGGCCATCAGCTCTGGGTCCCGCCATCCCGCGAAAAGGTTCGCCGACTCCTCGAGCGCCGCGTAGATCACGTGGGTGGTGCCGTCGAACAGCGGATCGGCAAGAGCCCGTGCCGACCCCGACCGGTCGGCCAGATCCACGCTCGCGTGCGTTGTGCCGGGTACTTTCGGCGACCGGCGCGAGACCGTGATCACCTCACATTGGGTGAGACCGGCGAAGTGCTCGGCGGCAGCATGACCAACCACCCCGCTCGCCCCAAAGATCACCACCTTCATGACGACTCGTTCACAACAGGTGGTCTCCCGAAACTGGGTCGACCAGGAGCGCAGCACCGGCCTCGGACGCGCCGTCCACAGCCCGGGCCACGCCCGTGACGCTCCCTTCGATCCGCACCGCCGCCCGCGGGTCGAGGAGTCCGAATGAGCTGCGCCTCGCTAAGGCCCCCGGAGCCGGTTGACGAGGTGTCCGACTGGTTGTGCGTAGCTGACTGCCTTTGTCTGCCGCGTTCAGGCATGCCGAACACGCCGCGATCGGTCTATAAGCTCAAGGCCTGTGCAGAACGAACCATTGTCTACGACCGCCCGGGACCTTACCGAGCATTGCTTTCGGAAGCCACCAGTCAACAATTGACCACAGTATGCGTCAGAATTTTGACGGATGGTCTCAGCGGTTTCGACGTGCTGTACTCAAGGATCGTTGCCATGGGGCGTGATCAGCAGGGCCAAGCACCTGGTTCCTGAACTCGACGTTTCCCTAGGCAGTCCATATGACAGAGCTTCGAACCCCGACAGCCGAGACGATCTCGGCCCGGTGATCCGTCGCCCGCCACATCAGCGAAAAGTGGCCGACACGTGATCCGGGGACGGTCCGCGATCACCGGAATAGGCGAATTGCCGCCTCGGCGCGACACCGGCGATGAGACCGTGATGGAGATGCTAAGTCGGGTTTCCGACCTGGCTGTACGGGACGCGGGAATCCGGCTTCGGGACGTCGACGGTCTGATCGTCCACGACACCCGAATGTCCATGGGTGCCGTGGTGCTCGTCGAGATGCTTGGGCTCCAGGCCAGCTTCGTCGAACGAGTCGATCATGGAGGCGCGACGGGTGCCGCCATGATCGCCCGGGCTGCAGTGGCCGTGGCAACAGGACTCTGCACCACGTGTCTCTGCCTGACTGCATCGACCCGCAGCGGTTCATTCGGCGGCTATCCGGTGGTGGATCTCTCACCCACCGCGGAGTTCGAGGAACCGTACGGAGGCTCCGGTGCCAACTACGGCTACGCGATGATCGCTCGCCGCTACATGTACGAGTACGGAGTCACTCCTGAGCAGATGGCTCTCGTCGCAGTGCACCAACGGGCGAACGCATGTAGCAACCCCGACGCCATCTTCTACGGCCAACCACTGACGGTGGAGGACGTCCTGGCCTCACCAGTCGTCGTCGACCCTCTCCACCTCTTAGAGATCGTGCTTCCAACCGGCGGAGCCGCGGCAGTGCTTGTGACCACCCCTGACCGGGCAGGACATCTCCGGCGCGATCCGGTTCCGATACTCGGCGTCGGAGAGCATGTCAGCCACTGGTCGGCCACGTACGCGCGGGATCTCACGACGTCGGCCGTCAAGCCAGCGGCCGACCGGGCGTTCGAGATGGCTGGAGTGAACCGCGGTGACATCGGGCTTCTGTCGATATACGACTGCTACACGATCACCGTCCTCCTCACCCTCGAAGATGCCGGCTTCTGCCCGAAGGGAGCCGCAGGGCGGTTCGTCGAGGAGCACGATTTCCGGTGGAGCGGCGACTTCCCTGTGAACACCCACGGCGGTCAACTCTCGTACGGGCAGTCCGGCATCGCGGGAGGCATGAGTCACGTCACGGAGGCGGTCCGCCAATTGCAGGGGCGTGCGGGCGACCGCACCGTGCCGGATCTCGAGATCGCCTTCGTACACGGGAACGGGGGGATAATGGGCGAGCAGGTGAGCCTGTTGCTGGGCAGGACACCCTGACCCTCCCTCCGCTTCCTCGGCCGTCGCCCCTCACTCGGACCTTCTGGGAAGGAGCCAAGCGCGGAGAGCTCCTGCTCCAGCGCTGCATTTCGTGCTCCAGCTATGTGTTTTATCCGCGGTATCTATGTCCGGTGTGTGGCGCCAGCGACCTCCGGTGGGAGCGGGTATCGGGTCGTGGATCGGTGTTCACCTATACGGTTGCGTTTCGGCCGACGCACCCAGCATTCGCTGACCGGGTTCCCTATGTCATCGCCGTGGTCGAGCTGGAGGAGGGTCCCAAAATGACCACCAACATCGTCAATGTTGAGCCGGCCGCGGTCGTGATCGGCATGGAGGTCGAAGCCACGTTCGAAGATGTGGGCGACGTCGCGCTCGTCCACTTCCATCCGGTCTCTTAGGAAGAACGGATGGGCGCGACGCTGCGTTGGGTGCCGCCACCCACCTTCACGCCGGAGTTGAGCCGGGCCCTGACCGCTCCTAGTCAACCGTTCGAACTCGAGCAGCAAGCGGCCATGGGCGTTTGCCACGAGGTGTTCGTGCGCCGGCACCCACATCTTCGTGCGCTGCTGGAGGAGGGTTCCGCTCGGCACGCTGCCCGCCCGTACCTGGTGCACGGAGATCGAATCGTGACCTTCGCAGAGGCAACCCAACTGATAGCGAACACGGCTGCATCCTTGAAGGCGGAGCACGGCATCGAACGCGGGGATCGCGTCGCGATCGCCTCGGCGAACCGATACGAGTACGTGATCCTCGCTTGGGCCGTCATCGTCCTCGGTGCTGTCATAGTCGGACTGAACGGATGGTGGACCGGCTCTGAGCTCGCGTACGGGATCAGCCTGACGAAACCGAAGCTTCTCATCGGTGACCGACCACGGTTGGATCGGCTCGAGGGTATCGCTTCGGACCTGCCCCGAAGGGACCTCGACGAGATCGCGGGAACGTGGTTCAGCGGCAGCGCCCCACTGCCGGACCCTGAGATCGAAGAGGACGACCCGTTCGTCGTCCTCTTCACCAGCGGCACCACCGGCCGCCCGAAGGGGGCCGTCCTTACCCACCGAAATAACCTTCACTGGATCCAGTCGATCGCCTTGAGAACAGCTGCGACTGGCGCGCCGCCGAAGGAGACCTGCGAGATCGCGGCGCTGCCGTTGTTCCACATCTCGGGGCTCAACTGCCAAGCCATTTCGTCGGTCTCGACTGGTACGAAGCTGGTTTACATGCCGCCGCCAGGCCGGTGGGCGGCCGAGCACCAACTGGAACTCACGGAGCGGCACCGCGTGACGACCTGGCGGTTGGTGCCGACACAAGCTTGGCGTCTTCTCGAGTGTCCCGACGCCGGCCGGTATGACCTATCGAGCCTCAGGTCCATAGTCGGCGGCGGGTCGCTTTGGTCGATCCAGCTCTTGGAGCGACTCGGCAAGCAATGGCCGCAGGCCCGGCCCGGTCTCATGGTGGGGCTCGGGATGACCGAGACAAACGGGACCGGAGCGACCGCGGCGATGCCCGGCTTACTGGATGGGTCGGGGTGTGTGGGCGCACCTCCGCCGGCCGCGGAACTGCGGGTTTGCGTCCCGGGCACCGACGAGGGAGTCGAGGACGCCCGCGTGGGCGAGGTGCAGATTCGCAGCGCCTCGGTGTTCGTCGGATACCTCGGCGATTCCGAAGCTACGGCCGCCGCCCTCAGCCACGACCGCTGGTACCGGACCGGGGACTTCGGCCGTATCCTCGACGGAGCACTGTTCCTCGAGGGCCGTCGTACCGACCTCATCATCCGCGGGGGAGAGAACATCTATCCGCAGGAGATAGAGGATCACTTGCTGGAGCATCCGGATATCGGCGACGCGGTCGTGGTCGGTGTACCAGACCGAGTTCTCGGTCAAGAAGTCAAGGCCGTCATAGTTCTGCGCTCTGGAGCGGCCGTCGACGCCGAGGGGATTCGCACCTGGGTCGCCATGAGGCTCGCGCCGTTCAAGGTGCCGGTATTCGTGGAGTTTCGAGATTCATTGCCCCGGAACGCGACCGGCAAGGTCATGAAGCACCTACTCGAGACGCCGAGTGGCATGTCCTTCGGTGAGGACCAACAACCGAGTTACTGAACCGGTAGCTCGACCTCGACCGAGCCCTGGGCGTGCATGCCCAAGCTGTTGGTGACCAAGAAATGGAGGGTTGTTCTGCCGGTGTATGCGTCTGCAGACGAGATGTTTCCGGTTACGTTCATGACGTCCCCCGGGTAATTCGGGACTCCCAGTCGAGCTTTCATCGATCGCCAGATCACGTTGGGACCCAACCATCCTCCCAGGCACCTTTCCACCAAGCCCAATGAGGTGTGGATGTTCATGAAGATGTCCCGCGATCCCTTGCGGATGGCGGCGTCACGATCATGGTGAGCGTCGAAGTAGTCGAACGTCATCAGGGCGCCCGAGATGATCATCGTGGTGGTCACCGGTATTGAAACCGCTGGGATCGGTGAACCGGCTTGCAAGCTTGCGGCACGGAGAGTTCCAAGCGAATCTCTTTCGACTTCCTCCATCCCGTCGGAGTCGGGGATCTGGGCTGGCTCGCGAGTCGGTTGCCTCTGGTCTCCACTTGGACGGAACTTGAGCACGGTGAAGCGTGAGTGTCCTACCGGCTCCGTGCCGACGAAGAAGTCCTGGCGTGCCGTCACGAAATGCCCGTGACCGAGGGCGGTCCGCTTCTCGGGAGTAACCGATTCGAGGGTGATGGTGGAGCGGACGGAATCGCCAAGAACGAGATGGCGCGGCTGGCTCAGCTCTGAGGCGACAGCCACAGCTGAGGTGAAGCCGGCGCGATCGAGACCTTCGAAGGCCGCGCCTTGGGGATCGGCGGGGTTGCGCTCATAGGTCAATCCAGGCTTGGTCCAGACGTCCAGCATGGCTAGCGGCGCGACGACCTGCCCGAATCTTGTGGAAGCTGCGAACGAGGGGTCGGCGTGGACGGGATTGCAATCACCCATGGCATCGCACCACCGCCGGAGGCTCGGCAGATTTACGGGATCCCGAGCGAAGTGAAAAGGAACTGGTGTTCCTAGCTCAGACGCGGAGGTTCCTCCCACAGTTACTCAGCGGCGACATAGGCGCAGGCGCTTGGGTCGCTCGACTTGGCCATTCGTCGCGGCAGGCGCGACATGGTGATGATCCCAGCTAGACCGCAGGCGCCAGTGCGGCGCCTATCCAGACATCGCACGTTGCGCGCACGCTGTCCGCATCCGTCCCGCCATCGGTCAGCAGCATGGCGGCCAGGCCTCGGAGAAATCCATGGAGGACGACGGCCGTCGCGTCAGGGTCGATGTCCGTGCGAATCGAGCCCTCGTGTTGACCACGTTTGATGAGCTCCGCCCATCCGTCATGGCTCCGGCGATCCGCCTCGAGCATCCCGTCCACCGACGCCTCGGACGGAAAAGTCTCACCCCACAGCACGATCAGGGCGCGATACTCCGACGTCGAGTCTTCGAAAAGGGCGAGGTACGTGGCGACCAACGTGCGCAGGACCTCCAGGGCCGAGAGGTCGGTGACGTTCCGTTGCGCCCGTTCCAGCGCCGCGGCCATGACGGCAGTGATGTGATCCTGCGCTTGCCGGGCTACCCGTTCGACGAGGGTGTTCTTGGACCCGAAGTGATGATTGGCGAGCCCCCTGCTGGTCCCGGCTCGTTCGCCAATGCTGGCGAGCGACGTGCCCTCGATCCCACGCTGCGCGATGAGCTCCGTGGCTGCGGCCATGAGCGCCCGCTCTGAGGTGGCACGCCGCTGCTCCTGCGTGCGCCGTACCCGAGTCTGAGTGGCCACTCTGCCCGAGGTTAAACACGTTGCTACCTGGACAGCAAGTAGAAGCGCTTGCTGAACAGTCATCTAGTGAGGTACATCATGGGACCACCCGGACGGCACAGGTGTGCGGGGGCGTACGTCCCTGGCCACGGGTCCGCCACGGCTGAAGCTGCCGGCCGAAGGGAGCGAGTCCGCCGGTGTATCGAGGTCTTGACCTTGCGCAGATCACCGACGATGACGAGACCGTCGCCGGGGCGCTTGAGGATGTGAGCGTGCCGGCGCTGGTCGCGTCGGTGGTTCACCTCACCGGTGACCCCTCATACCTCCGCGGCCCGATACGTCCGCGGGCCTTCATCCCGAACGAGTTCCAGGGCGGCCTCGACCAGGACGAGCGGGCCGAGCTCCGCAGGCAGGCGCTGGAGGCGATTCTTGCGTACCGAGACGCCGGCTGCCCAAAACCGGTTCCGCCGCCGCCCGAGGTGCTTCGAGAGACGATGTCGTGGCTGGCCTGCGAAGAGGTGGCCGAGGAGTACGTACCGATGTTCATGGAGGAGATGAACATCGATGGCTCCGATCCCCGTCGCGTCGAAATCGATTGCCTCGACGAGGCGACCAGACAGTCGATCTCCGTCGTCGTCATCGGCTGCGGCCAGTCGGGGCTGCTGGCTGGGGTCCGGCTCGCCCAGGCGGGCATCCCGTTCACGATCATCGAGAAGAACCCCGATGTGGGTGGCACCTGGTACGAGAACACCTACCCGGGTTGCCGCGTCGACGTCGGCAACCACTTTTACTGCTACTCGTTCGAGCCGAACGACAGGTTCAGCGAATTCTTCTCTCGGCAACCCGAGCTATACCGGTACTTCCGCGATGTCATGCAGCGCTGGGGGATCGCCGGCCAAGTCGAGTGGCGCACCGAAGTCGTCTCGTTGAGCTGGGACGAAGAGCGAGCCCTCTGGGATGTAGTCAGCCGCGGTCCCGACGGTACAGAGCGCCACCGCGACGCTGACATCGTCGTCTGCGCCGTGGGCCAGCTGAACCTGCCCTACGTTCCCGACCTCCCGGGCCTTTCGAACTTCGACGGCCCGGTCTTCCACACCGCCCGTTGGGACCACGACGTCGATCTCGCGGGCAAACGCGTCGCGATGATCGGCGCGGGCGCCAGCGGCTTCCAAGTTGGGCCAGCTATCGCAAACGAGGTCGACCACCTGGTCGTGTTCCAGCGCAGCGCCCAATGGATGGCACCGAACGCGAAGTACCGCGAGGCCGTGGGCGACGGCGTGAAGTGGGCGATGCGCCACCTGCCCGGGTACGCGTCGTGGTACCGGTTCATGCTGCTCTATCAGGCCAGTGACAAGGCTCTGGCCGTGGTTCGCATCGATCCGGACTGGCCCGGACTGCCCGAGTCAGCCAACGCCATCAGTGAGGAGCGCAGGAAGATCCTCGTCGGTTGGATCGAGAAGCACGTGGGCGACGATGCTGAGCTGCTCGCCAAGGTCCTGCCCGACTATCCACCGATGGGCAAGCGTTTGCTTCAGGACGACGGGAGCTGGCTGCGATGCCTCAAGCGAGAGAACGTCGAAATGGTTCGCGACGAGATTGTCCGTATCGAGCGCTCAGGCGTGGTGACCGCGGACGCTTGCCATGAGGTCGACGTCATCGTCCTCGCAACCGGCTTCCGGGCCAACGAGATGCTGGCACCGATGAACATCGTCGGTCGCGGCGGTGCTCGCTTGGCCGAGCAATGGGGGGTAGCACCCGCCGCCCACCTTGGAATCACGGTGCCAGGGTTCCCCAACCTCTTCTTGCTGTACGGCCCGGGAACGAACCTCGCCCACGCCGGCAGCATCATCTTCCATTCCGAATGCCAGATGCAGTTCATCGGAGCTGCGCTTCGGACGCTGCTCGCGGGGGGTCACCGCTCGATCGAGGTCACTCAGAAGACCTACGACGACTACGTGGAGAGGCTGCAAGCCGAGCTAGCCGAGACCGTCTGGGCTCACCCCTCCGTGCGTCACTCGTGGTACAAGGGTCCCGACGGCCGGGTGCACGTTCTCAGCCCATGGCGTCTTGTCGATTACTGGCGGATGACGAAGTACCCCGACTTCAGTGGGTACATGTTCGACGGTGGCTCTGTCCCCTCGCCATGACCGCCAACGCTGGACCCCAGCTCGATCCCGATGCCGCCGCCCTTGTCGCTCAGATCGAAGCTCTGGGGATGCCCCTCCTGTCCGATCGCGGGGTCGAGGGCGCCAGGGCCTACCACGAGTCTGCCTTGTCGCGGGCAGCGGCTCCATTGCCCATCCACCACGTGGACGAGGTGACACTCCCGGTCCAAGGAGGGTCGATCCCGGTACGCATCTACCAGCCGGGGCCAGGAGGCCCGCGGCCGCTCGTCGTCTACCTCCATGGCGGGGGCTGGGTCATCGGCAGCCTCGACACGTCAGAGGCGTTCTGCCGTCGCCTGGCCTTGAGCGCCGACTGCGTTGTTGTATCGGTCGGGTACCGCCTTGCCCCCGAGCACCCATTCCCGGTGCCGGTGGAGGACGCGGAGGCCGCGCTGCGATGGGCCCACGACCACGCGAGCGAGATCGGCACGGACACGTCCAAACTCGTGGTGCTAGGCGACAGCGCGGGCGCCAACCTCGCCGCGGTCGTCGCCCGCCGCGCCCGTGACGCCGGCGGGCCCCTGATCGCCCGGCAGATCCTGGCCTACCCCGTCACCGATCATCGTCTGGATCGGCCGTCCCATGCTCGCTACGGGACCTGTTGGCCGCTGACCACGGTGGACCTGGCCTGGTTCTGGGACCTCTACCTACCGAAGCTGGGTGATCGAGGCCATCCTGACGCATCGCCATTGCGCGCTGACGTCATCAATTTGCCGCGAGCCACCCTGATCGTTGGAGGCTGTGACCCGCTCAGAGACGAAGGTCTCGCGTACGCGAAGCATCTCGTGGCCGCAGGAGTGCCGTTGGACCTGCACCTCTACGAGGGACAGATCCACGGCTTCGCCACGTTCGACCCGTCGATCCTGCGCACCAGCACGGAGGCAATGTCGGTCTTCGCCTGCGCCATTCGGGCGGCATGAGCGGCGAACTCTTCGGTTACGAGTCGTGGCGGGATGGGCGGTCTCGACGATGATCGTTGAAGCGCACCACACGCTGACGCTGCAGGCGCTCGCGGAGATCGCGCCGTGGAGCTGATGGCCAACCACGATTCTGGCAAGGTCCCGCAGGATCGGGCGGGGCTCTATCGGGCGGAAGGCCTCTGGGACGATCGACTTCTGGCCGACGGCCTCGAGGCGGCGGCCGCCCGTCGACCCGACGCGCTGGCCGTGGCCGACAACTGGCGCCGTCTCAGCTACGCGGAGTTGGCCAACTCGGTAGCTCGATGCGTCGGTTCGATTCGTGCAGCGGGAGTCGTCCCCGGCGCGGCGGCCGTACTGGTCGCCGGCAACACCATCGAAGGCGTTGTCGCATACCACGCTCTGCTCCGCGCCGGCGCAACTGTGCTCGTCCTCGACCGTCGCTGTGGGGCCGCGGAGGTGCGTACTGCTCTCGAGGTGCGGTCGGGACCGGCCGTCCTTATCGTGCCGTCTGCGGAGCGCAACCGGCTCTGCGCCGATATCCCTTTCGCCGCTCCAGTGGTGCTCGAGTCGCTTGTTGGCTCGGACCCGGCAGAGTGGGCAGAGCCGGACCGTGACGCTCCAGCCGTCGTTCTCTTCACCTCGGGGACGACAGATCGACCAAAGGGCGTCATCCACTCCCTCAACACCCTCACAGCGGGTGCGAGGAACATGGCCACGATCACGGGCGGCGGGCCCGAGACAGTGACCTTTCTCGTGAGCCCGTTGATGAGCATCACGGGTGTCATACAGATGCACCTGTTCGCGGATCAGCACGCAGCCCTTGTTCTCGAAGATCGCTTCGAGGCGGTGCAGTCGCTCGAGAGGATCAACGCTGTCGACGCAACCCTGCTCGGTGGCGCGCCAGTTATTGCAGAGCGGCTGCTTCGTGCAGCCGAGGCGAGCGCCGACCACCTGATCGCCCTCCGCACGCTCGCGCTAGGCGGCGCAATGCTCCCGCGACCGCTCCTCGAACTGGCCACGGATGTCTTCGGCATCGACATAGCGCGCGTTTACGGCTCCTCCGAAGCGCCATGTGCGACCGGGAGCCTCCCCGACGACGACCGGGAGCGACGGCTCTCCGACGATGGCGCGCTCATGCCGGGCACCGAAGTCCTGGTTGGCTCCGAGAACCACCCCCAGGAAGGCATGCTCCGGGGGCCGTGTCTCTTTCTTGGCTATCTGCATCCCGAAGACAACGAGCTCGCCTTTGAGGACGGTTGGTACCGCACCGGGGACCTCGTCGAGGTGGAGACCGGGCGCCTCACGGTCGTTGGCCGGCTTAAAGAGGTGGTGAATCGCAACGGCCTGAAGATCACGCTGAGCGAGGTCGAAAGTGCGCTGGCCGGGATGTCCGATGTGCTCGAATACGCGTGCTTCGCACTGCCCGACCCGCAGACGGGCGAGCGGCTCGCGGTCGCCATGTTGCCTGAGCCTGGGGCCGAGTTGACACTCGATGCCGTCGTGGCCCACCTTCTCGCTCGTGGTATCGCCCGCCGAAGATTCCCCGAGCAGCTCGTGCTGTGGGACGGCCCGCTTCCCCGGACGACGTCGGGCAAGGTGATCCGGTCGCGCTTGATCATGGAAGCACCCGGCAAGCCGACGCAGTTGGTCGAGCGCCTTCGGTCTCCCGAACCCCGGGCCGACGTTGATTCCAGGTGATGTGCGATCACTGTCGGGCCGTCTTAACCTCCAGGTCTTAGAAGTGGGCGGGTGTGGGAACCGAGGCGCTGCGACGCCGGGCGGACTGCTCCGTCACGGCACAGATTGAAAGGCGGACCGATGGCGAGCTCGAGCGAGCAGTTCCCGAGGATCTTCGATGCCGATAATCATTACTGGGAGACAAGCGACGCTTTCACCCGCCACCGCAATCCGAAGTACGCGGAGCGAGGCGTCCTCATCAAGGAGATCGACGGTCATCCCCGTTACGTTGTCGGGGGTCAGCTACACCCCATTCTCCCCGGCCCCGGCGACGTCACCCTCAGGCCGCGCCCGGGCGCGCTGTTCGACTACTTCGCCGGCAAGAGCGCTAAAGAGGACTTGGCGAATTCCCTGTCGTGCGAGGTCCCAGCCGAGCATCCGGAATGGTTTGACCGGGACAGCCGGCTGCAGGTTATGGACGAGCAGGGCCTAGAGGCGGTGTGGATGTTCCCCTCACAGGGCGTCTGCATGGAAGGTCCGATGCAACCGGACATCGAAGCCTCAATCGATATCTTTCGTGCCTTCAACCGCTGGCTCGAGGAAGACTGGGGTTTCGCCTACCAGAACCGGATCTTCGCGGCCCCATTCCTGACCCTGTCCGACCTCGACAGCGCGGTGCAGGAGCTGGAGTGGTGCATCGAGCACGGCGCCCGGATCATCACAATCCGCAATGGCCCTGCCTTCACGCCCGACGGAATGGTCTCGCCGGCAAACCCGAGGTTCGACCCGTTCTGGGCCCGCGTCGCGGAAGCGCGTCTTGTTGTGGCACCGCATGCCGGGTTCGACGATGGATATCGTGAGGTTGAGGAGGCCGTAGCCCAGGCCTGGGGCTACCGCAGTGGCAGGCGCGACGGTGAAACCACGGCCCTCACCGTCGACGAACCCTTCGTCAGCGCTCTGATGCACCGCCGGTTGGTACACGACTTCGCCGCTGCTCTCGTCGCACACGGGCTGTTCGAGCGCCACCCCGCTCTGCGGGTCGCCTACATCGAGAACGGGGGGACGTGGGTTCCCGGGTTGCTCCACCTCCTGCAGCTGCTCCACGGGCAGAACCCCGGGATGTTCGAGACGAACCCGGTCGATCAGTTTCTCGAGCACTGCTGGGTTGCGCCGTTCGTGGAGGACAGCGTGCAGGACCTGGCCCAGCACCTCCCGGTTGAGCGGATCCTTTTCGGCTCCGACTGGCCGCACGCCGAAGGCATGGGGCACCCCCGCGACTTCTTCGACAACGTCGCGTCCTTCTCGGTGGAGGATCAGCGCAGAATCATGATCGAGAACGCTAGGGAGCTGACACTGTCCTGATCTTGCGAAGAGGTCTCGGGAGTTGAACCGATAGTCGACGGTACGTTCGAGGACCCGCCGACGCGGCAGTTGGGCGCCGCTCGGGGCGATCGCCATGTCGAGAGCTCTTCGAGGGCCCCTTCGCGTTCGAACAACTGCTTCGCCGCCTCTACAAAGCGTGCCCTCGTTTGCATGCCCCTCTCGGAACCGCCGGCGCACTCGCGCATCGAGAGCGTCGCTGGCATCGCCCCGAACTCCGTTTCGCACTCGCGTTCGTTTCGTTCGGGGTTCGTTGCACGCGGCAACCCAGGGGTGGCCCGAGCCGTCCTGACAACGATTGTGGTATTGAAGTCAATGTCGAAATTGATTTTGAAATGACAGACGGGAACAGGCATGAAGATCACGATGCATGACCCGCTAGAGGTCGAGGCCCTCGGCGATAGCCTCGGAGTCCCTGTGGACACGGTCATAGGCGCTGATGGCACGGTCTACGCTGGCGACATCGCGTTCGGGGCGTCGGACCGTCATCGTGCCATCGTGGAGTTGGCGCATCGATGACGACCGCTGCAGCAATTCTTCGGGGACGCGCAGAAGACGACACCACTGCGCTCTACTTCGAGGAGCGCGTGTGGACGTATCGGCAGTTGCTCGAGGAGGCGAGCCGCTGTGCCCAGTTGTTCGAGCGCATGCGTGACCGCGATCGCCCGCCCCATATCGGTGTGCTACTGGACAACGTGCCGGACTACCTCTTCTGGCTCGCCGCGGGTGCCGTATCCGGAACGGTGATCGTTGGCATAAATTCGACCTACCGCGGTGACCAGCTCGGCCAGCTCATCCGGCACACTGATTGCCAGCTCTTGGTGACCGACACCGCCCACCAAAACCTGCTCAACAACGTCGACACCCAGCTCACCCCTGACCGAGTGATCGTGGTCGACAGCGAGGAGTACGTGTCGTATCTCGCGCAGCAAGTGGTCACGCTTCCCACCAAGCCGGTAGACGAGGAGGATCTCTTCCTATTGATCTTCACCTCGGGCTCGACCGGTCTCCCCAAGGCCGTGCGCTGTACCCAGGGTCGGTACGGCCGGACTGGTGCGCACGTCGCAGCCGTCGCGCAGTTGGGCGAAGGTGACGTCGTGTACTCGCCACTGCCGTTTTTCCATTCCAGCTCGCTCTTCACGGGTTGGGCGTCCGCCATGACCGCGGGTATCCCCATCGCGACGCGTGGCCGGTTCTCGGCGTCCGGGACGCTTGCTGACATCCACCGTTACGGGGCAACCATGCTCACCTATACCGGCAAAGTCCTCAACTACATCCTGGCCACACCGGAGCGACCCGACGACCCCGACAACCCGTTGCATCTGGCGATCGGGAACGAGGCGTCGAATCGCGACATCCGCGAGTTCGCGAGTCGATTCGGTTGCACCGTACGAGACAGCTACGGCTCCACGGAAGGCATCATTATCATTCGGCGCGATCCCTCCATGCCCGAGGCCGCACTCGGGATGGCCGACCCCACCGTGAAGGTGCTCGATCCCGAGACGGAGGACGAGTGTCCACGGGTCGAGTTCGGCTCCGATGGTCGGCCCAGCAACCTCGAGGAGGCGATCGGCGAGATCGTCGAGACGCAGCCGACCAGCGGATTCGAGGGCTACTACAAGAATGAGGAAGCGACGAATGTCCGTTTCCGGAACGGCTGGTATTGGTCGGGTGACCTCGCTTACCGCGACGCCGATGGCTGGCTGTACTTCGCCGGTCGGTCCAACGAATGGCTTCGCGTTGACGGCGAAAACTTCGCTGCCGACCCAGTGGGGACCATCGTGGCCCGCTACCCCGCAGTCCGCTCGGTGGCTGTGTACGCCGTACCTGACGACCCGGTCGGGGACCGGGTCATGGTCGCGCTCGAGCTCGTTTCGGGCGCGCCGTTTGATCCCGCTGAGTTCGACGCGTTTCTTGACGAGCAGCCCGATCTCGGCCCGAAGTGGCGGCCGGCGTTCGTGCGCGTCACGGAGGAGCTCCCGAAGCTGGCCAGCATGAAGATCGACAAGCAGCGGCTGCGCCGCGAGGCCTGGCACGCCGACGCAGTCTTCTGGAGGCCGAGCAAGGGCGACGGACTACGCCGGCTCGGCGAAGACGACCGGGCTCGACTCGACTCCCTCCTCGGCTGAGAACCGCGATGGACGAGCTCGGGGGGAAGGTAGCAGTCGTATCTGGTGCAGCCAGGGGCCAGGGACGCGCAATCGCGCTTCGGCTCGCAGCAGCGGGGGCCAGGGTCATCGGCGGCGACGTGCTCACTGAGGAGATCGCCGCGGTAGGGGACGAACTCGGCGACGCCGGCATCGTTGGTCGCCTCGACGTCCGTGACCCGGTGTCGTGGGCCACGTTGCTCGAGCGGGGCACCGACGTGTTTGGCCGCATCGACATCCTGGTGAACAACGCCGGCGTGCTTCGCCGAGCGGGACTCGAATGGGAAACTTCAGAGGCGTTCGAGGATCTCTGGCGGGTCAACTGCTTGGGGGCCTTCCACGGCATGCAGGCGGTACGTGCACATCTGCGACAGGCGGGTGGCGGCGCCATAGTGAACACGTTGTCGACGGCCGCGTTGACGGGGTGGAGCATGCATGGCGCTTATGTGTCTTCGAAGTTCGCGTTGCGCGGTCTCACGAAGGTCGCAGCCCTCGAACTGGCCGCCGATGGGATCCGCGTAAACGCCGTGCTCCCGGGTCCGATCGCCACGCCGATGGTTTTGCGCGATGACGACCCGGAGGCTCGCCGTCGGCTCGGCTCGACCCCGCTCGGACGGATGGGGGAGCCGGAGGAGGTTGCCGAGGCCGTGTGCTATCTGGTATCGGACCGGGCCTCGTTTGTCACCGGTGCCGAGCTCACCGTCGACGGCGGGATGACGTCGGGCACTTTGCTCGTGGCGGCGCCCGCTGATGCCAACGAGTGATGGTCGCCATGGCCGAGTCCGGGCGGCCACAACTTCGGCGCCTTGGGAAGAGCCCGCGAAGTTTGCCGAGATCATGCGAGATGTCGTCGATTGACAGACCCCCGGCTCGCCGCGAGCATGAGGCCTGTGCAGACGAGCGCCGAGGACGATGCGGCGATCCGGAATCTGCTCGCCCGGTACTGCCTGATGCTCGACCTCGAAGACATCGACGGGTGGGTCAGGTTGTTCACGCCCGACGCGGCCTATCACGTCTATGGGCGCGCCTTCGAGGGTCAGAGCGGTTTGCGGCGCATGATGTCCGGCGCGCCGAGCGGTCTTCACCTCGGCGGCCCACCGGTGATCGAGCTCGTCGACAGGGACCACGCCCAGACGCTGCGGAACCTCCTTTTTGTCGACCGCGCCACCGGCAATTCGCGCAACGCTGTGTACGAGGACGATCTGGTCCGCACGGCCGATGGCTGGCGAATTGACCAGTGTCGCTGCCGATTCATCGTCACCGACGGCCTGAGCGATCGTCCGGAGAAGTAACTGATGCTGCGGTGTTGAAGATTGGCTGGCCACCAGCATGAGTCCGGCGTCGCCACTCAGTGTCGGCATCGTTGACACATTGATCGGCTTTCCATCGGACCCCGATCAGCTCTACGCGGCAATGCGTCACCGGATGCTTCGTGACGAACAGTCGAAGTCGATGGTTATGCCCGCCGAGTACATGTTCCACGACGTGCCAAGCCACTCGGTCGAAGACCCTGTCACGCTCACGCTGTCGGAGATGGACCGGTTCGGCATCGAGATAGGGCTAATCAGCCTGACCGCGGCCCCCGGCTCAGCGGAGAAGGCACTGACCGATCATCCCGATCGGTTCCTCGCCTCGTTCACGATCGACCCGAACGATGGCATGGATGGAATCGGCGCATTGGTGCAAGCCCACGAACAGTGGGATCTACGGGCAGTCTCGGTCTTTCCGCATGGCGTCTCGCCGCAGGTGGCGATCGACGCGCCCCGCATGTACCCGGTGTACGCCAAGTGCGTCGAACTCGGGATACCCGTGTTCATCACCGTTGGGATAGCCGGTCCGCGGGTCCCGTCTCTAGTGCAGAAGGTAGAGCTCCTCGACCAGGTGCTCTACGACTTCCCAGACCTCGTCGTCGTGATGCGACACGGAGCGGAGCCGTGGGTCGACCTCGCAGTGAAGCTGATGATCAAGTGGCCGAACCTGCACTACTCGACGTCCGCATTCGCGCCGAAGTACTACCCACAGGCAGTGATCGACTACGCGAACACGCGAGGAGCGGACCGATTGATCTACGGCGGGTATTTCCCGATGGGTTTGTCGCTCGACCGGATCATGGACGAGCTCCCCGCGGTGCCTCTGAACGACGACGTTTGGCCCAAGTTCCTCCGGGACAACGCCAGGCGAGTGCTCAGAATTGCAGGCTTGTGAGCGCGAGCGCGATCCGGCCATCGGGCATCGATGGGCACGCCGCCCCCGCGGCTTTCCGGACGGCCGTGCGGGAGTGGTTCGATGAGCACGCCCCGGCCAAGGGCAGCCCCCAGGACTTCTCGGCCATTCATATCGTGACCTCGACGACGAAGGCGGAATACCGGGCACGCGAGCGCGCGGCGCTCGATATGACACGACGGTGGCAGCAGAAGCTGTACGCCGCCGGGCTCGCCGGTCGCTCGTGGCCGAAGGAGTATGGCGGTGCCGATGCGCCGGCGTGGCAGGACGACGTCGTGGCCGAAGAGCAGGCGCGCTACGGCGTGTCGACCAAGATGATGGCCGTCGCCCTCGAAATGGTGCCGCCCGTCCTGTTCGCCCACGGAACGCACGAGCAGCGTCTCGATCACCTTCCGAGTGTGATCTGTGGCGAGGAGACGTGGTGCCAGCTGCTTTCGGAACCCGGAGCCGGTTCGGATCTCGCCAGTGTCAGCACGCTCGCGACGCTGGTGGACGGCGGGTGGTCGGTCACGGGTCAGAAAGTCTGGACATCGGGTGCCGGGAGCAGCGACCACGCACTGCTCATTGCGCGCACCGACCGGTCCGTTCCCGGCCGTGGTGGACTTTCGTGCTTTGCCATGCCGATGGCCCAACCCGGTGTTGACGTGCGGCCACTCCGGCAGATGTCGGGTGCGTACCACTTCAACGAGGTGTTCCTAGACGAAGCATTCGTGTCGAAGTCCGGACTGATCGGCGAGCTCGGCGGTGGTTGGGCAGTCCTGCGGACCATGCTCCGCAGCGAACGAGCGGCTATCGGTGGCGGCACAAGTGGTCGTGGAGCAGTGCAGCTGGTCGCGCTGGCGCGCCAACTGGATGGAATCAATGATCCGCTCGTGCGCCAGACCGCGGCGGGTGTCGTTGCCCGCGAGCGGCTGCTCGATCTTCTCCAGGCGAGGTTGGCGTCCGGTACCCCGGTCCCCGCAGGGGGCTCCGTCGCCAAGCTTCTGTACTCGGAGCACGCGCGACTCACCGCGAACGCCGCGCTCGAGCTGTTGGGGGTCTCTGCGATTGGCACCGCCGACGCGACGGCGGTGCCGTGGAACGAGCGATTCTTGTTCGCTCCCGGCCTTCGCATCGGCGGCGGCACTGACGAGATCCAGCGCAACACGATTGCCGAGTGGGGGCTCGGGCTCCCGCGTGAGCCCCAATCTTGACGATTGTGGTGCTTTGGTTCTGATCAGCCTGGGGTCAGCGGGAGCTGGGCTCCGATGGGTGGCGGAGCGAAGCCGATCCGCGAAACCGATTCATCCGGTCGACTCGAGTTGACCCGCCGAAGGTCAGTCAAGCGGCAGGCCGAGCAGTGCCAGCGCGTTGTCTCGGGCGATCAGGGAAACAGCCTCGTTCGGAACTCCGGAGAGGGTCTCGGTGACGAAGTCGGCCGGTTCCCGGGTGCCTTCGGCGTGCGGCCAGTCGGACCCGAGAAGCAAGCGATCGGCGCGCACGTCGGCAAGCAGATCGGGAACGTGGTCCTCCCAAAACGGCGTGACCCACACGTGCTCACCGAACACCTGGCGTGGGTGGTCGGTGAAGTAGCCGGGGTTGCGGTTGGCTGCGTCGTCCAAGCGGTGCAACAGGTCGGGAATCCATGACGCACCGTTCTCTACGCTCGCGAGCCGGAGGCCGGGGAAGCGCTCGAAAAGCTTGTGGCACAGAGCGGCGCCGTAGAAGTCGCTGACGGCTCGGCCCTTGGTGATGATTCCGCGCAGGGGGGAGCGGAACAGCGAGCTCTCACCCGCGCCTGGCTCCCACATCTGCACTACCGCGTCGTAACCCTCGATGCCCGAATGGGTGGCGACGACAACGTTCGCCTCCTGTGCAAGCCCCCAGAACGCGTCGTACACGGGGTCGAATGGCGAGCGGTAGCCGCCCTGGACGGGAACCGGCGCATTCCGCACGTTCACGACGACGGCGCCGGCATCGACCACCTCCCGCAGCTCCTCCGCTGCGGCGACCGGGTCGAGTAGTGCTATGTACGGCACGGCGAACAGCCGCCCACGGTAGCTGTAGCCCCAATCCTCACCGAGCCACCGGTTGAACGCGTGGAAGACCTTGGAGCATGCCTCGGAATCCTGCTTTAGTGCGTCCTCGACACCTACGCCGAGCGTGGGAAACAGCACCGCACCCGCCAGTCCCTGGTCGTCCATCACCTTGAGGCGCACATCACGGTCCCGGTACTCCGGGCGCAGCGGGCCGAGTTCGCCGAACGCTTCTCTGATCTGCTGTTGGCGCGGATTACCGCGGTACCAGTCGTACAGCGCGCCAGGCTTGGAGACCGGGTTGAAAGTCGGGTTGGCGATGTAGGAGTTGATGGTCCCGCCCACGAGGAGCCGGCGCTTGCCGTCGATGTCGGCCCAACGGATGCCTCGGTTCCCGAGGCTGCGGTCCTGGTGCCTCGTGAACGCGTCCTCCGACTCGTAGTAGTGGTTATCGAAGTCGAAGATCCAGGGATCGCGCGCCATGACGTCATTCTCCGTGAGACTCGTGCTTCGCGGCCGTCGGCTACGGAGTTGAATCCCGTTCAGACTCAATTCTACCGCCCAATGGCAATATCCGACGGCCCGGAAGGTCGACCGGGTGTTCAAACATCTCGAGGTAAACGTCGACCGTGGCCAGCAGCACCTCGAGGACGGACGGTCCTCGAGGTCCCTATGGGATCGCTCGATCGCGGCCACTGTCGCGGTGTACGAAGCGGTCTTGTGCGCTGCGGCGACCTGTGAGACGAGCGCGTCGTTGGTGCCGAAGTGGTTGGTCGGCAGGCCCCGCCTGGTACGGCGCGCTCGCTGATGCTGGTGAGCGAGCCGCGGGTCATCCCGCGTTCGGCGATGATCTCGGCTGCCGTGGCGAGCAGGGCGCGCTCCGGTTCCGCCGCCGTTCGACCTGGGCGCTTCGGCGTTCAATCGGCGCCGACGGCCTGGTCACCGCGCAGAATTAGGCATGGACCGCAACGAATCACTTGCTGTACGATTCGCTAGTAAGTTACACCGATTCGCGCCTCATGAAGACTGAGGAGTCCGCATGACCAACGTCAGAGACGAGATCAAGGTCATCTTCGACGCCGACAACCACTATTGGGAGGCGAGCGACGCCTTCACCCGGTATCGGGACCCGAAATTTGCCGAACGCGGGGTGCAGGTGCAAGAGGTCGATGGTGTCCTGCGGTATGTCTTGGACGGTCAGGTGTTTCAGACGCTTCCCGGACCCGGCGATGTCCATCCGAGGCCGAAGCCCGGCTCGTTTATGGACTACTTCTCGGGGAAGCTGTCCCGGCAGGAGTTCTTGGCATCGTTCAACGAACCGCCGTCAGAGCATCCGGAGTGGTACGACCGCGACTCGCGGCTGAAGGTGATGGACGCGCAGGGCGTCGAGGCAGTGTGGATGTTCCCGTCGCAGGGTGTGGTACTCGAGGCGCCGATGTTGGAGAGCGACGTCGAGGCGGCTATCGAGGTCTGTCGGGCGTTCAACCGCTGGATCGAAGACCAGTGGGGCTTCGCCTACAAGGACCGCATCTTCGGTGTGCCGTACCTGAACATGTCGGATCCCGACGCGCTCGTCGCGGAGCTCCAGTGGTGCTTGGATCGCGGTGCCCGGGTGGTCGCCATCCGCCACGGCGCGGCGGTCACGGCGACGGGACTTCGGTCACCGGCGGATCCGGTCTTCGACCGCTTCTGGGGGCTTGCTCAGGAGTCCGATGTCGTCGTGTCGTCGCACGACGGTGCGGACAATACCTACGCCGACATGTACATGCTGCTGGACCGGAAGTGGGGGGCGTCGGCGATCCCGGAGCCCGAGGCGTCCGGCGACAACATGCGGATGATGGGGGGCGGTTCGGTTTTCGGAGCGCTCATGAAGAACCGGATCGTCCACGACTTCGCCTACATCCTCGTGGGCCATCGACTCTTCGAGCGGTTTCCGCGGCTGAAGGTTGCCTACATCGAGAATGGCGCCGCGTGGGTCCCCTCGCTGCTGCAGGCCCTTGAGTACCTGGGCCATGGCGGCGACTACCAGGCCAATCCGACGGACCAGTTCATCGAGCACTGCTGGGTGGCGCCTTTTGTCGAAGAGAGCGTCGACGAGCTCGCCCGGCATCTCCCAGCCGAGCGGATACTTTTCGGCTCGGACTGGCCCCATGGCGAAGGGTTCCCAGAGCCGACGGACTTCTTCGAGAACGTCGCCAACTTCTCGGTCGGGGACCAGCGTCGAATCATGTACGAAAACGCCCGCGAGCTGACGTTCTCGTAACCCAAGAACCGCCAAACCACCGCAGTCACACCAACCACCAATCGGACCGGAATTTTGGTCTCGCGAACTTCGAGGAGGGGTAGATGTCCACCTATGACATCGTCATCAAGGGGGGCACCGTCATCGACGGGCTCCGGACGCCGCGCTACCGGTCTGACATGGCCATCAAGGACGGCAGGATTGCCATGATCGGCTCGGTCGACGCTGCCGACGGGGCCGAGGTAGTCGACGCCTCCGGCAAGATCGTCGCTCCGGGCGCCGTCGACCTGCACACGCACTACGACAGCCAGGTGTTCTGGGACCCGTGGTGCACGATGTCGGGTTGGCACGGTGTCACGAGCGTGGTGATCGGCAACTGCGGCTTCGGGTTCGCACCGTGCCGTCCTGAGGACCAGGACCGGGCAATGCTGACCGTCTCGCGGAACGAGGCGGTGCCGCTGAAGACGATGCGGGCGGGGATGCCCTGGGACTGGGTGACGTTCCCTGAGTTCCTCGAAAGTGTCGACCGTACGCCGAAGGGCGTCAACATGATGTCGCTGGTGCCGTTGGCGCCGCTGTACGCCTACGTCGTTGGCGTCGAGAAGGCTAAGGAGCAGCGGGCGAGCGACGCGGAGCTAGAGAAGATGTGCCAGCTCCTCGAAGAGGCGATGGAGGCCGGCGGCTGCGGGTGGAGCGCGCAACTGTTGGGCGACGTCTTCAACGTGCAGCGCGACTTCGATGGCACTCCGATGGTGACCGACATGATGACCGAGCGCGAGCTCGTCGCCTTCTCGCGGGCTTTGGGCAAGATCGGCCGGGGCACCACCCAAATCACGGGTTCACTGGACGCCGCCGCGCTGATCGCCCGGGAGAGCGGTCGCCCGATCATCTGGAACGCGCTGGGCGTCACCGGCGAGGTGAACCAGCACGGGGAGATGCGATACCCCCACCGGGAGGCCATTGAGCGCCTGCGCCAGCTGAACGAGGAGGAGGGCGTCCGCGTCTGGGCCCAGGCCAGCACGGTGCGGTTCCGTTCGGAGATCAACCTCGAGGAGTACAACCTCATGGACACGGACGCCGCGTGGCGCGAAGCCTGTCTCGGCACCATTGAGGAGAAGATCGTCAAGTTCGCCGACCCGGAGCGTCGCGTCGGCCTGAAGGAGGCGATCGAAAAGTACGGCGGCGGATTCGGAGCGGCTCGTTACCCGTTGGCCGAGATCAAGGTCAACTGGATCTCCAGCGATGCACCAAACGCGCAGGAGTTGAAGGAGCGGTACGAGGGTTGGACGATCGGCGAGATCGCGGCCCGCGAGGACAAGGACCTTCTCGACGCCATGCTCGACGTCGCCGTGGCCACCCACCTCAAGGCCGGATTCGGCACGACCATGGTCGAGATGGACCCCGAGGCGATGCGAGAGGTGGCCAACTCGACGATGGCGCTCCCGGGCGTCAGCGACGGCGGGGCGCACACGAAGTTCATCACGACCGGTCGGTACGCCACCGAGATGCTGGCCCACTGGGTGCGCGAGTGCGAGATCATGTCGCTCGAGGACGCGCATTGGCGCTTGTCGGCCTACCCGGCGATGGCGATCGGCCTGAAGGACCGTGGTTCGATCGCGGAAGGCAAGCCGGCCGACGTTGTCGTCTACGACCCCGACACCGTCGACTGCCTCGATCAGGAGCGGCTGTTCGACTACCCAGCTGGCGAGTGGCGGCTCGTCCAGAAGGCCGTCGGCTACGACCGGATCATCGTGAACGGTCAGACGACCTTCATCGACGGCGAGTGCACCGACGCCACGCCGGGCCAGCTGCTGCGGCATGGCGCGGCGTAGGGATGAAAGGTCATTCCGGGTAACGGCAGGACGTGCTTCTTTGCGGTTACGGTGAACCGGTACCAGGGATGTCGACTTCAACGATGTGAATCGTGGCGTCGTGGGTGCCCTTGATGGACTCGCCCGGGAGCTCCTTCGAGGTCAGCAGGAACAGTGTGCGCAGCTCCGAGCCACCAAGGGTGCAAGCGATCGCGAGCCGTTCGGCCATCGGGATGCGCTCGAGGATCTCGCCACCCGGAGCGATCCGTTGGAACTCATGCGCCAGCGGCATGGCTGCCCACAGCGCACCTTCGGCATCGATGCAGATACCGTCGGGTCCATACGGCGCGCACGCTGCGAACACCCGGCGACCCGTCAGCGAGCCGTCGGAGGCGATGTCGAATTCGGTAAACCGACGGCCGAGCGATTCGGCCACGATCAACCTGCGCCCATCGCCTGCGACCACGCAGCCGTTCGGGAACGCGACGTCTTCCGCCACGATGCGAGCCGAACCGTCCGGCTTGACGAGCACGAGCACGCCCCGTGGGTCCGAAACCGGGGGGAATGTGCCCACGTACGCGTTGCCCCGGCTATCTACGACCATGTCATTGCACCGGTCGGTGACCAACGGGCTCAGGTCGGCGTGGACGGTCACGTCCTGACCGTCCACGCGGAGGATCTCCGGTTCGAGCATGGAGACCACCAGCAGCGTTCCGTCGGGAAGGAAGCCGAGCCCTGAAGGCTCGCGCCCGGGAAGTTCGGCCACCGTTTCCAGCCGGCCACTGAGATCCACCGTCCAGACCGCCTCGCCGTGCATATCCGAGAACCAGAGCCGGTCACCGCGCCAACGCGGTCCCTCGGCGAAGACAAGACCATCGGCGAGCAACTTCGGTGTACGCGTCACGAACGCATTCTGGGATCCCCGACGACCTGCCGTCAACACAATTATTGACCAGGTCAGGAAGTCGACAAGATGATCTCGGATCATCGCGTCGAAACGTGCACCACCTTCTTTCGCCTCACAGCACAGGCGCGGTCTAAGGGCTCCGGTTGGCAATCCCCCGGATGAAGATCTCGGCGAAAGGCTTTGCCACGTCGTGAGCGGACAGACTGCCGCCCGCCTTGAGCCACAGGTACGTGTAGTTGTGCATTCCAAGCCACGCGAGCGCGGTGAGCCTCGGGTTGACGTCACAGAACTCACCCGCGTCGATGCCTGCCTGCAGGATCGCCTCGACCTTGCGCTCGTATTCACGCCGACGGACGTGGAACCGCTCAGCGCGTTCGCCCGTGAGTCCATGGAACTCGTGAAGGACCACCCACGAGTGATCGGGGTAGCAGTAGATCACCTCCAACAGTTCGTCCCCGAGCAGGGCCAGCTGAGCCGATGGTGAACGTTCCGTCTCCACGGCGCGGTCGGCGCTCAGCATCACTTCGTCCATCACGCGGTCGTGGATGGCGGCGAGAAGCTCTTCCTTCGAACCGATGTAGTGGTACAGCGCCCCCTTGCCGAGACCGTTGGCCGCGCAGAGCTCCGCGATCCCGGTGGCGTGGTATCCGCGTTGTGCGAAGACACGTGCCGAGGTGTCCACGATCGCCTCGTATCGTGCCCGCCAGTTCTGGCTTCGTCGAGGTTCGACACGCGCTTCGGCAAGCGGCATGGGCACTGACGCTACACGGGCGCGTGTCGTTGGCCGATTCCATGGTGGAGCGGCGCTCGGCCGGGCCACACGCCGATCGCATCCCGTGCGTCAAATGCGGGCAACGCTGCGACAGATCCGATCCGACGGTCTCACAGCGTCGAGCACGGTCATTTGGGCTGGCCGCAACGGCTGGTCCGCCGACCCCGACAACGCCCGATCGGTGTCGTGGCGACGAGGCACCCCCCGGCTCGCGAATCGGCAGCCCGGCCGCCACCGGTCACGGTCGAACCCGGGTCCGAAATCCCTTCCCATTCGGCGAGATCCGAAACCACGGCAGATCTACGGTCGGAACGTACCCGTCGCCATGGGGTACCTTGAGCCGCGATTGTTAGACTGTACTGGTCGGTACAAAAACCGTACTGGTCGGTACAAAAACCGCCTGACGAGTTCCGGAAGGGGGACGGTTGGTAAAGCGAACCCGTTTCGCGGAGTACAAGGACAGCTACGCGAACTACAAGTTCGAGCTGAGCGAAGAGGGCATCCTCTTCATGCAGTGTCACACCGACGGCGGACCCCTCCACTGGGAGTGGTCGTCGCACGACGGCATGTCCGACGCGTTCGCCGACGTCGCAGGAGATCGTGAGATCAGGGCGGTGATCCACACCGGCACCGGGGAGACGTACAACCACAGCTGGGGCCGGCCGGTCACCGACAGTGGCAAGCCGCTGTACAACGCGTATGCCGACGCCGAGGGCGTGTCGATCATGGACGAGAAGTCTTGGTACGGCCGGATGCTCCTCGAGAACCTGTTGGCCATCGACGTGCCCATGGTTGCCGCGATCAACGGCCCCTGCAGCATGCACTCCGAGGTGCCGCTGCTCATGGATATCGTGCTCGCGTCGGAGGACGCATGGTTCCAGGACCTCTCGCACTTCCCGCGCGGGATGGTGCCCGGCGACGGGCAGCACGTGATGTGGGAGGCGCTCGTCGGTCCGAGTCGTGCCCGGTACCTGCTGCTGACGGGGTACAAGCTGACGGCCCAGGAGGCCCGCGAGTGGGGCGTGGTCCACGAGGTCCTGTCCAAGGACAACCTCCTCGATCGAGCGTGGGAGATCGCACGCCAGATCGCCATGCGTCCGCCGATCGCAACCCGGAACACGCGCCACATCCTCGTGCAGAACCTGAAGCGGGCCTTCCTGAACGAACTCGACCACGGCCTCCAGGCCGAGATGTGGGCCCAACGGCAGTTCTTCCCGTTCGGCGCGGGGATGCAGGGCCTCGACCGGCCTTGGGACCAGCAGCCGTGGTCCGACTGAGGTGATGGCGGGGTGACGACGGAGGCAATGGCGGTGAAGTGGCCGGCGTGGGAGGACGCCGCGTTCTACCTGCAGGAACCCGCCGAGATGTATGCGTCGATCGCGGCCCAGCGGCATGCCGCCCCCGTGTTCTGGTACGAACCGGCCGGCTACCCCACCGGGCTGTGGGTGCTGTCCAAGTGGGAGGACCAGCGTTTTGTCGGTAGCCATCCCGAGCTGTTCTCCAGCCGTTTCGGGTTTGCCATCGGTGACGCCAGCGACCCGTCGACCGTCATCCGCCAGCTTCCCGATTGGGCGCAGAAGAAGATCCGGGAGGGGAACCTCAGCCCGGCCGAGACCCGGAGGGCGATCGCGCACGGGAAGCTCTCCATGGGGGACCCCAATTTCGAGAGCTTGATGATCTCGGACCCGCCTCGCCACGGCCAGATACGCAGCATCCTGATGAAGGCGTTGCGACCCAGTCTCGTCCGCAGCCTCAAGCCCCGCATCGCCGAGATCGCCGACGAGTTCATCGGCGAGATCGAACCGGACGCCGAGGTCGACTTTGTCACCACGGTCGGGCGCATCCCGGCGGCGCTCATGACCGATTTGATCGGCGTGCCGCGAGAGATGCGGGAGCGGTTCATCGAGATGGCTTCGGCGCAGATGCAGGCGATCACCATCGATCCCAAGCGCGATCCGGCCGAGGCGCAGCGGATCAACAAGCTGGTCGAGGAATTCCACTCCTACTGCGGTGATCTCCTCTCCGACCGACAGGACCGCGCGGGTGACGAGGACGACCTGACCAGCATCATCGCCGGTTCGGAGTACGACGGCGGCCCGGTACCGCACGGCATGGCAATCTCGTTCATGCATACGTTCGTCAACGCCGGAGAGACCACCAGGGCGCTACTCGGATTCGTCGCGGTGGCATTGGCCGAGCATCCCGACCAGCGCCGGCTGGTGGCCGAGCAGCCCGACCTGGTGGCCAACGCGATCGAAGAGACGCTGCGCTACTACCCGCTCAACTGGTCCGGGTGCCGCACCGCCACCCAAGACGTGGAGCTGGGCGGGCAACTCATCCACAAGGACGACTACGTCCTCATGGCCTACGCCAGCGCCAACCGTGACGAGGATGTCTGGGATCGACCAGACGAGTTCGACGTCACACGGTCCTTCGACAAGGACCACCAGTCGTTCGGCTACGGCGAGCACTCTTGTCCGGGCGCGCTGCTCGTGCGGACCGACGCCGGGATTATCCTCGAACGGTTGTTGGCCCGGTTCCCGGACTGGGAGCTGACGAGCGAGCCGCCGCGTTGGGCGAACCCATTTCTTCAAGGTCTCGGGACCGTGCCGGTGAAGTTTCACTCGTGAGCGACCTGACCTTCCACTACGTGCTCGACTGCCCGTGTGGGACGACCCTGACCGGCCTGTCCGAGGACGAGATCGTGGAGGTGGCTTTCGCTCATCTGCGCGAGGTTCACCCGGACATGGCGGATGACTACGAGCGTGACCACGTCCTGTTCATGGCCCGGAAGCTCGTCCGAAGGTGAGCCGTGACGGCGACTGAGGAGAGGGCATGAAGGTGACCATCGACGAGGAGCGATGCGACGCCCACGGCGTCTGCGTCTCGGCGTGTCCCGAGGTTTTTGCCCTCCACGACGACGAGGATGTGGTCCGGGTCCTGGACGAAAACCCGGACGAGTCCCTTCGCGAGAGTCTCTTCAAAGCGGTGCAGGGTTGTCCGAAGGCCGCCATAACAGTGGAGGGCTGAGCGGTGGACTCAGGCGACCTGGCCCAAATCGTCGACCGCCTCGCGGTCACCGACGTTCTGGTCCGCTACTTCGAGCTGGTGGACACGAAGGGGTGGGACCAGATGCACGAGGTCTTCACCGAGGACACCACCGCGCGGTGGACGCCCGAGTCCATCATCGAGGGCCGCGCCAAGGTCGTCGGAGCGATGCGGCACATGTCGGGCAGCGCCGAGATCGTCACCTATCACCACGTCGCTTCCATGACTCCTGTGATCAACGGCGACAACGCAGAAGTCGTGGTTCACGTCCGCGCCATGCACCACGGGGTCGGCCCGCGGACTGGAAAGTTCTATGAGAGCTTCGGAATCCAGCCGACCCGCTTAGTGCGGACACCGGAGGGTTGGCGGATCACGCACCATGACTGGAACATCGCGGTGAAGGCCGGCAGCATGGAAGATCTGTTCGCGCCGGAGCTCGCCGCCGGGAAGCGGCACTGAGGTGCGGCGGGAACGAACGCTCCTCGCGACGGGCTGAGACGGCAGTGCATCCGCGCCTCTCGGTTAACGCGATCTGCTCCATGAACCAAGCGCTCGAAGACGACTTGGTCCTGTGGGCCGATCTTGGGATTGACAACGTCGGCCTGATCTCCCCGAAGCTCGAGCTCGCCGGATGGGATGCCGCTCGGCAGGCCATCCTCGACGCCGGCCTGTCCGTATCGAGCATGTCGTGCTACCGGGACGGGATCGTGCCTTCGCTGGAGTTCGCCGGCGCAATCGGGACGTCGGTGCTCTACATCATCACGGGTAGCGCCGGCTCGACGCCCTGGGAGGAGGCGGCCGCGAGGTTCTGCGAGGAACTGGCGCCACATGTGGCTCGCGGCAGGGAGCTCGGCGTGCGGGTTGCACTCGAGCCGACGAACCCCTTGCGCACCGACGTGAGCTTCGTGCACTGCGTCCGTGACGCCATGGACCTCGCCGTCATGGCCGACATGGGGGTTGTCGTCGACTTCTACTCCTCCTGGTACGAGCGTGGCCTGGACGAGCTCGTGCGCACGCACATCGACCTCGTGGGGCTGGTCCAGATCTGCGACTACAAGCTCGGCACCTTCGACATGCCGAACCGCTCCGCCATCGGTGACGGGGACATCCCGGTGGAGCGGATGATCGGCTTGATGCTCGACGCCGGGTACGAAGGTCCGTTCGACCTCGAGATCCTCGGTCCGCGGATCGAGGCGGCCGGCTACCGAGATTCGATCGCCACGAGCATCGAGCGAGCGGGCGAGATGCTGAACCGACTTGGCGCCTGATGAATGTTGTACCGACCGGTCGGTTGACCGGTTACGTTGGGGGACCTAATTTCGACGCAATGCCGAAGCGGGAGGACTGACAGAGAATGGCTCGCTACCCAAAGCCCGCAGCAGGGAGCTGGACGGAGCACTACCCGCAGCTCGGTACCGGCCCGGTCTCGTACGAGGATTCGATTTCCCCCGAGTGGTACCAGCAAGAGCGGGAGGCGATCTTCAAGCGGGCATGGCTCCAGGTCGGGCGGGTTGAGCAGATTCCGCGCACCGGTAGGTACTTCACCAAGGACATCTCAGCCGCCAACACGTCGATCATCGTGGTGCGCGACGGTGACGATGTGCGCGCCTTTCACAATGTTTGCCGACATCGCGGCAACAAGCTCGTGTGGCAGGACTTCCCTAACGAGGATACGAGCGGGACGGTGCGGCAGTTCACCTGCAAGTACCACGGGTGGCGGTACGGGCTCGACGGCTCCTGTGTATTCGCGCAGCAAGAGGGCGAGTTCTTCAACCTCGACAAGGCCGACTACGGGTTGGTACCCGTGCACTGCGATGTGTTCGCGGGCTTCATCTTCGTGAACTTCTCGGAGCAACCGGCACAGTCGCTCCGCGAGTTCCTCGGCCCGATGCTGCTTGGGGTGGAGGATTACCCCTTCGGGCAGATGACCGACCGGTACGCCTTCCGAGTCGAGTGTCGCTCCAACTGGAAGGTGTTCTCGGACGCCTTCATGGAGTTTTACCATGCACCCGTTGTGCACGTAGGCCAGCACTTGAGCCCGCTGCGGGCCGCGATCACACAGATGGGATACGAGGCGCCGCATTATCAGGTCGAAGGTGCGCACGGGTTGGTTACGACGGCAGGCTCGCTACACCGGGTGTGGGATATGCCGAAGGAGAACGTGAAGCCGGCCGACCTCGCCACGCGAAGCGGACTCTTCGGCCCGTGGGACAAGTCGGATCTCGGCGAACTGCCGCCGGGCATCAACCCCGGCAAGGTCGACCCCTGGGGCCTGTCGTCGTTCCAGTTCTTCCCGAATTTCGCCATCTTGATCTGGGAGGCTGGTTGGTACAACACGCACCAGTTCTGGCCGACGTCGCACAACACGCTCCTCTTCGAGGGCAACGTCTATTCGCTGCCGGCCAAGTCGGCCTCGGAACGAGTTGGACGAGAGATGGCGGCGGTGTCGTTCAAGGAGTACTCGCTGCAGGATGCCAACACGCTCGAGGCCACGCAGTTGGGCCTGGAATCGGGGGTCATCGATCAGTTCCCCCTAAATGACCAGGAGGTGCTCGTTCGGAACTTCCACAAGGCCACAGCCGACTGGGTGCACGAATACGAGCACGAGCTGGCCAAGGCGTGAGTTCGATGGCCCTGCTTCCGAGTGAGTTCGCCAACCTTGAGCCGTTTGCCACGAGGTGGTCGCTGGCGACCGAGCGCGAGCGTTGGGAAGAGCGAGTGTCAAGCTCGATTGACGACATGCAGGCCCTTTACGACGCCATCATCCCCGAGGTGGGGGAAGCGATCGCTTACTGCGATAAGTTCCCACTCGACGAGATGCCCGACGATGCCGTCAACCTCTTGCGGTTGATCTACTCGTTTGTGATGGTGTCGTTCGCGGTCGAGCTCTGGCGCCAGCAATGCCCTCCGGACACCCTCGGCACGCAGTTTGAGCGGATCAGCGAGCCCCTTCCCTGAGTCCGAACTCGAAGGAGACGTCATGACGACGCTGGCCGAGAATGAGCTGATGACCCTCGTGGAGGGTGAGGCACCGATGGGCCGGATCATGCGGGCGAACTACTGGCTGCCTTTCGCGCTCTCGGATCAACTCGTCCATGGCCAGGCACCGATGCCGGTCCGGCTACTGGGGCAGAACTACGTCGCATTCCGGGCCGAGGACGGCCGGGTCGGTTTTCTCGACGAGCTGTGCCCGCATCGCCGGTCCTCGCTCCTGCTGGCCCGAACGGAGGGCAACGGCCTACGTTGCATCTACCACGGGTGGAAGATCGACGTCTCGGGTTGCGTGGTCGAGTGCCCGAACCAAGCCGTGCGGGCCGAGCAGTTCGCGGCGAGTGTGCCCGTGGTCCACTTCCCAGTGCACGAGTGCGGCGGGTTGGCCTGGGTGTGGCTCGGCGGCACCGAGGCGCCTGCCTTCCCCGAGCTGCCCTTCGCGGACGAGGACCTCTATCGCTATTGGTGTGTCTCGAGGGTCCCCTGCAACTGGCTCCAGGGAATCGAGGGCACGATCGACTCGGCCCACGTCGGCCTGCTGCACCAGACGTGGATCGCCGAGGCCGCCAAGATGGTCGAACACTCCAACCTGACCATGGCGCTCGACCAGCCGCCGAGGTACGAGACCCAGTCGACGCCCTACGGATTGCGCGCGGCGGCGCTTCGCAAGACCGCCGACGGTCAGACCTACGTGCGGATCACCGAGCACCTGATGCCGCTCGTGACCATCACGCCCGTGGGCCGCTCGCTGCCCCGTGCGGGCTCGGTCTTCGTTCTCTCGCCGATGGACGACACCCACCACCTCCTGTTCTTCGGGTACTTCGGGGACACCCCGCACAGCGCCAAGCCGCCGACCGAGATCTGCATGCAGGATGCCGAGTACCAACCGGACCCGCGGGACTACACGGGTGTCCGGGGCGACCGATGGACCGCGTGGGGCCAGGATCGTGCCCTCATGGCGGCCGGCCATTTCACCGGATTCGGGCGGAGCCTGCTCGAGGAGGACGCGGTCATCCAGAGCAGCATGGGCCCGATCATCGACCGCAGCAGGGAACACCTCTCCTCGAGCGATGTCGCGGTGGCGACCGTCAGGCGGATGCTGCTGGACGCGCTGAGTGCCGCCGGGTCCGGGGAGCTTCCGCCGGGCAGTGCCCTGGCCGCAGAGGGCGCTCGACTTCCGAACGCCCTGGAAGTCGTCGTACCCGATGGCGAGCGTTGGGAGGACGCCGCGCTCGATCAGGTCACCGCCTGAGCGTTCTCGTCATGGAGCATCGCGAACCAACCAAGTTCGACGACTGGCACGCGATCAACACACTGCTCATGACCTATGCCGAGCATGTGGACGCAGGCCGGTACGCCGACGTGGGGGCGATGTTCGAGCATGCCACCTATCGCATCGAGCATGCCGACGGCGAGCATGCGTCAACCTACGAGGGCAGCGCGCAGGTTACGGCGTTCTGTGAGCAGACCCGGATATATCCCGATGGCACACCCCGAACGAAGCACGTGATCACTAACGTGATCATTGACGTCGACGGGGACCGGGCAAGAGCCCAGTCTTACGGCACCGTCTTGCAGCAGACCGACGTGTTCCCCCTCCAACCGATCGCCTCGGGGCGCTATATCGACCGGTTTGAGCGAATTACGGGCACCTGGTGGTTCGTCGAGCGGGTCCTGTCCCGATTCCTGCTGGGCGATCGCAGCCACCACATTGTGTGGGCGGGCGGCACCCCTGAGCCTCCCGTGTCGTGACGTCCCGATCGTGATGCAAGAGGCGATCAAGGCCGACGTCAACTGGTACGGCGTCCTGGCGCACCACGCGAGGGCGACGCCCGACAAGGCGATTGCGATCTTCGAATCGAAGGCCGTTACCTACAGCGAGATGGCCGCGCTCGCGACCTCGCTGGCGGCCGGGATGCACGAGCAGGGCATCGGATCCGGCCACGTGGTCGCCCTGCTGTCTTACAACTCGATGGAATTTCTGGAGACGATCTTCGCCGCAAATTACCTCGGCGCAATCATCATGCCGATCAACTGGCGCCTGGCTGCCCCGGAGGTGCGCTACCTCCTCGAACATTCCGAAGCGCGGGCACTCGTGTGCGACGAAGCCCTCATCCCGCTGGCCGATACGGCGACGCAAGGCCTGGAGGGGGCGCTGGTGCGAGCCTGCGTTTCGACGCCGGCCCCCGGCGGGTGGATCTCGCTGGTCGAACTTCGGAGCGCCTCGGCTGCGCCGCCGCCGATGGGCATGGCCGGCGACGACGTCCACCGGTTGATGTACACGTCGGGGACGACGGGACGCCCCAAAGGGGTCATGCTGACCCATGCCAATCTGGCCTGGAAGAACCTGGCTCACATCGTCCAGTTCGGCTTCACCGGCTCGGACCTGGGCCTCGCTTGTGGCCCGCTGTATCACGTCGGAGCGCTCGACCTCACCACGACGTCGCTGGTGGCGGCCGGGGCCACCACCATCATCCACCGGGCCTTCGAGGCCTCCGAGGTGGTTGACGAGATCGAGCGATCTGGGGTGACCACGGTGTGGCTCGCCCCGGCGATGGTCAACGCCATCATGGCGCTCCCGGACGTCGAGAAGCGAGACCTCGCTTCGGTCCGGCTGATCATCAACGGTGGCGAGAAGATGCCGATCCCCCTGATAGAGCGGCTGCAGCGGACGTTCCCCTTCGCCTGGTTCGCCGACGCCTACGGCCTCACCGAGACGGTGTCGGGCGACACGTTCCTCGACAGGGACAGCATCGTGACCAAGCTCGGGAGTGTGGGTCGCCCGTGTCTCTACGTCGAGCTAGATATCTGGGACGAGCAGGGCAAGTCGCTCCCGGCCGGCGAGCGCGGCGAGGTCGTCCTACGGGGTCCAAAGGTCTTCAAGGGCTATTGGCGCGACCCCGAAGCGACGGCCGCCGCTTTCGCCGGTGGCTGGTTCCACACCGGGGATATCGGCGTCCGGGATGACGACGGGTACCTGTTCATCGTCGACCGGCTCAAGGACATGATCGTGTCCGGTGGGGAGAATGTGGCCGGTTCGGAGGTCGAGCGCGTGCTCTACGAGCACCCGGCGGTCCTGGAGGCGGCGGTAGTCGGCCGTGCCGACGACCGCTGGGGCGAAGTGCCGGTGGCCTTCGTCGCGCTGCGAGCGGAAGCCACCGCGACGGCAGAAGAGCTGGTCGCGCACTGTGGGGGCCAGCTCGCCCGCTTCAAGGTGCCCAAGGAGATCTGCTTCGTCGATGCGCTCCCTCGAAACCCCTCCGGCAAGGTCCTCAAGCGCGAGCTCCGCGAGCGAACGTGACGTGGCGAACAAACCCATGACCCGACGGATCGGTTCAGGGGGATCAGTGAATGCAAGAAGGAGATTCGCATGATGCTCGAGACCATCGACCTCGCTCCTCGCATCGGTACTGAGATCCGCGCCGATGCAGCCGCCTTGCTGAGCGGTGAGCACGCCGCGCAGATCCGCGAGGTCCTGGGGGGGCGAGGGCTGGTCCTGTTCCGGGAGCTGAACCTGGACGACCGCCAGCAGGTCGCTTTCGCCAGGACGCTTGGCGACGTCATGAACCAGGGCGAGGATCACATCTACAAGGTCACCCTGGACAAAACGGTGACCAAAACGGCCGAGTACCTGCTCGGCACGTTCTTCTGGCACATCGACGGAACCACCGACGCGATCCCGTCCCGGGCCTCGCTGCTGAGTGCTCGTCGCCTGTCCGAGACCGGAGGGCGGACGGAATGGGCGAACACCTATGCCGCGTACGAGGATCTGCCGCAAGGGGAGAAGGACACCGTTGCGGGCTTGCGAGTAGTGCACTCGGCAGAGACGATCGAACGTGCGGCCCGACCCGATTTCACCGAGGAGGATGTCGCCGACTGGCGGACGCGCCCGGTTCGGTCCCATCCGCTCGTGTGGACCCACGCGTCGGGCCGCAAGTCGCTCGTCCTCGGCGCGACGGCCTCCCATGTCGAGGGTTTCGAACCGGATGAGAGCCGAGCCCTGCTGGATCACCTTTTGGAGCGGGCCACGCAGGCCCAGTATGTGTACCAGCACGAGTGGCATGTGGGTGACCTCGTGATCTGGGATAACACCGGCACCATGCACCGGGTGGACCCGTACTCCGCCGACAGCGGGCGCATGATGCATCGCACGACGTTGGTCGGCGAGGAACCGTTGGCCTGAAGGTCCGGCGAAAGGGGGGCGCGGTGCGGGTCGCAGTCATTGGGCGGGGCTTCGGTGAGCGCGTGGTCGCACCGGCCTTCCAGGGCGTGGACGGGAGCGAGGTCGTCGACGTCGTCTCACCCCGCGACGCCGTTGCGGTTGACGCACTGTGCCGCCGCACGGACGTCGATCTCATCGCAGTTCACTCGCCACCGTTTCTGCATCACGAGCACGTCCTTCGAGCGGTGGAAGCGGGACACGATGTGCTCTGCGATAAGCCCTTTGGCCGGAGCGCCGCCGAGGCCGCCGAGATGCGCGATGTTGCGAAGGCGGCCGGGGTGCTGCACTTCTTGAACTTCGAGAACCGTTACGACGCCGCCCGGCGTTCTATGTTCGACGCCGCCGGGGCCGGTGCGGTCGGCGAGCCGGAGCACGTCGCATTCACGATGCTCATGTCGGTTTCCCGCTCTCCCCTGCGGCCGTATGGCTGGCTGTTCGACGCGGCGGCCGGTGGGGGGTGGCTACGGGCCATGGGCTCGCATCAGATCGACTTCACACGCTGGACTTTCGGCGAAATCGTCGAGGTCGGCGGCCAACTCCGGACCGCCGTCACCGAACGCCCCGATGCGGCGGGGACCCTGCACCGTTGTACCGCCGATGACGGCTTCGCCCTGACCTTGCGGTCCGAGCGTGGCGTGAGCATCGTCATGGACAGCAGCTCGGCTGCGCCAATGAACCGTCCCTTGTCGATGGTGGTTGTCGGATCCGACGGCATCCTCGAGGAGTCGGGGAACAAGGTCGTCGTCCACACACCCGATGGCGATCGGGAGCTGTTCAGCGCACAGCCGAGTCCAAACCCGTTATTGCCCGCCATGCAGCGGTACGCCGAGGCCATCCGCGACGCCGTCCACGAACGGCACGTCCCATCCGACATGCCGACTTTCGACGATGGGCTCGCCTGTGCAATCGTGATCGATCGTGTTGCAGGCAGCGGGGTTTCCGGACCGTGAGACCGACTAGCCGGTGCATCTTGTTCACGACCTCTTTACAGCGTGCGCGGATAGGCTCCGCGCACCACCCTTCTCGGGTGTCCGGCTCCAGTGAACAAAGTCACCTTCCCCGATTTCTGCTTCTTCTTGCCGAAGCAAGGTTTCGGAGCCAGTTTCACCACCACAGACGAGATGGCCAGTTCACCACCACAGACGAGATGGCCAGCGCTTTTTCATCCACAGACATTGGTATCCCGGCCCCGCGCTTCGAGGTCCGGAGCGACGTCGCCGTCGCACGGACATGATCGCGTGAGGCTGTTACACCGAGTCCGCTCTCACCTATCCGCTGGGCTTCTTAGGAGACACAGATGAGCAATTGGAGTGAACCCCGTGTCGCTGTGGTTACCGGCGGTGCCTCGGGGATCGGCCTGGGCATCAGCCAGCGCCTGGCGCGTGACGGCGCTGCGGTGTCCATCTTCGACCTCGATGGTGCGGCCGCGGAAGACGCCGCGTCGAGCATCCGCGATGGGGGAGGCCATGCCATCGGGCTCAAGGTCGACGTCACCGACCGCGGACGGGTCGAGGAGGCGGTCGGAGAGGTGGCTGAGCAGCTGGGTGCCCCGCTGATCTTGGTGAACAACGCCGGGCGGGCGAGCTTCATGCCGTTCCTGGAGATCAGTCTCGAGCACTTGCACCAGATCATCGAGGTCAACCTCGTCGGGTCGTTCCACTGCTGCCAGGTCGTGCTACCCCACATGCTGGAAGCTCGATGGGGTCGCATCGTGAACATCTCGTCGTCGAGCACATACAGCGGGACGCCGCGGATGGCGGCGTACGTGTCGTCGAAGTCGGCGATCAACGGTCTCACCAAGACCCTGGCCAGGGAGTTTGGCCCTCGTGGGGTGACGGTAAACGCCATCCCGCCCTCGTTCATTGACACGCCGATGCTTCGCGCATCGGCCGCCGCCGGCGACCTCGATGTGCAGGCCTCCATCGCGACGACTCCGGTGCGCCGCCAAGGTTTGCCGGAGGACATCGCGGCGGCGTGTTCGTTCCTCTGCCGTGACGAGGCCAGTTACATCACCGGCCAGATCCTCGGGGTCGACGGGGGAAGGTCCTGACATCGATGGGCGTCTTGGACGATCGAGGCCGACTGCCTTGTTCACCTCGGCCGGGCTCGGCATATCGTCGTTGCTGTTGGCGCGATCTGACGACCGCTCCGTGTCGCTGACTTCGCGTGGGCCTAAGTCATCTTGAGAAGGGACACGGTATGCGCACCGGATTGATGATCGGATCCGACCGGGAGCACCCTCGTGGAGAGCGGCTGTCGGCCCTCGTCACCGAGGTGCAGGAGGCCGAGAAGGCCGGATTTGACTCGGTGTGGATCCCGCAGGTTCCCGGATACCTCGACGCCATGACCGCCGTCGCGGTGCTCGGCCAGGCCACCGAGCGAATCGAGTTGGGGACCTCGGTCATGCCGATCCAGTCGCGCCATCCGATCCCGATGGCCCAGCAGGCACTGACAACGCAGCTCGCGAGTGGCGGTCGTTTCAGGCTGGGCCTGGGGCCGTCCCATCACTGGCTGATCCAGGACCAGTGGGGCCTTCCCTACGATCGGCCAGCGCGCCTCGTGCGCGACTACCTCGAGGTGCTGCACCAGGCCTTGGCGGGACCGGTCTCGGTCGACGTCGAAAACGAGGCGTTTCGCGTGCACTGCACGATGAACGTCACCGACGCAGTGCCGATGCCGATCCTGCTGGCCGCGTTGGCGCCGGTCATGCTTCGCATCGCCGGTGAGCAGACATCGGGGACCATCCTGTGGATGGCCGACGAGAGGGCTATCAGCGAGCACGTCGTTCCGCGCATCACCAAGGCGGCGACCGAGGCGGGGCGACCGGCGCCGCGCATCGTCGCCGGGGTGCCGGTGGTGCTGTGCTCGAGCACCGAGGTCGAATCGGCACGACAGACGGCGAAAGAGACGCTCGGCCACGCCGAGTTCTCACCCAACTACACGCGGCTGCTCGAACTCGGTGACGCGCGTGAGATCGACGACGTCATGGCCGTCGGGGACGAATCTGCCATCGAGAAGCGGCTAAAGCGCTACCGAGACGCTGGCGTCACCGACCTCATGGCCCGGACCGTCCCGATTGGAGAGACCTCCGAGGCTCGCCTGGAATCGAAGCGGCGGACCCTGGAAGCCCTGGCCACGGTTAGTGCGCGGTTCTGACGAATCCACGAAGCACGAGCGACCGCAGCCGGATCGGGGTGAGTGGCCCACGGGGCCTCATTCCATCGCACTCGGCCGACTCGACGGCCGAAACGCCGACTGCACAGGGTAGGTCTTGACCCACAGGACATC
>PMOQ01000072.1 GCA_003161255.1 Acidimicrobiaceae bacterium | reverse complement strand
AGGTGCTCGATCATCACCGGCGAGTAGCCCGCCGTCATCCCGGCGAGCGCTTCGCGCCGTCCGTCGTCGTCGAGCTCCGTCGTGTGTGCCTTCTTGTCGAGATAGAAGTCGATAATGTCTCGTCGTCCGGCTCTGGTCGGCAGGTCGAAGTAGATCGACCGGTCGAAGCGGCCCGGGCGCAGGAGCGCCGCGTCGAGGTCGGCGGCCCGGTTGGTGGCTCCGATCACGAGCATGTTGGCCGGCACGGAGCCCGGCTTGCGCAAGTGACGCCTCGTGGGCAGCCACTGGTTGATGAAGTCAACCATCAGGCCGCGGAGCTTGGTGCTGCCGGTTGGGGTCTCGAAGGACTGCAGTTGGATCAAAAGCTCGTTGACGACGCCCGCGACCCCCTCGCGGTGGCCGCCGAGGCCCGACCCCGAGCGCGAGGCGCCGATGGCGTCGATCTCCTCGATGAAGCCGATNNCCCGTAGTACATCGACTGGAACGCGGAAGAGGAGACGAACAGGAACGGCACGCCCGCTTCCGCGGCGAGCGCCTTGGCCAAGTAGGTCTTGCCGGTGCCGGGCGGACCTTCGAAGAGGACGGCCCGTCGGGGGGTGCCCCCCATCCGCTCGGCGAAGATGCGGTGCGCGAGAAACAGGTTCAGCGTCTTGCGGACCTCTTCGACGACGGCGTCTGCGCCCCGGACGTCATCGAAGTGGACGTCGATCTCACCGGGCCGGTAGAGCACGTGGGGAGAACGGGCCGCTCCGAGCACCGACGCCAGCATCATGCCAACGAGGACCGTGATCAGGGCGATCGCCGGGATGTAGGGAACGAGCGACCCCGGGACGTGGGGAATCGAGAAGGCCTGGTGGTGCCACACGAGCGCTCGCAACAGGAGCACAACGGCGATCGGCAGGAGCACGATCGCAAGGCGGGCGAATCGCCGCTGTCGGACCCGTTCCCGGGTCCTCCCGACATCTGCCCCGTCGGGGATCACACCGGTGTCGGAAAGTGTGTCGAGGCCGGGATCGGGCCTGGATGCCTCACCCGAATCGTCGTCGGTCGGCGCGCCGAGGCGCGGCGGTGAGGTGATCGCAGAGCGGAGAGGGTCGCTGTCCGCCCATCCCTGGTGGGTGGGTTGGTCCGCCGGGCTCAACACACGTCCTCTCGGTTCGACATTCCGAAGGGGCGTCGGTTTCGCCACTCGCTCCCCGTCAGCCAGGCGACCATCTTTGCCTGACGGATCAATGCTCCGCCCTGGTGTCAACGGCCTTCGTAGGCACCGTCGACAGTGTGCACTGCACTACGTCTCACAAGCGTCCCACAAGTACCGCCACCTGGGAAATGTTTTTTTGAAAAGTTGCTGTCCCATCGACGCTCGGTGGCAGCCACCGGCGGCGTCGTTGCGCCTGAGCGTGGTTCATGGTGGGCTGCACCGGTGCCTCGTCCGAACACGACGCTGTCCGCCCCGAGCGGGCCGGGGGGCCGCGTCCGGAGAGCGGCCGTCGCTGTGCTTCCGGAGCCAGCGGTGCGCCGCGTTCGGGCGATGCGCGGGCACAAAGCGCCCCGGGTCGTGACGCTGGACGAGTTGGATGCCCAGCTGGAGGAGGCCGCGAAGCTGTTCGCAGTTTCCGAGGACGCGGCCCGCGAGTTCCTTCGTGGCTTCCACATGGCTCCGCCGACCGACCGACCGGAGGACCCGTTCTCGGAGGAGTACCGCGAGTGGGTCTGGACGCTCTACAAATCGGTCTCGGGCCGAGCGGACTACTCGATCGCCAACGAGGCCAGCCCGTTCGACCTCGAGGAGGCCGTCAGCGCCCCGTACCCGTTCTCGACGCGATCGACCAAGGTGGTCGGAGAGGAGTTGGTCGCCCGCGGGTTCATCGTCGCGACGCTCGGCCTCAACCCTCCGGCCCGCATCGTTGAGTTCGGGTCCGGCTGGGGCAACCTGACCATCGACCTCGCGACGATGGGTTTCGAGGTCACAGCGGTCGAGGTCGAGCGACGCTTCTGCGACCTCACCGAACGGAGGAGCCGGGCCGGAAGTCGGCTGACGGTTGTGAACGGGGGCATGCTCGAGTTCACCACCGATACGCGGTTCGACGCGGCGATCTTCTACGAGTCCTTCCACCACTGTTCGGATCACGTGGCGATGCTTGGCCACCTGGCCGACATCGTCGGGCCGGGTGGCAAGGTCCTGTGGGCGGGCGAGCCGATCGCCCCGATGAGCTATCCGTGGGGCCTGCGTCTGGACGGCTACTCACTCTGGTCGACCCGCACCCACGGGTGGTTGGAGCTGGGTTTTGACGAGGGGTACTTCGCCGACCTGTTGACCCGTACCGGCTGGAAGGGCACCCGGACACGGCTCCCGGCCGGGTCGCCGTTGGCCGACGTCATCGTGGCCACCCGCTGACCCACCGGTCACTCGGCTTGGTGGCGAGGGCCAGGCGGCGTCGGTAGGGTCGAGCGACCCAGGGGGGGAGGCAACATGTTGATCGGTCGACGCGGTTTCATTGGAATGATGGCGTTCGCCATCGCGATCGGCACGACGGTGCTCGGCGTGGCGACGGGTGCGAACCCGGCTGCGGCTGTGGGCCCCAAGGTCCTCCTGGTCGGCTCGTTCCACGGCGTCCGCGGTCAGTTCTCGAGCGTCCAGGCCGCTGTCGATGCGGCTCGCCCCGGTGACTGGATCCTGATCGGGCCCGGTGACTACCACGAGACCGCCGACGAGTCTCCGGCCGTGGCATCCGTTCCGGCCATGCACGACGACGGCGACTTTGCCGGCGTCTTGATCACGACACCGGATCTCCATCTGCGTGGCATGAACCGCAGCACCGTGGTCGTCGACGGCACCAAGGCGGGAGCACCCCAGGCGTGCGACGCCTCCCCGCAGTGGCAGGACTTCGGCGCGCCCGGGGCCGGTGGCGTCCCGTACGGCCGCAACGGGATCGTGATTTGGAAGGCCAACGGAGTGAGCGTGCAGAACCTCACCGCCTGCAACTTCCTCGCCGGATCGGGCGACTCCGGCAACGAGATCTGGTGGAACGGCGGCGCCGAGTCCGGGCAGGTGGGTCTGCACGGGTATTCGGGCAGCTATCTCACCGCGACCTCCACCTTCTTCGGCCCAAACGGGTCGATCAGCGATGCCGAGGCCACCGCGGCCCAGTACGGGATCTTCTCGTCGAACTCCTCAGGGGGCACCTGGAACCAGGTGTACGCGAACAACTTCAACGACTCGGGCATGTATGTCGGCGCATGCAAACAGGTCTGCAGCACGACCATCTCGAATGCGTGGATGGAGGACAACGCGCTCGGCTACTCGGGGACGAACTCGGGAGGGTCCATCGTCATCACACACTCCCAGTTCGACAACAACAAGGACGGGTTGGACACCAACACGCAGATCGATGGTGACCCTCCGGCACCCCAGAACGGGGCGTGTCCGGGCAACAAGATCAGCCCGATCACGCACACCCACTCGTGCTGGGTGGTGATCGACGATTACTTCCACAACAACAACAACCCCAACGTGCCCCAGGCTGGATCGGCCAGCAACGGTCCAACCGGTACGGGCATGACGCTGTCAGGGGGGAAGAACGACACCGTGATGGACAACCGGTTCGCCAACGACGGCGCCTGGGGAATCCTCTTCGTGCCGTATCCCGATGAGAATCCACCGGTGGAGAACCAGAGCTGTTCGAAGACGGGCGGGACCGAAGTCACGGGATTCGGTTGTGTCTATGACCCCCAGGGGGACGCGTTGATCCACAACACCTTCAGCAACGACGGGTTCTTCGGAAACCCGTCGAATGTGGACTTCGGAGAGCTCACCCTCGAGGGTCATCAGATCCAGAACTGTTTCAGGGGCAACGTCGCCCCTCAGGGGAGCGTGCCGGCAAACCTCGAGAAGACACAGGCGAAGTGCGGCCCAATCACGACGGCCCCCAACGCCAATTCGGCCTTGCTGAGTCAGGCGCTCTGCGATACGGGCTTCGGGCCATGCTCTCCGACAGCCAAGTACCCGCTCTTCACCGGGGTGGTGATGCACCCACTCCCGAAACTGGCGACGATGCCCAACCCCTGTGCGGGCGTGCCGTCGAACGCGTGGTGCAAGTCGGGGGAGCCCGTCTGAGCCCGCGGGCATTCAGCGAGCGCTCCGGGCTGCGACTACCGGCGGCGGCTCGGTTGCCGAGACGCCCGCCTCGCCGCTCGTCCCTGCTTAGTCCGAGGGAATGAAGTCGATCGTCACGCACGGCTCGTCGCCGACGACCCACGCGTCGTGACCGGCTCCGACCACGTGGCCGTCGCCGGGGCCGAGCTCGAGTTCGGCCCCGTCGTCCATGCGCACGTGAAGGTGTCCTGAGACGACATAGGAGATGTGGTGACCCTGGCACGAGTCGGTGCCGACGAGCGGCTTGACGTCGATCGACCACCGCCAACCGGGGCGGAAACTGGCTCGACCGATGGTCGCGCCAGGCAGATTTACCAGGTGGAGATCCCCGTGTTCGAAAGTGCGCGTCACGTCGGGTGTGTCGAGGTTCTTGGCTTCGCAGGTCATGGACCCTCCGTCGGCTCGGCTTTGTCCTGACTATGCACCCGGTCCGTCCGTGGCGCATCGGGGAAAACACGTAGTTCACCGTCGCATCGGAGCTACGTGTTTCACCCGATGCGAAAGGGGGAACGTCGGGTGACCATGGAGCCCATCGGTCGACCGAGGAACGGCCAACCAAAGCGGAGGGGTCGCGATGAGCGCCAGAACAGGGCAGGAAACGACGAACACACGAACGACCAGGCGGTCTTGGCTGGCTCTCGGTGTCCTGGTAACCGAATTGTCGTCCGGCGAGGACGGCGGTCCGGTCGTGGCCGAAGGGACCGTGCCCGAAGGGGCTTCCCCTCCGCTCCACGTGCATCACGACCTCGACGACAGCTTTTACCTCCTAGATGGGCAGATGGTGCTTCGCTGCGGCGATGAGGTCTGGGTCGCCGGTCCCGGTGAGTGGGTTCCCTTTCCCCGGGGTGTGCCGCACACATTCCGGGTCATGGGTGGCCCCGCTCGGGTGCTCATGGTGCATGCCAACGACAGCTTCATTGGCCTCATGCGAGAGCTCGGCCAACCCGCCGGCATCGCCGAGACCACGACGCCGACGGATGAGCCGAGCCTCGAGGCATTGAGTCGAGTCATGGAGGAGCACGACATCAGCACGGTCGGGCCGTGCATGGAGGAAGAGGAGGCACAGGCCCACCTGGCGTCATTGGCGGGCCGATAGTGCGCCAGGGCTCATCGGTTCGGCGGATTGCCTGAACGCGGTCGCGGGGGGTTTTCATTTCTTGCGGTAGCGGCGATGGCGAGCTGGGTCCGAGAACGCGCGCCGGTCTTGCGCATGAGGCTCTCGACGTGCTTCTCGACCGTGCGCGGTGACAGCTGCAGGCGGGCTGCGATGTCCCGGTTGTTCAGTCCGGCTGTGACCAGCTCCAACACGTCGGTCTCCCGGGCCGTGATTCGAAGACGGGTCCACCCATTCGGCTTCTCGGCATCGAGCAGTTGTCGGCAGCGGGCGACGAGTTGCTCGAGGCCGTGCACGGCAAAGCAATCGGCTGCAGTGTGCAGCCACCGCTCGGGATCTCCCCAGCGATCGGAGCGTGCGGATTCGGCGGCGCACAACCGGGGGAAGTGGCCCCAAGGGCCGGAGAACGTGAGGTCGGCGTCCGCCTCCAGGGCCAACTGGGTCGCCCGGCTCGGATCATCACGACCAACGATGATCGCTTCGGCGTAGCCGAGGATCCCGCGGTTGGCGAAAGCTCGGTCGATCCCCGCCCGGCGCGCCTGCTCGAGGGCCGGTTCGGCCCTCTCGTCGGCCGCGTGAGCCAACAGCAATGGCCAGAGACTGCGGAAATTGGCGGGTTCGGCATGAGGCAACTCTGCGAAGATGCCGATCGCACGACCGAGCGCGTCAAGCGCACCCGACCAGTCGTCCTCGAGGAACGCCAGGGTGCCCCGAGCGCCCCAGGCGAAGCCTTCCCCAGCGGGGTCGTCGGCCCCCGCCGAACGCGCCAGGGCGATATGGCGCTCCATCTCCGAACGGTCCAGCCGGTAGGTGTGGTTCTCGGCCAAGAAGTAGAGCGCCTTGGTCTTCACCTGATCGAGGCCCAGGCTTTCGGACAACTCGAGGGACTCCCGGGCATGGGCTGCGCCCGCATCGAGGGCGAACTCGGCATCGAGGGCCGCCGCAAGCTGGAGGTCGATGACCGCGACCGTGCTCAGGGCGCCCAATCCCGCAGCACTGACGCGCGCCTCGTAGAGGCGGTTGGGGCCTCCGCGCTCGAACATCTCAACCGTGCCCAGCTCGTGAAGCGCCCGTAGTCGCCAGAACTCCAGCCCGTTCTCTTCGGCTGTCGAGAGCGCGCTCTCGAATGTCCGGCGAGCGGCGGCGAGGTCATTGAGGCGTTCGCTGCGTCCGAGTATCTCGAAAGCATGGCAGCGATCATCCGCACCGACCCCGGCCGTGGCGAGTGCCGCCGTGGCCAGCTGCCGGGAGCGTTCGACATCGTCGGTCGCGAGCGCGACCTCCGCCTCCAGCACCGCAACCGTGGCCCCGAGCGCCGAAGGGGTCTCGGTGGCCAGCAACTCCTTGGCGGCGTCGAGGTGGATGACCGCAACCGGCCATCGAGTCGCGGACACAGCCGCGTGGGCCAACCTCAGGTGTATCTCGGCGACCTGGGCGGTATCGCCGCGATCACGGAGACTCGCAATGAGGCGGTTCCCGATCGCGACGGCCTCGTCCACCCGACCGGCAAGAGCAAACGCCTCGACGAGGGTCCGCTCGGCCTCCGTGATCAAGCCGGGGCTGCCGCCCAACATCGGGATCGACCGGAGGAGTGTCTCGACCGCCGTGGCCAGAGCCCCCCGTTCCACCGAGACCCGCCCCGAGGCCGCCAACAGGATTCCCGCTCGATTCACGTCACCGGCCTGGGCTGCGAGATCGGCCGCCAGTTCGCGGGTTCCCTCCCCTAGATCCGGATCCTTCGCCTCAACAGCGGCGAGGGCACGGGCTGCGAGCTGGGCCCGCCGCGGTGGCGGCATCGCCTCGACCACCGCTTCCCTGGTGAGCGCGTGGCGGAATCGAAACGCGTTCTCGTCGACGGTGACGAGCAGGCAGTCGACGGCCCGTTCCAGAGATGCGGCCACCGTGTCGGGTCCGAGGCCGGTGGTGTCGGGGAGCAGATGCCAGTCGAAACTCCGCCCGAACAGGGCGGCGGCCTCCACCACCAACCGTTCCTCCGCACTGAATTCGGCGAGACGGGCCGCCACCGTGTCCGAGAATGATCGGGGCACCCCCGGGGACGCGAGTAGCTCCTCGACCAGGAGTGGTATGCCCTCCGCGCTCTGTGTGACCCGGGCGAGCAGCCGATCGCTCGCGGCGGGAAGACAGGACCGCACCATCTGCTCCACTTGGTCCTCGTCCAACTTCTTGAGAGGCAGGTGAACGACCCCGAGCACGCCCCGCAAGCGGCGGATGAGCTCGAGCCCCGCGGACCGAGCTTCGCTTCGGACGGTGATGACGCACAGGATTCGCTCGCGGGTCAGGTTGCCAGCCAGATATTCGACGACCTCGAGCGTGTCGGGATCGGCCCAGTGGAGATCCTCGAGCACCATGACAGCCGTGTTTTCCCCGCTCAGGGTCCTGAGCAGGCGAATGACCGCCTCACCGCGTGCCGCGTTGGACGCTTCACCATGACCGCCGCCGCCCGAAGGGATGATCGCCGACAGCCCGGGAAGCCAGGGCCTCAAGCTCTCGTCGTCGGGCATCGGCCGTTCCCGCAGGACTCGTAACATGGCCTCGGTCAGCGGTCGATACGGGGCAGCATCCGCCGCGGGCACAGCCCGCCCCACCGCGAGCAGCACACCGCTCTGCTCGGCATTCTCCACCAGCTCACGGACCAGCCGAGACTTGCCGATGCCGGCCTCGCCGGTCAGCACGATCACGCCGCCGCGCCCGGACCGGGCGCCTTCCAGCGCTGTCTCGAGCGCATCGGTCTCCGTTTGGCGCCCAACGACCACCGAACACAGCACGTCGGCCATGGCGAAGTCTGGCGCAGGGACCGAGCAGCCTGCTGGTTGATGCAACGCATCACGGCGCGCCTGCGACGAGGGCGTCGCCGTTTCCTGGGCTCTTGAGGCCTCCAGATGTCGCCGGACGTGCTGCTGGCGTGCCTCCCATGCGATGACCGCGTTGAGGAGCAAGGGCAACGGTCTCCACTGTCTCCCGGCGCTTCCGAGTCGGTAGTGAGCGGCGTCGGTAGCGCCCGCGGCCATGTCGGCCGCTCCTCAGATGATCGATGCGAGCGCCGCGGTTGGTCGCCGACGACGGACGATCCCGGTGGAGAGTCGGGTGACCCCGTAGGCGAAGAACGCCAGGCTGGTGATGAAGAAGCTCACCGGGTAGCTGAAGTAATAGCCGATCGCGAGGCCCAGCCAGGTGCACGCGAGGGCGACGGCCACCGACACCCCGATGGCCGCGGCCGGCCGGGTGGTGAGGCGGTCGGCGACCGCTGCCGGGGTGACCAGTAGGGAGAAGATCAGCAGCACACCCACCACTTGTACGGCCACCGCGACGGCGAGACCGAGCGTGAGCAGGAACGCCACCGACAGAACGCGGACCGGGACCCGACGGGCCACGGCGACCTCCTCGTCGATCGACGCGAAGAGGAGCGGGCGGTACATGGCCCCGATCGCAGCGACGGCGACCACCCCGATGGCCACGGTGAGCACCACGTCGCCGGTGCTGATGCCGAGGATCTCGCCGAACAAGATGGAGTAGGCCTCCGTCGAGTAGCCGTTGTAGAGGGCGATGAACAGGACCCCGAGCCCGAGCATGAAGGAGAGGACGATCCCGATGACCGTGTCGCGTTCTCGAATCCGTTGCCCGAGGGCGCCCATCACGGCGGCCCCGCCCAGGCAGAAGACGAGCAGGCCCCACACGGGGTTGACGGAAAGCACGACGGCGCCGGCGGCTCCCGCGAAGCCGACGTGGGAGAGCGCGTGCGCGGCGAAGGCGGTCCGACGGAGGATGACGAAGTATCCGACGATTCCGGCCACCACCGAGACCACCGCACCGGCCAAGAAAGCGTTCCGCATGAACTCGTAGGACAGCATCTGGCCGAGGTCGGCGAACAGGTTCCAGCTGAAGCGGGCCGCACCGGATTGCGCGACAAGGGTGCCGATCATGGGAGCCGCAGGGTGTCGGCCACGACTTCGGCGTGGGGGTGCGGGTGCGCAGTCTCCTCTTCGATGCCGACGACGAAACGCCGCCCTCGGCTATCCACCAAGACCTCGACCGGCGCCCCGTACAGCTTCGACAGGACCTCTGGCGTCACCACCTCGTCCGGCGGCCCGAACGCCACGTTGCCGCCGGCGACGTAACAGACGACGTCGATAACATTGCGGAGTGGATTGAGGTCGTGCGCGACCAGAATGACGGTCAGGTGCCTCGCCCGGGCCACCGAGCCGATCAGCTCGGCCATCGTCGCCTGGTTCCGGACGTCGAGGTTGGCCAGGGGCTCGTCGAGCAGCAGGAGCGCGGGGTCGCCGACGAGGGCCTGGGCCAGCAGGAGCCTCTGGCGTTCACCGCCCGACATCGCGCCCAGCCGGCGGTGGGCGTACGCGGTGGCTCCCACGGACTCGACCGCTCGGTCGACGGCGTCTCGTTGATCCCGTTGGGACCGCCACGGGGGTGCGAAGCCGAAGCGGTGGCCGTCGAGGCCCAACCGGACCAGGTCTATGCCCCGGAAGGCCACCTCGGGATCGAGCGTTCGGGCCTGGGGGACGTACCCGATGGCGGGGTTACCACGCCGGGGAGGTTCTCCCAGCACCTCGATGGTCCCCGATTGCGGCCGGAGCAGCCCGAGGACCTGTCTGAGCAGTGTCGACTTGCCGGCCCCGTTGGGCCCGAGGATCGCGACGAACGCCCCGGCGTCGATGTCGAACGTGGCGTTCGACCAGACGGTCTCGCTGCCGTACCCGGCCGCAAGGTCGTGCGCGCACACGACCGGCCGGTTGAGGTGGGGGAGGCCGGTCACGTCAGCGCCTCACGATGTGTCGGCGAGCGCGGCCCCGAGTCTCTCGAGCTCACCGACCATCCATCGCTCGAACGTCGTTCCCGGCGGTTGCATCGTCTCGGAGATGCCGACAACTGGGATGTGCCGAGCCTTGGTCGCATTGCGGATGTTGGTGGTGAGCGGCGTAACCGTCTGGGTGTTGTAGACGAGCACCCCGAAGGCCCTCGCGGCGATCTGTCGATCGAACGTCGCGAGCGACGAGGCCGGTGGGTCGACTCCCTCCGCCACCGCATCCATGAACGCGGGCGGCGTCACCAGTCGCAGGCCGAGATACGAGGCCAGGTACACGAAGATGCTCTCGGTGGCGGCCACCTTCCTCGCGGCGAAGCGCCGAGCGAGAGAACCGAGCTCGGCCCGGTACCCCGCCAACGCAGATTCCACCGCCGCATGCCGTGCCGCGAAGTACCGCCGTTCACCCGGTTCGAGGGACTCGTAGTCGGCCGTGATCCTGTCGATGACCCGGAAGACGTAGGCCGGGTTGTACCAGAAGTGCGGGTTGGACCCGTTCGGCCGGCCGAGGAACGACGCAACGTCCAACACCGTGCGGCCGGCTCGCGACTGGGCCGCCAGGAGCTTGTCGGACCAGCTGTCGTATCCGGCCCCGTTCTCGATCACGAAGTCGGCCGAGGCGAAGAGCCGGGCGTCGGACGGGTTGGTCTCATACTCGTGCGGGTCGGCGTTGGGGTCCGTGACGATGCTGGTGACATCGACCTGGCGCCCCCCGAGTTGTGCGGCCAGGCTGCCCCAGAAGTTCTCGGCGGCCACGACGTTCAGCACCCGCGCGGCTCCGACCGGGGCGGCAGGGGCCGGGCTTGCGAGCACGGCTCCGGCCACGGCTGCGGCGAGGGCAAGGGAGAGACGCCGGGGCAAAGATCTCATTTGTATAATGATAACGAGAACCGCTCTCGTTATCAACCCGGTACCTGGAACCGTTATGGCTAAAGTCGTGGCGATGGCCACCGCTGGCGCCGAGCCCGGTCCGCGCGTCCGGGCGACCCGCCAGAAGCGGGCGGTGGCGGCCCTGTTGGACGAGATCGACGAGTTCACGAGTGCCCAGGACCTGCACGCCCGCCTCCGGGCCTCCGGCGAACGGGTCGGTTTGGCCACCGTCTACAGCCAGCTGCGGACCCTGGCCGGTACCGGCGAGATCGACAGTGTCCGAGCCGACTCGGGTGAGACCCTCTACCGGCGCTGCGGGTCGCCCGTCCACCACCACCATCTGGTGTGCCGACGCTGCGGTCGCACCGTTGAGCTCGACGCCCCCGACCTCGAGGCGGTGGCCCGCCGGCTGGGCGAGGAACACGGGTTTTCCCAGCTCAACCACGTCGTCGAGATCACCGGTGTCTGTGGGCGCTGCCCGGCCGAACCGGGCAGTTAAGTCAGGCCTCGAAGGCGGTCTCGAAGTGCTGGACGGTCGGCCGGTCCGGATAGAAGCCGTGCAACATGGCGCGCCACTCCTCGAACGCCGGGGACTTTCGGAAGCCCTCCTCGTGGGCCTCGACCGAGTCCCACTCGACCAAGAGCACGTATCGGTCGGGCTGCTCCAGGCACCGCTCGAGCCGGAGCGACCGAAAGCCGGGCGACCCGGCGATGATCGACTTGGCCCTGGAGAACGCCGCCTCGTACTCGGCGCTGCTGCCTGCGCGTACGTCCAGCACCACGTGTTCGAGGATCATCGGGCCATCGTTGCCGAGTTGCCGGGCCGCGGGCCACATCGACCGGGCCGGACGGGCCTCGTTCGAGGATTCCCCCTGGTGACCGACGGTAATTTCCCCGGTCAGGACCCGAAATTCGGCTTTGTCGGGCCGGGGTTTGGGTAGGCTTCGTGGGCTGGCGCGGCGCGCGCCGCGGGTGGCATCGGTCCCACGGGCCCCCGGGTGTTTGAAGGGCAAATGCATGACCAAGGTTGAAGAAGCACCGAAGGAACAGACCTCCGAGAGCGTCGCGGAGGAGATCCGCGCCTGGCTCGGGGAAAACTGGGACCCCGAGCTCACCGTCGCCGAGTGGTGGGAGCTGATGGGCCTGGCCGGGTGGTCGGCGCCTACCCTGCCCAGCACCGCCTACGGACGGGGGTTGTCTCGCACCGACGCGATGCGGGTATCACGCGAGATCGCGTCGTTCGGCGCACTCGGCCCCCCCGGCGGCCTGGGGCTCCTCCTCGCCGCCCCGACCATCGCCACCCACGGGACCCAGGAACAGATCGACCTCTACGTACGCGGCATCGTGACCGGGCAGCAGGGCTGGTGCCAGCTGTTCAGCGAGCCCGGAGCCGGATCGGACCTGGCCGGGCTGACCACACGGGCCACGAAGGACGGCGACGAGTGGGTCATCAACGGCCAGAAGGTATGGACGTCCCTCGGTCAGTTCGCCGACCTCGGGATGCTCCTCGCCCGGACCGAACCCGAGGTGCCCAAGCACCAGGGGATCACCTGGATGGTGCTCGACATGCACCAGCCGGCCGTCGATGTGCGTCCGCTCCGTGAGATGAGCGGGAACGCGATGTTCAACGAGGTGTTCATCAGCGACGCCCACGTGCCTAGCTCGGCCGTGATCGGCGACGTGAACAACGGTTGGGCGGTCGCCAACACCACGCTCGCCTTCGAACGCTCCGGGCTCGGCGCAGGCGGCGGGGGGGCGGGGTTCTCGGCGATGCCCGGCACCGTCGCCGGCCAGCTCACCCGCAAGGCCGGCGAGTTCGTCGGCCCGCGTGGGGAAACCGGCGGCGGGTTGGCGGCGGTCCTCCAGCCGATGGGCCCCTCGGCGCTGGTGGCGCTGGCCCGCAAGACCGGCAAGGACAAGGACCCGGTCGTCCGTCAGGGCCTGGCCAGGCTCCACACCCTGGGCGAGGTGGCCCGGTTCAACACCGAGCGGATGAAGGCGGCTCGCGCGGTCGGCCGCGACATCCCCGGCATGGGCAACATCGCCAAGCTCACGATGAGCGACATCATGCGGCTGTCCCGGGATCTGGGCATGTCGATCGCCGGTGCGCAGGGGACGCTGCACGCCTACTCACCCGGCGATCGTGCGCCGCTCGACGGCCTCCCCAACAGCGGGCTCGTCTCGGCGATCAGCGGTCTGGCGCTCCACGCGCAGGCCCCGCCGATCTACGGAGGCACGGACCAGATCCAGCGAAACATCATCGGCGAGCGGGTGCTCGGGCTGCCGAAGGAGCCGAACAACGACCGCACGGCCCGGTTCTCGGAGCTGCCGAAGAACGGCTGATCGACCTCGACGAGGCCGGCCCCTATCCAGACCCGAACCCGCCGAAACCTCGGGCTGCCACGTCGTTCAGGATCAGTGCGGCAGGTGGCCGCCGGCGATGAGCCGATGCGTCCAATCGGCCACCTGCGGCAGACCGAGATGGAGCCCCCCGTAGGCGATCGCGACCTGGAGCGCGACGCACACCCAGAGCACGGCCTGCTCGGACGCCTTCAGCCGTTCCGGCAGCAGCACCAGGGCGACCACGCCGAGGAGGACGACGACCGTCGGGCCGGAGAACGGGGCACCGATCCACCGGTTCGCGATCACACAGCCCACGAACGCCATGCACGCCACCGACGACGACGGTCGGCGGACAAACAGGAGCGCCGCCGCCGCCACGAGCACCGGCGCGAACACGAGGTCGTGGCCGACCGAGCTGGCGGCGCGGGCGAGCGACACCCACACGCCGCCCGGGAAGCGGAACAGCATCGGGTCGGCCCGGGCGAAGCTCTCGGTCCAGCTGCCGCTGAAACGCCACTGCAAGAAGGCCCATCCGGCCAACGCGGCCGCCGATGGGAACAGGACCACGGTGGCGGCCGCCCGACGGCGCGCGATCTCTCGCACCGCCTTGGCCTGGGGCGCCACGAACAGGGTGGCCAGCGCGCCGGCCACGGCGAACGGCAGCGCCGCCAGGTCGCACATCGTCGCGAGGCCGAACCCGATGCCGGCGATGAAGCCACTCTCGGTCGAGCGGTTGAAGGTGAAGTCGAGCAGCCCGGTCAGGGCGACCGAGAGCAGGCTGAGGGTGAGGAAGGCCGAGAAGTCCTGGCTGGCCACGAACCAGAAGGCCGGCGTGAGCGCGACCCCGGCGGTCAGCACCGCCGCGTTCGCGAACGGGATGGCGCGCAGCAAGAGCCGCTCGATGGTCAGCTGGACGAGGATCCCCGTGCACAGCCCGCCCGCGATCGCGAGGCCCTGGGCCCCTCCCGGGAACAGGCGGGCCGCCGACAGCGTGAGCGGCGGGTAGGCGTGGGCGATCCAGCCGAGCTGGCCGCCCACCCAGTGCAGCGACGTCGCCTGGTGGTGCAGCGCCAGGTTGTCCGGCGACGGTCCGCCGGCCGCGTTGGCCAGGTCGGCGAGCGCGACGAAGGGAATCGCGACGGCCAACCGGACCACCCAACGGGTCCGGCTGGTGCGCGGCCAACGCTCCTGGCGCCACCTAAGGAAGGTCGGGGCGTGCAGCGGTGTCGCTGGTGAGGCCATGCTCCGTTTTCTCCCAGTAGTGAGGCTTGACGATGAGCTGCCACAACGCCTTGTAGGCGGCGATCGAGTGCAACAGCCAGTAGAACGGGTTGGCGAGCGCCCACAGCACCAGCCGGTACCGGCGGCGCTTGAACACGCCCATCATCGAGACGTAGATCATCATGGCGTTGCCGACGATGAGGCAGGCGACGCTCACCCAGAGGACCCATCCGGGGAAGAAACGCGCCACCGACTTGGGTCCGATGATCATCGTGATGGCGAACAGCAGGTAGAGCGGCGGCACGAACAAGAACGAGAGCGGCGTCCCGCCGACCAGAAGCGCGAAGCCGAGGGTCTTGGTCCAGCCGGTCGTGCGGACCAGTTCGACCGGGTGGCGGAGGTGGACGAGGGTCGTCTGCAGGTAGCCCTTGATCCACCGGGACCGCTGGCGGATGAAGTTCCCGTAGGCGCTGTTGGCCTCCTCGAATGTCGTCGACGAGATGACCCCGACGGTCTCGCCGAGCGCGGCCGAGCGGATGCCGAGGTCAGCGTCCTCGGTGACGTTGAACGGGTCCCAGCCACCGAGGCGCCGCAGCGCGTCGGTCCGGAAGTGGTTCGACGTCCCGCCGAGGGGGATCGGGAGCCGCATCGCCTCGAGCCCCGGGAGCATGTAGTCGAACCAGAACGAGTACTCGAGGGTGAACATCCTGGTCAACGCGTTCTCGCCGGCGTTGAAGTAGTTGAGGGCGGCCTGGACGCACACCTGGCGCTCGTCGGCCCGGGCGAACGCCACCAGCGCCGCCTTCAGCTGGTCCGGCTCGGGTCGGTCCTCGGCGTCGTAGATGACGAGGAACTCGCCGCGGGCCAAGAACAGCCCGACGTTGCAGGCCTTGGGCTTGGTCTGGGGCTGGCCCGGGGGGACCGTCACGATGGTCACCGTTTCGGGCGGCTTGGCCGCGATCGCGGCCGCACGCGTCTCGGCGTCGTCGGCCTCGAGGAGGAGCAGGATCTCGAGCTTGTCCGGCGGGTACTCGAGGCGGGACAGGTTCGCCATGAGGGCGCCCACGACGTTGGCCTCCCGGTACGCCGGCACGAGGATCGTGTAGAGCGGTAGCTCGTTGTCGCTCAGCGCCGCGATGTCGTCCTTCGAGACGGACTCTGCGTACTCGTAGCGCGAGCCGACCATGCAGACGATGAACTTGAACAGCACCGAGACCAAGAACCCGACCCCGATCACGGCGGACAGGATCACGGTCGAGCCGATGGGGGCGATCAGGAACGCCTCCGCCGTGACCAGGACCACCGCGATCGCGACCACCGCCTGGACCGAGCTGAGCACCCGCCGGGCCGAGTGGTCCTCGTCCCGGCGCCACAGCCCGAGCGTCGCCTCATCGAGGATCGCGTCGGCGAAGCACTGCCCGATGGCCCGGCGGATGTCCCAGTCGGTCGTCGCGACCAAGCGGACCGGCAGACCGAGGACCGCTGCGATGGCCTGGGCCCGGCCCCGTTCGGGCCGCTCGGCGGTCGCGACGAGCACCGACCCGTCGGAAAGCCGCTGCACCGGTATCCACAGCTCGTCGGCCAGGCGCCGCGCGTCGAGCCGGACGAGGAGCGACCGGTCGATGTCGGTGACCGTCAGGTCGACGAACGGGCAGTTCCAGGACTCCGACAGGACCCTGTACACGTCCAGTCGGCGCACCAGCCCGGCCGAGATGAGGATGCTGCCGAGGCGCGACCCGGTGACGCCCTGGATCCCGAGAGCCCACTCGAGCTCGGCGTGGGTCAAGAGGCCCCGTTCGATCAGCGATGTCCCGAGGGGTTCGGTTCGCCTGGCCTGCGGCGGGGCGGCGACCGTCGTCATCGGGGCCAAGACTAAGTTCCGGCCGTTCGGGGCCTAGGGACCCCTCGGCGCCGAAAGGTTGCTCAGACCAGGAGCGACACCGTGGAGACCGTGACCGCGCGGCCACCGAGGAGGACCCGTTCACCGGCCCGGCGCATGGTGACGATCCCGCCCCGCGGCGACGCCTGCTCGCCGGTCATGGCGTGCAAGCCCAGCCGCCCGCCCCAGTGCTCGGCGAGGGTGCAGTGAGCAGAGCCGGTCACGGGGTCTTCGGGGATGCCGGCGGCGGGCGCGAACACCCGGCTGACGAAGTCGATGCCGGGTCGGTCACCGGTGGCCGTGACGATCAGTGCCCGTCCGCCGAGGGCTTCGATGCCTGCGAGGTCGGGCACCATCGTCCGGACGGTCTCGGCGCTGTCCAGCTCGGCCAGGCCGTCGAACTTGCCGCGACCGAACCACCGCACTCCTCCTAGTCCCGTCCCGTCCGGAAGCTCCGCCTCTGAGGGAGGATCGGCCGGGAAGTCCATTTCGATCAGGCCGTCCGGCGTCACCGAGCAGACGAGCTCCCCGCTGCGGGTCCGGAAGGTGGCCGGACGCCCGAGCACGTGGGTGGTGGCGAGGGTGGCGTGGCCGCACAGGTCCACCTCGACCGTGGGGCTGAACCAGCGCAGGTCGTAGTGGCCCTCGCCCCGTTCGACCACGAACGCGGTCTCGGCCAGGTTCATCTCGGCCGCCACCGTCTGCATCCGCTCGTCGCTCGGAAACTCGTCCACGAAGCAGATCGCAGCGGGGTTCCCGGAGAAGGGCCGGTCGGTGAATGCGTCGACCACCGTCAGTTGGAGCGTCATGGGTAGTGGGTCCTCTTGACTCTACGCAGCGATGAGCAGCCGGGCACTACCGGCCCGAAGGATGTTCTCGGCCGCATTGACATCCGCGTGGGCCTCACGGCCACAGCGCTGACATCGGAAAACGGCCCCGTGCCGTTTCCCGGCCGAGACATGCCCATATCCTGAGCAGGTCCGACTGTGTTGCGGGGGTCCACGGCGATGACCTCCCTACCGGCGCTCTCAGCCTTGTAGTCGATCATGGCCCGGATAGTTCCCCACCCGGCGTCGTTGATGGATCGGTTGAGCCCTGCCTTGGCCCGGGCCCCGTTCGGTTCATAGCCCCCTTGTTGGTCGGGACGGGGCTTGGGTCGCCTCGTCATGTTCTTGATCTTGAGGTTCTCGTAGACAATGAGGTCGTGGTCGTTCACCACCCGCCGCGATACCTGGTGGGCGAAGTCCCGGCGTTGGTTGGCCATCTTGCGATGGTGGGTGGCTACGCGCCGTCGCCCCATTGCACGGAGTCGAACTGCCCCCGGCCCTTGAATCGTGGGAACCCGGGCTTCTCGCCGGCCTTGCACCGGCGGAAGAAACCGTCGAAGGCCTGGTCCAGTCGCGTGAGCGTGCCCCGACAGACTGTCACCCCAAAGCTCAAGATGTCGGGGCGGACCGAGCGAAGTTGGGTGAGCTCCTTGGTCTGATCGAAGTAGGAGACCGAACGCTGGTTCCACTCCCAGGCCCCCCGGCGCTCTTCGAGAGCGGCGTTGTAGAGCTCTCGCTGGAGTTCGCGTAGGCACTCAAACGCGGCCAGTTGCCGGCTCGTCGGCTTAAGCAGGAACCTATAGGTCCGGGACCGGGACACAGGCAGAACGTCAGGGCAGGGTGTAACGCCGAGTGGAATTCAAACTGACTGTGAATCCCACCACCAGGTGCGGATCCCGACGGGGTGAGGAACAATGGTGTGTCCGGGCCGTCGGGCCCGCACCATGGGATCGAGCAGGGAGGCCACCGTGGGGGAGCTGTCGGGGAAAGTCGCCGTTGTCACTGGGGCCAGCCGGGGGATCGGGGCGGCCATCGCCGAGCGGTTCGCAGGGGCCGGGGCCGCCGTCGCGGTGACCGCGCGCACCGCCCAGGAGGGTGATCACCCGTTCGCGGGCAGCCTGGCGACGGTGGTCACCGGCATCACCGAGAACGGCGGAAGGGCCATTCCGATCGTCGCCGACCTGGCCGTTCAGGCCGACCGGAAGCGGATCATCGAGACGGCCACGAAGGAGCTCGGCCCGGTCGACATCCTGGTCAACAACGCCGCCATCACCTACTTCGAACCGGTGGTCGATTTCGACGAGAAGCACTTCCGCCTCATGTTCGAGGTCCAGGTTCGGGCGCCGTTCGAGCTGGCCCAGCTGGTGCTCGAGGGCATGCGGGAGCGCAAGAGCGGCTGGATCATCAACATCTCCTCGGGCGCCGGCCGCCACCCCCAGGGCCCGCCGTATCCGGGTCGTGGTCGTGGTGGCGGCACCGTCTACGGCATGTGCAAGGCGGCGCTCGAGCGTTTCACCACCGGGCTGGCCTCGGAGGTCTACGCGGACGGCATCGCGGTGAACGTGGTGTCGCCGTCGGGCCTGGTGCTGACGCCGGGCGTGCTTCACCACCGGCTCGACCAGTTCACGCCGCCCGAGCGCCACGAGCCCGTCGAGGTCATGGCGGAGGCGGCCTACGTGCTTGCGACCGGGGATCCGGCCACGCTGACGGGCAAGGTCACCTACGCGAAGCAGATCCTCGACGAGGTGGGCAAGTCGGGCGACTCGGCCTGACGGCGCGACCCGCCGCGGCGGGATCGGGCGGCCTCAGAACGGCTCGGAGTCCCGGGCCTCCCTGACCAGCTGGTCGGCCTCGCTCGCGCGCAGCACGCCCGCGTTGACCGCTGCGGCTGCGGCGTCGGAGAACCTGGCCACGTAGCCGTCGTGGTCGCCGTACAGGTCCACCAGCTTGTCCTTCTCGAACGGCTCGGAGCCGCCACCGAGCCCGCCCAGTCCCTGGACGGGGCTGACTCCCGTGTTGTGCCCGATCGGCACGTCCACGCCCGGCATCCGGACGCCGCCCAGCGCGTTGTGATGTTCGTCCCGGGAGATGTCGGCCGGGTCGCCCGACATGTCGATCAGCGGTTGGCCGGGCGGCGGTGGGCCGCCGGTCATCCACCTCTGGAGATGGCCGAGAGCGGCGCTCGCCGCCGGCACGTAGGAGATGTTCGACGGCGGGTCCGGGTTGGCCCGCCCGACGAGGCCGTCGCGTTCGGCCTTGGCCGTCCGGCGTCCGAGTTGGGGGGCCGAGACGTGTGACGCGCCCGCGACCTCCCAGAAGCGGAACCGATCGCTGTCCTCTTGGCGCGCCGCGTAGTAGGCGGGGGCCTCGGTCTCCGAGTTGACCAGCATGATCGGCGCATCGAGGTCGTCGCGGAGCCGGGTGCGGGTCCGGAAGATCGGGTTGGGTCGTTCCGAGGTGGCGTCGAAGACCAGGTCGTCATCGATGGCGGCTCCGCTCCCGAAGTGGATCAGCACCAAGAACCCGTCGAACGCTCCCGCGATCGGCTGGACCGCGTTGATGTAGGCGGCCAGCCGGGCCGCCGACTGCGACGCGCCGAGGGCCACGACCCGCTCGACCCGCAAGCCACCGAGCGGGTCGAGCGGGTCGGTCGGCCGGTCCGGCCCGACCGCGAGGGCCGCCTGGGTGAAGATGCCGTACGAGTAGCGGTCGCCGGGGTGCTCGAGGCTCCCGTATCGCTCCGGGTCCCAGGTCTTGAGGCCCTGCGGCAGCGCGGCGATCCCGTTGACGCCGACCTCTTGTGCCGACGCGCACGCGTACGCGAAGCCCTCTTCGAAGATGACCGGCAGCTCGGCCAGGAGCTCGTAGCCGGCCGTGACGTTGTTCCACCCGACGATGACGGTGCCGTTGAACCGGGCCGGATCGGCCGGGCGCTGGACGAGCATCCGGGTCCGGAACGGCGCCGACCCAGCCGGCTCGGCCGACCAGTGACCGTCGGGGCCGAATTCGGCGGTTGGTCGGTAGGCGCTGGCCTCGCCCTCGAGGAAGTACTCCTCCTCGACGTAGCCGAGCTCGGAGAGGTCGTCGATGGAGCACGCGAACGGCCAGCCGCGCCGGCCACCGGTGACCGGCCCGATCACCGTCGGAGCCACCGCCTTTTCCGCGGCGCTCATGTGCCGGTGAAGGTGGGTGGCCGCCGCTCCCGGAAGCTGAGCCCCGCCTCCGCCACGTCGTTGGGGGCCCTCCGGGCGTAGCCGAGCCCGGCCGTCTCGTATCGGAGCGCTTCTTCGAGGCCGGCGTTCATATTGTGCTGGAGCACCCGCTTCCCCGAACGGATCGCGACCGGCGGGAGCCCGGCGACCGTCGCGGCCAGCCGCATCGCCTCGTCGAGCGCCTGCTCGCCCTCGGCGAGGCGGTCGAGCAGCCCGAGCCGGTACGCCTCGTCGGCCCCGACGTCGCGGCTGGTGAAGATGAGATCGGCGGCCCGGGAGTACCCGACGATCCTCGGGAGGAAGTAGCTCATCCCCGAGTCCGGGCTGAGCGAGCGCTCGGCGAAGACGGTGCGGAACCTGGTGCGCGAGTCCCCGGTGCGCATGTCGCACGCGAGGGCGAGGCTCATTCCGGCACCCGCGGCGACGCCGTTCACGGCGGCGATGGTCGGCTTGGCGATGCCCGAGACGCCCATCGCCTGGCGCCCGACCCAGCCGAGCTCGTCGACCCGGACGGAGTGACCGGCCTCGGCCCGCTCGGCCGGCCGCTGGCCGGTCAGGTCGGCGCCCGAGCAGAAGCCCCGCCCGGCCCCCGTGATCACCAGCACCCAGATGTCGTCGTCCTCGTTGACCTGCTCGCACAGGGCGAGCAGCTCCTTGGACAGTTCCATGCTGAGCGCGTTGAGCTTGTCCGGTCGGTCGAGTGTCGCGACGGCCACGTGGCCGTCGCGCTCGAGGCGGAGGTTCGACTCGGTCACGATCGCTCCCCCCGCCGGTTCAGTTCAGGCGCTCGATCACCATGGCCATAGCCATCCCCCCGGCGGCGCACATGGTCTCGACGCCGATCGACTTGTCCAGCGTCTGGAGGTCGTTGATGAGGGTGGTCATGATGCGCGCCCCGGTCATGCCGAACGGGTGCCCGAGCGCGATCGCCCCGCCGTGGGGATTCAACTGGGTCTCGATGTCGATGCCGGTCTCCCGGCAGACAGGCAGGACCTGGGCGGCGAACGCCTCGTTGAGCTCGACCACGTCGACGTCGGTGATCTTCATGTTGGCGACGGCCAGCGCCTTCGGAACGGCGTCGATCGGGGCGACGCCCATGATCTCGGGGTCGTTCCCGCTGAGCGCCGAGGCCACGATCCGGGCGAGGGGCTTCAGGCCCAGCTGATCGGCCCTGGTCCGGCTCATCACGAGGACCGCCGCCGCGCCGTCGTTGAGGGGACACGAGTTCCCGGCGGTGACCGTCCCGCCCTCGGGCTTGAACGCGGTCGGGAGCTCGGCCAGCCGCTCGAGCGTGGTGCCGGCCCGCGGGCAGTCGTCCTTGTCGACGACCGTCCCGTCCTCCTTCGTGACCGGTGTGATCTCACGCTCGAAGAAGCCGGCGGCCTGGGCCGCCACGGCGCGGTCCTGGCTCAGCTTCGCGAACGCGTCCTGGTCCTCCCGGCTCACCTTGAACCTCTCGGCGACGTTCTCGGCGGTCATGCCCATCGGGATGTAGACGAACGGGAACGCCGAGTCGCGCCCGAGCAACTTCGGGTTGAGGCCGCCCGGGCCGATGCCCCGGCCCCGGGGCGCCGGCGGCGGCTCCTCACCCTCGGGGACCGGCGGACGCGAACTCTTCTCGACGCCGGCGGCGATGTACACGTCGCCCTCGCCGGCCCTGATGGCATGGGCAGCCGAGCGGATCGACTGCAGGCTCGACGAGCAGAAGCGATTGAGGGTCAGGCCCGGGACGCTCTGGGGAAAGCCGGCCAGGAGGCCGGCGGTGCGGGCGATGCTGAACCCGGTCTCCCCGCTCTGGGCAACGTTGCCGCAGATGATGTCGAAGATGTCCGCCCGGTCCACCTCGGGCACCTTGTCCATGAGCGCGTTCAGGATCGTGGCCATGAGCTCGTCGGCCCGGTAGTCGACCAGCGAACCCTTGTTGGCCCGCCCGATGGCGCTGCGAGCCGTCGCAACAATTACCGCTTCTTCATCCGGCACCGGGGTGCTCCTCGTCTCTCGTCGTTGCTTGTTTTGCGTCGTTCCCTGGCCGCCAACGGCGGCGAGACTACTGACCGGCCGCGAGCGGCTCCTTCGGGAGCCCGAGCGAACGCTCGGCGATGATGTTGCGCTGGATCTCGCTCGTGCCCGAGAAGATCGTCCCGGCCCGGCTCCCGAGGAAGACCTGCTGCCAGCGATCGGTGCGGTAGCCGTCGCCCGCGGGCCGGATCATGCCCTGCGCACCCACCAGGTTGATGGCGACGTTGCCGAAGCGCTTGTGGTACTCGGACCAGAACAGCTTGTTGACGCTCGCCTCCGGACCCGGTTCGCGCTTCGCGGCCAGCGCCGACAGCAGGCGCAGGCCCGAGTACCGCATGAGCTCGACCTGCGAGTAGGCCCAGGCGAGGTCCTGGCGGACCAACCGGTCGTCGGCGGCCGACTGCTTGCGCGCCGTCTCGACCAGCTCCCAGAACTCCCGCTCGTAGCGGAGGTGCATGGTGGTCGCCCGCCCGCCCCGCTCGTTGCCGAGTGTGGTCATGGCCACCCGCCAGCCGTTGTTCAGGCCGCCGATGACGTTGAAGAGGGGTGCCCGGGCCCCTTCTATGAACTCCTGGCAGAACCCGCTCGCCCCCGACATCTGGCGCAGCGGTTGGAGGTCGATCCCGTTGCTCGACCCGTCCTCGCGCTTCATCGGAACGAGCACATAGGAGAGGCCGCGGTGCTTCGGCGCATCGGGGTCGGTCCGGCACAGGGTGAACATGGTGTTGGCCAGGTGCGCTCCCGAGGTCCACACCTTCTGGCCGGTGACAACGACCTCGTCACCGTCGACGACGGCGCGGGTCTCGACGCCGGCCAGGTCCGAACCGTGGTCGGGTTCCGAGAAACCCTGGCAGTAGCGGTCGGTCCCGTCGATGATGCGGGGCAAGAAGTGCGCCCGCTGCTCGTCGGACCCGTGGACGATGATCGACGGCCCGACCAGGGACTCGCCCATGCCCCGGATCACTCTCGGCATGCCTTCCCGGTCGAACTCCTCGTTGAGGACGGCCATCTCGAGGCCGCCGAGCCCACGCCCACCGACCTCTTCGGGCCACTGCGGGCAGATCAGCCGCTGTTCGGCCAGCGCCGCTTCCCACTGCCGCCACGCCTCGGCGCGGCTCGCTCCGTCGTCTTCGGTCTGCCCGGTGAAGCCGGGCTGCGGGTCGACCCCGGCCAGCTGCTCGACCCGGTTCTCGGCGAGGAAGGTCCTGATCTCATCGCGGAACGAGCGAAGCTCGTCGCCCAGGTCGAGTTCCATGTGCCCCCCTTATCGCGGCCGGTACCCCCGAAGTTACATCGCCGAAGGGTCCGACCACACTTGGAACGGATGCCCTGGTCGCGGGCATGGAAACGGTTGCGTGCCGTGGTCGACCGGCACTCCGTTTACGCCGGCACCGGTCGGGGTATCTCGACGTTGGGTTCATCCCCGTCAGTCAGAAGCGCAATCGGGCCCCTGGCACACCAACCCCCCTGGGCACCAGGGGCCCGGGCGCGTCTGTGGAGCCGGGCGAGTTGTACCGATGATCGCCGTCGAAGGCGGTGTTCACCTCTCGACCCGGGTATAACCGTCGGCGTGACCAGGACTTCGGACGCCTCCACGGCTGGCCGGTCGGCCGGTCGAGAATGGTGAACGAGTCGGGCGGCGCAGGCGGCGAGATGGCCGGCGCGGTTCCCGGGCTCGAGATGCGCAGAGAGGGCCTTGGGTCTCCCGCCCAGGCGGTGGCCCTCGCGACCCTGTGCGTCGTCCTGTTCCTCACCTTCCTCGACAACACGATCGTCAGCGTCGGGCTCGCCAATGTGCAGAGCGACCTGAACGCCGGGGTCAGCTCTCTCCAGTGGGTCGTCAACGGCTACGCGCTGACCTTCGCGGCATTCATGCTCGCCGCGGGCAGTCTCGGGGACCTCCTCGGCCGGAAGAAGATCATGCTGGTCGGGGTCGGCGTGTTCTGCGCGGGGTCGGTGGTCGCCGCCCTCAGCCCGAATGTCGACTGGCTCATCGCCGGTCGGGTCGTGATGGGCCTCGGCGCCGCGGCGTCCGAGCCCGGGACGCTCTCGATCATCCGGCACGTCTATCCCGACCGCAAGACCAGGGCCGACGCGCTTGGGGTGTGGGCGGCCGTCTCGGGCCTCGCGCTCGCACTCGGCCCGGTCATCGGTGGCGTGCTGGTCGGGGTGGCGAGTTGGCGCGAGATCTTCTGGTTCAACCTGTTCTTCGGGGCGATCGCCTTCGGGATGGCGCTGGTCTTCGTCCCCGAGACCGCCGACCCGCAGGGCCGCCGCGTCGATTTTCCCGGGATCGTGCTCGGAGCGCTGGCGCTGGCCGCCGCCGCGTTCGCCGTCATCCAGGGCGAGCAGTCTGGTTACGGCACCTGGTGGATCATCCTGCTGTTCGCCGTGGCAGCGGTCACGGGGCTCGTGTTTCTGGCGTACGAGCGCAGGGCCAAGAGCCCGATGCTCCAGCTGTCGATGTTCGCGCGCCCGCCCATGGCGGGAGCGAACTTCGTCGCGTTCGCGGCGTACTTCGGGATCTTCTCAATCTTCTTCTTCACCGCCCTGTACCTGCAGGTGGTGGCGAACGCGTCCGCGTACCAGACCGCCCTCGACTTCCTCCCGATGGCGGGCGGCTTGATCATCTCGTCGCTGCTCTCGGGTCGGTGGGTCGCACGAGTCGGCCCCCGGATCCCGATGACGGTCGGGTGCGTCCTCGCCGGTGCCGGGGTGCTCGCGACCGGCGCCGTGCTCAATCCGCACACCGGGTTCGGCACCCTCTGCTGGGCCCTGCCGATCGCCGGCGTCGGGTTCGGGATCGCGCTCGTGCCGATCACGTCGACGCCTCTCACCGTGGTGCCCCCCGAGCGCTCCGGGATGGCGGCGTCGGCCACCAACACCAGCCGCGAGCTCGGCGCCGTCTTCGGCGTGGCCATCCTCGGCTCGATCGTGAACGGCAAGCTGACCGGTGGCCTGGCGGCGCGCCTGAAGGCGATCGGTATCCCGCCGAGCTTCCAGAGCCTCGTGCTGCACGCGGTCACGGGCGGCGGGCTGAGCAACAACGCGGCCACCAAGGCGGAGCAGTCGAAGAATGCTGCCGTGGCGAGGATCGCCAACAAGGTGGTTCAGGCCGCCTATAACGCGTTCGGGTCCGGTCTGCACGCCTCGCTCGAGATCTCCGGAGCGCTGATGTTCGCCGGCGCGGTGGTGGCGGTCGTCACCATGCATCGTGTCCGCGGGCGCACCTACGAGATCTGATCCGGTCGGGCCCGGCATAGAGTGTCGTTCCACCAAAAGAGAGGTCAGCCGTGTCCGAGCCCTTCACGATTCCACCCGCCGATCCCTCCGACATGATCGCCCTGCACAACGTGTTCAGGGAGGCCCTCGGCGCCGCACCGGCCTACGTCGGCTCGACGGATCCGGGCGATCGCGTGCGAGTGGACATCGTCGCCGATTACTACTTCAACGTCTTAGAGCTACTCCGCTCGCACCACCAAGGTGAGGACGAGATCCTGACCCCACGACTCCTCGAGCGATGCCCGGAGCGGGCGGCGGACATCTCCCGCATCGCCGGCCAACACCAAGAGGTCCATGCGTCCCTCGAAGACGCCGCCGAGCACGTCGCCCCGTGGCGGGACGACCCGAGCGCCCAGACCTCACGCGCGCTCGAATCGGCGCTTCTCACCCTGCAGGCCGGGCTGGCGCCGCACCTGAGCGAAGAGGAGGAGGCGATGCTGCCACTGGCCGCCCAGTGCATGAACGCGGCCGAATGGGGGGAGTTCCCCGCCCACGGCTTGGCGAACTTCAAGGGCGACAAGGTCTGGCTGATCCTCGGGCTGATCCAAGAGCAGCTGGCACCCGAGCACGTGGCCATGATGGAGGCCAACATGCCGCCACCCGTCGTCGAGTTCTGGCGAAGCCAGGGCCGCGACCTATTCGTGAAGTTCGTCGGCCGCCTGCGCGGCTAGCCCTCGTTCTGGGGCTTGCGCCCCGGGTTGCTAGGGGTCGAGCCGCGCCGAGGCGGTGCCTGAGAGCACCCGGTCGCCGCCCTCGTTGACCGTGACCACGCTGAACGAGGCCACCTTGCCGCCGTCCCCGTCCTCGATCGAGTCCACCGTGGCCGTGGCGGTCAGGGTGTCACCCGGCCAGACCTGCTTCTCGAAGCGGACGCCATAGGACAACAGGCGGCCGTCGCCGACCCAGTCGGTGAGGAGCCGACCGGTCACACCCATCGTCAGCATCCCGTGGGCGAACACGCTCGGGAACCCGGCCACCTTGGTGGCATAGATCTCGTCGCTGTGCAGCGGGTTGTAGTCACCCGATGCCCCCGCATACTGGACGATCTGGGTCCGGGACAGGTTCTCGGCGACGATCTCGCTCCGGCTGTCCCCGACCTTCAACTTCGATGCGGACAGGGCCATCAGTCGGACTTCTCCTCGGACTTCGGGGCGGGACCGGCCGTGCGGACGCCCACGCCGCGGGCGGTGACGACGAGGTTCCCCTCGGCGTCGTGCCATTCGGTGATGTTCTCGCTGAACTGCAGGTGCCCCGAACGCCCCTCGCGCTCCCAGGACTTGCCTTCTTTGTTGGTCGGGGTGAGCACGTCCCCGACTCGGAGCGGGCGGTGGTACTCGAAGTGCTGCTCGGCATGGAGGCCGACACCGCCGCCACCTCCACCCCCACCGCGGCCGCCGCCTCCTCCACCTTCGGCGGGCGGCGCGGGGGCCGCTCCGGACCCGGTCGGGCCCTTGCCCGATCCGAACCAGAGCCGCCCGATGGTCGGGCGAAGGAAGTAATTGGGGTTGAACTGCGCGCTCGCCTGGACGAACGTCGGTGGGGCGATGATGCCGCCGGCCTCGCTCTTCTTGGCGGCCTCCTCGTCGTGATACACGGGGTTCGGGTCACCCACGGACCGGGCGAACATCATGACGTGCCCCGCCTCGATCGGGAAGCTCCACTCCGCCATCTGCGACCTCCTGTCGAACGTTCCTGCAAACGATTACCCGAGCTGCGGCGCCAACGCTAGTCGGGGACCCCAACGTTAGGATGAGCCGCCGCGGGCGGCCCTGAGGCCGGATGTCGAGAGGAGCGGGGCGTGAACAGTGCAGACTTCGCCGAGATCGTCGCGGTCACCCGGGAGTTCATCCGGGGGAAGGTCGTGCCCACCGAGAACCTGATCGAGGAGAACGACGAGGTTCCCGACGACATCCGCCAGACGGCCAAGGACATGGGCCTCTACGGCTTCGCCATCCCCGAGGAGTACGGGGGGCTCGGCCTCAACATGGAAGAGGAGGTCCAACTCGTCTTCGAGCTGGGCTACACCACCCCGGCGCTGCGTTCCATGTTCGGGACCAACAACGGCATCGCCGGCCACGTCCTTCTGGAGGGCGGCACCGAGGAGCAGAAGAAGGAGTGGCTGCCGAAGTTGGCCAGCGGCGAGCTGACGGCGAGCTTCGCCCTGACCGAGACCGAGGCCGGCTCGGACCCGTCCACGCTCACGACGAGCGCAGAGCGTGACGGCGACACCTTCGTGCTGAACGGGTCCAAGCGCTACATCACCAATGCGCCCATCGCCGACGTCTTCATGGTGTTCGCCCGGACCAACCCGGCCGCCAAGGCGACCCGGGGGATCTCGACGTTCCTCGTCCCGCGCGACACGCCGGGCCTCACCGTCGGACCAAAGGACAAGAAGATGGGCCAGCTCGGCGCATGGACATCCGAGGTCTTCTTCGACGACGCCCGGATCGACGCTCCGGCGATGGTCGGGGGGGAAGAGGGCCTCGACAACGGCTACGCGACCGCCATGCAATGCCTCGCCCACGGCCGGGCGCACATGGCTGCGTGCTGCGTCGGCCTGGCCGGCCGGCTCGTCGACGAGTCGGTCAGCTACGCGCAGAGCCGGATGCAGTCGGGCCACCCGATCGCGAGCTTCCAGCTCATCCAGGGGTTGATCGCCGACTCGGTGACCGACCACCTGGCCGGCAAGAGCCTCACCTTGGAGGTGGCCAGGGCGTTCGACGCCGGCACGGACCGAAAGCTCGGCCCCTCGGCGGCCAAGTACTTCTGCTCGGAGATGGTCTCTCGGGTGGCCGACCGGGCCGTACAGATCCACGGCGGGGCCGGGTACATGCGCGGTGTCGCCGTCGAGCGCTTCTATCGCGACGCCCGGCTGTTCCGGATCTTCGAGGGCACCAGCCAGATCCAGCAGGTCATCATCGCCCGCCAGGCGCTCGGGTCCGCGGCCAACGGCTGAGCCGCCCGACCGGTCGACCTAGCCGACCGTCTCGAACACCGCGGCCAGGCCCTGGCCGCCGCCGATGCACATCGTCTCGAGCCCGAGCGCCGCGCCGCGCCGGTCCATCTCACGCAGCAGGGTGGCCAGGATGCGCCCGCCGGTCGCCCCGATCGGGTGGCCGAGCGAGATCCCCGACCCGTTCACGTTCAGCCGGTCGAAGTCGCGCTCGGTGAATCCCCACTCCCGCGTCACCGACAGCACCTGGGCCGCGAAGGCCTCGTTGAGCTCGATCAGGTCCATGTCGGCCATGGTCAGCCCGGCCCGCAAGAGGGCCTTGGCCGACGCCGGCACCGGGCCGATGCCCATGGTGGCCGGGGCGACGCCGGCCACCGCCCACGACCGCAGGCGAGCCAGGGGGCGAAGGCCGAGCTCGGCCGCCTTCTCGGGGGTGGTCACGATGCAGATCGCGGCGCCGTCGTTCTGGCCGCTCGCGTTGCCGGCCGTCACCGTCGACTCGGGGTCCTCCTTGAGCCGGACCGGCCGCAGCCGGGACAGCGTCTCGAGGGTGGTGTCGGCCCGCGGGTGCTCGTCGGTGTCGACGACCGTGTCGCCCGACCGGCCGGGGATGGTGACGGGCGCGATCTCGTCCTTGAACTTGCCCTCGGTCTGGGCGGCCACGGCCCGCTGGTGCGAGCGCAGCGCCAGCTCGTCCTGCTCCTCGCGACCGACCTTGTACTGGCGCCGCAGGTTCTCGGCCGTCTCGATCATCCCGCCGGGAACCGGGAAGTTCCTTCCGCCGGCGGTGACCCGCCCGCGCGACAGGCGGTCGAAGAACGTCACGTTCTCCGCCCTCGCCCCCCACCGCATCGAGGTCGTGTAGTACTCGGCCTGGCTCATCGACTCGGCCCCGCCGGCCAGCACGACATCGGCCCCCCCGGTCTGGACCTCCATGGCGGCGAACAGGACGGCCTGCAGCCCCGAGCCACAGCGGCGGTCGACCTGGAGGCCGGGCACCGTGACCGGCAGCCCCGCATCGAGCGCGGCCGTGCGCCCGAGCGCCACCGCCTCGCCGTTCGGGTAGCCCTGCCCGAGCACGACGTCATCGATCGCGTCGACGGGCAGGCCGGTCCGCTCGAGCACCTCGGTGATCACCGTCGCCGCAAGCTGCTGGACCGACGCGTCCTTCAACACCCCACCGAACCGGCCGACGGCCGTCCGGAGGGGCTCACAGATCACCGCTTCTCGCATGGTTCCTCCTCGGTTGCACCCGGCCGGATCGGCCGCGCGTGCTTAGATGTGCCGGCCGCCGCCCACCTCTAAGACCGTGCCGGTCATGTACCCGGACATCTCCGAGGCCAAGAAGACGGCGACGTTGGCGACGTCGGAGGGCTCGCCGGCCCGCCCCATCGGGATCTCGGTCAGACGTTGCTCCCAGATGTCCGGGCGCATCTTCTCGGTCATCGCCGTGCGGACCAGGCCGGGCTGGATCGCGTTGACCCGGACGCCCAGGTGGCCGAGCTCCTTGGCCGCCGCCTTGGTCATGCCGACGATGCCGGCCTTGGCGGCGCTGTAGTTGGTCTGGCCCGGGTTGCCGACCTTGCCCGAGATCGACGAGATGTTGATGATCGAGCCGGATCCCTGCTCGCGCATGACCGCGGACGACAGTCGGGTGCCGAGCCAGGCGCCGAACAGATGGACGTCGATGACGGTCTTGAAGTCCTCGACCGACATCTTGCGCATGGTCGCGTCGCGGGTGATCCCGGCGTTGTTGACCCAGACGTCGAGGGAGCCGTGGTGCTCGACGCACGAGCGCACGAGGGCCTCCATGTCGGACTCGGATGTCACGTCGCAACCTTCGGCGACCGCGTCGACCCCGGACGCGCGCAGCTCGGCGGCGGCGGCCTCGGCCCGGTCGTGGTCGATGTCGCCCACCACGACCCGGGCGCCCTGCTCGGCGAACGCCGTCGCGATGGCCAGGCCGATCCCCTGGGCACCACCGGTGACCACGGCCGCCTTCCCGTCGAGCAAGCCCACGTGCCCTCCTTCGCGTCTTCGATGCCGCGTCACGCCGTCACCGGGCGGCGGCGACACGTCCGCACAACCCCGGCGAGCGTACATTCCGAACCCGGTGCCCAGGCGGGCCGGATCCCTACGAGTTGGGGCTGCTCACCCGCTCCGGCTCCCCGCCGGTGTGGGAGATCCAGGTCTCGTACATCTCGGCGTAGCGACCACCGTGGGCGATCAGCTCGTCGTGGGACCCGATCTCGATGATCCCGCCCTCGTCGACGACCACGATCCGGTCGGCCTTCATCGCGGTGGTGAGGCGGTGAGCGATCAGGATGGCGGTGCGACCCTCCAGCAGCACGTCGAGGGCCCGCTCGATCTTGCTCTCGGACAACAGGTCCAGGTTGGACGTGGCCTCGTCGAGGACGATCACGCGGGGGTGGGCGAGGAAGGCCCGCCCGAGCGCGATCAGCTGGCGCTCGCCCGAGGAGAGCGATTGGCCCCGCTCGTGGACGATCGTGTTGAGCTGCTCGGGCAGCCGTTCGATGACCTCCAGGAGGCCGACCGTCCGGACCGCCTCCCACACCTCCTCGTCGCTCGACTCGGGTCGTGCGAAGGCGATGTTCTCCCGCACGGTGCCGGCGAACAGGAACGGCTCCTGGGGCACCACCCCGAGCTGGCTGCGCAGCGACTCGAGGGAGACGTGCCGGATGTCGTGGCCGTCGATGAGCACCCGGCCCTCGGTGGGGTCGTAGAAGCGCGTCACGAGCTTCGCCATGGTCGACTTGCCGGCGCCGGTCGGGCCGACGAAGGCGACCGTCTCACCGACGTCGATGCGGAGGTCGACGTCGTGGAGGACCGGGGTGGCGGGGTCGTAGCCGAAGGTCACGTGGTCGAACGAGATGGCCCCGTTGATCGGTGGCATCTCGATCGAGTCGGGGTCCTCGGGCACGCTCGGCGACAGGGCGAGCAGCGTGTTGAGCTTGATGATGGAGGCCTGGCCCTGCTGGTAGGTGTTGTACTGCTGCACCAGCAGCGTGATCGGCGCGAAGAAGCGGTTCACGTACAAGAAATAGGCCGTGAGCGCCCCGATGCTCAGCTGGCCGTGCACGACCATGGTGCCGCCGACGACGAGGATGATGGCCTGGCCGAGGTAGGCCAGCATCTGCGTGCCGGGCCCGTAGATCGCGTTGATCTGGGCCGTGTAGTTGTTGGCGTCGCGGTACTCGCCGACCACGTTGCGGTGGTGGATCACGTTGTGGCGCTGGCGGTTGTGGGCGGTGACGATGCGGACCCCGTGCAGGCTCTCGGACAGGTCGGCCAGCACGCCCGCGATGCCGTCCCGGACCCGGTCGTAGCCGCGCTCGGACGCCGAGCGGAACCAGATCGACAACGCGCTCAGCACCGGCACGACGACGAGGACGGTGACGATGGCCAGCCGGACGTTGAGCGAGAAGAGGATGGCGGTGATGACGACCATGGTCAGGCCCTGCACTGCGAAGCTGGCCAGGCCGTCCTGGAGGAGCTGCTGGAGGTTCTCGATGTCGCTCGTCATGCGGGTCATGATCACGCCCGCCTTCTCCTCCGTGTAGAAGTCGAGCGACATGCGCTGGAGGTGGGTGAAGATCTTTATCCTCAGGTCGTTCATCACCCAGGCGGCCAGCCGGCCCGTGACCCTGACCTGATTGCGCTGGGCGATCGAGCTCAACGCGATCGCCCCGAAGAAGAGCACCGCGCACACGACGATCGTGCCGAAGTCCTTGGGCCCGATGAGGAAGTCCTTCGGCCCGAGCGGGAGATGACCCGGCTTCAGCGTGGGTGAGCCCATCCCGTGCGTGATGGCGTAGTCGATGAGCGCGGGACCGGCCTGGTTGGCCAGGCTGACGATGGTCACGAGGACGCCGGCCAGGGCGGCGAGGTGCCAGTGCTCGAGCACCAGCTGTCGCAGTGTCATCCGCCGCCGCTCGGCGGCGGTCATCTGATAGCTGAAGCGAGCCTTGGGTGCGGGGTACTCGGGTTCGGTCTTGAGCAGCTTGTCGACCCCGCCTTGGAGCTCCGGCGGGATGCCCGCGAACGGCAAGCCGCCCCCCGGATTGCCTGCCGAGGGCCCGCCTGGGCGCCCTCCCATGCCACCGCCACCGCCACCGAACATCCCGCCACCGCCGGCACCCCACGCCATCAGACCGGCCCTCCTGCGTCGGCGCCGTCGAGCCCGGCCCGCTCGGCCGCCGCCGCCCGGGCCTCCTCGGCCCTGATCTCGAGCTCCTCCTCGCCCTGAGCGAGCACGTCCGCGTAGAGCGGCACGGTCTCCATCAGTTGGGCGTGCGTCCCGTCGGCCACGATCTTCCCGGCGTCCATGAGCAGGACCCGGTCGGCGAGGCTGATGGTCGAGAGGCGGTGGGCGATGATCAGGGTGGTCCGGCCCTCCATCAGCTTGCGCAGCGACCCGTGGATCGTGAGCTCGACCTGTACGTCGATGGCGCTGGTGGCGTCGTCGAGCACCAGGATCGGTGGGTTCACGAGAAGCGTCCTCGCGATCGCGATCCGCTGGCGCTGGCCGCCCGACAGCGTGTACCCGCGCTCGCCGACGACGGTCTCGTAGCCCTTCGGGAGCTCGCGGATGAAGCCGTCGGCTCCGGCCGCCTTGGCCGCCGCCTCGATGTCCGCGAAGTCGGCGTTCGGGAACCCGTAGGCGATGTTCTCGCGGATCGAGGTCGAGAAGAGGAACGGCTCGTCGAGCACGATGCCGACGCTGGCCCGCAGGCTGAGCAGGGTCAGGTCGCGCACGTCGTGGCCGTCGATCACGACCCGGCCTCCGGTGGCGTCATAGAAGCGGGGGAGCAGCCGCGCCACCGTCGACTTGCCGACGCCGGTCCGACCCACCAGCGCGACGGTCTCTCCTGGCCGGATGTGCAGGTCGAAGTCGTCGAGGATAAGGGGGTTCTCGGGCGAGTACGAGAAGTTGACCGACTCGAAGTGGATGTCACCCTTGCAGTCCACGAGATCGACCGCGCCGGGTCGGTCGACGACCGTCGGCACCTCGTCGAGGATCTCGTAGATGCGCTGCGACGAGGCCGAGGCGCGCTGGCCCATCATGATGATCATCCCGAGCATCTGGAACGGCGCCTGGAGCATCACGATGTACAAGCTGAAGGCCGCGATCGCGCCAACCTGCAGCTTGCCGTGCACGACCAGCCAGCCCCCGAAGAGCACCACCAGGGCCAGGCCGATCTGGGGCAGGTTCTGGACGGTCGGGGTGAACTTGGCCCGGATGTAGGCGTCCTTGATGTACGACCACTGGAGGCGGTCGGCCGCCTTGCCCAGCGTCGTCAGCTCACGCTGCTCGGCCGCGAAGGATTTGACGACCCGCACGCCGTTGATGTTCTCGTCGACGATCGTCGCGACGTCGGCGAGCCTGGACTGAATGAGCCAGGACACCGGGAAGATCGACTTCCGCATCTGGATGCCGAGCAGGTAGACGAACGGCATCGGGATCATGGCGACCAACGCCAGCGGCACGTTGATGGAGAGCATGTACCCGAAGGCCACGACGGCGACGCTGCATTGGACGAGGATCGACGGGGCGAAGGTCAGGTACATCTGGACCGAGCGGATGTCCGAGTTGGCCCGCGAGATCAGTTGGCCCGACTGGACCCGGTCGTAGAAGGGGAACGACATCTTCGTGAGATGCGTGTAGATGATATTGCGGAGGTCGAACTCCATCTCGTAGGCGGTGCGCATCAAGAAGTACCGCGAGATGTACCCGGCGATGCCGGCGATCACGGCCAGGATGAAGACGATCGTGACGTAGTGGCTGAGCGGCACGCTCCGCGCCACCAGCGAGTTGTTGATGGCCTCTTCCAAGAGCTTCGGGATCTGCACCTGGAGGACGAGAGCCAGGAACGACATCACGAGCGATGTGATGAACATCTTCTTGTGCGACAACACGATCGGCATCGCCCGTCGCAGCCAGGTCTTCTCTTTGTCCGGGTCGATCGTCGCCCGCGGGGCCCGGTAGCGGGCCGTGGTCGCGACCGGCTCGAAGGGCGAATGCTGCACCGGCTCGTCGTGTGCCGCGGTCTGCTCGTCGGGCCGGCGGGAGAGGATCGTCATTTGGGCACTCGCGAGGCTCGGTGGATGACGAGCGCCTCATGCCAGAGGGCCAGGTTGTCCAGTGCCCTCGTGCTCGACCGGGCGTTCCCGAGTCCGGCGGCGATCGACACCAGCCGGTCGTTGACCGCCCGGTCGGCCGCCTGGAGCACCGCCTGCCCCTGGGGCGTCATGCCGAGCGAGATGCGCCGACGGTCGTCTTCGCTGTGGGTGCGCACCACCAGCCCCCGGGCCACCAGCCCGTCGATCACGGCAGTGACGCTCGGCGGCCGAACGGCCAGGCGCTCGGCCAGTGACGAGGACATCGCGGAGCCCTCGTCGAGAATGCCGAGGATCCGGTACTGGGAGAGGGACAGGTCCGCCACGGTCAGGCCCAGCTCGACCTGCTTGGACAACCAGGCCGCGGTCCGGCCGGGGTTGTGGAGTCTCGGCTGGGTCTCCAGCTGTTCGATGCTCATACTATTAGGGTATCTAACAGATCTGGGCGGTTCAAGTAATGACCCGGTACCGGGGCCGTACCCGCGTCCGGCCCATCCCTGTTGTCCGGGGGTCGTCGCGGGGCGATACTTAAGCAGTACTCGCACCAGGAGGGACGCCGAAATGAAGACCCGAGCAGCCGTATGCCACGAGGCGGGCACGCCGTGGACGACAGAGGAGATCGAGATCGACGAGCCCCACGCTCATGAGGTCCAGGTCCAGGTGGCCTACGCGGGCATGTGTCAGTCCGACGAGCACCTCCGGCTCGGTGACATCAGCGCTCCGCCGGAGCTCCTCGAGATGATGGGCCTTTCGTCGATGTACCCGGTGATCGGCGGCCACGAGGGCTCCGGCGTCGTGGCCGCGGTCGGTCCCGAGGTTCAGCACGTGGCCGTCGGCGACCGCGTGGCCGTCTCCTTCATCCCGGCGTGCGGGGTCTGCTTCTGGTGCGCTTCGGGCCGTCAGAACCTCTGCGACCTTGGCATGTACACCCTGGCCGGGCCGATGATCAGCGACGGGACCTGGCGGCACCACCTGGGCGAGGCCAACCTCGGGCGGATGACCCAGCTCGGTACCTTTTCCGAGACGATGGTCGTCAACGAGGCGTCGCTCGTGAAGATTGCCCCGGACGCCCCGCTCAGGGCGGCCGCGCTGATCAGCTGCGGCATCGCGACCGGCTTCGGCTCCGTCGTCGACCGGGCGAAGGCCCGGCCCGGTGAGGTCGTGGTCGTGGTCGGATGCGGCGGCGTGGGGTCCGGCGCTCTGCAGGGAGCGCGGTTGGCCGGCGCCAAGGCGGTCGTGGCGGTCGACCCGGTGCCATTCAAGACCGACCAGGCCAAGAAGATCGGGGCGACCCATTCGGCAGCGTCGATGCAAGAGGCCCTCCCGCTCGTGGCAGAGATCACCCAGGGTCGGATGGCCGACGTCATCGTGCTCACCCCGGACACGCTGACCGGCGATCTGATCGCACCGGCGTGCATGCTCGGCTCCAAGGACGCGCGGATCGTGTGCACCGCGATCGCACGGATCGACCAGATGGACGTTCAACTGAACCTGTTCAACCTGGCCATGTACAACCAGGCCATCTTGGGGACGGTGTTCGGCTCGGCCAGCCCGCGGGTGCAGGTGCCCAAGCTGCTATCGCTCTACCAAAACGGCCAGCTCGACATCGACGAGCTGATCACGAAGGAGTACACGCTCGACCAGGTCCAGGAGGGCTACGACGACCTCCACGCCGGGCGCAACGTGCGCGGCGTGGTGAAGCTGGCCGGGGACTCGTAACCACCACCGCTCCAATCGCGCTGGCACGACCAACCGAAGATCGGCTGACCTGCGGTCCTCCTCTTCCCACGTCGTGGGTGGGGCTGGGCAGGTGGAAGGATCGGGTGATGGCTGGGTCGTGGTTCGAGACGGTCGCAGAGGCGCAACGGCGCGCGCAGAAGCGCCTGCCACCGTCGGTCTACAAGGCGCTCCTGGCCGGGTCTGAGCGCGGCCGCACCATCGACGACAACCTGGCCGCCTTCGGTGAGCTCGGCTTTGCCCCCCACGTCGCGGGGTTGCCCGAGAAACGGGACATGGCCGTCACGGTCATGGGGCAGACGCTGGCGCTGCCGGTGCTCATGTCGCCGACCGGTGTGCAGGCCGTCCACCCGGACGCAGAGGTGGCCGTCGCACGCGCAGCGGCGGCCCGGGGCACGGCGATCGGCCTCAGCTCGTTCGCCAGCAAGCCCATAGAAGAGGTGGTCGCGGCCAATCCCCAGACGTTCTTCCAGCTCTACTGGTGCGGGACGCGCGAGCGAATCGCGGCGCGCATCGAGCGGGCTCGGAGCGCCGGCGCGGTCGGCCTCATCGCCACCTTCGACTGGTCGTTCTCCAACGGTCGTGACTGGGGCAGCCCGCACATCCCCGAACGGCTCAACCTCAGGGAGATGGTGCGATTCGCTCCCGAGGTGCTGCGCCGACCCCGGTGGCTCGCCGCGTTTGTCAGATCGGGGCACCTTCCGAACCTCACGGTCCCCAACATGGCCGCACCCGGTGAGCCGCCGCCGACCTTCTTCGGCGCCTACGGGGAGTGGATGCAGACGCCGCCGCCCAGTTGGGACGACGTGGCGTGGTTGGCGAAGCAATGGGGTGGCCCGTTCATGTTGAAGGGCGTCATGCGCGTCGACGACGCCCGGCGTGCCGTTGACGCCGGGGTGACCGCGATCTCGGTCTCCAATCACGGGGGCAACAACCTCGACACGACCCCGGCGACGATCCGGGCGCTCCCAGCCGTCGCGGATGCGGTCGGCGACCGGGTCGACGTGGTGCTCGACGGCGGGGTCCGCCGCGGCAGCGATGTGATCAAGGCGCTCGCCCTCGGCGCGAAGGCGGTCATGATCGGCCGCGCCTACCTGTGGGGCCTGGCCGCGAACGGCCAGGCCGGCGTCGAGAACGTCCTCGACGTCATTCGCGGCGGGATCGATTCGGCCATGCTCGGCCTCGGCCGCTCAACGGTGGCCGAGCTGACGCCGGCCGACGTGATCGTGCCGGAGGGCTTCGCTCGCGAGTTGGGTACGGGTCCGGAGTGAGCGCCATCCCGCTCGGCTAGCGATCCTGCGAGGGCGGTGTCTCGGGTCGGCCCCGCCGAGCCGTCGTCGCAATGGCCGGCACGAGAGGCCGCACCGTGCGTGCCCTCCAGCAGCCCCACCAAACCCCGGTGCCATAGGCGAGGTCGTCGGCGACCCGGACGGACAGGTAGCTGAGCGGATCGAGCCCTACGGGCCGTGATCCCCAGTCGCGGGCCGTCGACACGGCCAAGGCGCCCACGACCGCCCACCGGAGCCGCCCGAGCCGGCGAACGAAGAGCGACACGAACAGGACCGGCCCCCAGGCGCGGGCCAGTCCCGAGACTGCGGGAGCGGCCGACCGCACGGTTCCGACAAGCGAGAGCTTGGTCGCGGCGGCGAACGGGTCGTCGACCACCCCGGTGAGCCGACTGGCCAGGACGGCCGCGGACCCACCCGCGATGCCGACGGCGGCCAGCGGCCGACGCGCGAGCAGCAGTCCCCATGTCGCCGCGGCGGTCGGCGAGATTCGCGCCGGCGCCAGCGCCCCCCGGTGCCGCCGGGACAGTGGTCCGGCGGTCGAGCCGTAGAGGGCTCGACGGGCCAGCCATTCGGACAGCCGCAGGTCGGACGCGTGGCTCACCTCGACGGTGGGCACGTAGCGCACGTCCCAACCGGCTTCGACGAGTCGCCACACGAGGTCGACGTCCTCGCCTGCGCCGAGCCGTTCGTCGAAGCACGCACCGGCCATGGCCGCCCGCCGGACGACGATCGCGGCCGAGGGGACATAGGAGACGCGCGTTCCCGGTGCCACGCGTCCTTCGGCGGTGCCGAGGTCGAGCGGTGAGCACGCCGACTCGTAGCGGGCCAGCCAAGAGGGCCCGGCCGGCGTGACGACGCGGGGCGCGACGAGCGCGACCCGTGGGTCGGCGAAGTGCCCGACGAGGCCGTCGAGCCACGCGGGATGGACCGTGCAGTCGGAGTCGACGAAGGCCACGAGCGGCGACAGAACCCGAGCCATGCCGGCGTTGCGCGCGGCGGCCGGTCCCGAGTGCGAGTCGAGCCGGACGTACTCCGCGCCGGCATCTCTCGCCGCCTTCTCGATCTCGTCCCGACGCAGCGAGCAGTCGTCGACCACGACGCACGCCGTGTCGCCGAGCGATCCGAGCAGTCGGATGAGGAGCTCGGGCCTGTTCCGCACCGGGACCACGACGGTCACCAACACGCCCGGCGACAGGCGCGACGGCCGCGGGTGCAAGAGGCCCGCGGACACGAGGCGTCGTGCGACGACCCTGTCGGCCCGGCGGTTCTCCACGGCCTCCCCATCGAGCCATCGCCGTGCCATCGCCGCAGCTCGGGGTCGGAGTCGCACCAATCGCATCGGGCTCCCGCCCAGGAGCGCCCGCCCGTCGGCGAGGACCTGGAGTTCGCGGTCAGGGGCCAATCCGAACCCGACCGGCAGCATCGCCTGGCCCCTCGGGGCGGGGCGAACCGGATCCGGGCTCCGGTCGGTCCGGGCGAACGTGGGCACGGGGCCATCTTGTCAGCCGCTCTCCAGAGGCCGAGCGCCTCTTCGGGCGCCCGCTCCTCCCCGGTCGCCACCGATAACGTGCGGCGAACTGGGGCATCGGACCCGAGCCCGGTGCCAGGGGGAATGATGCAGAGCGAGCTCGAACGAATCCTCGGGGAAGCCGTGGCCGGCGGGGACCTGATCGAGGCGGCGGCGGCCGTCGCGACGCCCACGGGAACCTTCGCCGCCGCGGCGGGCCAACGGTCCGAGGGAACCGAGATGACCCCGGACTCGATCGTCTGGATCGCGTCCATGACCAAGGCGGTCACCGCCGTCGCGGCGATGCAGCTGGTCGAGCAGGGACGGGTCGCGCTGGATCAGCCATGCCACGAACTGGTGCCCTACCTGGCCGAGGCCCAGGTGCTCGACGGGTTCGACGATGACGGTTCGCCGAAGCTGCGACCCCCGGCCCGTCCGATCACGCTGCGCCACCTGCTGTCACACACGGCGGGCTTCGGCTACGACTTCACCGATCCGCTGATCGCCCGCTTCGTTGCCGAGCAGGGTCTGCCGTCGATCGTCGACGGGACCGCGGCCGCATATGAACAGCCGTTGCTCTTTGACCCGGGTGACCGCTGGGCCTACGGCATCAACATCGACTGGGCCGGCCAAGTTGTCGAGGCGGCTACAAAGACGCGCTTGGACGACCACCTCCGATCGGCCATCTTCGAGCCGCTCGGAATGCCCGACACCGGATTCGGTCGGGATGCGGCCGGCCGGTCCCGCACGGCCGACATGCACCTGCGCACGCCCGACGGTTTGGCCCCGGTCCCGTTCGAGACCAAGGAGGACCCCGAGTTTCTAATGGCGGGCGGCGGCCTCTACGGCACCGTCGTCGACTATCTGCGCTTCGCGCGCATGATGCTCGGTGGCGGCGCGCTCGAGGGGACGAGAATCATCACCGCTGACTCCGTGCGCGAGATGGGTACCAACCAGATCGGAACCCTGGACGTCGGTGGGTGGCACGCGGTGAACCCCATCTTGTCCAACGAGGTTGACCTTGGGGGCGGCCAGCAATTCGGATTGAGCTTTCTGCTCAACCCAGAGACTACGCCGGAGGGCCGGGCCCCCGGCTCGATGATGTGGGCCGGGCTGGCCAACACCTACTACTGGATCGACCCGGCCACCCAGGTTGCGGGCGTGTTCGCCACCCAGGTCCTGCCGTTCTTCGATAGGCCGTCACTCGAGGCATTTCGAGCCGTGGAACGAGCGGTGTACTCGTCCCTGTGAGCGCGCGGCAGGATCAGGTGGGGCTGCGGGCCGTGATCTTCGACTTCTTCGGGACGATCGCTCGTCATCCCGACGGGGTGCTCTCGGAGTACCCGGCGGTCTTTGCGAAGCACGGCTACCGGTTGGATGCAGCGACGGAGTCCGACTACTTCGCGCGCTACAACGGCGTCGAGCACGTCGAGCACTCCACCGACAAGACCACTTACGAGGCGTGGGTGCGGTTCCGGCTCGGCGAGCTCGCCTCGGCCTGCGAGGTTCGCCTGGACGACGTCGAACGGATCGTCGACGCCCTGCGGGCGCTCGATACGTCACCGGTGGTCGCCTATCGCGATGCCGCTCCCACGTTGCTCGCATTGCGCGCTCGTGGCTTTCGCATCGGCGTGTGTTCGAACTGGGGTTGGGAGCTCGATGCCCACCTCTCCCAGGCCGGGCTCCTCAATCTTGTCGACACGGCCGTCACCTCGGCCCGAGCCGGTGCGCGCAAGCCCCATCCGCGGATCTTCGCGGCGGTCACCGAGGCCCTCGGGGTGTCGCCCGGGGAGTCCCTGTTCGTCGGCGACTCGGTCCACCCAGACGTCATCGGGCCGCTCGAATCCGGCATGGCCGCGGCACACCTTTGGCGCGCCGAGGACTCCGCCGGCACCGGGCCGCCCGACATCCCACCGAACGGCCACCGGGTCGCGTCCTTGACCGAGCTCTTGGAGTGGCCGGTGCTCCGATCGGCGGCACCGGCGCCGGCTCCGTAGGCGGAGCGTGCACGGGCCCAGCGGACCCCACCGACCGGACCACGGCCCCGATCGCGGCCCGAAGTAGGCTCGGGGAGGCACGAGGCGCCGACCTGTAGATCGAAGGTCGAGCGGAGCCCATGGCTTGCGAGGAGGACCGATGACCCAGATCGACGACGCGTTGACCGCCATCGAGCCCGAGGACGACGAGGACGCCGAAGCCGAGGACGTCCTGGTCGAGGAGATCTCCATCGATGGCATGTGCGGGGTCTACTGAGCGGGTGAGCTCGCCGGGCGACGCGACCACGACACTGCCCAAGGCGTTCGACCCCGATCGCCCCTGGCGGCTGCACCACCAGGTGGCTCTTCGAGACGAGTCGTTCGGGGCGCTCGCCTACCACTACGGCAACCGCCGGCTGGTGTTCCTTCGTTCACGGACCCTCGTCGAGCTCGTCGAGGCCCTTGAATCCTTCGACAGCGCGAGCGACGCGCTCGACGCCAAGACCACCCCCGCGCAGCGCCCCTCCTACGAGCGGGCGCTCGCCGGTCTCGCCGCTTCCGAGGTGATCGATGCCCGTTGAGACCCGTACAAGGTCGAAGACCTCGGGGCTACGAGACCGGCTCTCGCATGGCCTCGAGGCACCGATCTGCCTGACCTGGGAGTTGACGTACGCGTGCAACCTCGCGTGC
>PMOQ01000028.1 GCA_003161255.1 Acidimicrobiaceae bacterium | reverse complement strand
GTTGGCCCGCTCCAGCCACTCGGCCAGCTGGGCGTTGAAGTCCTGGGGCGAGGAGAAGCGTCGTCCGGGCAGGAAGCTCGTTTCCAGATAGCCGTTGTGACGTTCCACCACCCCTTTGGCTTCGGGGTCCCGCGGCCGCAGCACGATCACCTTCATGCCGAGGGCCCCTCTGAAGCGCTGGAACGGGTCCGAGAGCTTCACCTTCCCGCCGTGGCGAGAGACCAGGGCACCCTCGTTGTCATAGACACCGGCCCTCGGCACCGCGCCGAGGTCTTGGAGACAGGCCAAGTTCCCCGACAAGATGTGGTGGCCCTCGCGCGAAGGAATCATTCGTCCGACCATCACCCGGGAGTAACCGCAGACCCCGATGATCACCGGCGGCCGGGCGATCTGTCCGGCCTCGAGCGGCACGTCGGCGGGTGGGAACCACAGGTCCCACTGGGCGAGCTCACCGGGGCGATATTCCGTGCGCCCAGATGGATCGGGCGGGAGGAACAGCGGCCGCAGCTCGCGCACCCGTTCCTTCAGCACCGTCAGCGACCGCGTCCAGCCGATCCGTTCGGCGATCACCGTCGCTGGCATGCGTGGTGTCCCCATCAACAGCCGCCGGATCTCCGGCTCGAAGGGGTCCACGATCGAACCCTTTCCCTCCCGCTGATAGGCGGGCGGGGTGTTCGAGCGCAGCGCAGTGCGCACCGTGTTCCTGGCCACGCCCGTCTGGCGGGCGATCTCCTTTATCGACAGACCTTCCGACCGCGACAGCCGGCGGATCTCAGCCCAGTCCTCCACGTCCAACACCTCTTCCTCCCCGGCTCGCTCTCGAACCAGGGTCGACGGAGCAACACCACAAGCGGTGGATCCGCGAAGAGGGGTCAGTATTGGACCGTCGATAAGGGGTCAGTATTCAGGCGTCGTCGACAGAGATTTCCCCCCGGCTACTCACCAGGTGCCATCAGACCCGTCGAGGTTGCCAATTCCGCGGCAACGTGGTGGCGGACCGCGTTCGTGTCGTTACCGCGGTCGAGGTGGAGGGTCTCGATCTTACCGATCAGGCCAAGTGCAGCGACCTCTCGGGAGCGGGATGCTGTCGTTCCGACTCGCAGCCTTGGCGATCTATCCGATCGGGATCCCGTTCTCGTCGGTGGGGATCGACCACTTCCAGCACCGACAACTTCCAGCCGAGTTTTCCCTGGTCAACGGGGTTGTTTCCAGTGCCCTCCCTGCCACAAGGCGCCTTGTGGAGCGAGCCGTCCACACAGATCTCCCTAGGTGGGTGGTGTCTTATGGGGGTGCCAATGGGGCAATTGCCGAGAGGCGAGGCATTTCCCGTCGAACTGCCTGAAGGGCAGTTGAGGCCAAACGTGCTGGCGTCGGATCAAGGATCAGACGGTTGCGCCAAGCGGGCAGGCCGCGCCGGATCGTCGGGGACCCGTAAGCGGGATGCCAGCGTCCAACCGCGCGGTGAGGAGCGCATCCCAAGAGTGCCGAGACGCGCCAGGTTGACCGCAGCCGCGAGCAACTGAAGTCGGCATCGACGCGCATCGTTGCGCTTACCCGCGCTCGTCGCCCACCATGGCGGCGCCGCATGAGGTGAGCCAGCTTGCGCTCTACCTTGGGTCGCGTGGACCGTTAGTCGTCGCGCCAAGCGGGATCAACTTGGCGGAGTCGGGCCTGGGGCGACGGCTTCTTCGTGTGCGTTGATGCCGATGGTGCGCCCACCGGAGGCCTCGGTGCACTGCGGGGAGAAGCGCGCATGTGGCGCAGGCATCCCTGAAGTAAGCCAGCCCCCGCCCCACTGCGATGACGGCTGATCACCACCGGTGACGCCGTTCGGGCACGTGACGGTGCCCGCCGTCACATTTTACATCGAAGCGGTCCTTGGCGAACCGGCCGCGGGGGGCGGTCGGACTCTGAGTCTTACATCTCGACTCCTTCGTCTTCGAGCTCTCGTGGAACGCCCCGGTCCCATAGGCATTGTCGCCGTAGACCGTTGCCCCTCGTCGTGGTCAGCCGTCTCGCCCACCACGAGATCTTCGGATTCGTCACCGTTCGAGGCGTTCCGCTGCTTTCTTTACCTGCAAGGAAATCGGGCGGCGGCCTGGGTGACGACGGGACCGAGTCCTGTTCCCCTCGAGGACAAGCAGGCAGTCGTAACGTCTTTGGCTCTGTTGTCAATGAGGTCCCGCGAGCCGCCTCGTTGTTCCAATCGATCAAGGGCTTGGCCGCACTCGCATAGTCGTCCCCACAGGTGAAGACGGCGTGCAGTTCTGTGGCGAGTTCGACCTCAGCCACCTTTGAGCAGTCCTCGGATGGCCGAGCGGATCAAGGTGACGGTTTCCATGGTCGACACCGCGTCATAGAGCGGGGTCGAGTCGATCACTCGTTTGCGGCCGACGAGCCCGGCCACCGTGGCCGTGTGGCGCGCACGTCAAAGATGCGGCCTGGATGCTCTGAGTGGCGCAAGCGCTCGCGCATGTCGACGAGTTCCGTGTGGGCGAAGCCCGTCCACCCCGCACTGTCGTACCCTCCGACGGCGGCGGCGGCGTAACGCCAGCAGTTGTCGAAGCAGTAACGCTCGGCCGCCTCGTGGCCAGAGAGCCCTTCGAGGCGTTGGAGCACCATGACCACGGCGACGACAGAAGGGAGGCACCGAGCGCCGAACCTTGTCATCCAACAGATCAGCGAAGGCTCGTCGGGAAGAGCTGGTCTCGTTCAGGTGCAAGGAGGCATAGATCGAGTGCTGGTCGAGCGTCTCGTCGCTGAACCTCGTCACGGCGTCGAGCAGGTGGCCTTGCCTGTTCGCCACACCTAGTGTCATTGGTTGCCTCCGGCGTCGACAACTACAACGATGTAGTTCTCTCAGCTCCGGGCCCGGATCGCGAATCGAGCTTCAGAGGGATATCAGTCGTGGTCACGCGAAAGACACCACCCACCTAGCTCGCGGCCGATCTCGGAGTCATAGGCAACGAGCATTGCCGCCACGAGACGGTCGAAAACGTGCCCCGGCCACGAATCGTGGCAACCTGTCAGACCTACATCTCGATCCGATTCGGAGCGTACCTTGTCGATCAAACGAAACATCTTTGCCGCGCTGGCCATGGCGATCGTGGTGCCGGCTACCGCGGCAGCGCCGACGCCGGCTGGGGCGAGCACGCCGGCATCGGCCAAGTCCCTCGCAAAAGACCTTCTGCCGTCTTCATACGCGAAGAAGGCTGGCTTTACCAAGGTGGCGCGAAAGGTTGCCACGTCGTCCAAGACGGGCCTGAACTCCTGCCCCGATGGCGCACGGGAGACGTTTGAGAGCGCTTCGGGCCAAACGGCTTTGGGGTCGGAGGTGGTCGCCTGCACCACCAACAAGGCCGCTGCTGCGCTCCTGAGCGGCTCGCGGTCAGGGATCCCAGTTACCTCGGCACACCCGCCGAAGCAACTGGGTTCTTCGGCCATCGAACAGTTGAGTGACGTCTCGCTATATCAAATCTTTTGGCGAAGGGGCTCGATTGTGGAGGCGGTGGCCCTCAACATCAACGTGGCGGCGACTGCTGGCTCGTCCACCAGCACCTCGATCGCCACGCTGCCGATCACCCCAGCCCAGCAGAAGGTTCTGTCGAGCGCGGCCGTGAAGCAGGATGCCGAACTCAGATGATCAGCCGAAATGCGCTGCTCTACTCGGAGTTGGATCGCCACAATGGCTATCCAACGTAGGCGAGCGCGAGCCGCAAAGCCCTGGAGGAAGCAACGCCCGCGAGCGCGCTCGATACAGAAGTGTTCGACCGTCCTCGCTGCGGTCGACCCCCTACTTCCCGAGGAGGACCGGTTCCACCCGCTCGGCTGCCGCCGCCGCCGAGTCCTGACCGGATCTGGCTCTGGACAATGTCTGAGGCGTGTTAGCCCTTAGCCCGCCTCGGCGACGTTGCGGTACATGTCCCGCAGCAGCCGGCGGTAGATCTTGCCGTTGTCCTGGCGGGGGAGCGTATCGACGAAGTCGATCGTCTTCGGGCACTTGAAGTGGGCCAACCGCTCCCGGGCGAACTCGATCAGCTCGGCCTCGAGCCCTCGGCTCGGTTCGATGCCGGCGGCGAGCTCGACCACCGACTTCACCTCTTCGCCCCACTCGTCGTTGGGGATCCCGATGGTGGCGCTGTCGGCCACCTTGGGATGGGCGAGGAGCACGGCGTCGATCTCGGTCGGGTAGACGTTCACCCCGCCGGAGATGATCAGGTCGACGCTGCGGTCGGTGAGGAATAAGAAGCCTTCCTCGTCCATGTACCCGACGTCGCCGAGCGTGTAGTAGTCGCCCCGATACGCGGAGTCGGTCTTGTCCTTGGCCTTGAAGTATTCGAACCGGCCGGCGTCGGGCGCCCGCAGGAACACGGTGCCGATCTCGGTCCTGGGAAGCTCGTTGCCGTCCTCGTCGCCGATCTTCACCTGCCCGTCGGGCACCACCTTGCCGACGGTGCCCGGCCTGGTCAGCCAGGTCGTCGAGTCGACCATCGTCCCGGTCCCCTCGGTGGCCGCGTAGTACTCGTACACGACCCGCCCCAGCCACTCGATCAGCGCGTGCTTGACGTGCACCGGGCACGGCGCCGCGCCGTGCAGCACGTGGCGGAGCGAGGAGACGTCGTAGCGGTCCCGGACTTCGGGGGGCAGCTTGAGCAGCTGCACGAACATGGTCGGGACCATGTGGGTGTGGGTGACCTTGTGCTCTTCGATGAGCCGGAGCGCCTCCTCTGGGTCCCAGCGCTCCATGGTCACGATGCCCGCTCCCGACATGAGGGGGACCAGGTGCGAGAAGGCCAGGGGGGCGGCGTGGTACAGGGGGCCGGTGCAGAGGTTGAGGTCCTCGCCGGGGACGTACCCGAAGATGGGGGCGATCATCCCGACCTGGCGGACTGCGGCCGGGCGGCTGACCCCCTTCGGGCGACCGGTGGTGCCGGACGTATACAGCATGGTGGTGCCGCTCTCGGCGTCGTCGAGGTCCGAGTCGTCCTCGGCGGCCAGGGCGTCCTCGTAGGACTCGAATCCCTCTACCTCGCCGCCGATGGCGAGGCGCACGATGACCCCGGGTGCGGCCGAGGCCGCGACCCGGGCGGCCTCGCCGTGCCGGGCGTCGGCGATGAGCGCCTTGGCCTCGCAGTTGTCGACCACGTAGCCGGCCTCCTCGCCGGTCAGGTGCCAGTTGACCGGGGTGAGGCGGAGGCCGCTCCGCTGGGTCCCGAATGACACCTCGGAGAACTCGGGGAGGTTGCCCGAGATGAGCGCCACCGAGTCGCCGCGGCCCACGCCACGTCGCCGCAGGGCCCGCACCAGCTGGTTGCATTTCGCGTTGAGCTCGGCGAACGTCCGGGTGCCGTGGGGGCTGATGATCGCCGGTCGGTCGGGCTGCTGCTGCGCCCACCACGCGAGCAGCATGCCCCGACCGGCGTATTCAAGCCGCGGGTCCGTACCGACGTCGGTCACCAGACCGCCTTTCGATCAGGAGGTGAACACGGGCGGCAGGGTCTTCGGCCACTGGCCGAGCCCGAACCGCTTGCCACCGTCGGAGGCCACGAAGGAGCCCTTCATGCCGTTGACCGTCGAGGTGATGTTCGGGTTCCACCAGACGAAGCGGGCGTCGATGAGGGAGGCGTGCTCCCCCTGTCCAGCCCCTCCGGTCGGTCCGACGTTCCAGGTCCAGGCCCCGTAGGAGAACGACGGGGCACCGAGCACCGGGAGGGCGTGCATGCCGCGGGCCATGTTCTGGGGGGTCAGGTCCGGCCCGGCCGACTGCAGGGCGTCGAAGATCTCGACGAGGTTCGCGTAGTCACCGTCGGTCTCGGACGGGATCGTGTGGCCGGTGAGCTTCTGGTAGAGCTTGCCGGCCGGCGAGTTGGGGCCGTAGATGCTGTTAGTGGCGTTGGCCTCGCTCACCCCGAACATGTGGCCATCCACCTCGGAGGCGTCGTAGGTCTGGCCCTCGTTGTCGGTGTCGGTCGCCGCGGTGCCCTCGAGCATCCACTCGGGGAAGTAGTTCTGCGCCGCCGCCGCCTTGGTCAGGAGGCCGAGCGAGAACGGGTCGCAGGCCAGCACGATCGTCGTGACCCCGGCCGCCTTGAATTGGACGATGGCCTGTTGGGCCGACTGGGCGAAGGTCGAGATGTCGAGGTCGTAGTGGAAGAAGGTGTCGACCGCGCTCAGCGGCACGTGGTACTTGGTCGTGAGCAGCTTGACCTCGGTGCTGCTGGCGCTCCCGTTGCACCCGATGTACGAGTTGATGTTCGGGATGAAGGTGCCGAATTTCCGGACGTCGTTCTTCAAGGCCGGCCCGGCGTAGATGGCCTTCTTGCCCGCCATCTCGGTGCCGACCACCTCGGCCATCTGGGCGGCGATGTTGGTGCACGAGGGCACGGTCGACCAGACGTAGGGGTTCTCGCTCTGGAAGACGTTCTCGCCGTAGTAGGGGTTCCCCTCGAACTCGACCAGCTTCTGCTGCTCGGCGCACTGGGAGAACGGCGCCGAGCCGCCGCCCTGGAGCTCATAGACGATTCCGGTCTCGCCGAAGGCGTGCACCTGCTGGGCGATGGTGGTGGCGTCGGCGCAGGCCTGGGTCTGGTCCTGGCCGAGGGCCTCTTGGAGCGAGGAGCCCGTCGCGGTCACCGGCTTGATGACCACCTTGCGGCCGTAGAGCTCGAAGGACTTGTTGAAGTAATTGAGGAAGGTCTGCTCGACCTGGCTGATCACCGGCTGCGGCGCGTCGCCGGCCGCCGCGGCTTCGGCCTCGAGCTCCTGCTCGTTGGCCGAGGCCGGGTACTCGATCTGGGCGAGCGTGATCGTGCTGGCCGTCACCCCGTTGCTGGTGGCCCCACCGTTGCTACCGGTGAACTTCGGCAGGCACGGAGCGACGTAGGCACTGTTGAACTGAAGAGTGCTGGGCGTGCACTTGACGCCGCCGAGCGTCGTCCCGGTCCCGGCCGCGATCTTGCCGGAGGCCGGGTAGGCGTAGGGGTACGGGCCCTCGTTGCCTGCGCCACTCTTGGCGAGGATCGGCCCGCTGGCCGCCACCGCCACCGCGCTCAGGGTCAGCATCGCGACCGCAGCGAGTGCGCTGGCTGCGACGAAGCCGACGTTCCGGTGCCCAGCACCGCGGGACTTGAGTCCATTGATCCGCATGTTCCCCCTCGTGGGTCTCGGTCCGGGACCAACGTAGCGCTCGACTCCGTCGCCCCCCCGGGCCGCCTAGCCGCCCGTAGGCCGCGGCGTTACACTACCCATCCGACGGCGTAGAAACGATTTCAGTGTCCAGGGGCGGGGTCGGGTTGGCGTTGACATTGACGGGGTCGATCGTTAGGTTCGCTTCGATCTCAACGGCTGAAGGTCGCGAGAACCGGGGGGCGGTGGCTCAGTGCAGGCAGCGCCCGTAACCTCCGACCAGCCCCCCTCCGGGTCGCCGCTGGAGCGGGCCAAGGGCCTCTTCAACTCGGCACGATCCCAGCTCGGATGGGCCGCGGGGGCCGTCCTCGTCTGGGTCATCCTCGACCACGTCCTGAGCAAGGGCCTCCCGGTCGGCATCGTCCTGCTCGGGGTCATCTACGGGTCGATCTACGCCCTGCTCGCGATGGGGATCGTCCTCATCTACCGGGGCAACCGGATCATCAACTTCGCCCAGGCCCAGATGGGTGTCATCGCAGCGATCATCGCCATCGAGATGAACGTCACCTACGACATCAACTTCGTGCTGTCGTTCCTGATCGGGATCGCCGCCGCCGTGGTCATCGGGGCGATCCTCAGCCTCTTGCCCCGGCACTTCCGGCGGAGCTCCCGGCTGATCCTGACCGTGGCCACGATCGGCCTCGGCCAGGCGTTCGCCGGCATCTCGGCCATCTTGCCGATCCTGTTCTGCAACCCCGCGGTCAACACCGCCTGTACCACCGCGGCGGCCCACCAGACCTTCAACACCCCCCTGCACTCGCAGTTCACGATCAACCCGGTCGTGTTCTCGGGCAACGACATCGTGGCCTTCGTCGGGACGGCGGTCATCGTCGTCGCCCTGGCCCTCTTCATGCGCCGGTCCAAGTACGGGCTCGCGATCAGGGCCGCGTCCGAGAACGGTGAGCGGGCCACCCTGCTCGGCGTCCCGGTTCCTCGGCTCGACACCATCATCTGGGTTGTCGCCGCGGTGCTCTCGACGGTGGCGATCCTGCTGCAGACCCCGGTGCTCGGCTTCGGTGGGTTCCAGACCGTTTCGACGACCGGCGACGACGTCTTGATCCGGATCCTGGCCGCCGCCGTGATCGGCCGGATGGACTCCATGCCGAGGACCGCCGTCGCGGCCATCGGCATCGGCGTCTTCGACGCCGGCGCCACCTGGACCTATTCGAATACCACCTTCGTCGATGCGACGCTCGTGCTGGTCATCATCGCGGCCCTGTTGCTGCAGCGGAAGAGCTACTCGAGGATCAGCGAGTCGGACCAGTCGACGTGGCGCTCGGTGGCGGCGGTCCGGCCGATCCCGAGGGCCCTCGCCGCGCTTCCCGAGGTTCGCTGGACACTCCGGGGCTCGAAGATCGTGCTGGCGGCCGTGGCCATCCTCCTGCCGCTGCTCATATCGGACAGCCAGACCTACCTCGCCTCGATCATCCTCATCTACGCCATAGTCGGCCTGTCGCTGCTCGTCCTCACGGGGTGGACCGGCCAGATCTCGCTCGGGCAGTTCGCGATCTCGGGGTTGGCCGGCGCGGTCGCGGCCGACCTCTATTCGCGCCACGGGTGGGACTTCTTTGCCGCCCTCGTCGTCGCCATCCTGGTCGGCGCCTTCGTGGCCCTCCTGATCGGGGTGGCGGCGCTGCGAATACAGGGCCCGTTCCTGGCCGTCACGACGCTCGCCTTCGGGATCTGCGCGTCCACGTATCTCCTCTCGCCGTCCTATCTGACCTGGCTGGTCACGACGACGGCCAACCGACCACCGATCTTCGGAAATGCCAACCTGCTGTCGACCGACAAGGACATCTACTACTTCTGCCTGATCGGCTTCTTCTTGGTGTTGATGGCGGTGCGGTCGCTCCGGCGGAGCAGGGTCGGGCGGAGCCTGATCGCGACCCGTGACAACGAGGCCGCCGCCCGCGCGACGGCGCTCAACACGACCCGCCAGAAGGTCAGCGCGTTCTTGATCTCCGGAGCCATCGCCGGGTTCGCCGGTGCCTTGTTCGTCGTCCAGGCCCAAGGCGTCAACAACGGTTCGTTCACGCCCGACATCAACATCGCGCTGTTCACCATGGTGGTCATCGGGGGGCTCGGCTCCCTGCCCGGGGTCATCGTGGGCGCCTTCGCGGTCTGGAGCGCGATGTACTTCCTGCCGGCCGGGTGGGCCCAGATCGTGAACGGGGGCGGGATCCTGCTCCTGTTGATCTTCCTGCCCGAGGGTCTCGGCGGCGTCATGTACCGGTTCCGAGACACGTTGCTCGCTCTGGCGGCCCGTCGGCGACATATGACGGTCCAGGGGCTGCGCATCGGTGACGAGGTGCCCGACGGGGAGGTCGGGGAAGGCATCTTGGTGTCGACGGCGGCGGTCGCGGCCGAGCATCTCGAGCAGGCGACGCGGGCCGGGGGCACCGGGGATCTGCTCGCACCCGAGCCCCGCCCGTCGCGCTCGGGCGCCGGCGGCGGCCCGACGACGATCCGTTCCGATAATGCCGACCGGAGCGGGCCCGACGTCCGGGGCTCGTCCGAGCCATGACCCTGACCGCACCGGCCGCCGTGGCCGATCCGAAGCTGGACCGCGACCGCCTGTCGCCCTTCGACCTGCGACGTCTGACGGCGCCTTATCCGGTCGTCCCGCTCCTCGTCCTCATGGGGTTCAACGCCGTCCTGTCGATGGCGGGGGCCCTGGTCGCGCTCCAAATTGTCGGGATCCAGGCCGGGTACCACTCCGAGCTGATCGTGCTGACCGGTGCGGTGGTCCAGCAGGTCCAACTGGGCATCGGCCCCGACCTGCCGGTGGCCGTCGCGGCCAACCGGGGGAGCCGCTGGCGCACGGTCACCCGCGGGGTCGTGGTCTTCGCGGCGCTCGCGGCGCTGCTCGGGATCGCCGGCTTGGTGACCAACACGGTCATCTTGTACTTCGGCGTCTTCGGCGTGGTCGCGATCTCGGGGGCCTTCACCTCCACCCAGCACGGGGCGATCGCGCAGTACTACCCGATCGAGGTGCGCACCCGTGCGGTCCTGGCTCACCGCTTCATCGGGGTCACCGCCGTCGCCGCGGCCGCGCCCGTCGCGTTCGCGTTCGGGACCGGGTTCGCCTGGCAGGCGCCGTTCCTCACGTTGGCCGGGATCGGTCTGGTCCTGGTCGCGATCGGGCTGCGGGTCCTGCCGCTGCGACCCGAGAAGGGCTCGGTCGCCAACCCGGCCGCGGCTCCGGACACCGCCGAGGGCCCGGCAACGCTCCCCGAGGCCGCCCGGGTGCTGTTCTCGGTCCCGTCGATCAACTCCCTCTACCGGTCCCTGCCGCTCCTGTCGGTGACCTTCTTCGGGGTCGCGTTCTACACCGGCAACCTCTACATCAACGTGTTCCACCAGAACGCGGCCAGTCGCGACTTGGCCATCGACCTGGCGGCGGCCGGCGCCGCGGCGGGCGTGCTCCTGGCCGTCTGCATCATGCCGGGGCTCTTCCGAACCGATCCGACCCGCGGCATGCGCATGGTCACGCGGGGGGCGTTCACCGCGTTCTTGGCTGCGGTGCTCCTGGCCGTGAGCCCCGCCTTCGGGCTCACCGTGGCCGCCAACATCGTGTTCTCGGCCTCGGCCGCCTGGGTGGTCGCGGGCGTCTACGCGGCGCTGTCGGTGGCCCTGCCGGCCCGCCTGATGACGCTCGGCTACGCGCTCAGCTCGCTGTGGTTCACGCTCGGGGTCCTGCTCATCGGCCCGGTCGGGACCGCCGGGACGACGCTGGCCGCGGCGATCGGCACCGACTTCGGCTACCGGGCCAGCTTCTGGCTGTTCGCCCCGCTCCTCTTGATGGGCACCGGTGTGCTGCGGCGGTCGAGCCGCTATCTCGCCACCGACATCGAGCGCCTCGAGGCGTCGGTCCAGGCCGACATCAAGGTCCGCCGGGACCGCGTCGAGGGCCACGGAAAGCTGCTCATGGCCCGGGGGATCGAGGCCGGCTACGACAACGTCCGGGTGCTGTTCGGGGTCGACTTCGACATCGACGACGGCGAGATGGTCGCCGTCCTCGGCACCAACGGCGCCGGCAAGTCCACCCTCGTCAAGACGCTGTGCGGGCTGATCGTGCCGACCGCCGGTGAGGTGCTCTTCGACGGCCACCCGATCACGACCCTCGACCCCAACCGCATCGTGAAGATGGGCATCGCCATGGTGCCGGGTGACCGGGGGATCTTCCCGGGCCTGACCACCGCCGACAACCTGAAGATGGCCGGCTGGCTCTACGAGCGCCAGGGCGACCACGTGAAGCAGGCCACCAAGGCGGTGCTCGGATACTTCCCGGCGCTCAACAACCGCCTCACCACCCAGGCCGGGAGCCTGTCGGGCGGGGAGCAGCAGATGCTGAGCCTGGCCATGGCCTTCATCGCGCAGCCCCGCCTGATGATCATCGACGAGCTCTCGCTCGGGCTCGCGCCGACGGTGATCGAGTCGCTGCTCCAGATCGTGAAGGCCATCAACGAGCGGGGGACCGCGGTCATCCTGGTCGAGCAGTCGGTCAACCTCGCGCTCCGGATGTGCAACCGGGCCACGTTCATGGAGAAGGGCCAGGTCGTCTTCCAGGGCCCGACCGCCGAGCTGGTCGAGCACGAGGAGATCGTCCGCTCGGTGCTCTTGGAGGGGGCCCGCCAGCGCGCCGACAGCGCCGAGGTGTCCGTCGGCAACCAGCCCGCCTACTCGAACGGCGAGGGCGGCGGCGTGCTGTCGAGCACCTCGCTTGGCAGCCTGCGCATCGAGGACGCCCGGGCGGCGGCCCGCAGCCAGGAGAAGGGCGTCGTCCTGTCGGCGGAGGGGATCGTCAAGCGGTTCGGCGGGGTGCTGGCCGTCGACGACGTGAGCCTCGAGCTCAACAACGGCGAGATCCTCGGCCTGATCGGTCCCAACGGAGCCGGGAAGACCACGGTGTTCGAGATCATCTCGGGCCAGCTGCGCCCGAACGCAGGTGTGGTCACGATGTTCTCCGCCGATATCAGCGATTGGCCCGCCCACAAACGCTCGGAGTTCGGTCTCGGCCGCTCCTTCCAGGCCGCCCGGCTGTGGCCCGGCCTGACGGTCCAAGAGACGGTGTCGTTGGCCGTGGCCCGCCGCGTCACCTCGCCGGGGATCATCTCGACGATGGCGTGCCTGCCGACGGTGGGCCGGGCCGAGAAGCGGGTCGCGGTGGCGGCCGAAGAGGTCATCGACATGCTCGGCCTCGGGGACTTCAAGGACCGGCTCGGCTCGGACCTCTCGACGGGGTTGCGCCGCCTCCTCGAGCTGGCGGTGATCGTGGCCCAACGCCCGTCGGTGGTGCTGCTCGACGAGCCCTCGGCCGGGTTGGCCCAGGCCGAGACCGAGGCCCTGGCCCCGGTGCTCCGTGACATCCGCATCGGCCTCCGCTGCAGCCTGATGCTCATCGAGCACGACATGGGGCTCACCCGGGCGCTGGCCGACCGCATCGTCGCCCTCGACACCGGGGCGGTCGTGGCCGTGGGCGAGCCCGAAGAGGTGCTCCGACACCCCCGGGTGATCGAGTCCTACCTCGGCGCTGCGGCGGTCTGAGCATTCCAGGGAGTCGTGACGTGAAGAGATCCCGCCAACGTTTGGGCCGGCGCCACGCCAGGCTGCTGCTGGGTCTGGCCGTGGCCGGCGCGGCGTTGACCGCGTGCAACTCCACCTCCCACACCGTGGCGACGACCGTGCTGGCCCCGCCGCCGGGATGCGACACCTCCCGGGTCATCGTGGTCGGCGCGTCGCTCGACCTGTCGGGCCCCGGGGCGGCGCTGGGTCACCAATACCTGACCGGCCTCGAGCTCGGGATCGCCAAGGTCAACGCGGCCGACGGTGTCCCACCGCACAACAGCTGCTTCGAGCTGATGTACAAGGACAACTTGGGCAACCCGGCCGTCGACACCCAGGCGGTCCTCAACTTCGTCGACTCGGAGAAGGCTGCGATCGTCGTCAGCAGCTTCCTCAATTCCGCCGCCGACAGCTACCTCGGGCAGCTGGGCGTCGCCGAGGTCAGCCTCTCGACGCTGCAGGACACGTTCGAGCCCAAGGGCTTCCCGAACACCTACCCGATGACCGCCTCGATGCAGTCGCAGGCCTTCGTCATCGGCAAGGAGCTGAAGAAGGAGAACGTGACCTCCGTCGGCCTCATCGTGACGGACGACGCGTCGAGTCGGCAGGGTGCGGCCCACCTCGCCTCGCTGTCCTCGGCGGACGGCTTCACGATCACTTCTCGGGCCTCGGTGTCGCCATCGGGCGGTGGCGCGTCGGCCGCCGTGGCGCGGGTCAAGGCGAGCCACCCGAAAGTCCTGGTGGTGCTCGACGACACCGGTGCGGTGGCGTCGGTGCTCTCGGCCCGCTCGTCGCTCGGATGGAAGGTGCCGGTGATCGCCGGCTCGACCGCGACCTACTCGAGCGTGCTCTCCAGGATCGGCGGCGACCTGGCGGGCGTGTCGGTCGCCGTGCCGACCGGCGCCGTGACCGGGACGGGCCCCGCATCGGGCATCACGCTCGGGTTCCAAAAGAAGCTGGCCGCCCACCTCGGTGGGCAGATCCAGGGATCGATCATCCCGTACGCGCAGACCTACGACGCCATGAACATGATGGCCAACGCGGCCGTCGGGGCCATGGGGATCACCGCCACCGACGTCACCACGTTCCTCCAGAACGCCAACTTCCAGGGGGTGCTGGCGTCGTACACGTACACCTCGGGCGCCCATACGGGCATCTCGGCCTCGGACCAGACCGTGGTGTCGCTCAACACGCTCTCGAACGGGCTCCTCAGCCCTCCACCCAAGCCCAAGAAGGCGGCCAAGAAGGCCGGCTGATCCCGAGGGGGCGCTGCGAAAGAAGGGCTCCCGGGCGGCGAGGTGTGAATCCGTATCCATCCCACGATCCAGACGTCCCTCCCATCGAGCTCTGAAGGCCTGGGCGCAGGAGCCGACGACGTCGTGGGGGAATCCGTATATTTATGTCAATCCTACTTCTGGTAGGATTAGACTATGACAGCGCCAGTCGAGAAGAAGCCTTCACAAACCAAGCGGAGCCGCGGTCGAACTCGGAGTGAGCAGCCGCCCGCGGGCCTACCCGGAGAAGGGCGGACACGAGGCCGACGGTCAGAGAGAGTCAACGAACCCGGCGACATGGGCGATATCCGCATCGAAGCCGGTCCCGCATTCAGTCCCGCGACGCGGCTACGGGTCCGCGGGCTGAATGTGTTGATGGGGACGGAAAAGGAGAAGGTGTCGCTCACCCTCGATAGGCAACTTGTGCAGGAAATCCGCGAACAGTTCGGGGGCCGAGCTCTTTCTACTTCGATCAACGAGCTTCTCTATGCGTCCTTGGCTCAACAGCGTCTGGCGCAACTCGTTCGGGAGATGGAACAAGAGAGCGGACCGCCGGCACCCGAGGCGTATGAACGAGTGTTGGCACAGTGGTTCGCCAACGACTGACGGAACTACCCCCGCCAGCTCCGTGGTCCTCAGTGGTCCTCGATAGTGAGGGCCTGTGGGCGGTTGCCAGAAATGACAATGACGATGCGCAAGCGGTCGTGACGGCCTCCATGGTCGCTGGCGTACCCGTCTTGGTCCCGGCGGCCATCCTGGCCGAGACACTCCACGGCGATGCTCGGGACGCACGGGCAAATCAGGTCTTGAAGAAGCTCCAGATCGTTGATCTCACCGATCCGATAGCTCGTCTGGCTGCACAACTCAAGCTAAGAGCGTCAATGGTGGGAGTACGGGCCACCATTGACGCAGTGGTCGTCGCTGTATCGGCGATGGCGGGTGGAGGCGTCATAGTCACCTCAGATGTGGAAGACATTCGAAGGCTTGCTGGCACCTCAGGAGTTCGCATCCGTACCGTCCAAGTCTGAATACGGGGTGGCGAATGATCACCTGCGTAACGCTTCATCGGGAGGCGTCCCCCGACAAGGGTCATGTCCTGGAGGACTCCCGAGTTTCTGCTCACCGTTCCGCGGGCTCGGGCCGGCCGAGGCCGAGGTCGAGGCCGCGTTCGCTCTCGAAGGCGACCTCGAGCTGGGGCGCCGGGTGGTCGCAGACCGGGCCGCGGCGACAGGGGCTAGAGCTAGACGGGCCGGGTGCGACGGGCCCGCCGCCCCTCGGTGATCAAGGGGCGGCGGGTGTCGCGTCGGAGGGTGTCGCTCAGCTCGAGGTGAACATCGGCGGCAGCTTCGTCGGCCACTCGCCGAGCGTGAACCGCTTCCCGCCGAACGCCTGCACGTAGGTGCCCTTCAGCCCGTTGAGGGGCGAGATCGCGTTGGCGTCGTACCAGACGAAGCGGGCGTCGATGCCGGCCGTGTGGCTGCCGGACCCCGCCACCCCGCTCGGGCCGACGTTCCAGCTCCACGTCCCGTACTGGTAGAGGGGGGCGCCGAGCGTCGGGATCGCGTGGAGGCCTCGGGCCATGTTCTGGGGGGTGAGGTCCGGGCCGGCCGCCTGCAGGGCGTCGAAGATCTCGACGAGCTGCGAGTAGAAGCCGTCGGTCTCCTTCGGGATCACGTGGCCGGTCAGCTTCTGGTAGAGCTTGCCGGCGAGCGACGTCGGGCCGGTCGTGTAGGTCGACGGCGACAGCTCACTCATCCCGAACAGGTGCCCGGTGACCTCGCTCGCGACGTCGTAGGTCTGCGGCGACGGGTCCTCGTCGGTCAGCGCGGTGCCGATCAGGAACCACTCCGGGTAGTAGTTCTGGGCCGCAGCGGCCTTGGTCAATAGCCCCGCCGAGAACGGGTCACAGGCGAGGATGACCGTCGTCACCCCGGCCGCCTTGAACTGGACGATGGCCTGCTGCGTCGACGCATTGAACGTCGAGATGTCGAGCCCGTAGGTGAACTTGGTCAGGTCCGACGCCGGCACGTGGTACTTGTTCTCGAGCAGCTTCGTGCCGTTCTTCGTGCAGTTGAGGTAGGCGGGCAGGTTGGGCACGTAGGTGCCGAACTTGCGGATCTTGTCCCTGAGATCTGCCTCGCCGGCGTAGATGGCCTTCTTGTTGGCCAGCATGGTGCCCTCGACCTCGGCCTCTTCGTCCGAGCCGGTGGTGCAGTTCTGGGTGGTCGACCAGACATAGGGGTTCTCTGAGGCGAATGTGGCCTCGTCGAAGTAGGCGTCGCCGCCGAACTCGACCAGCTTGTCCTGGGCGGCGCACTGGGAGAACGGTCCCGAGCCACCGGCTTGGAAGTTGGTCGCGATGCCGTCCTCGGCGAACGCGTGGACCTGCTGGGAGATCGTCGCCGCGTCGGCGCAGGCCTGGGTCTGGCCCTCGTTGAGCGCCTCGGTCGTCGCATTGCCGGTGGCCGGCACCGACTTGATGACGACGTGGCGGCCGTAGAGGTCGTAGGCCTTGTTGAAGTAGTTCAAAAAGACCTGCTCGACCTCGGTGCTCACCTGGGGTGAGGCGACGCCGGCCGCCGTCGCCTGGGCCTGGATCTGCTGGCTGTTGGCGGTCGACGCGAAGGCCCGCTGGGCCAACGTGATCGTGGTGGAGGTCACGCCGTCATAGGTCGCGCCACCGTTGTTGCCGGTGAAATGCGCGATGCAGGGCACGGCGTAGGGGGAGGGGACCTGGGGGGTCCCAGCGGTGCACTTCGTGCCGCCGATGGTGGTGCCGGACCCGACATGCGTCGTGCCCGAGGCCGGGTACTTGTAGGGGTAGGGGCCCTCGCCTGCCGGACCGGACTTCGAGAGCACGATCCCGCTGGTCGAGCCCGCCGCGACGCCGGACAGCGCCAGGGCGCTCATGGCGACGAGCACCGTTATCCCGGTGCGAGCCAGGCCGGTATGGGGCCGTTGGCCTCCGGACCGATGGCTGGTGAACATGTTGTCCCTCCCCCTTATCGGGCCCGGATCACGGGTGCCCGCCGGGCCGGTACGGCCGACCCAACAACTTTCGTGTGGGAACGATACCGGGCACGGCCCGTGTGCGCCGGGCGACCGGCCGGGGCGAACCGGGACTTGGCACCTAAGTTAGGCATCCCTAATATTTGGACCATGGCGGCCCGAATGTACCGGCGGACATCTGCGCGAGGGACCCGATCGAGGGTCCGCCCGAGCTTGGTCGCGTCGGCGCTGGTCGCCCTGGCCGCCGCCGGGCTCGCAGCGTGCGGCGGGTCGGGCGGCGGCGGGGGGGACACCATCACCCTCTACAACGGCCAGCACGTCCAGACCACCGACGCGCTGGTCCAGGCCTTCGAGGAGCAGACCGGGATCGACGTCTTGGTGCACACCGACGACGAATCGGTCCTGGCCGACCAGATCGTGACCGAGGGGGGCCGCTCCCCGGCGGACGTGTTCTTCACCGAGAACACCCCGGCCCTCGCGTACCTGCAGGACAACCACCTCCTGGCCCACCTGGCCACGAGCGTTCGGACGACGACCCAGGCCCGCTACAACTCGGCGCAGGGGGACTGGGTGGGGATCTCGGCGCGGGTCAGCGTGATCGTCTACAACCCCGCTCTTGTGAAGGCGAGCGACGTGCCGACCTCGGTGCTGCAGCTCGCCGAGCCCCGCTACCGGGGCCTGCTGGCGCTCGCCCCTGGTGAGACCGACTTCCAGCCCATCGTCACCTCGGTCCTGCGGGCCCGGGGCAAGGCTGCGACGGTGGCCTGGCTCGAGGGGATGAAGGCCAACGCGGCCGGCCACATCTACCCCGACAACGAGACCATCGTGAGCGAGGTCAACCGTGGGCAGGTCGCGATCGGGGTCATCAACCAGTACTACTGGTACCGGCTGCGGGCCGAGATCGGTGCCTCGGCGATGCACGCGGTCATCACGACCTTCGCACCGCGCGATCCTGGGTACGTGATCGACGTGTCCGGAGCCGCCGTGCTGGCGTCCAGCCAGCACCGGGCGGACGCCACCAGGTTCGTCCAGTTCCTCACGACCAAGAAGGCCCAGGAGATCATCGGGCACGGCGACAGCTTCGAGTACCCGATCGACGCCGGCGTGATGACCGCCGCGCCGGAGACACCGTTCAGCCGGCTCCAACCCAACTCCATCACGCTGTCGCAGTTGGGCGACGGGGCCGCCGCGGTCGCGCTCCTCTTGGAGGTCCAACTCTTGTGAGTCCACTGCGGGCGCCCCGCACGGTCGACCGCTTCGAGTTCGACCCCGCCGATCTCACGAGGTTGCGCGAGGTCGTGGCGTGGCTGGCCGCCCACCGGGACGGGTGGTTGAACCTGCTGCCGGGGGTGGACACGCCCAGCGAGCCGGTGGAGGCCCCGGGGCTCTTCGCCATCTTCGGGTCCGCCCAGGCACCGGTGTCCATGTGCACATGGATGCCGCCGGGCAAGGGCCGCCACGCGTTCGACGAGGTGACCGTCGGCATCATGCACGCCCGGGGAACCAAGGTGGTGCCCGACCTGGTGGCGGCCGGGCTCGGGGTCCCGCCGGGTTGGCGGGTCTGGGGGGACCACCCGAGGCGCGGCCTGGTGGTGCGCATCCCGACCACCGCCGACGACGGTGAGGTCCTGCGGTGGGCGCTCGCGGCCGGTGGGCACCTCTGCGCGGTGCCGACGACCGGGAGCTGGCAGGCCGAGGTCTACGAGCCGACCCGCTGAGTCGTCCCAGCTCAGCGGCCCGTCGCGGCGCCGTGGAATAGGTCGAGGGCGCTCCACGTTTTCAATCACAGGGTGAACCCCGGTTCCGTTTGGGTTTCACCCTTCTGAACGGAGGAGACGTGACGAGAGAGACCCTGACCCTTCCGGTGCTGCCCCTGCGTTCCGGGGTGATGCTCCCGGGGATGGTCTTCACCATCGGGCTCGAGACCGACGAGGCCAAGGCGGCCGCAGAGGTCGTCGGGACCTCCGGCGGCACCCTGCTGCTCGTGCCCCACATCGACGGCCGCTACGGCACGGTCGGCGTGGTGGCCGGGGTGGTCGAGCGCGGCGAGCTGCCGGGCGGGCTGCCGGCGCTGGTCGTGGCCGGCCAGAGCCGTGCGCTGATCGGCACCGGCGTGCCTGGCACCGGCGACGCCCTCTGGGTGGAGGCCGAGCTGGTGGAGGAGCCCGAGCCGGACGACCGGGCCATCGCACTCGCCCGCGAATACCGAGCCGTCCTCGAGAACATCCTGCTCAGCAGGGGTGCCGGTCGCATGGCGGCCCAGCTACGCGAGGTCACCGAGCCCACCCGTATGGCCGACCTGGCCGGGTACTCGCCCGACCTGACGCTGGCCCAGAAGGTCCAGGTGCTCGAGACCCTCGACGTCACCGAGCGCCTGTCGCTCGTCCTGGCGTGGGCCAAGGACACCTTGGGGGAGCTCAGCCTCCGGGAGCGGATCAAGAACGACGTGGAAGAGGGGATGGAGAAGTCCCAGCGCGAGTTCCTGCTCCGCCGGCAGCTCGAATCGATCCGCAAGGAGCTCGGGCAACTGGGTGGCGCCGAGGAAGGCGCACCCGACGACTACCGGGGCAAGGTCGCATCGACGGACATGCCCGAGAAGGTGAGAGAGGCGATCGAGCGCGAGATCGACAAGCTCGAGCGGACCAGCGAGCAGAGCCCCGAGCACGGCTGGATCCGGACGTGGCTCGACACCGTGTTCGAGATCCCCTGGGGCGTCGAGTCCGAGGACCGGCTCGACGTTCCGGCGGCGGCGGCGATCCTCGACGAGGACCACGACGGGCTGGCCGATGTGAAGGAGCGCATCCTCCAGCACCTGTCGGTGCGCAAGCTCCAGTCCGAACGGGGCCTCGTCCCGGTCGACGGCCGCGGCGCGGGGGCGATCCTGGCCCTGGTCGGGCCGCCCGGTGTCGGCAAGACCTCGCTCGGGGAGTCGGTCGCCCGCGCCCTCGGGCGGAAGTTCGTCCGGGTCGCGCTGGGTGGGATACGCGATGAGGCCGAGATCCGCGGGCACCGGCGCACCTATGTCGGTGCGCAGCCGGGCCGCCTGGTCCGGGCGCTGCGGGAGGCCGGGACGATGAACCCGGTGCTGCTCTTGGACGAGGTCGACAAGATCGGCGCCGACTTCCGGGGCGACCCGGCCTCGGCGCTGCTCGAGGTCCTCGACCCGGCGCAGAACCACACGTTCCGAGACCACTACCTGGAGGTCGACCTCGACCTGTCGCGGGTGCTGTTCATCGCGACGGCGAACGTGATCGACACCATCCCCGGTCCGTTGCTCGACCGGATGGAGGTGATCCGCCTCGACGGCTACACCGACAACGAGAAGGTCGCCATCGCGCGGCACCATCTCTTGCGTCGCCAGGCCAACCGGGCCGGGCTCGAGGAAGACGAGGTCGTCGTCACCGACGAAGCGCTCGTCACCGTGGTGTCGGACTACACCCGCGAGGCCGGCGTGCGGTCGCTCGAGCGCGAGCTCGGGAGGTTGATGCGCAAGGTCGCGACCAAGTTCGTCGCCGGGGAGGAGACGCCACCGGTCACGGTTGACCGCGACGACGTCCGGGGTTGGCTCGGCCGACCCCGCTTCTTCTACGAGCCCGCGGACCGCGAGTCGGTGGCCGGCGTCGCGACCGGACTGGCCGTCACCGGAGCCGGGGGTGACGTGCTCTTCGTCGAGGCGAGCGCGTCCGAGGGGCCCGAGGGCCTGACGCTCACCGGGCAGCTGGGTGATGTCATGAAGGAGTCGGCCGAGATCGCGCTCTCCTTTGTGCGGTCGCACGCGGCCGAGCTCGGCATCGACCCGGCCGTGTTCGCGGGCAAGCGCTTCCATGTGCATGTCCCGGCGGGAGCGGTGCCGAAGGACGGGCCGTCCGCCGGGGTCACCATCACCTCGGCGCTGGTCAGCCTGCTCCGGGGCATTCCGGTTCGGGGCGTGGTCGGCATGACCGGCGAGGTCACGCTGCGAGGACGGGTCCTGCCGATCGGCGGGGTCCGCCAGAAGGTGTTGGCCGCCTATCGCTCGGGGTTGACCGAGGTGGTGCTCCCGGCCCGCAACGGCCCGGACTTAGAAGACGTCCCCGACGAGGTACGCGAGCAGATGACGTTCCATCTGGCCGAGCGGGTCGAGGACGTCCTGCGCCCGGTGCTCGGGCTGGACGCGGACCGGGGTGTCCCGCCCGTCGCGCTCGGCGCGCAGGGCGGGCTCTCCGATGTCGCTTGAAAGTCACCCGTCGGCCGAGCCGTCTCCCCCCGGCGGCTCGGCCGACGGGCTCTCGTCGAAGTGGACAGTGACGCGCTGTTCTGGTCGGCGCACGTTCTGCTCCGTGATGGCGGCGAGGACGCGCCGGTCGGCCGTTGTCAGGGGTGGCTGGACCAGCGAACGCGGCCAGAGCCGTCGGGCCCAGACGACGTTGGCCTCGGCGGCGTACATGGTCACCATGGCGCCGAGGTAGATCCATCCGATCAGGCCGAGGACGATGGCGAAGGTGCCGTAGACCTGGCTCGTGTGGCGCAGCTGATGCGCGATGAGCAGCGTGCCGCCGACCTGGAGCGCCGTCCACGCAACGCCGCCGGCCAGCGCGCCGGGGACGAGGTCCTTCATGTTCACCTGTTTGGGCGTCAGCACCCGGAATGCCAGCAGGTACAAGACGCAGTTCACGAGCAGCGAGCCGACCTCGCCCCCGGCCCGGACGAGGCCCGATTGCCCGGCCGCGCTCGCGACCCCGGCCAGGGCCGTGCCGAGCACCAGGAACAGGCCGAGGACGACGATCAGGGCCGCGGTGCGCTGCAGCCGGTTGAGGAACTTCGGGCGGTGGACGCCGGGGATGTTCCACAGCTGCGCCATCGCGAACTGACCGATCTGGCTGGCCCCCTGCGACCCCCAGATCAGCCCGAGGATGCCGACCACCAGCCCGATCACGCTGTTGTTGTGCAATGCGTGGATGTTGTTGACGAGCGAGCCCTTGGAGCCCGAGCCGATCACCGGGAACTGGGACAAGGCGGAGTGCTCGATCCGATGGGTCAGCGACGAGCTCGACCCGGCGACGATGCCGAGCACCGTGACCAGGACGAGGAGCAGGGGGAACAGGGAAAGGAAGCCGTAGTAGGCGATGAGGGCGGACAGCTGGCCGCCCCGGTCGTCTCCGTACTTCTTGACCACCCCGTAGAGGAAGCCGAGCACGGGGCTCTTTTGCTGGTGCCGGTCGGCGAAACGGGCGGCATCGTTCATGCGGCTCACGGGCCTGGGTGGGCCGGCGGGCCGACGGCGAGGTTCGATGGCACCCCTGGCAGGGTATATCGGTACCGGGAGCGTGAGCCCTTGAGGGCCGCTGATACCGTGAAAGCCGGTCAGAAGTCCCGACCTCGCCCGCTGATGGCCGGACGACGGGACCCGATGGTGGCCATCGGAAAGGAGCAACCTCCATGGCTGAGAGCGCCGGGCTGCACGAGCCCGCGGATCTGCTTTCCCCCGAGACGATCGACCGTCACCGAGCGATCGTCTCCCTGCAAGAAGAGCTCGAGGCGATCGACTGGTACGACCAGCGGGTCGCCGCAGCGACCGATCCCGAGCTCGCGGCGATCCTCGCCCACAACCGGGACGAGGAGAAGGAGCACGCGGTCATGACGCTCGAGTGGCTCCGGCGCCGCGACCCGGTGCTCGACTCGAATCTGGGCAGGTATCTCTTCACGACGGCGCCGGTGACCGAGGTCGAGACCGAGGCCGAGGGGTCGAAGGAGGGATCCGAGCCGGCTCCGCAGTCCGTCTCGGGCTCGCTCGGGATCGGCAGCCTCAGGGAGGCCGCGCCATGAACCATCTCATGAGGCGGCACGCCCCGATCACCGAGGCGGCGTGGAAGGCGATCGACGACGAGGGGCGCCAGCATCTCGTGCCGGCGTTGGCGGCCCGAAAGTTGGTCGAGTTCGTGGGGCCGCTCGGGTGGGACCACTCGGCGAAGAACCTCGGCCGGACGGTCGAGCTCTCGTCGACACCGACCGATCGGCTGACGGCGAAGCAACGTCGCGTGCTACCGCTGGTTGAGCTCCGCGCCCCGTTCTCCGTCGCACGTGACGAGCTGCTGGCCGCGGATCGGGGGGCGCCCGACATCGATCTCGAAGAGCTCGATCAAGCGGCCCGTCAGATCGCCCGGGCGGAGAACGTGGCGGTGTTCCACGGCTGGCAGGCGGCCGAGATCGTCGGGGTAACCGAGGCGTCGCCGCACAAGGCGATCGCACTGTCGGGCGACTATGCGAGCTATCCGAGCGCCGTCGCCCGAGCGGTCAAGGTGCTCCTCGACGCCGGCGTCCAGGGCCCGTACGGGCTCGCCCTCGGCCCCGACGAGTACACCGGGGTGGTCGAGACGACCGAGCATGGCGGGATCCTCGTCTTCGACCACCTGCGCCAGATCCTTGGCGGCCCCATCGTGTGGGCGCCCGGTGTCGCGGGGGCGGTCGTCCTCAGCCAGCGCGGCGGGGACTTCGCGTTCGAGTCGGGGGAGGATCTGGCCATCGGCTACGACCATCACGACGCCGACCGGGTCCACCTGTACCTGGAAGAGAGCTTCACTTTCTACGTGACGTCACCCGACGCCGGCATCGCTCTATCCCCCCACAAGTAGTCGCCCGGACCGTTCGCGCAGCCACGGCCGTTTCAGGCCGGGGAGCTGTGTCACGTCTGGGTAGTGGGTCATTTTCAACCCTCCGCGTACATTGAGCTTTACGTCGGAAGCTCCGAAGAGCAGTTTCACGCCCCCTCCTACCGAGGGACCGACGGTTGATGTTGAAAGACAGCCTGGATTGCGGTTGTGACAATCAAATCTGACCCATTACCAACCTACGCGGCCCGGGCTGGGGCGTTGTCGGTCAGCAGTACGGGTGGGCGAGCGCGAGCAGGAACTCGCCCTCGTCGGCGCCCCACATCGCATCCACGACGAAGTCGGACCCCAACAACTCGTTCTCGAGCTGGGTCGGGTCGAACTTCGCACTGATCTCGGTGAGCAGGTCCTCGCCCTCTTCGAACCGGACGTCGAGATCCAGCTCGGCGACCCGGACCTCCTGGTCGGCCCGGGAGCGCAGACGCATCTCGATCCATCGGTCGTCCTCGTTCCAGAGCGCGACATGGTCGAACGCATCCGGGTCGAAGTTTGCACCGAGCTCGTTGTTGATCACGCTGAGGACGTTGCGGTTGAACGCCGCGGTCACGCCCGCGCTGTCGTCGTACGCGGCGACGATCGTGTCGCGGTCCTTCACGAGGTCGACACCGAGCAATAGGTGATCCTGTTGACCCATGGTGCAGTTGAGGTCGAAGAGGAACCGTTGGCGATCGACGGGGACCAGGTTGCCGATCGTCCCGCCCAGGAAGGCCATCAGGCGGCGCCCCTCGGGCGGGATCTGGTTCAGGTGCTGGCGGAAGTCGCCCACCACCGCATGGACAGAGAGGCCCTCGTACTCGTCGAGCAGCCCGGCGGCGGCCTCCCGCAGGAACTCGTCGCTCACGTCGAAGGGGATGTAGCGCCTGAGCGGGCCCGACGATCGCATGGCGTCGAGCAGGAGCCTCGTCTTGTCGCACGCGCCGGCGCCGAGCTCAACCAACGTGTCCGCCTCGGCCAGGCGTGCGATATCGCCGGCGTGCTCGGTCAGCATGCGTCGCTCGGCACGAGTCGGGTAGTACTCGGGAAGCCGGGTGATGTCCTCGAACAGGCGGCTGCCGTTCTCGTCATAGAACCAGAGAGGTGGGATCGATTTCGGCCGTGTCATCAATCCGTGCCGCACGTCGTCCTCGAGCGCGCTCCGCAGCTGAGCCGCGGTCAAGAAGACGTCGACGGTGAGGGTGGATCTGGTCATGGACAGCTCCGAAGGGCGATCGAGTGGTCGGTCTGGGCTGGTGGACTAGCTGTCGCGGGCCAGTCGCAGCCCGCTGAATGCCCAGCGCGAAGAGGGATGGAAGAAGTTCCGGTAGGTGGCACGAGTGTGGTCGTCGGGTGTGACGCAGGCGCCGCCCCGGAGCACGTGCTGGTTCACCATGAACTTCCCGTTGTACTCACCGACCGCCCCCGGGGCGGCCCGGAACCCCGGATACGGGCTGTACGCACTGGCCGTCCATTGCCATACCTCACCACAAAGGTCGCCGAGGACCCGGTCGCCGGGCACCGGATGGAGATGGGAGCCGCCGGCGGGGTCCGGTGCGATCTGCGCCGCAATGACCTCCCACTCGGTCTCGGTGGGGAGGCGGAGCCCGGTCCAGTGCGCGTAGGCGTCGGCCTCGTAGTAACTGACGTGGCAGACGGGCTCACTCTCTACGACCGGCCGCGAGCCGGAGAGCGTGAAGACGCGCCAGACACCGTCCTCCCGGGACCAGTAGAGGGGTGAGTCCCATCCCTGGTCGTTCGCACTGGCCCAGCCGTCGGACAGCCACAGCTCGGGTCGGCTGTAGCCCCCGTCCTCCATGAACTCGATCCATTCGCCACAGGTCACCAGGCGGTCGGCCAGAGCGAAGGGGGTCAACAGGGCCCGGTGACGCGGGAATTCGTTGTCGAACCCGAACCCGAATCCGGTGTGCCCGACCTCGACCTGGCCGCCCGGGTGCTCGGCCCAGCCGAGCCGGTTGGACACCGCCGCGAACGGCTCGTCGTTCGGGCGGTATTCGGGCTGGAGCGGGTTGCACGACAGCACATGCTTGATGTCCATGAGGAGCAGCTCTTGATGCTGTTGCTCGTGATGGAGCCCGAGCTCGGCCAACGAGAGTGTTTGATCGTCTGACCGGGAGTCGAAGAGCTCGGCCATCGCCTTGTCGACGTGGTTTCGGTAGTCGGCCACCTCGCCGACGCCCGGTCGCGAGATCAATCCGCGCTGGTCCCGGGGGTGCCGCGAGCCGATGGCCTCGTAGTACGAGTTGAAGATGTACCCGAAGGCCGGATGGAAGGGGCTGTAGTCGGCGTTCTGGCGGGGCAACACGAAGGTCTCGAAGAACCATGTCGTGTGACCCCGGTGCCACTTGGTCGGGCTGACGTCGGGCATCGACTGGACCATCTGGTCCTCGGGGGACAGGGGCGCGGCCAGGTCTTCGGTGTGCTCCCGGACGTCCGAGTAGCGCTGCCGCAACAGGGAGGAACGGACCTCGGGGTCGATTGTGGCCATTGGCGCACCTCTTCGGCGTCCCGGCGGATCGCACCAGGGTTGAGCTGGAGCGCCGGGATTCGAGTGTCTCGGAACAACCGTAGCTTCGTGGGCCCCAGAACTGTGCGGCGGCGCCCACGAATTCCGATCGAAAATCCCCTGGTCGGCGGGGACGATCTGCGTTTTGTTCCAGATAGGCTCCCGATCATGACGATTCGGGCCACGTTCAATGGAACGGTGGTGGCCGAGAGCGACGAAACCGTAGTCGTGGAGGGCAACCACTACTTCCCGCCAGCGGCCGTGAAAACCGAGTACCTCGAGCCGAGCGACAACCACACGGTCTGCTCCTGGAAGGGGCTGGCCAGCTACAAGGACGTCGTCGTGAACGGGGTGCGGGCCGCTGACGGGGCGTGGTTCTACCCGGACCCGATGGACGCCGCCTTGGAGATCAAGGACCGTTTCGCGTTCTGGAAGGGCGTTGTCGTCGCTTAGCAAACGCGTCCAGCTCCCTGGACGCTGACCCGGAGGTCGACATGGGAATTTTCTCAAGTCACAAGAGCGAGATGATCGACGCGTCGAGGGCGCTCAGCGGTCGGCCCAACCCGATCGTGTCGCCGGGCCGTCACCGGGTGTTGGGGACACCCATGGCACCCCCGTTCCCGGCGGGCCTCGAGCAGGCGGTGTTCGCGCTCGGCTGCTTCTGGGGCGCCGAGCGCATCTTCTGGCAGCTCGACGGGGTGTACACGACGGCGGTCGGGTACGCAGGTGGTTTCACGCCCAACCCGACCTACGAAGAGGTCTGCAGCGGCCGGACCGGCCATGCCGAGGCGGTGCTGGTGGTGTTCGACCCGACCAAGATCAGCTACCGCCAACTCGTCGGCAAATTCTTCGAGAGCCATGACCCGACACAGGGCATGCGGCAGGGCAACGACGTCGGCACCCAGTACCGGTCGGCGATCTACTTCCGGTCGAGCGACCAGGCCACCGAGGCGGCCGAGGTGAAGAAGGCCTTCGAGGAACGGCTCGGCGAAGCCGAGTTCGGCGAGATCACGACCGAATTCGCCTCGGGGGGGCCGTTCTTCTACGCCGAGGAGTACCACCAGCAGTATCTGGCGGCCAACCCCAACGGCTACTGCGGGCTCGGCGGGACCGGCGTGTCATGCCCGATCGGCGTGCTCGGCGGTTCGGACTCCTAACTATTAACTATCCGGAGATCGCGGCCATCTTGGCCATCGCCGCATCCGCCTCGGCAACGAACCGAGCGACGAGCTCTCCGGACGGGACCAGCTCGTCGATGCCGCCCACGCCCTGGCCGGCCGGGAACCCCTCCTTGGTCTGATCGATGCCCTCGGTTCCCTCGTCCCCGCCGAGGTGCCAGGCATTGGCGCCCAACGCATTCCTGAGCTGGGTGGGGAAGGCCTCGATCTCGTCGGGATGCTCGACGAAGTGGTTCGTGTAGTCGTTGCGCAGCACCCGCATCGGCTTGCCCGAGTACGCCCTCGTGATCAGCGTCCCGTCCTCACCGGCCGCGAGCAGCGCCTCCTTGTAGCCGGCCACGCTCCGGGCTTCGGGGGTTGCGATGAAGCGGGTGCCCACCCAGACGCCGTCCGCACCGAGGGCCAGTGCGGCGGCGAGACCCCGCCCGTCGAAGATGCCTCCGGCTGCGACGACCGGCACCCTGTCACCGACCGCGTCGACGACCTGGGGGACGAGCGGCATCGTGGCCACCTGGCCGGTGTGGCCGCCGGCCTCGGTGCCCTGGGCAACCACGAGGTCGCAGCCCGACGCCACCGCCCGCTCCGCGTGGAGCACCTTTCCGCACATGCTCGCCACGAGGACGCCGTGCTTGTGGCACAGGTCGACCGCGTCGGTCGGGACCCCGAGGCCGGCCACGAACAGGCTTGCCCCGCCGTCGATCAGGACTTGGACCCGACGGACCAGCTCGTCGCCCATGACCGCCAGCAAGTCGACCCCGAACGGCCGATCGGTCACCGCCCGGACCGCCGCCATCTCGGAGACCAGCATCTCCGCCGACATGGTGGAGGCGCCGAGGCAGCCGAAGCCACCGGCGGCGGAAACGGCCGCCACCAGCGGCGCGTAGGAGACCCCGCCCATCCCGGCCAGCATCACGGGGTGTTCGATGTCGAGGAGCTCGGTCAGACGGGTGCGCATGGGCCCTCCTTGGGTCCGCAATACTGCTGTTGGTCGCTCGGGCCAGCTTCGCGGAATTGCGGGCTGGGCGTACCGGGCATCACGCTTAAGCCCGCGCCGACGCCCGATTTCGCCAGTTCGGCCAGCTTCCAAGGAGACCCGGCTTGGTAGACGCAGTCTTTCGTGCGCTCGGACGTGGCGTGGTCAGATTCCGTTGGTTGATCGTCGTGCTCTGGCTCGTCGGCACCGGCGCGGCCGTGCACGCCCTGCCAAGCCTCGGCAGCGAGGTCAACAACAACAACAGCGCCTTCCTGCCGGCCAGCGCCCCGAGCAACCAGGCGGCCGACCTCGCCGAGCCGTTGACCGGGCCGTCCGACCAGTCGCTCATCCAGGTCGTGTTCGTCTCCTCGGGCGCGACGCTGAGCGCGTCGGACCTCTCGGCCGCCCAGTCGCTTGCGACGGCGTTGCGCAAGGTCCCGACCGTCGACCTCGTCCAGTTCGCCGGTGTCTCGCCCGACCGCCAGGCCGCACAGGTGCTGGTGCTGTCCAGGGACTCCCCGAACGACATCCCGTCACTCAAGACGCTCGTCGACAAGATGCAGGTGGTCGTCAACGACACGTCCGTGCCGGGCGACCTCCATGTGCACTTCGCCGGACAGGAGGCCACCGAGGTGGCCAACCAGGCCCAGTCGGACAAGCAGGGCAAGGAGACCCAGCTGGCCTCCCTGTTGCTGATCATCATCCTGCTCGTCTTCATCTTCCGCTCGGTCGTGGCCCCCCTCCTCACCTTGCTGCCCGCCGCCATCGTCCTGCAGCTCGCCGGGGCATTGATCGGGGGGTTGGGCTCGGTTGGTTTGAAGGTGTCGTCGATCACCCAGCTGCTCTTGATCGTGCTCATATTGGGTGCGGGAACCGACTACGGCCTGTTCCTCGTGTTCCGGGTGCGCGAGGAACTCCAAGCCGGGCGCACCGGCCACGAGGCCGTCGAGATCGCGGTGTCCCGGGTGGGGGAGTCGATCGCCGGCTCCGCCTCGACGGTGATCCTGGCCCTGCTCAGCCTGTCCTTGGCCGACTTCGGCCTCTACAAGGACCTCGGGCCGCCGTTGGCCGTCGGCATCGCGGTGATGCTGCTGGCCGGGTTGACCCTGCTGCCGGCCCTGCTCGCGATCGTCGGGCGCGCGACCTTCTGGCCGTTCAAGCTGCACCAGCGTGACGCTCGGGGCGGCTTGTGGGGTCGCACTGCGGCGCGGCTCGTGCAGCGGCCGGCGTTGTCGCTCATGATCGGCGTCCTCGTCTTCGGCGCCCTCGCCATCGCGGTCGTCGGCTACAAGCCCGGAGGGTTCGGTGGGACGCTCACGGCTCCACCGGGGACGAGTGCCGCGGCAGGCAACGCGGCGTTCCAGAAGCACTTCCCGGCAGCCACCGCGAACCCGACGAACCTGATCATGGCCCTGCCCGAATCGGCATTCTCGGACCCGAGCAGGCTGGTGAAGGCGACCCAGTTGCTCCGGGCGACGGGCCAGTTCTCGAAGCTGGTCGGACCGCTCGACCCCAACGGCAACCCGATCACCCCGTCGGAGCTGACGTCGTTGCACAACCAGCTCGGCCCGGCGCTCCAGCTGCCGGCCGCCGAACCGGCCGGGACCGGCGTACCGGTGGCGCTCTACAACAGCTACCGCGCCACGGCCCGGTTCATCAGCGGCGCTGGCACGACCGTCCAATGGGAGGCCGGTTTGAAGGTCGGGGACCCGACGACAACCGCGGCGATCAACGCGATCCCAGCCGTCCGCAGCGCGTTCGACGGCGTGGCCCACGCCGTCGGTGCCACGAAGAGCGGCGTGGCCGGGGAGGCCCCCGCGCTGAGCGACGTGAGCTCGATCTCGGACCGTGACCTGAAGCGCATCGTGCCCATCGCGGTCTTCGTGATCGGAATCATCCTGGCCCTCGTGCTCCGGAGCCTGGTCGCGCCGCTGTACCTCTTGGCCAGCGTGGTCATCTCCTATCTGGCCTCGCTCGGGCTCGCCGTGATCGTGTTCATCTACTTCGCCCACCAGGGCGGGCTGACCTTCATCCTGCCGTTCCTCATGTTCATCTTCTTGCTGGCGCTCGGCGAGGACTACAACATCTTGGTCATGTCGCGGATCCGGGAGGAGGCGGCCCGGTTGCCGCTGCGCGAGGCGGTGGTGAAGGCCATCGGCGCCACCGGCTCGACCGTGACCTCGGCCGGGCTCGTCCTGGCGGGGACCTTCGCGGTCTTCGCGGTGATCTCGGCTCGGCAACCCGGAGGGAGCTCGGTCGAGTCGGTCGGGTTCGGGCTGGCCGTCGGCATCCTGCTCGACACCTTCGTCGTGCGGACCGTGCTCGTGCCTGCGACGGTCACCCTGTTCGGCCGATGGAACTGGTGGCCGTCGGCCATGGGGCGCAGCCCGCACGACACCACCGAGACGCGGACCCCGCCAAAGTAGTGGCACGATCGGTTCTCCAGGATCGAGACCGGGAGGGGCGCCATGACCGTTCCACATGAGTTCGATGAGCACCAGGTCGCCGAGCCCACTCCGGGCGGCCGCCGCCGGGATGCCCGGCTGGTCCTGTCCGGGGTGCTGACGGTGCTGGTGGTCTGGTTCGCCCTCGCCAACACCCAGGACGTCAAGATCCACTTTTGGTTCGTGAGCACCCGGTCGCCGATCATCGCCGCGCTCGCGATCGCCGGCGCGTGCGGGGCCGGGATCGGAGCGCTCCTCGGCCGCCGGTCCCGCCGTTCGTCCTGACTCCCCTCCGATGAGGCGGAATTCGACCGGGGCGTGCGGCGCAGGAGCGAACGTCGCCGTAGACTCGTCCCCGTTGGAGTCGCATGAGGGTGCGGCGATGAGTCCCGTGCCAGGAGGTACGTTCACCGTGGCGCGGCGGAGTGACCGAGGTCGAGAGAGGGAGGGCAGTGCCGCTCTCTGATCACGAACAGCGAATCCTGGCTGAGCTGGAGGAATCCCTGGTCCGACAGGACCCCCAGTTCGCAGAGCGCGTCCGCTCCGAGACCGTGTACCGCCACGCCGGCCGCTACTGCAAGTGGGCCGCCCTGGGCTTCTTCGCCGGGGTGGCCATCCTGGTGATCTTCTATCCCCACTCGGTCGCCGTCGGCTTCCTCGGGGTCGCCTTGATGTTCGCCTGCGCCGTGGTCTTCGAGCGGAACCTGCGCCGCATGGGCAAGGCCGGCTGGCACGACCTGACCCGCTCGCTCCACCAGGACCGCCCGGAGAGCTCCGATCAACCCGGGATCGAAGGCGCTGTCGACAACGCCCGGACCTGGCTTCGCACACGGTTCCGTCGCGACCGCTGAGCCCACCGACAGGTGGAACCGCTCTGTCTGGCCGTCGACATCGGCGGCACCAAGATGGCGGCGGCCCTCGTCGACAGGCAGGGTGAGCTCACCCACGCCGACCACGTCCCAACGGCCGACTCGGACGACCCCGAGGTTGTCTGGGCGCCCCTCGAGGCACTGATCCGCGCCGTCGCCGCCCACGCGCCCGCCGGCGCGATCGAGGTGTGTGGCGTCGGCTGCGGGGGGCCGATGGAACGGGGCGGCGCGACCGTCTCCCCGCTCAACATCGGGGCCTGGCGCAAGTTCCCGTTGCGGGTCCGGGTGGCCGAGCTCGCCGGCGTGCCGACGCAGGTCGACAACGATGCCAAGGCGCTCGCGCTCGGCGAGGGCTGGCGCGGCGCGGCGGTCGGCTGTGCCAACTATCTGGCCATGGTGGTGTCGACCGGAGTCGGCGGCGGGATCGTGCTCGATGGAGCGCTGCTCGACGGCCGTCTCGGCAATGCCGGGCACATCGGACACGTGATCGTCGAACCCGACGGCCGGAGGTGCTCGTGCGGCGGCTTCGGTTGCCTGGAGGCGGAGGCGTCGGGGACTGCGATCGCCGAGACGACCGGGCACCCGCCGGCGGAGGCCAGCGCAGAGGTCATTGCCCGGACGGGCACGCTCGTCGGCCGTGCGGTCGCGTCGGTGGCCAACCTGCTCGACCTCGAGCTGGCCGTCGTCGCCGGGTCGGTCGCCCTCGGATTCGGTGAGCCGTTCTTCGCCGCGGCCCGCGCCGAGATCGCGTTTCGGGCGCGCATGGAGTTCTCAGCCGACACCCGCATCGAGCCGGCCGGGCTCGGTGCGCATGGGCCGCTGGTCGGTGCGGGCGCGGTCGGGTGGCGGTTCCGGGACTCGAGATCCGGGACGGGGAGCGACGGTGGGTGACCGCCGGGTGGCCTGGGGTCGGGATGCCGCGACCGTTGTGCGGGCGGTGGCCCTCCGGCCGGGCCTGTGGCCGGCGTCGTTCGGGGTGCTCCGGCGGCTGGCTCGGCCCGGTTGGTGGCGCCGGCCCCCGTTCCTGCCGGTACCCGATGCCGAGTTCTGGCGCTTCCGGATGGAGACCGCCTTCGGGAGGGAATGGGAGGGACGCCCAAGCACGGGGGACGTCATCGACTACCTCGCGTGGTGCCAGCGTGCGCGACCGCCCCGCCGGTAGCCTGCTGGCGTGATGGGCCGGGTCCTGTTGCTCAATGCGAGTTACGAGCCGCTCGCGCTCGTCTCGGATCGCCGCGCAGTGGTGCTCGTGCTGGGTGGCCGGGCCGAGCCCGTCGCCTTTCGACCCGAGGCACCCGTCTTCCACTCGGCCCAGCTCGACGTCACGGTGCCCGCCATCGTGCGGCTCCTCCACATGGTCCGGATCCCGCGTTGGGCCCGGACCCCGCCGCTCACCCGTCGGGCCGTGCTCCGGCGCGACGGCGGCCGGTGCGCCTACTGCTCGGCCGCGGCCGACACCGTCGACCACGTCATCCCGAAGAGTCGGGGCGGGCGCCACGACTGGGCCAACGTCGTCGCGTCGTGCCAGCAGGACAACCTGGCCAAGGGTGACCAACTGCTCGACGAGCTCGGGTGGTCCCTGCCATTCCAGCCCCGCGCGCCCGAGGGACATCTGTGGCGGCTCCGGCACCTCTCCGAGGTCGATCCGCTGTGGGCCCCCTATCTCGCCTCGGCGTCCTGAACGACACACCCGGCTGAGGATCGAGTGCGCGAGCGTGCCTTGTTCGACGCGGACGCGATCCGCGGCATCGGACGGCGAACCGCATTCATCCGCCGGGTGGATCGATCGACCCTGGTCCTCGGGAGCACCCAGGACGCCGGCATCGTCGATATGGCCGCGGTGGCGGCCCGCGGGGTCGAGCTGGCCCGCCGGCGCAGCGGGGGAGGGGCGGTGCTCGTCCAGCCCGACCGGGCGGTGTGGGTCGACACTTGGGTGCCGAGGGACGATCCCCTCTGGAACGACGACGTCGCCCAATCCGGTGCCTGGGTGGGTCGGTGGTGGGCCGAGTCCCTCGGGACGGCCGATCTCGAGGTGCACGGGGGCCCGCCGATCCGCTCGCAGTGGTCGGACCTGATCTGCTTCGCCGGTGTGGCCGCGGGCGAGGTGCGCCATCGCGGTCGCAAGGTGGTCGGCGTCGCGCAATGGCGGGGTCGGGAGGGGTCGATGTGCCATTCCCTCGCCTATCTCGGCGTCGATTGGGCCGACCTGACCGAGCTCCTCGACCTCGGCGACGAGCGAGCCGCCGCGACACGCGACCTCGAGGCGACGACCGCCGTTGCGAGCGAGCTCGTCCGCGTCGACCGGGCCGCGCTGGTCTCCAATTTGATCGAGCGGCTTCCCGACCCCGACTCCTGGACGATCGAGGGGCGGGAGTGACGGGCCTCGTTGCCCCGGCTCCCGGGCTTCGACCAAGATCGAGGTCCCGTCGACCGGCGGGTGTCGGGCAGGAGGCGGAACCGTGGCGGACGTCGAGATCCAAAGAGATGGGGAGGTCATCGAGATCAGGCTGAACCGTCCGGCGAAGAAGAACGCCCTGACGACGTTGATGTACGGGGCGATCGTCGATGGCCTCGAAGAGCTCGAGTCCGATGACGATCTCCGGGTCGCGGTGATCACGGCCGAGGGTGAGGACTTCTGCGCCGGCAACGACATCTCCGAATTCGTCTCGCCGCCCGACGGGCCGCTGTCGGCGTCGAGGTTCCTCGAGGTGCTTCCGACGCTGACCAAGCCGTTCGTGGCGGGCGTCCAAGGACGCGCCATCGGCATCGGCGGCACGCTCCTTCTCCATTGCGACCTCGTCTATGTGGGCACCGACTTCGAGCTGCGGTTCGCGTTCGTCGACATCGGGATCACCCCTGAGGCCGGCAGCACGTTGCTCCTGCCCCAGCTGGTCGGCAGACCGCGTGCGGCCGAGGCGATGCTGCTGGCCAGCCCGATCGACGCCAAGAAGGCAGTCGACTGGGGTCTCGCCAACGAGGCCGTCGAGCCGGGAGACGTCCGCGGGCGGGCGATGCAGGCCGCCCACGCGCTGGCCGCCAAGCCGCCCGAGGCGCTTCGTGCGGCCAAGGCGCTGCTCCGCGGCGATTCGGACGCGCTCTCGGCCCGGATCCGAGACGAGCTCAGGGTCGTTCGCAAGGCGCTGGTCGGACCCGAGTTCGCCAGGGCGGCGAAGCGGTTCATGAAGCCGCGCTGAGTCCGCTCGGCACCAGGCTCATTCCTCATGTGACCGAGGGGTCGACCCGTCGCGGCCGACCGGAGCAGTGCCGCCGGTGACCCCATCGCGGGCGCGGTCCCCCTCCGGGAACCGCAGACGTCGCTCGGTTCCCGAGCCCCCAGACGGCCGGGCCCGATTGGCGCGTCCGGACCCGTCGCGCCCGCGCACGCGGCACAAATGCGCCTAGGTGGGAACAAATGGGGGAGTTGTGGCGGAATGGTGTTGACCGGTGGTGGAGAGGGGCGTAGAGTGGTGCGCAGTGGTTCAAAGGGGAGCGACTAGCGATCCGGGGACGGGTGGTGGGAGTTCGATCTGGTGTCAGGGTTCGTCGGCAGGTACGAGCATTCGCTCGACGCGAAGGGCAGGGTCATCGTCCCGGCCAAGTTTCGTGCCGCCTTCGAGCGCGGCGGCTACCTCGCCGAGAATCGGGAGGGCTGCCTCGCCCTGTGGACACCAGGGGAATTCGAGCGCCAGATGAACGGGATGCAGGAACGAGCGGCCGCAGGCCGGATGGATCGCAACCGGGCCCGCCTCTGGGCGTCGAATGCGCACGAGGTGGAGGTCGACAGGCAGGGACGCATGGCGATCACGAGTCGGTTGCGGGAGTTCGCCCGGCTCGAGACCGATGTGTTGGTGATCGGTGCGATCGACCGGATCGAGTTGTGGAATCCGGCGGTCTGGGAAGAGCGGGTGCAGCCGGCCGAACAGTGGTTCCTCGACGACGAAGAGGACTGAGAGAAAGAGGACACGGACAAGAACGGACAACCAACGACATACGCCTCGCACTTGGGCAGCTCGCCCGGTACATGCGCAGCCCCTCGACCGGCACGGTGGAAGACTCCTCCTCCGCCCTCTTCCCCGTCGGTCGCCAAGGGAAATTCTCCGATAGCACCTGGCCTGTCGGGGGGCTGCAGATGGACCGGGATCCCGAACACGAGCCGGTCATGGCCGCCGAGGTCGTCGAACTGTTTGCCACCGTCCCCCCAGGCGTCGTTCTCGACGCCACCGTGGGCGCTGGTGGGCACGCCGCCGCCCTGCTCTCCGCATACCCCCACCTGGGGTTGTTCGGCATCGATCGGGACCCGAGCGCCCTGGAGGTCGCCACGTCCGCGTTGGCGTCGTTCGGGCCGAGGGTGGTCCTCCACCACGCCCGCTTCACCGACCTCGATCGGGTCGTTGGTGAAGCACGGGCCGCCGGTCGAGGGCACTGGCCTTCGTCCGGCGAGGCGGCAGGAGCGCCCGGGGCGATCTCGGGCGCCCTGTTCGATCTCGGGGTCAGCTCGATGCAGCTCGACCGCGCCGAGCGCGGGTTCTCGTACCGCCGCGACGCACCGCTCGACATGCGGATGGACCCGGGCGAATCCACAAGTGCGCTCGACATCGTGAACGGGGCTGGCCGGGACGAGCTGGCGAGCTGGTTCAGGGCCAACGGCGAGGGCCGTCTGGCCGGGCGGATCGCCCGCGCGATCGTGGCCGCACGCCCGATCGCCACGACGGCCCGGCTGGCCGAGGTCGTCGCCTCGGCGGTCCCGGCCGCCGTCCGTCGCCGCGGCCACCCGGCCGGCCGGGTCTTCCAGGCCATCCGGATCGCGGTGAACCAGGAGTCCGAGGAGCTGGCGGCCGGCCTTCCGGCGACGCTCCGCCTCTTGGCCGGCGGCGGGCGCTGCGTCGTCCTCGCCTACCACTCGGGCGAGAGCCGGTTCGTGAAGCAAACGTTCGCCAACGCAGTTTCGGGCGGATGCGTCTGCCCGCCCGGGCTGCCGTGCGTGTGTGGTGCCAGCGCCGAGTTCCAGTGGGTCTTTCGGGGCTCACGCGGGGCGTCGGCCGCCGAAGTGTCGGTCAACGCCAGGGCATCGAGCGCCCGCCTGTGGGCGGTCGAGCGTCTTGGGGGCCGGGGAGACGTTGATCGGTGACCCCGCCGCCGGCGGCCGCTCAGCGGGCCGCCTCACTACGGGCGACCCGGGCACCCAGCCCCCGGGTCGGGGCGAAGCGCCCCCCGCTTCGGGTCCTCGAACCGCGGCCACGTGGACGCAGACGGGGACGGCTGCTCCGACTGATGTCGGCGTCGGTCGTGGTCGGCTCGTTGCTCGCTGTCGTCATCGCGCACTCGATGCTCGCCCAGGGTCAGGTGCGGCTCACGGCCGCGCAGGCCCAGATGTCGGCGGAACAGGCGGTGCACCGCCAGCTGCTGGCGGCCGTCGCCGAGGCTGAGAACCCCGCCCAGATCGTCCGCGAGGCGAAGAAGCTGAACCTCGTCCCGCCGACCTACGTCACCCAGCTCCCGGCGGTCCCGCTCACCACCCCGATCGGCCAAACCACCACGCCGACGACGACCCCGACCGGCACGTCTTCATCCAGCTCCACCGCCACCACCTCGACCGCCGGGCCATCAGCCGCGGCCGGTCGATGAGCCGGGTCGGCACCCTTCCCCCGGTCGTCTACGGGTCGCGGGGGAGCGGGCACCGGACACGGCCGCTCCGCCACCCGCCGGCCCGCCAGCACCGGCGTGCTCCGCACCCCCCGCCCCGGGCCAGCTCCCGCGGGCGGTCAGCCCCGAGCACGCACGGCGCGCTCGGGCGCCGGATCGGGCTCTTCCGTGTCCTCTTGGTCATGCTGCTGCTGGCCGTCGTCGCCCGCCTCGCCGACATCCAGGTCGTGCACTCGTCGCACTACACGCGCCTCGCGGCCGACGAGCTGTCGGTGACGGTCGCCGACCCGGGCCTGCGCGGCGACGTGTACGACCGCAACGGGGCCGTGCTCGCGATCTCGGTGCCGACCAAGACCGTCGTGGCGGACGACTTCCAGATCGCGAAGCCGGCCGACGAGGCTCGCGCGCTGTCGCCGCTCATCGGGGTCCCGGTCGGGAAGCTCACCTCGCTCCTGAGCGAGCGCTCGGGCTACGTGCCCATCGCGACCCAGGTGCCGGCGAGCCGGGGGAACAAGCTCGCATCCGACGACCTGCCGGGCATCACGCTGTTCGACACGTCGCAGCGGATCGACCCCGACGGTGCGCTCGCCGGGCCGCTGCTCGGTCAGGTACATGCCTCCGGTGCCGGGGCGTCGGGCCTCGAGTACCAGTACAACGGGCTCCTCGCGGGCAAGGCGGGAACCCAGACTCTGCTCGAGTCACCCGGGGGGGTCGACCTCCCGCAGGGCTCCGCGCTCACCCGTTTGGCCGGCGACAACGGCACCGGGATCGAGCTCACGATCGACCAGCCGTTGCAGTACGTGACCGAGAACGCGCTCGGGGCTCAGATCGCCGCGACGGGCGCCCAGAGCGGGACGGCCATCGTGATGGACACGAGGACGGGCGACATCCTGGCCATGGCCAACCTGGTCAAGGGCAACAACGGGCTCGGGCTCGTCTCGGGCACGTCCTCGCCGGTCAGCGAGGCCCCGAGCAACCTCGGCGTCACCCAGGGTTACGAGCCCGGCTCGGTGTTCAAGCTGGTCACGTTCTCGGCGGCGCTCCAAGACGGGATCATCAACCCCAACACCAGCTTCTCGGTGCCCGACCAGATCGAGCTCGACGGCTCGACCTTCCACGACGCCGAGTTCCACCCGACCGAAGAGCTGACCGCGACCCAGATCCTTGCCCAGTCGTCCAACATCGGCACCAGCGAGATCGCCCGGGACCTCGGTGAGGACCGCCTCCTCGCGCAGGTGAGGAACCTCGGGTTCGGTCAGGTGACCGGGCTCGACTTCCCCGGCGAGAACCCGGGCGTGCTCGCCGGCGCGGCGCAGTGGGAGCCGACCAACCTCGTCTCGCTCCCGATCGGCCAGGTCGACGCGGTCACGGCGATCCAGGTGCTCGACGCCTACAACGCGGTGGCCAACCGGGGCGTGCTCGTGCAGCCCCGGCTGGTCCGGGCGACCATCGGCGCCGATGGAAAGGCGACGGCGACCAGGGCCGCGGCCACCCGCCGGGTGTTCGCGCCGTCGGTCGACGCCGAGCTGACGGCAATGCTCGAATCGGTCGTCGCCGCAGGCACCGGGGTCAGCGCGGCCATCCCCGGCTACACCGTGATGGGCAAGACCGGCACCGCCCAGGTCCCGGTTCCGGGTGCCGACGCCTACATAACCGGGGACTTCGTGGCCAGCTTCGTCGGGGCGGCCCCGGCGTCGAACCCGGTGTTGACCACCATCGTGGTGTTGAACCACCCCACCCCGATCTACGGCGGGACCGTCGCCGCGCCGGTGTTTTCCCAGATCATGAGCTATGCGCTGCACCGCTACGGGATCCCGACCACCCCAGGGGCTCCGAGCCAGGCGCCCGCGACGACACCCGCCGCGGGCGACCAGGCTCAGGACGTCACCTGAGTCCGGGTGCCGGGTACCATCGGCCGAGCGGTGGCCACGGGCACGAAGCGCTGGTGTGCTTCACCCGATCGCCGCTCCCCCCGCACCGTGAACATGCACCGTCTGCTCGACGAAATTGACGTCCTCCACGTGTCGGGCCAGCCCCTCGACGTGGAGATCACCTCCATCGAGCACGACAGCCGGAGGGTCGAGGCGGGCGCCCTGTTCTGTTGTCTTCCCGGCCAACTGAGCGACGGCCACGAGCACGCCGCAGAGGCAGTCGAGCGCGGCGCGGTGGCACTGGTCTGCGAGCGGGCCGTGTCGTTGGATGCCGACAGCGACGTCGTCCAGGTCCGGGTCGCGCCCCGTCAGGCCCGCCCGGCCATGGGCAGGCTGGCCTCGGCGTTCTTCGGGCACCCGTCCCGCCAGCTGCTGACGGCCGGGGTCACCGGAACCAATGGCAAGACGACGGTGTCGCACCTGCTCGGTGTCGTTCTCCAGCAGGCCGGGATCCCGACGATGGTGATTGGCACGCTCACCGGCACCCGGACCACACCGGAGGCGACCGAGCTCCAGGCGCTGCTGGCCGCCGAGCGAGACCGGGGCATCGAGGACAAGAGCACCCACGCGGTCGCGATGGAGGTCTCATCGCACGCCCTCGCGCAGTCGCGCGTCGATGGCATCACCTTCGACGTGGCCGTCTTCACCAACCTCAGCCACGACCATCTCGACTTCCACGGGACCATGGAGGCGTACTGGGAGGCCAAGGCGTCCCTGTTCACGCCGGAGCGGGCGTCGCAGGGGATTGCGTTCGCCGACGACCCGGCGGGGGAGCGGCTGTTGGCCGAGGCCCGCATCCCGATGCGGGCCGTGCGCCGCCTCGACGCGCTCGGGGTCGACCTCGGGATCGGGTGGAGCAGGTTCGTCTGGCACGGCCGACCGGTCGAGATCGCGCTCACCGGGAGGTTCAACGTCGACAACGCGCTGCTGGCGGCCGACGCCGCGCTCACCATGGGCGTCGACCCCGACGCGGTGGCCTTCGGGCTCACCCAGGCCCCGGCGGTGCCCGGGCGCCTCCAGCCGCTCGTCGTCGAGGGTGACGAGTGGCCGTTCTCGGTCCTGGTCGACTACGCGCACACCCCCGCCGGCCTCGACGTGGTGCTCACCGAGCTCGGCCAGCTGAAGAGGGACGGGGCCCGGGTCATCGTGGTGTTCGGCTGCGGCGGCAACCGCGACCAGGCGAAGCGACCGCTCATGGGGCAGGTGGCCGTCCGCCTGGCCGACCTCGCCATCGTGACGTCGGACAACCCCCGCGACGAGGACCCGCTCCGGATCATCAAAGAGATCCGCAGCGGCATCGAGGCGGCGGCGGAGCGCCGGGCCGAGGTGGTCATCGAGCCCGATCGGCGACGGGCCATCGCGCTCGCGATCGAACGGGCCGAACCCGGAGACGTGGTGCTCATCGCCGGCAAGGGCCACGAGGTGACCCAGGAGCAGGACGGCCGGAGCGTGCCGTTCGATGACCGGCTGGTGGCCGAGGAGGTCCTCTCGTGCTCGCGATGATGGAGGCGGGCGGGGTGGCCCTGCTCATGTCCATCCTCGCCACCCCCTTCGTCATGCGGTGGCTGCAACGGCGCCGGCTCGGCCAGCACATTCGCGAGGACGGCCCGGCGACCCACCTGGCCAAGGCCGGCACACCGACCATGGGTGGGGTCGCGGTCGTCGGGGCCGTCTTCTTCGGTTACGTCCTCGGCCACATCGGCCCGGCGGTGGCCTTCACGCGTACGGGCAAGCTCGTGATCCTGGCCGTCTTCATGTTCGGGGGCATCGGGCTGGTCGACGACTGGATCAAGGTCAGCCACAAACGGAGCCTCGGCCTGCAGAAGCGGGGCAAGTTCGTGGCCCAGATCGTTGCTGGCGTCGTGTTCTCGGAGCTCGCGGTGCGCTGGGCCCACACCTCGACCGCGTTGTCGTTCACACGCGTCGACCCGAGCATCCATCTTGGTGAGGCCGGTTGGGTGGTCATGGCCACGATCGTGCTCGTGGCGACCTCCAACGCCGTGAACCTGACCGACGGGTTGGACGGCCTGGCCGCCGGCGCGTCGGCGTTCTGTTTCGCCGTCCTCGCCATCATGGGGTACTGGATCTTCCGGCACCACGCGATCTACCACGTGCTGCCGGCCGACGCCCTCGACCTCGCGCTGTGCTCGGTGGCGCTCGCCGGGGCCTGTCTCGGCTTCCTCTGGTGGAACGCCGCGCCGGCCCAGATCATCATGGGTGACACCGGCGCGCTCGGGATCGGCTCGGGCCTGGCCGCGCTGTGCCTGCTTCTCAACCTCGACCTGCTGCTGCCGATCATCGGTGGGCTCTTTGTCATCGAGACGCTGTCGGTCATCGTGCAGGTGGTCAGCTTCCGCGCCTTCGGTCGCCGGGTGCTGCGGATGGCGCCCATCCATCACCACTGCGAGTTGCTCGGGTGGCCCGAGACGACGGTGATCGTCCGGTTCTGGATGTTGGCCGGCCTCTTCGCGGCGCTCGGCCTCGGTATCTTCTACGGCGAGTTCCTCATCATGAACCGGGTGATCGTGTGAGCGAACGCGCGGCGCACTCGGTCCACCGTTCGGGAGCCGGCGTGGACAAGGCTGGTGCGATGCGTGCCGACCGGGGCGGCCCGTCCACCTCTTCCATCCTGCTCGTCCTCATCGCGGTGTTGTGCCTGATCGGCGTCGTGATGGTGGGCTCGGCGTCCGAGGTCGTCTCGATCGACCAGTACAACACCCCATGGGCGATCCTGATGCGCGAGATCATGTGGATGGGGGTGGCGCTCGTCGTCCTCGTGTGCGCGGTCCGTTTCGACTACCGGCGGCTCCGCCACCTCCGGATGCCGCTGCTCTTGATCACCTTCGCGCTGCTCGTCGTCGTGCTGCTGCCGGGCATCGGGGTGACCTCGGGCGGGTCGAGCCGCTGGATCGGCTTCGGCCAGTTCCGACTCCAGCCCTCCGAGCTCATGAAGCTCGCCCTCGCCATCTTCGGGGCCGACCTGATCGTCCGTCGACAAGAGCGCGGCGGCAGCCACCGCACGATCATCGGGCCGATGCTGCTGGTCGCCACGGCGGCGGGCGGGTTGATCCTGCTCCAGCCGGACATGGGCACGGCCCTCGTCGTCGGGGCCATCGCCATCGCGCTGTTGTTCGCGTCGGGGGTGTCGCTCGGCCCGATCGTCAAGGTCCTGGTGGGCCTGGGCGTGCTCGGGGTGGTCGTCGGCCTCGTCGACCCGTATCGACGGGCCCGGCTGCTGGCCTACCTGGACCCGACCGCGCATGCCTCGGGGTCCGGCTACCAGGTCGCGCAGTCGCTGATCGGGCTCGGGTCCGGACACCTGGTCGGCCTCGGCCTCGGGAGCGGACGACAGAAGTGGGGCTCACTGCCCAACGCCCACACCGACTTCATNNGATCGGCGAGGAGCTCGGCATCGTCGGCGCGGTGGCCGTGCTGACGCTCCTCGTCGCGCTGTGCTGGTTCGGGCTCCGGGCGGCACAGCAGTCGCCCGACCGGTTCGGGTCCCTGCTCGCGATCGGCCTGGTCGCGTGGATAGCCAGCGAGACCTTCATCAACGTCGGCGCGGTCATCGGGTTGCTCCCGGTCACCGGGATCCCGCTGCCGTTCATCTCCTTCGGAGGCTCCTCGCTCGTGATCACCATGGCGGCGGCCGGGATCCTCGTCAACATCGCGAGACAGGGTGCGCCGGCCGGCGTGCCGGCGCTCGCGCACGCCGGCCCCCGCACCCGCAGCCGGGCCGCCCACCGCTCCAGAGTGGCGGTCGGTCCGGCGGGCCGGTGAGCTCGCGGCGCTACGCCGTCATCGCCGGGGGAGGGACGGCCGGCCACGTGTTCGTGGCCCTCGCCACCGCCCGGGCCCTGGCCGAGCGGGGCGTCGAGCGCGACGACATCGAGCTGATCGGGTCCGCGCGTGGCCAGGAGGCCGCGCTGGCGGGCGGGGACGGGTTCGGCCTGACGCTGCTCGCGGGGCGGGGCATCGTCCGCCGGCTCCGTCCCGGCCCCCAGCTGACCAACCTGGTCTCGGTCGGGGGACTGCTCTGGGCCACGCTCCGGGCCTTGGTCATCTTGCTGCGTCGCCGGCCCCGCGTCGTCGTCTCGGTCGGGGGGTATGCGAGCGTGCCCGCCGGCATCGCGGCGGTGCTCCTGCGGGTGCCGATCGTCCTCGTCAACGTGGACGCGCGGCCGGGGTTGGCCCACCGTGTCCTCGGCCGGTTCGCCGCCGCCAGCGCGGTCGCGTTCCCGGGCACTCACCTGCGCCACCCGGTGCTCACCGGGGCGCCCGTGCGGGACGATCTGGTCGGCGTGCATCGCTCGCTCGACCGCGCCGCCACGGCGCGGATCGCTCTCGGGCTGCCGGCGGACCGCCGCACGGTGGCCGTGTTCGGCGGCTCACTCGGGGCCCGGAGGTTGAACGACGCCACGCTCGCCCTGGCCCGCCTCTACGCGAGGCGCGGCGGACTGACCCTGTACCACGTGTGCGGTCCGCGCAACTTCGAGGAGGTGGAGGCGGCCCGGGTCGAGCTCCCGGCCGAGGGTGCCGACGGTGCGGGGCTCTGCTACCGCCTCGTCCCGTTCGAGGAGGACATGGCGTCCCTGTACGGCGCCGCCGACGTCGTCGTCTGCCGGGCCGGTGCGTTGAGCGTTGCCGAGCTGGCCCTGGTCGGCATGCCGGCGGTGCTGGTCCCGTTGCCGGGCGCGCCCGGCGACCACCAGAGTGCCAACGCGGCCGCCCTCGTCGACGCCGGTGCCGCCGTCATGTTGAAGGACGAGGACTGCACCGGCGACCGGTTGGCCGCGGTCTTGAACGAGCTGCTGGCCTCACCGGCCCACCTCGCCCAGATGGGCGAGGCCGCAGCGGCCCTCGGGCGTCCCGACGCCGCCGACGCGGTGGCAAGCCTGGTGCAGGCCCATGCCCGCTGAGCGCGCGGCCACCGAGCTCGCCTCGGGCGGCCGCCGTGTCCACGTCGTCGGGATCGGCGGGGCCGGCATGAGCGCCATCGCGACCGTGCTGGCCTCGATCGGCCACCGGGTGACCGGGAGCGACCTCACGGCATCGCCGGTCACCGCGCGGTTGGCCAACCAGAGGATCACAGTCGTCATCGGCCACCGGGCCGAGAACGTCGGGGACGCCGACATCGTCACCGCGTCACCGGCCGTCGGCCCGGAGAACGCCGAGCTCGCCGAGGCCCGCCGGCTCGGCGTGCCGGTCGTGGCCCGCTCCGAGGTCCTCGCGGCCATCGCGTCGACGCGCCGGTGCGCTGCCGTCGCGGGCACCCACGGGAAGACCACCACCTCGTCCATGCTCGCCCTCGCCCTCGGCGCGGCCGGGCTGAAGCCGTCGTTCCTCATCGGTGCCGACGTCGGGGACCTCGACACGAACGGCGTGCTCGACGAGGGGGAGTGGATGGTGGTGGAGGCCGACGAGAGCTACGGCAGCTTCGCCGCGCTCACCCCGGAGATGACCGTGCTCACGAGCGTCGAAGCCGACCACCTCGATCACTACGGGTCCCTCGGCGCACTGCGCGACGCGTTCGCTCACCTGGTGGCGGTGACCACCGGCCGGTGCCTCGTGGCGGCCGACGACCCGGGGGCGGCCGAGCTCGGCCGGGCCGCCGGCTCGATGCTGGTCGGGGAAGCCGAGGGGGCCGCCTACCGGGTCCGCGACCTCGCCCTCTCCCGGAGCTCGCTCCGCTTCGACCTGGACGGCCCGAGGGGCCCGCTCGGGCGGATCCGGGTGCCGGTGCCCGGCCGCCACAACGCGGCCAACGCCGCCCTGGCCGCGGCGGCGGCCCTCGAGATCGGGGCCGACTTCGTGTCCGTCGAGGCCGCCCTGGCCCGCTTCGCCGGCGTCCCGAGGCGCTACGAGTTCCGCGGTGAGGCCGGCGGGGTGACCTTCGTCGACGACTACGGGCATCTCCCGAGCGAGGTCGCGGCGACGCTCGCGACGGCCCGCAACGGCGGGTTCGGCCGGGTGGTGGCCGTCTTCCAACCGCACCGATACACGCGCACCGCCGCGCTGGCGGCCGACTTCGCCCATGCGTTCGACGACGCCGACGCGGTCGTCGTGACCGACGTCTACTCGGCCGGCGAGCGGCCGGTGCCCGGCGTCTCGGGCCGCCTGGTCGTCGACGCGATCACGAGAGCCCGGCCCGACCTGGTCATCCACTACGCGCCGGGCCGCGACGAGCTGCGGGCCGCGGTCCTCGAGCTCCTCCTACCGGCCGACGTGTGCGTCACGCTCGGCGCCGGCGACCTCACCACGCTCCCCGACGACCTCCTGGCGGACCTGGCCCGATGAGCACGGACCACACGACGTCGATCCGTCTCGACGCGCTCGCCCGGGCGCTCGGCGGATTGGCCGAACGCGACGTCGCGCTGGGCCCGCTCACCACGTACCGGGTCGGCGGGCCGGCGGCGGTCTTCGTCGAGGCCCGCACGGCCGCCGACCTGGCTGCGGTCGGTGCAGCGCTGCGGCAAGGGCCGGTGCCGGTCCTCGTCGTCGGGAAGGGCTCCAATCTCCTGGTGGCCGACGCCGGTTTCGCCGGGTTGGCCGTGCGGCTCGCCCCGAGCCAGCCCTCCGAGTTCGTCGGCTTCTCGGTCCGGCTCGGCGCGGGCGTGGTCCGGGCCGGTGCCGCGCTCGGGCTGCCGGTGCTGGCGCGCCGCGCCGTCGAGGCCGGGGCACGCGGCCTCGAATGGGCGGTCGGGGTCCCCGGGTCGGTCGGCGGCGCGCTGCGCATGAACGCGGGGGGCCACGGCTCGGACATCGCGGCGTGCCTGCTCCGCTACGGCTGGATGGACCTCTCATCGGACGACGCGGGGGAAGACGGGGTCGAGCATCTCAACCCCTCCTACCGCTCGTCGTCCATCGGTCCGTCGGTGGTGGCCCTGTGGGCCGAGTTCGAGGTCAGCGAGGGATCGGTTGCCGACGGCAAGGCCGAGATCGCCGACATCGTCGGGTGGCGGCGGGCCAACCAGCCCGGCGGGAGCAACGCCGGCTCGGTCTTCACGAACCCGGCCGGGTCCTCGGCCGGGGAGATGGTCGACGCGGCGGGCCTGAAGGGCCTGCGCATCGGCACCGCCGAGGTCTCGGCGAAGCACGCCAATTTCATCCAGGCCGACGAGGGCGGGTCGGCCGATGACGTTCGCCGGCTCATCGGGCGGGTCCGCCAGGTGGTCGAGGATTCGACCGGGGTCCGCCTCGCCACCGAGGTGCGCATGGTCGGCTTCGACGACGAGAAGAGCGAGGTGGGCGCATGAGCGGCTCGACCGGCGTCGGGACGCGGTCGCGTCCCCCGGCCCGCACGAGCCGGCCCGGGGGACCGGGGAGCGAGGCGATCGACCCGCGGATCCACGCCCGCCGCCGGGCGGTACGTCGCCGGTCCTCGCTCGGGCGCCGCGTGACCCTCATCGCCGTCGTGCTCGTCGTCGTGCTGTGCGGTCTGGCCTGGCCGCTCACGCACTCGCGGCTCCTCTCGGCCAACGCGCTCACCGTCTACGGGGCCACGCACACGGGGGACGCCGCGGTGTTGGCGGCCGCCGGCCTGACCACCCACCCGCCGATGATCGATGTCAACATCGCGTCGGCGGCTCGACGCATCGAGGCCCTGCCTTGGATCGCACGCGTGCAGGTCGAGCGCAACTGGCCCGATGGCGTGGTTGTGACGGTCAGCGAGCGGACCGTGGTCGCGGTGGTCGCGGACGGCACCGGGTGGGCCGAGCTCGACGCCACCGGCCGGGTGCTCTCGACGGTGGCCAGCCCGCCGGCCACCCTGCCCCACCTCGTCTCGGTCGGCCGTCCGGGCGGGCCCGGGACGACCCTGGCCGGGGCCCGGCCGAGCCTCGCGGTGGCGGCGGCGCTGCCGGCGGCGTTCAAGTCGCTGGTGTCTGCGGTCTCGCCGTCACCGGGCGCCGCCGTCGACATCGCGCTGAGCGACGGGATCGGGGTCGTGTTCGGCACCGCGACCGACCTGCCGGCGAAGTTCGAGGACGTGGCGTCACTGCTCGCCGGGGCCGGCTTGGCCTCGGGCTCGGTCATCGACGTGTCGGTGCCCGACACCCCCCTCGTCACGCCACCCAAGGCGCCGTCCTCGACGACGCCCTCGACCAAGTCCTCGACAACGTCCTCGTCTTCGGGCTGACGCGCAACGCCTCTTGACGGCGGACTTCGCGAAAAGCTTTCGAATCCGCTCTCGCTTATCCCCTTTAGGCCAGCGCGATCAGCGCGCCGATGCCGAATCCGGCCGCGGCCAGCCATAGCAGTGTCGGGAGCGATCGCCGCCAGTTCCAGTCGCGCATCGTGGTCGTTCCCTCAGGCCCGGTAGATGTCGGCGCCGCGGACCGCGACGGGGACCACGGGCAGGGGCAGGGTGGCCGGGCCGTGCACCACCGCGCCATTCGCCGGGTTGAACTTGGAACCGTGGCACGGGCAGTTGATGGTCCCGCCGGCGACCGAGGCCAGCGTGCAGCCCTCGTGGGTGCAGATGGAGGAGAAGCCCTTGACCGAGCCGGTGACCCGGGTCAGCACGACCCCCTTGGCGGCGAGCACGATCCCGCCGCCGACCGGGACCTGCGACAGCGGGGAGAGGACCTCGCCGGACGGGGCCGGCGTCGGGTCGCCGTAGCCGTTGGCCCCGGCGATGGTGCCCGTCGAGTGGGCCCACTTGTCGCGGGCCACGAAGAAGCCGGCGATCCCGGCGCCAACCGCGACCGCCCCGCCGACGAGGAGCGAGCGCCGCGAGATAGAGCCTTCGGCCATGGTCGCTCCTTTCCTCAGGTGAGCGGGATGCCGGTGCGGGTGAAGAACCACAGCGCCGCGGTGAGCCAGAGGACCACCAAGAGGGACAGGACGGCGCCGCCCAGGACCGGGAGCGCCCACCCGGGCAGCCCCTTCATGCGCAGGCCGAGCATCTTGGCCGCGTAGGCGCCGTAGAAGAGGCAACCGGCCACGCTGTGGATCACCACCCGCCAGTTGTAGGTGGCGAAGCCGAGCGACCAGATGCAGTTGAGCGCGACCGGGATGGTGAGGATGAACGCGACCGCGCCGCTATAGCGGTGCACCGGCGTGACCCAGCCGGGCGCGGGCGACGTCATCCGGGGGAGACGGCCCCACATCCACAACGCGGTGGTGAGCTGGACGAGCAACAGGAACGTGGCGGCCGACGTCAGCCACGTCTTCATCTGGAGAACCCCCGAAAAGCCGAGGGTGAAGAGGGGGTGCCCAGACGCGTGGTGTACCCGGGCGTAGACGCCCAGGCTGACCGCGACGGCGACGCCCACGAGGAGGACCACGGTGATGTTTCGTTGGGCGACACCCGTGCGCTCGGGGGCCATGGTCACGACGGCGCACCCCCGCTCTTCACATAGTCGAAGACAGCGGCCAGGTACGCGCGGGTGGTGCGGGCCTGGGTTCGCCGGGCCACCGGGTGGCCGAGCCGGGTGAGGAGGAGGGCCGGGCGCGAGAAGGCCACGATCTCGAAGGTTACGAGTCCATCGCCGTCTCGTCGCACGTGGAACGCCTCCTCCCCACGTTCTGGATGGCCGGGCAGCGTCCCGTACGCGAACCCGAAGGCATGCGCATCCTCGGTGACATAGACGATCCGGCACGGCACGATGGCGAACCCCAGCTGCAGGGGGAAGGTGGTGAGGACGGTGGTCCCGATCTCCACCTTCGGGAGCGGGGGAGTGAGGATCGCGCCGGCGTTGAGTTGGGGCCGCCACCGCCGGAGGGCGTCGGCGCCCAGCGCGAACGGCAGGTCGCCCTGGCCGAGCGCGACCGAGTGCCGGTCGTGGGAGTACCCGGAGGGAAGCTCGGGGCCCCGGGTCGCCCCGACCTCGGCGTAGGTGACCTGGTGGCCGGACGCGTCCTCCAGCAATTGCTCGAGGATCTGTGCGCTCGGCCGCCGGAGCCGGATCGGCATCGTGCCGGACGCTACCGCGCGCGCTCCCGGCGGACCGGGTTCCTAAAGGTCGCGCCACATGTGGACGTGGAGGACGCTCTCGAGCATGAACGGCTCACCCTCGATCACGAAGCCCGAGCGGGCGTAGAAGTTGCGGGCGGTCGTGCGGGCCTCGCACCAGATGAACCGACCGCCGTTGGCCGCCGCGTGCTCGAGGAGCCCGTCGATGACGAGGTTCCCGAGCCGCAGTCCCCGCAGTCCCTCGCGTGTCGCCATGCCGCGTATCCGCCACGAGTCGGTGCGCTCGGGAGCCCAGGGGGACGAGTCCGGGAACACGGTGCCGACGGCGACGACGTCACCACCGAGCGACACGGCGACATGGCAGGTGCGGGGGTCGTCCTCGCCCGGGTAGACGCTGGCCTCGGGCGGCCGGCCCGGGCGAAGCACCTCGCTCCTGAGTGGCCGCACCTCGGACACATCGACCGAGCGAACGGTCGGCGAGTCAGGCGCCACTAGGCCGATCGGGGAGTGCCGGGCCCGGTGCGGGCGGCCGCGACGGTGGCCGCGGCGTCGCCGAGGGCGAGGAACAGCGCGGTCGAGTCCTCGATGAGCTGATCCCTGCCGGTGCGGAGCCGGCCGGCCAGCCAGTCGACCAGCAGCTGGCTGAACCCGCCGACCAGGATGGAGGCCCCGACCCGGCCGACCTCATCGACGGCCCGCCCGGCTCGCTGGCTGGCGTAGTCCTCGATGAAGGCGACCACCATCGCGCCGGTCTCGAGCCGCCGCCGGTTCAGGGCCTCGTTGCCGAGCCCCTCGGCGTAGAGGATCCGACCGCGGCGGCGGTCGTCATCGACGAATTCCACGATGGCCCGGACCACGGCCCGGACCTGATCGGCCGGCGCCTCGCCTGCGGTGGCGAGGGCGTCCCAGACCACCCGACCCAGCTCCTCTACCACCCGGTCGTAGACGGCCACGGCCAGCTGGTCGAGGTCGCCGAAGCTCTCATAGAAGTAGCGCGGGTTGAGCCGGGCCCGCTCGAGCACCGACCGGACGGTCATCGCATCCCAGCCCTCACTGCCGAGCACCTCGAGGGCCGCGTCGAGCAGGAGCGTGCGGCGCTCTTGTTGGCGGTCGGCTGGCGACAGACCGGTCCACCGGCGCTGGCGGGGGGCAAGATCAATCTTTGGCAACGTGTGTTACCTTAATCCCCAGCGCTTGGAAACGCTCGTATCCAAGGACCGGGTGGTGGGGCAAGAGCAGATCGTCGTGGCCGGGGGTGGGGTCGGGGGGCTCGGGGCCGCCCTCGCCCTGGCGCGCCGGGGCCACGAGGTCCTCGTGCTGGAGCGGGACCCGCTGCACTCGACATCCACCCCCGACGAAGCGTTCGGTTGGGAGCGGCCGGGGGCGCCCCAAACCCACCAGACCCATGGATTCCTCGCCCGGATCGTCGTCGTGATGCGCGAACGCTTCCCCGACCTGCTCGCCTCGTTGCTCGGCGCGGGCTGCCCCACGATGTCGGGCACGGCGTCGCTCGGCGAACCCCGGCCGGGCGACGAGGACCTCTCCATACTCCTCGTGCGGCGCACCACCTTCGAGTGGATCCTCCGGGAGGCCGTGCTGGCCGAGCCGGCCATCGAGGTTCGAAGCGGCGCCGGCGTCGCCGGTCTGTTCGCGGGGCCGACCGACCCCTCGGGCATCCCCGTCGTCGGCGGGGTGGTGCTGGAAGACGGCACCGAGCTCGCCGCGGGCACGACCATCGCGGCCACCGGCCGCCGCGGCGACATCCCGGGCTGGCTCGAGCCCCTCGGCGTGGAGGTCCCCGAGACCATCCGCGAGAGCGGACTCATGTACCTGACCCGCTGGTACGGGGTGCCCGACGCGTTCGCGACGCCGCCCGCGCCGAAGCTGGGCGGGGACCTCGGCTATCTCAAGTACCTCATCGTCCCGGGCGACGGGGGAATGATCTCGGCAACGCTCGCCGTCCCGACCGACGACAAAGACCTGCGGCGCACGCTGTCGGACCCCGATCACTTCGAGCGGGCGTGCCGGTCCCTGCCCGGCCCCGACCAGTGGTTCGGCGAGCTCGACCCCGAGCCGATCGGCGGCATCCGTCCGATGGGTGGTCTGCTCAACCGCATCAGGCGGTTCCGCGATGCCGACGGACGTCCGAGCGTGCTCAACTTCCATGCCGTGGGCGACTCGCACACGGTCACCAATCCCCTCTACGGGCGGGGCTGCTCGCTGGCCCTCGTCCAGGCGGTGCTGCTGGCCGACGCGATCGGTGCCCACGACGACCGGGTCGAGCGGACGTCGGCATACGAGGCCGCGTGCGGCGAACAGGTGGCCCCGTGGTGGGCCCATGCCGTCGAGATCGACCGGTCGGGCGCCGACCCGACCTCGGGTGACTCGCCCGACCAGCTCCAACGGGACCGGCTGCGGGCGGTCATGGCGGCCAGCCAGACCGACCCGGTGATCGGGCGGGCCATGGCCCGGCTGTGGAACCTGCTCACCCTGCCCGCGGAGCTCAACGAGGACCCCGAGTTCGTGGCCCGGGTCATGACGGTCATGGCCGACCCCGAGGCCTACCCGGTCCCAGAACCCGAGGGGCCGACCCGAGAGCTGCTGCTCGACGCAGTGGTCACATAGGAGGCGACATGACCCTTCCCGGCACCGAGACCCGCACGGTCACCCGCGACGGCGTGCACCTGGCCGTCGACGTCGGCGGGGAGGGCCCGCTCGTGATGCTGGTCCACGGCTTCCCCGAGCTCGGGTACTCGTGGCGCCACCAGGTCCCGGCCCTCATCGAGGCGGGCTACCGGGTCGCCGTGCCGGACCAGCGGGGCTATGGGCGCTCGGACCGTCCCGAGGCGATCGAGGACTACGACATCGCGCACCTGACCGACGACCTGCTGGCCATCCTCGACAGCCTGGGCGAGGAGCGGGCGGTCTTCGTCGGTCATGACTGGGGCTCGGTCGCGGTGTGGCAGCTCGCCCTCATGGCCCCCGAGCGCGTGAGGGGCGTCGTCGGCATGAGCGTGCCGTTCCTCCCCCGGGCGCCCGAGCCGACCGTCGCTCTCATGAGAAAGATCTACTCGGGCGGGTTCTTCTACATCATCTACTTCCAGGAGCCGGGCGTCGCCGACGCGGAACTGAACGGGGACCCGGCCCGCACGATGCGCCGGATGCTGGCCGGGCTGAGGCCGGGCGAGCTCTCCGGTGACGAGCTGAACACGTTGGTCGTGGCCGACGACGCCGGTTTCATCGACCGGCTGCCCGAACCCAGGGGCTTGCCGGACTGGCTGAGCCAAGACGAGCTCGACTTCTATGTGGCCGAGTTCAACCGGACGGGGTTCACCGGCGGCCTCAACTGGTACCGGAACATGGACCGGAACTGGCATCTGAGCGAGCACCTCGCCGAGGCCCATGTCACCGCCCCGTCGCTCTTCATCGCCGGCACCGCCGACCCGGTGCTCACCTTCGCGCCCCCCGACGCCGGCGAGGCCTATCTCGATGACTACCGGGGCCGGCTGTTGATCGACGGCGCCGGCCACTGGATCCAACAGGAGCGGCCCGGCGAAGTGAACGCCGCGCTGCTCTCGTTCCTGGAAGACACCGCAGAAAGAACAACAGCAGAAAGAAAGGCATCGAAATGACAAAGCCGCTTCGTTTCGGCGTGTTCTACGCACCCTTCCACCCGCTCGGTCAGAACCCGACGCTCGCATTGGAGTACGACTTCGAGCGGGTGGTCGAGCTCGACCGGGTCGGGTTCGACGAGGCCTGGTTCGGCGAGCACCACTCGGGCGGCTACGAGATCATCGGGTGCCCGGAGATCTTCATCGCGGCCGCCGCCGAGCGGACCAAGCACATCAAGCTCGGCACCGGCGTGGTGTCCCTGCCGTACCATCACCCGTGGCTGGTCGCCGACCGGATGGTGCTCCTCGACCATCTGACCAGGGGCCGGGTCCTCTTCGGCACCGGCCCGGGCGCGCTCCCGAGCGACGCCTTCGTCATGGGCATCGACCCGCTCGACCAGCGTCGCCGCATGGAGGAGTCGCTGGAAGCGATCCTGGCCCTGTTGCGCTCCGAGGAGCCGGTGACGCGCGAGACCGACTGGTTCACCATGAAAGAGGCGCGCTTGCAGATGCGCCCCTACACCGACCCGCACTTCGAGGTGGCGGTGGCCGCCATGATCTCGCCGTCGGGCCCCCGGCTCGCCGGCACCTACGGGGTGTCGCTGCTCTCGCTGTCGATGCAGATCATCGAGGGCGGCTTCGCCGCGATCGGCCAGGCCTGGAACGTCGTCGAGGAGCAGGCCGCGGTGGCCGGCCACGCCCCGCCGGACCGCGACAGCTGGCGCGTGCTCGGGGCCATGCACATCGCCGAGACGAAGGACAAGGCGATGGAGGAGTGCACCCACGGCCTGAAGGACTTCTCGAACTACTTCGGCACGGCCGGCTTCGTCCCGCTCGGCTACGAGGTGAACGACACCGGGGATGACCCCCGGGCGTTCGTCGAGAGCTACGCCGAGGGCGGCAACATCGTGATCGGGACCCCCGACGATGCCATCGCCTACATCGAAGGGCTGCTCGAGCAGTCGGGCGGGTTCGGGACGTTCCTCCAGCTCGGCCACGACTGGGCCGACCGTGATGCGACGCTGCGCTCCTACCGGTTGTTCGCCCGGGAGGTCATCCCGCACTTCAAGGGGCAGCTGGGTGCGCCCCGCGGCTCGCACGACTGGGCGGCGGCCAAGCGCGACGAGCTGTTCGGGCGGGCCGGGCAGGCGATCCTGCAGGCCATCACCTCCCACGCGGAGGAAAAGGCAGCGTCGACGAGCGGCGGGGGCGCCTGATGCGCTCGGCCGTGTTGCGTGCCGGCAAGATGATCGTCCGCGACGACGTGGAGGACCCGACGGCCGCGTTTGGCCAGGTCCTGGTCGAGCTGAAGGCGTGCGGCATCTGCGGGTCCGATCTGCACTTCGCGAAGCACGGGGCGACCATGGTCGAGACGATGGGGTCGATGCGCGGTGTGCCCGACGTCGGCCTCACGGCCCCCGATCTGGCCAGGGACGTCTTCATGGGCCACGAGTTCGCGGCCGAGGTGCTCGAGGTCGGGCCGGACACGGCCGGGCCGGCGCCGGGGACCCTCGTCACCTCGGTCCCGGTCATGATCACCGCGACCGGGGTGCAGGACCTCGCCTACTCGAACGTCCTACCGGGTGGGTACAGCGAGCGCATGCTGCTGTCGGCCCCGCTCGTGATGAGCGTGCCGAACGGCCTCGACGCGCGCCGAGCTGCGCTCACCGAGCCCATGGCGGTCGGCCTCCACGCGGTCAACAAGTCCGGGATCGTCGCGGGCGAGGGTGCGCTCGTCATCGGTTGCGGCCCGGTGGGCTTGGCCGTCATCGCGGCGCTCAGCCGGCGCGGCATCGAGCCGATCGTGGCCGTCGACTTCTCGCCGATGCGCCGATCGCTGGCGTCGGCCATGGGGGCCCACCACGTCATCGACGCGTCCGGTGCCGACGTCTACGACGCCTGGGGCGAGCACGGCGGGGGACGCCAGCTGGTCGTCTTTGAGGCCGTCGGCGTGCCCGGCATGCTCAACGAGACCCTGCGCTCGGCCCCGGCCAGGTCCCGCATCGTGGTGGTCGGGGTCTGCATGGGCAACGACCAGGTCACACCGATCTGGGGCATCTCGAAGGAGCTGTCGCTCCAGTTCGTCCTCGCGTACGACCTGGACGAGTTCTCGAACAGCCTGTCGGCCATCGCCGAGGGGGCGATCGACGTCGCACCGATGATCACCGGTGAGGTCGGGATCGACGGGGTAGGGGGCGCATTCGAGGATCTCGCCCAACCGGACCGGCACTGCAAGATCCTGGTGACCGCGTGACCGACGGCCAGTTGGCCGGCCGGGTCGCACTGGTCACCGGCGCCGCCCGCCCCCGGGGTATCGGCCGGGCCACCGCGGTGGCGCTGGCCCGGGCCGGCGCCGACGTCGCGTGCCTCGACATCGCGCGCCCGTACGAGTCGGCGCCCGACCACGGCGTGGCCACGAGCGACGAGCTCGACCAGGTTGTGGACGAGATCACCGCGCTCGGCCGGCGGGCCGTGGCCGTCCGGGCGGACGTCTCGATCGGCGACGAGGTGGACGCGGCGGTCCACCTGGCGACCGAGACGCTCGGCACCATCACCGTGGTCGCGAACGTGGCCGGCGGGAGCGGCCCCGGGTTCGGCATGGGCCCGCTGATCACGCTGCCCGAGGCCGAGTTCCGCCATGTCCTCGACGTCAACGTCGTCGGGACGTGGCTTGTCTCTCGCGCCTGCGCGTCGCGGATGGTGGCCGCCGGCGTCGGTGGCCGGATCTGCAACGTGTCGAGCCAGGCTGGCAAGCGCGGGTTCGCGATGCTCGGCGCCTACTGCGCCGCCAAGGCCGGCGTGATCCTCTTGACCCAGACCATGGCGCTCGAGCTCGGGCCGTCCGGTATCTCGGTCAACGCGGTCTGCCCCGGGACGGTCGACACCGACCTGATCAACCCGAACGGGCTGTTCGAGCAGCTGGTGGGAGGACCCGACGGGCTGAAGGCGTTCATCGCGCGCGAGATCCCGCTCGGGCGGCTCCAGAGCGCCGAGGAGATTGCGGCGACCATCGCGTGGTTGCTGTCTCCGGACGCGGCGGCGATCACCGGCGAGGCGATCAACGTCAGCGCCGGCCAGACCATGGTGTGACCGCCGATCGCGGCGGCCTGAGAGATCGATGCGCGCGCCGCGAGGCACGGTCCGGAGTTGACCGGACCGGGGCTCGTGCCTACCCTGGATCGGCTGGCTCCACGTCGTTCACCCTCGATCTGAGGTTGAGATCGCGCCGATTGAGCGATCGGTGAACTATCCTGGCCCTCCTACGAGGGGGGGCCACCGCATGGTACGGAGCCAGGGACCACGTCAGCACCCCAAGAACTCATGAGCATTTCCCCACAGAGCAGCTACCTCGCGGTCATCAAGGTCGTGGGCGTCGGGGGCGGCGGCGTGAACGCCGTCAACCGGATGATCGACGCCGGGCTCCGCAACGTCGAGTTCATCGCCATGAACACGGACGCCCAGGCGCTGCTCATGAGCGACGCCGACCTGAAGCTCGACATCGGCCGCAGTTTGACCCGCGGCCTTGGCGCAGGCAGCGACCCCGAGATCGGCCGGCAGGCCGCCGAGGAGCACCGCGGCGAGATCGAAGAGGCGCTGGCCGGCTCCGACATGGTCTTCATCACCGCCGGCAAGGGCGGCGGCACCGGGACCGGCGGCGCGCCGGTCGTCGCCGAGATCGCGAAGGCGCTCGGTGCGGTGACAATCGGCGTGGTCACCCGGCCGTTCACCTTCGAGGGCCGCACGCGCGCGATGCAGGCCGAGAAGGGCATCCAGGTCCTGAAGGAGAAGGTCGACACACTCATCGTCATCCCGAACGACCGTCTGCTGACCGTGTCCAACGACAAGACGTCGATGGTCAACGCGTTCAAGATGGCCGACGAGGTGTTGCTGCAGGGGGTACGCGGGATCACCGACCTCATCACGGTCCCCGGCCTCATCAACACCGACTTCGCCGACGTGAAGATGATCATGGCCAACGCCGGCACGGCCATTATGGGCATCGGCACCGCGAGCGGTGACGGTCGGGCCGTCACCGCGGCCCGGGCCGCCATCACGAGCCCGCTGCTCGAGGCGTCGATCGAGGGCGCCCGCGGCATCCTCCTCAACATCGTCGGTGGATCCGATCTCGGCCTGTTCGAGGTCAACGAGGCCGCAGAGATCATCCACTCGGTCGCCCACCCCGACGCCAACATCATCTTCGGCGCAGTGATCGACGAGAACATGGTCGACGAGGTCCAAGTCACGGTCATCGCGGCCGGCTTCGAGCGCTGGGAGGGCGTCAGCCGCTCGGGTGGCAAGGGCTCGGACTCCGGTGCGAGCGTGCTCGGCGCGCGGGGCAACGCGTCGCCGGTCGACATCTTCGCCGACAGCGAGGACGAAGAGATCGAGCTCGGTGACGACGACTTCGACGTTCCCTCCTTCCTCCGGTAGGGGAGCGGTCGCAGCGAAGCGGGCGCCGGACGCCCGCACGATGTGAGCCAGGTTCGGGATCCCGACTTCGACGCGGGCATCGCGGCGCGCCTCGCGGCGGTCAAGGACCGGATCGAACGGGCCGGCGGCGATCCAGGGTCCGTGACGGTGCTCGCCGTGACCAAGGGGTTTGGCCCCGAAGCGGTGCTCGCCGCGTGCGATGTCGGGCTCCTCGAGGTCGGCGAGAACTACGCACAAGAGCTCGAAGCCAAGTCGGCCGCCCTCGACGGACGTGCCCCCCCGGGGTTGCGGTGGCACTTCCTGGGCCGGCCGCAGGGCAACAAGATCCGAGCGCTGGCCAGCCGCGTCGACTGCTGGCAATCGGTGTCGCGCGCGGTCGATGGTGAGCGCATCACCCGGGCCCGTCCCGGCGCGACGGTCCTCGTCCAGGTGGCCTTCTCGACCGATGCCGGGCGGCCCGGTTGTGAGCCCGACGCGGTGCCCACCCTCGTCGGCTCGCTCACGTCCCTCGGGCTCGACGTCGCCGGGCTCATGGCGGTGGCTCCCCGCCCGATCGACGAGGCCCGGGCCGCGTTCCGGGCCGTCCGGGGATTGGCCGACCACCTGGGCTTGCCGGTGCGATCCATGGGCATGACCGAGGACCTGGAGCTGGCCGTCGCCGAGGGGTCGACGATGATCCGGGTCGGCCGGGCGCTGTTCGGGGACCGGCCGGCCCGGCCGGCCTGACTGGCCGGTCAGGCGTGGTGTTTGGTGACCGGAGCGCGACCGGGGGTAACCGTCGCTTCGAGGCCGGAGCGGTACGCTGTCTCGAAGGAGACGTGGACTGTGCCCTCATTGCTGAAGAAAACCATGGTCTACCTCGGTTTGGTCGACGACGAGTACGACGACTACGAGGACGACTACGAGGAACGTGGCTCCAAGGGCTTCACCCCGGTGGCCCGGTTGGAGACCCGCACACCCGAACCTGACCAGTCCAAAGAGGCCCCTCGCGACCCCCGGCCGCCCGCCGGCACGTCCGGCCGCATCCGTGCGCTGCCGAGAGAGAACGGCACCGGCACACCGACGCTCCGGCCCCAGGCCGCGCCCTCGGTGCGCCCGGTCAGCTCGGACTCGACGCCGAAGGTGGTGGCGCCGGCCCGGTTCGGCGACGCCAAGGAGATCGCCGACTGTCTGAAGTCGAACCGGCCGGTGATCGTCAATCTCCAGGTGGCCGAGCGGGACCTCCAGCGGCGGATGATCGACTTCTGCAGCGGGGTCACCTACGCGCTGAGCGGCGAGATGGAGAAGGTCGCCGACCAGGTCTTCCTCCTCGCCCCGAGCAACGTGAAGGTGTCCGACGAGGAACGTCAGCGCCTTCAGGAGCGGAACTTCGGGCGCTATTAGCCGGTGATCCTCCACATCCTGGCGGGCCTGGTCGAGGTCTACGTCGTGGTGCTCATCGTCCGAGCTCTGTTGAGCTGGTTCCCGGTCCGTCCTGGCTCGCCCCTGATACCGGTCCTGCGGGTGCTCTCTGCGGTGACCGAACCGGTGCTGCGTCCGCTCCGCCGGCTGCTGCCCCCGGTGCGGGCCGGGGGCGCCTCGATCGACCTGTCCATCATGGTGGTCATCCTGGTGGCGCAGATCGTCGTCATCCCGCTGCTGCGGAGTTGACCAGGTCTTTTCGTGCGCGGTTCGGCCCAGGGCGCGGTCGGAGAGGAGCGGTAGACTCTCGGGCCTATGGATAGCGGCCAAATCCCCCAGCAGCCGATCCTCGAAACCCTGCGCACGGTCGAGTTCCGACTCGGGCTGAAGGGTTACAACGTCGACGAGGTCGACGAGTACCTCGAAAAGGCGGCGGTGGAGGCCGAGCGTCTCCAGGAGCAGTTGCGTCAGACCGTTGAGCGCTTGCGGCAGGCCAGCGAACGGATCGCACAGCTCGAGGCCTCCGGGCCCCCGCCGGCTGTGGTGGCGGCGGCACCGATGGCGGCCGAGGCGGCCCCGGTAGCAACGGCGCCCGTCATCCCCGACGACTCGCTGCAGCAGACGCTCCTGTTGGCCCAGCGTTTCGTCGAGCAGACCAAGCGGGAGAGCGAGGCCGAGGCGACGCGGGTCGTCGTCCAGGCGGAGGACCGCGCCCACTCACTCATCACGCGCGCCGAAGACGAGGCCAGGCAGCTCGTCACCGACTCCCAGCAGCGCCTCCGCGACGAGGTGAGCCGGCTCGAGGGTGCCCGGGCCCAGCTGGCCACGGACGTCGAGAACATGGCCCGCCACCTGGAATCCGAGCGCACCCGGCTGCGGGCGATGCTCTCGGAGGTCCTGAAGTGGATCGAGGAGAACGTCCAACCCGCCGAATCCCTCATGGCCATGCGCCCCCGGGCCGTCGAGAGCGCCCGGGCCGAGGCGGCCGGAAGGCTCGGGACCGGTGATGCATCGGGTCAGGGTGCCGACGATTTCGACGACGGCGTCGAAGAGCTCGATGACGACCAGAACGTGGCTCAGGTGCTCGATATGCGGGGCCAGAACGCCACCGTCCCGCCCGACGGCAGGGGCTGATCCGCCAGAACATCGCAGTTCGCAGCGTCGCGAGCGAGATCGCGCCCCCAATCACGTCTCCCGGGAAGTTTTGCCTCCCTTGAGGCGTTCCAGTATCGTCACCGCCTCCCGGTCGCCTGGTTGTCCGCCATTGGGGGTGCCATTCGCCGGCCTTTGGCCGCAGAGGAGGAGCAGATGACCCCAGCCAGCAAGGCCTCGAGTACCGGCTCGAGAACGGCGGCGAAGGGCAAGACCACCAAGGCCGCGGCCAAGAAGGCCACCAAGGCCCCGGTCAAGAAGACTCCGGCCAAGAAGGCAGTCCCCCCGAAGAAGGCACCGGTCAAGAAGGCGCCGGCCAAGAAGGCCACCAAGGCCCCGGTCAAGAAGGCGCCGGCCAAGAAGGCCGTCCCCGCGCAGAAGGCACCGGCCAAGAAGGCCGTTGCCGCCAAGAAGGCCCCGGTCGCGCAGGTCCCGGCGAAGAAGGCACCGGCTCCGAAGATCGTCGCGGCCAAGGAGGCGGCACCGGTCAAGGTGCCGTCCAAGAAGGCCGCTCCGCGGCCCCGCTCGACGGTCGGCCCGTACGCGAGCGACACCAAGTTTTTGGAGGAGCAGCGCCTCATCCTGTTGGCCGAAAAGGACGTCTACCAGGAGCAGGCGAACATGCTGAAGGCAGAGGCCGACTCCCTCGCCCATGAGCGGGAGCCGGGCGACGTCCAGTTCGACGAGGAGTCCGGCGAGGGCGGAACGGTGACCGTCGACCGCGAACGCGATCTGGCCCTGTCCGCGCAGGCATCGTTGGCGGTCGAGGAGATCGAGGACGCGCTCGTCCGGGTCACGAGGAAGACCTACGGGGCCTGCGAGCGCTGCCACCAGCCGATCATGAAGGCCAGGCTGCGCGCGCTCGCCTACGCCCGTCTCTGCGTCGCCTGCAAGAGCGGGGGCCTGTCGCGGCGCTGAGCGACCGCGAGGACGCTCGGGCCCCCCGGCTCGCGGGGCGACGGGGGACCGGCCGCCGCCTGGCAACGACGTTCTTGATTGCTGCGGTCGTCGTCGCGCTCGATCAGGTCACCAAGTCGATCGCGCTCGCTCACCTCGGCCAGCCGAGGCACCTCTTCGGGCCGTTCGGGCTCAGCCTCACGTTCAACTCCGGGGCCGCGTTCAGCCTCTTTACCGGGTCGACGGCCGTGATCGTCGTCGTGGCGCTGGCGGTCAGCGCCCTGCTCGGGTTCATCGCCGCCCGGAGCTCGTCGACGGGAATGTCGGTCGCGCTCGGGCTCATCCTCGGTGGCGCGCTCGGCAACCTGGCGGATCGCCTCTTTCGGGGCCACCACGGCTCGGTCGTGGACTTCATCACGCTCACGCACTGGCCGACCTTCAACGTCGCCGACTCGTGCGTCACCATCGGCGCGATTCTCTTGATCGTGCGCTCCCTGCGCCGGGCGCATCCCGCCGAGCGGTCATGACGGTCGGGGGCCCCGGCTCGCTCGACCTCGAGGTGCCGACGATGCTCGACGGGGTCCGGCTCGACCGGGCCGTGTCCTTCCTGACCGGGTTGTCGCGCGCCGAGGCGGCCCGGTTGATCGCGGACGGACGGGTGCGTGTCGACGGTGGCGTCCAGACCCGCCGGAGCGCCGCGCTCCGCTCGGGTGCCGCGCTCCGCGTCGATGACCCCGGGTCCGTGCTGGTTCCGGTCCGGGCCGAGCCGGACGTTGCCTTCGACGTGGTGTTCTCCGACGACGATGTCGTGGTGGTGGACAAGCCGTGGGATGTGGTCGTCCACCCCGGGGCCGGCCGTCGGGCCGGGACGCTGGTCGGCGGGATCCTGGCCCGGTTCCCGGACGTGGCCCGCCTCGTCGCGACCGGCGACAGCGAGCCGGACCGCCCGGGCATCGTGCATCGGCTCGATCGCGGCACGTCGGGACTGCTGGTGGTGGCGCGGACGCCCCGGGCCGTGCGGTCGCTCGCCGCTCAGATGGCGGAGCACACCGCGGCCCGCCGGTACGTGGCGCTGGTACACGGGCACGTCGCCGACGACCGGGGGCTGATCGACGCCCCCGTCGGTCGGTCGAGCCGGCAACCGACGCTCATGACCGTGTCGTCGGCCGGGCGCGACGCCCGCACCGGCTATGAGGTGGTGGCCCGGGTCGAGGAACCGTTCCCGGCGACGCTCGTCATCGCGACGCTCGAGACCGGCCGGACCCACCAGGTCCGAGTGCACATGGCCGCCATCGGCCACGCCGTGGTGGGGGACTCCCGCTACGGGAAGGGGCAGGCGTCAAACCGCCCCGACGAACTGGCGCCGGGGCGGTTCTTCCTGCATGCGTTCGAGCTGGCGTTCGACCACCCGGGGGATCGTCAACGGGTCACGTTCCGGTCGCCGTTGCCAGCCGACCTCGCGGCGCTCCTGCCGGAGGCGCCGGATCTCGTCTGAGGCGGAATGCCTCAGGCGGCCTGATGGGCCCCGACGACGTCCTGATCGCTCATGAGGGCCGCAAGCCCATCCTCTTCGGCCCGACGGACCCGCCGCACCCCGACGCCGAGACGCTCGGCGGTCACCTGCAGCGACGCCGGCGAATCCCCGTCGAAGCCGAAGCGCAACCTCAGCACGTCTCGCTGGAGGGCCGGCAGCCGGTCGATGGCATTGCGGATCTTCTCGAACACCAAGAGCTGGTCGACGTCCTCGGTCCAGTTCGACGCGTCCGGGGCCACCAGGTCGCCGAGCGATGTGGTCGAGTCGACCCCGGCCGGCTGGTCGAGGCTCGCCGAGACACGGGCAGCGCCCTCGAGCGACTCACGTTCGGCCGCGGTCATTCCGGTGGCCTCGTCGAGCTCGGCGGTGGTCGGCGTGCGCCCAAGCTGGCTCGTCAGCTCGGCGGTGACGCCGTCGAGACGCTGGAGCCGTTCGCCGACCTCGAGAGGCAGGCGGATGATCCGGCCGTGTTGCTGCACGGCCCGCTGCAGGGCCTGGCGGATCCACCATGTCGCGTAGGTCGAGAAACGGAAGCCGCGCTCCCAGTCGAACTTCTCGACCGCCCGGATCAAACCGAACGTGCCCTCCTGGACCAGGTCGGTCATGTCCACGCCGCGGTCCTTGTAGCGCCGGGCCCAGTGGACGACGAGACGAAGGTTCGCCGCCACCATCTCGCGCTTGGCCTCCTCGTCGCCCTCGGCGACGCGCTTGGCCAGCACCAGCTGCCCGTCGTAGTCGGGCATCGGGTGCTGCTCGAGATCGTGCAGAAACAATCCGAGGCTGTCAGTTACGGGTGCGCTCTGGGGGCTCATCGCCGATCACCGTCTTGGGTTTGCATGGTCCTTTGGTCGATCCCGGGGTCTTGTCGCCCCCGCGATCCTCCGCCAGGGCTGTGACAGTTCTGTCTTCCGATGCGACCTTTCACGGATCTTTCAACGCCGGTGGGGGGCTGTGCATTCCGCCCGAAGAGCCCCTCCGAGCTGGGAACCCGGTCCTCGTCGCCGAGTTGCGGGTGTCTCGGGCCCGTGGTGTTGTGATCGTGTGAGTTCCTACCCGGAGCCCCAGCTGGGCAAACTCGTGGTCATCCGCCACGGGGAGACCGAATGGAGCGAGGAGGGCCGCCATACCGGTCGCATCGACATCCCGTTGGACGACCACGGCCGTGAGCAGGCCCGATCGCTGGCCGGTGCGCTCGCGACCAGGAGCTTCAGCCTCGTCCTCGTGAGCCCGCTCTCCCGGGCCGCCGAGACGTGCGCCTTGGCCGGGTTCGCCGATCGAGCGGTGCCGACTGAGGACCTGCTCGAGTGGGACTACGGGGACTACGACGGCCGGACCACCCACGACATCCGCGGGGAGCGGCCCGGCTGGACGCTGTGGGCCGACGGCGTCCCGGGTGGGGAGACGGCGGCGTCCGTCGGGCGCAGGGCCGACCGGGTCATCGAGCGGGCCCGCGCGGAGACCGGGGACACGCTGTGCTTCGCCCACGGCCACATCCTGCGGGTGCTGGCGGCGCGCTGGATCGGGTTGCCGCCGATGGGGGGGCGGATGCTCGCCCTCGGAGCGTGCGGGATCGGCGAGCTCGGTTGGGAGCGCGAGGTGCCGGTTATCGAGCGCTGGAACGAGCCATCGTTCGACTGACCCGGGCCGCCAGGTCGTCGGGGACGGTCGGCGCCTTGGCGCCGTTTCCCTCGGCCTTGCTCACCATGTCGGCGAGGGTGAACGAAGACAGGTGGTCACGCATCTTCTCGCCGACCTCGGCCCAGAAGGCCAGCAGAACGCATTGTCCCTCGTGGTTGCATGCCCCGTCGGCATGGGGCTCGCCGAACTCCCCGGCCACGATCGGGCCGTCGACGGCCGACACGATCTGGGCGAGCGTGATGGACTCGGGCGGGCGGGCCAGCACGTAGCCGCCACCGACGCCGCGCTTCGAGCGGACCAGCCCGGCCCCCTTCAGCGCCAGCAGGATCTGCTCGAGGTAGGGCTGGGGGAGCCCGGTCCTCTCCGCGATGTCGCGCACCGAGGTGGGGATCGCCGGCGAGTCATGGAGCGCCAACGAGAGCAGGGCCCGGCTCGCATAGTCGCCTCGGGTGGAGACCTTCACGTCGCTCGATGTTACCGGTCACCTGGCCCGACACCCGGTTTGTGCCGTTTTCTCGGCCGAACCCTGGTCGGGGCACTGCAATCCGCCAATCGGACCGTCTCGGTTGGACCCCGGGAGCGCCGTAGCGGGGAAACCGAGAGGGTCCGACACTGACCGACCGGATCGAACATCGCCGCAGCCTGCCTTTGGCATGATCAGTGGATGTCCGAATCGCGCTTCGATGAGAACCCCGTGGTAGTCGCACCCGATGAGGTCATCCCGGCAGCGGACCCAGACGGCGCCCTGCAGGTGGCGGGGGGTGAGACCATCGAGAAGCCGGCCAAGGTCATGCGGATCGGCTCTATGGTGAAGCAACTGCTGGAGGAAGTCCGCCAGGCGCCGCTCGACGAGGCCGGTCGAGCCCGGTTGCGGGAGATCTACGAGCAGTCGGTGCGTGAGCTGGCCACGACCCTCTCTCCGGATCTGGCCGCCGAGCTCGAGTCGATGACCATCCCCTTCGACAAGGACCGGGTCCCCTCGGAAGCAGAGCTCCGGGTGGCCCAGGCCCAGTTGGTCGGGTGGCTCGAGGGGCTCTTCCACGGCATCCAGGCCGCACTCATGGCCCAGCAGCTGGCCGCGCGGGCCCAGCTCGACGAGATGCGCCAGCGGGGACTCCCCTCCGCGCGGCTGCCCGGAGACGACCGGCCCGGCGCATACCTCTGAGCGAGCCGAGACGCCGGCCGGACCCCCAACAGCCAGAGGCCGGTCTGACCGAGCGGCTATGGTCGGAGCCGAGAACAACATCCTTGTAGTTCGTCCACAGGGTGTGGATGCAAACCTGTGGACAGAGAGACGGAGGGCGTGGGGGAGTTGGCTGAGGGCTCGTCGTTCGCCCACTTGCACACCCACACCGAGTTCTCGATGCTCGATGGAGCCGCACGGGTCGACGACCTGGTGGCGGCGGCCAAGGCCGATCGGCAGCCAGCGCTCGGGATAACCGACCACGGCAACATGTACGGGGTCCTCGACTTCTACCGGGCCTGCCGTTCGAACGGGATCAACCCGGTCATCGGGACCGAGGCGTACATGGCCGGCGACTCCCGACACGAGCGGCCGGTCCGCCGGGGCAAGGTCGACGACACCGGCGGTGACGTCGAGGGCGGCCAGAAGCTCTACTACCACCTGACCCTGCTGGCCGAGACCAACGCCGGGTACTCGAACCTCATGAAGCTCTCGTCGGCCGCGTACCTCGAGGGCTACTACTACAAGCCCCGCGTCGACTGGGAGTTGCTCGCGCGCTACCACGAGGGGCTCATAGCGACGACCGGTTGCCTCGGCGGCGTGGTCCTCCAGGCGCTGCTGGCCGGCGACGTGGCCGGGGCGGAGGCGCGGGCTGCTCGACTCCAGGACATCTTCGGGCGCGACAACATGTTCGTCGAGCTCCAGGACCACGGGTTGGCGGCCCAACGCCAGACCAACCCCCAGCTCGTCGAGATCGCTCGACGCATCGGGGCCCCGCTCCTCGCCACGAACGACAGCCACTACTGCGGGCGCGACGATGCCGAGACCCACGACGCGCTGTTGTGTGTGCAGACCGGGGCGTTGGTCAGCGACCCCAAGCGTTTCAAGTTCGAGGGCAGCGAGCATTACCTGAAGAGCGCCGCGGAGATGCGCCACCTCTTCCGCGAGGTCGAGGAGGCATGCGACAACACGCTGTTGATCGCGCGACGCGCCAACGTCGAGATCGAATTCGGCAACCCGAAGCTCCCCGAGTTCCCGGTGCCGGAGGAATTCACCGGGGCGACCTATGAGGAACGTGCCAACGCCTACCTCCGGAGCCTGAGCTTCGCCGGCGCCGAGGCGCGCTACGGCTCCCCGTTGCCGAAAAACGTCGTGGAGCGGCTGGACTACGAGCTTGGCGTCATCGAGTCGATGGGCTTCTCCGCGTACTTCCTGGTCGTCTGGGATCTCATCGACCACGCGCGGAAGTCGAACATCAGGGTCGGGCCCGGTCGCGGTTCCTCGGCCGGGAGCTGTGTCGCCTACTGCCTGCGCGTCGTGGACATCGACCCGATCCGGCACGAGCTCATCTTCGAACGGTTCCTCAACCCGGGCCGCCAGGAGATGCCCGACATCGACATGGACTTCGATGAGCGCTATCGCTCCGAGATGATCCGCTACGCGACGGAGCGCTACGGCTGGGACCACGTGGCCCAGGTCGTGACCTTCTCCACCATCAAGGCGCGGGCAGCGGTGCGCGACGCGGCCCGGGTGCTCGGGCTGCCCTACATGGTCGGCGACAAGATCGCGAAGGCGATGCCCCCGCTGGTCATGGGGCGGGACACGCCTCTCCATGCGTGCCTGGACAACACCCCGGGATTCTCGGACGGGTACAAGGCGGCCGGCGAGCTGCGCCAGATGTACGAGACCGACCCCGACGCCAAGCGCGTCATGGACGTCGCGAGGGGCCTCGAGGGCCTCCGGCGCCAGGACGGCATACACGCCGCCGCGGTGGTCATCACCCACGATGCGTTGACCGAGCACCTCCCCATCCAGCGCAAGCCGGAGCCGGGATCCGATCCGTCCCTCGCCCCGATCGTCACCCAATACGAGATGCACGGGGTGTCCGATCTCGGGCTCTTGAAGATGGACTTCCTCGGCCTGCGGAACCTGTCGGTGATCGAGCGCACCCTCGACGTGATCGAGGCGGCCACGGGCGAGCGCCTCGACATCGACAACGTGGCCCTCGACGACGAGCCGACGTTCGCGATGCTCCAACGCGGGGCCAGCATCGGGGTCTTCCAACTGGAGGGCGGCCCCATGCGTTCCCTGCTGCGCTCCCTCATCCCGACGACCTTCGACGACGTGGCCGCCCTGGTCGCCCTCTACCGGCCGGGCCCGATGGCGGCCAACATGCACAACGACTACGCGGACCGAAAAAACGCCCGCAAGCCGATCACATACCTGCATGCCGACATGGAGGCGCTGCTCGCCGATACCTACGGGTTGATGATCTACCAGGAGTCGGTCATGCGGGTGGCCCAGAAGTTTGCGGGCTACTCGCTCGTCGAGGCGGACAACCTGCGCAAGGCCTGCGGCAAGAAGATCCGGTCGATGATGGCCAAGGAACGCGAGAAGTTCGTCGAGGGGTGTGTCAGCACCGGCTACGACGAGAAGCTCGGGACCCAACTCTTCGACATCATCGAGCCATTCGCCGACTACGCGTTCGCCAAGGCCCACGCGTACGGATACGGGCTCGTGGCCTATCAGACCGCCTGGCTGAAGGCGCACTACCCGGTCGAGTACCTGAGCGCGCTCTTGACGAGCGTGAAGGACGACAAGGACCGCACGGCCGTCTATCTCGCCGAGTGCCGCACGCTCGGGATCGAGGTCGCGGTCCCCGACGTCAACCGCTCGGTATCCGAATTCGCACCGAAGCGCGACGATGAGTCACCCGGGATCGTGTTCGGCCTGGCCGCGGTGCGCAACGTCGGCGAGAGCCTCGTCGAGCGGATCGTCACCGAGCGCGATGCTGGTGGGCCCTTCGCCGACATCTACGACTTCTGCCGCCGCGTCGACCCGATCGTGCTCAACAAGCGCACGATGGAGTCGCTGGCCAAGGCCGGGGCGTTCGACTCGCTCGGGCACCCGCGCCAGGGCCTGTGGCTGGTGCTCGAAGAGATCGTCGACCGGACGATCGAACGGCGCAAGGAACTCGACCTCGGCATCGCCACCTTGTTCTCCTCCATCGCCAGCACCGAGGAGGCCGCCGACGGGGGAGGCAACTGGGAGGGCACCCGGGTGCCGGTCCCGGACCGGGAGTTCGACAAGACCCAGCGCCTTGTGTTCGAAAAAGAGATGCTCGGCCTCTATGTGAGTGACCACCCGCTGCGCGGGCTCGAGGGCTCGCTCAGCCGGCACACCGACTGCTCGCTTGCCGAGCTGCGCGACGCCGGACTGGAGGCCGGCGGCGGCCCGATGGCCGAGGGCGTGGTCCGCTCGATCGGCGGCGTGGTCACCGACCTCAAGCGCCAGTACACGAAGAAGGGCGAGCTGATGGGCCGGTTCGTCCTCGAAGACCTCGAGGCCTCGATGGAGGTGTTCGTCTTCCCCCGGGTCATGACCGACTACGGGACCCTGCTCGAGAACGACGCCATCGTGGTCATCCGGGGGCGCCTCGACCTGCGCGACGAGACGCCCAAGATCGTGTGCATGGAGGTCCGCCGGCCCGACCTCGGCACCGGCGGGGCCCAGGAGCTGCGGATCGCGCTCCCGCTCGGCCAGCTGACCGAGGACAAGGTCGACCGCCTGAAGGGGGTCCTCCGGGACCACCCGGGAAAGTCCCCGGTCCTCCTCCACGTGGGCGCAAAGGTGCTCCGGCTGCCGCCCGAGTTCAACGTCGACAGCCAGAATGGCCTGGTCGGGGAGCTGAAGACCCTGCTCGGCGTGAACGCCATCGTGGCCGCCTGAGCAGCGCTCGAGGGCGTCCCGGCCGGGTTTCGGTTGGGCCGTGGTCACAGCATCCCGTAGAATTGCCAAATGGCCATGGCAGCAAGCACGAAGGACACCACCTCGCTCAGCGACACCGAGCTCGTCGAGATGGCCGACCTGTCCGCCGAGCGGGAAGTTTCGTTCGACATCGGGTTCGTCTCCAAGCAGCGTGAGGAGTGGGTGCTGGTCACCCAGGTCCGCGAGGGATCGAAACTCCGGGGGTTCTCGTTCTGCACGTTGGAGCGGATCGGCGGGACCCCGTCGCTCCTGGTGGGCCTGGCCGCGACCGACCGGACGTCCAAGGCCGACGCAGCACTGAAGGCCATGATGTCCGATCAGTACCGCCGGGCCCTGCTCGCCTTCCCCGACGAGGACGTCCTGCTCGGCACGCGTCTCCTCGGTGCCGACGGTTTCAAGGCGTTCGCCAAGCTGTCCGACGTCGTGCCCCGGCTCGACCACCGGCCGAGCGGCGAGGAGCGGGCCTGGGCCCGCCGCCTGGCCAAGCGCTTCGGCGCCGAGAACCGCCTCGACGACCGAACGTTCGTGGCCAAGGGGACCGGCTCGCTCGTCGGGGGGCTCGACTTCGAGTCGCCCAAGGCGCAGCCGGGCGAGGAGCTCGAGGCCATGTTCAAGTCGGTCAACGTCAAGCGGGGCGACCGGCTGGTCGCGTTCGGCTGGGCGATGGCCGAGGACCTGGCCGCCGGCCGCCTCGCCCGCTGATCCGGCTCCGGGTCAGCCCCGGGGCAACACCGCGGTGCACACCTTGTAGCAGTGGCCGTCGCGCGGCTGGGTGAGCGAGACGAGCAGGTAGTGGGGCCGGAACCCGAGTGCGGTCGCCAGTGCCTTGCCCGAGAGACGATCCCGCCGCGCCGCGTCGAGCGCTCTGGTCGCGTCCGCTGACTCGACGGGGAGCCAGACGTCGTCGCGTTCCCATCCGAAGCGGACCCACGTCGAGCCCTGGTCGGCCCGCCGGATGAACTGCGGGCCGCGCGTCGGGACGATGAGGGTCGCCGACGGGCGCTGTCCTCGGAACTCCCAGTAGGGCGCCGACGCGCCGGGGAACCCGAGCAGCGGGCCGTCGGGCCGGGCGGCCAGCGCACGCAGGCGTCGTCGCGCCCGTCGCGCTCGCAACCTCCCGACATGTCGGGGGAGCTCCGCTGTGGTTGCCGCCTCCGGCTGGGCCAGGTCGTCGGTCTCGGGGTCCTCGGCGAGCCGCACGTCGACGAGGTCGAACAGGGTGAGGTCGGGCTCGTGACCCACCGGCCACGGGACGCGCAGGCGAATGAGCGCTCCCGAGGCGAGATCTATCGCGGTGGTGTCCTCTTCGGAGCACGCGAGGACGAGCAAGGAGAGTTCGGAGCCGCCGCCCAGGTCGGCACGGTCGGTGAGCGGCGGACGAAGAACCGGCGTTGTCCTCCCGCCGGCACCCCCAGGGTGTGGTGGCTCTAACTCCCCGGTCATCATTGGTCGCCCGAACCGCGCCCAAACCAATCTGTCAGCTCCCTGAGTCCGGCAGTTGCGCTTCGAGCGTAGCGGTGTCCCTCGCCGGAATGAGACACGCATAGTGCCGACACACGTACGCGGCGTCCTTGCTGCGACTTTCCCAGAGCGGCGAGTCGGTCGGCTCTCCCCAGGCCAGCACCGCGCCCGGGAGCCATCGGGACCGGACGACGTCTCGGAGGTCCGGCCGATCCCCGGTCACGACTATCTCGACCGGGTCGCCGAGCACCGACGTCGCGGCGACCAGGTCGGCGAACGCCACCGGGTTCGACTCGATCAGCCCCGACACGGCCCGCACGATCTGCGTCGCGACCGCGATCAGGCGCTCGTCGCCGGTCAGGGTGCCGAGCCGCGCCAACGCATTGACCGCGACCGCGTTCGCAGACGGAAGCGCGCCGTCCAAGAGGTCCTTCGGCCGCACGATCAGGGGGTCGGCGTCCTTGCCGGTGGTGAACAGCACGCCGTCGGCACCGTCGGAGCCGAACAGATCCAGCAACGCCCGCGCAGCCTCGCCCGCCCGCGTCGTCCAGCGCGCGCGACCGGTGAGCTCGCCGAGACGCGTCGCCGCGTCGACGATCCACGCGTAGTCGGCGGCCAACGCGAGGTGCCGGGCATCGTCGCCCTGGAGGCTGCGCAACCAGCGCCCGTCGTGACGCCGGAGCCGTGCGAAGAGGAGCTCGGCGATCTCCTCGGCCGCATCGGCCCACACCGTTGACCCGGTGGCCGCGGCGGCCTCGGCGAGGGTGGACACGGCCATCGCGTTCCACTCCGTGAGCACCTTGTCGTCCACACCGGGCTGCGGGCGGGTCAGCCGGGCGCCAAGCAACGCCGCCCGGGCCGCCTCGAGCTCGGGCGGGACCGCGAGCGGCGCACCGAGTGGACGGCGGAGCACGTTTGTCGATTCCCAGTTCGCGCGCTCGGTCACGCCGTAGAAGGTGCAGGCGGCATCGGTCGAGGCGCCCAGCCCGGCGGCCTCGAGGATCGTTGCGACCTCGGCCCTGGTGAAGGTGGCGTGGCTGCCCTCGACGCCGCCCGCATCGGCGTCGATCGACGAGCACAGCCCGCCCGAGGGAGCCCGGAGGTCCGACAGCATGGCGTCGATGGTCTCGGTCACGACGACCAGGTAGTCGGCGCGACCCGTGAGCTGCCAGGCGTGCAGGTAGGCCCGGGCGAGCAGGGCCTGGTCGGTGAGCATCTTCTCGAAGTGGGGGACCAACCATTCGCGATCCGTCGAGTACCGGGCGAAGCCGCCGGCGAGGTGGTCGTACATGCCGCCGGCGGCCATCGCATCGAGGGTGGTGGTGGCCATCGTGAGCGAGCGCTCGTCGCCGGTCCTCGCGTAGTGCCGGAGGCAGAGCTCGATGAGGGTCGGCCGGGGGAATTTCGGTGCCCCGCCGAAGCCCCCCCACTCGCGGTCGAACGTCTTCGACAGCTGCTCGACGACCCGGTGCAGCAGCGCGCCGAACTCCGGCGCGTGCTCCGACGGGCCGGGCGCGAGCTCGTCGGCCAGGGTGACCTGCTGCTCGACGGCGATGACCAACGAGTCGGCCTGGCGCTCGACGGTGTCGCGCTGGGTCTTCCAGGCGTCGGCCAACGCGGTGACGACCCGCCCGAATCCGGGATACCCCCCTCGATCGCTTCTCGGGAAGTAGGTGCCGGCGAAGAACGGCCTCCCGTCGGGGGTGCAGAACACCGTCATCGGCCAGCCGCCCGAGCCGTTCTGGGCCAGGACCGCGGCCATGTAGATGGCGTCGAGGTCGGGTCGCTCCTCGCGGTCGATCTTGATCGAGACGAACGACTCGGCGAGGAGCGCCGCGATCTCGTCGTCCTCGAAGGACTCGTGCGCCATGACGTGGCACCAGTGGCACGCCGCGTAGCCGACCGACACAAACAGCGGCTTGTCCTCCGCCGTGGCCCGGGTTAGGGCCTCCTCGCCCCACGGGTACCAATCGACCGGGTTGTCGGCGTGCTGGCGCAGGTACGGGCTCGTCTCGTCACCCAGTCGGTTCACGCGTCGAGCCTATGGGTGGCCGATGGCGGGCCCCGTCTCAGGCCAGGGTGGTGCGGCGGACCTTCCCCGACGCAGTGTGGGGGAGCGCGTCCACGATCACCACCTCCTTCGGGGCGGCCCATCTGGCCAGGTGGTCCCCGACCAGCCCGGCCAGCTCACCGAGCGTGGGGGGGTCACCGGCATCCACCGGGACGACCCAGGCCACCACTCGTTCGCCCCACTCGGGGTCGGGGCGCTTCCAGACCGCCACCTCGGCGACCTTCGGGTGCGCCGAGAGCACCGCCTCGACCGACGTTGGCCACACCTTCTCGGCCCCGGTCGTGACGACCTCGGCCATGCGCCCGTCGACGACGAGCCGGCCGGCCGTGTCGAGCCGGCCGGCGTCGCCGGTGGCCAGCCACCCCCCGCGGCCATCGGGACCAGGGACGGTCGGATCGGAGCCGTCCCGGTAGGCCCGGAGCTGCATGGGGCATCGCAGCAGGATCTCGCCCTCCGCGCCGCCGTCGGCGCCGCCCGCACCGAACGCGACCTCCACACCCTCGAGGGGTCGGCCGTCGTAGACGACGCCCGACCCGGTCTCGGTGAGCCCGTAGGTGGTCATCACGTTGGACGGGAGCCGTTCCGGTGGGGCCGCGCCGCCGAGCACGATCCTCGTGAACACCGACGGGTCGAGCCGGCCGAGGGCGGTCGGGACCAGGGACACGTGGGTGGCCGTGCCGCGCCTGCCCATGCTTTCGACGACCGAGGCGTCGAAACTCGGAAGGACGACGACGGGTGTCGCCGTGAGGACCGACCGGGTGACCACCGACAGCCCGCCGATATGGGTCAGGGGCAGGCAACACAGCCAGGTGTGGGCGACCGGGTCGACCCCGGCGGCCCGGGATGTGGCCCGGGCCGACGCCACCACCGCCTGGTGGGTGAGCACGGCCGCCCGCCGGTTGCCGAGCGATCCCGAGGTGGCGACGACGAGGGCGTCACCGACCTCCACGCCGGTCCCTCCGGTCAGCTGTCTCTCACCCGCAGCGTCGATGACCGACCCGGGTCGCAACGTCGTTATGAGTTCGGCCGCTGCGGGGGGCGCCAGGCGCCGGTCGAGGACGCAAACGGCGTCCCCGCGGCCCCAGACCTGGACCAACGCGTCGATGAACGGCCGCCCGCCGTCGAGGTCGAGGGCAACGAGCTCCGGCATCCGCCGGGTAGCGTAGGTCGGCGTGGCCGAGCCTCATGCAACAAGCGGCCGGGTGCGGCCGGACCCCCTTGACGAGCTGCGGTCGCTTCCCCTCCCGGTCTGGAAAACCGTCGCCGACTTCCGGGACATCCGTTTCGAGGTCGCCGACGGGATGTCCAAGATCACCATCTGTCGGCCCGAGGTCCACAACGCGTTCCGGCCCCAGACGCTCCAGGAGCTGAGCCAGGCCTTCACCGCGGCGCGCGACGATCCCGATGTCGGCACGATCATCCTGACCGGCGAGGGTCCCGACGCCTTCTGTTCGGGCGGCGACCAGCGGATCCGGGGCAACGACGGCTACATCGGCGACGACGAGGTGGCGCAGCGGGGGATCGGGCGGCTCAACGTCTTGGACCTCCAGATCCTGATCCGGCGGATCCCGAAGCCGGTGGTGGCCAGCGTGGCCGGGTACGCGATCGGCGGCGGCCACGTCCTGCATCTCGTCTGCGACCTGACCATCGCCGCGGACAATGCCCGTTTCGGCCAGACCGGGCCGATGGTCGGCAGTTTCGATGGCGGCTACGGCTCGGGGCTGTTGGCCCGGACGATCGGGTTGAAGCGGGCCAAGGAGATCTGGTTCCTGTGCCGCCAGTACGACGCCCGGGAGGCGCTCGACTGGGGGCTCGTCAACACAGTCGTCCCGCTCGCCGACCTCGAGGCCGAGACGGTCGCGTGGTGCCGGCGCATGCTTTCGTTGTCGCCCATCGCGCTCCGGATGCTGAAGGCCGGGTTCAACGCCGCCGACGACGGGCTCGCCGGCATCCAGCAGCTGGCCGGCGACGCCACGATGCTCTTCTACATGTCCGAGGAGGGCCAAGAGGGGCGCAACGCGTACGTGGAGCGGCGACCTCCGGACTTCTCGCGGTTCCCGCGTCGGCCGTGACGGGCGTGTCGGCCAGCGCCGGCACGCCAGCGATCGGCGGTGTTCGTCGTTGGATCGTCGGCGCCCGCCCGCGCACGTTCGCCGCCGCGGTCGTCCCGGTCGCCGTCGGCACCGTCGTCGGCCGGCTCGGACCCTCTGGTGGGATCGTCTGGTGGCGTGCCGCGTGCGCAGCCATCGTGGCGCTGGCCATCCAGGTCGGGACCAACTACGCCAACGACTACTCCGATGGTGTCCGGGGCTCGGACACCGACAGGGTCGGCCCGATCCGGTTGACCTCGTCGGGCCTGGCCCGCCCGGGCCAGGTCCGCGCGGCGTCGTTCGCCGCGTTCGGGGTGGCCGCAGCGGCGGGGATCGCGCTGGCGGCCTCGGTCAGCTGGTGGTTGATCCCGGTCGGGCTGGCCTGCTTCGTTGCCGGGTGGCTGTACACCGGTGGCCCGAAGCCCTACGGCTACCTCGGCCTGGGCGAGGTGTTCGTGTTCGTGTTCTTCGGCCTCATAGCCACGGCCGGTTCGGCCTACGTGCAGCACGGGCGGCTGACCTCGGCCGCGATCGCGGCCTCGGTCCCGGTCGGGCTCCTGTCGGTGTCCCTCCTCGAGTCGAACAACCTGCGCGACATCGCCGGCGACGCGGCGGTGGCCAAGCGCACACTCGCGGTCCGGCTCGGCGCGAGCCGGGCCCGGTGGCTCTATCTCGGCACGCTCGGCGCGAGCTTCGCCTCGATCGGGCTGGTGGCCTGGCAACGCCACTACGCGCTGCTGGCGCTCGTCGGGGCGCCGCTCGCGCTGGGGCCGGGGGCGTTGGTGATGGCGGGGGCCGATGGCTCCGAGCTGCTGCCGGTCCTGGCCGCCACCGGGCGCATCCAGCTGGTCGTCGGGTCGCTGCTGACCCTCGGGATCGTGCTGTGACGGCCGGCTCAGTCCTTCGTCGCGTCGGTGGCGGCGAGCCACGACCCGACGATCGCCGCCGTCACCTCGGGCTGCTCGAGGTGGGTGGCGTGTCCGGCCCCCGGGACGAGCGCGAAGGCCCCGTGGGTGACCCCGCGTGCCAGCCTTTGCCCGAGGGCCTGGTAGCGGGGATCTGTGGCCCCGGCCACGACCAGCACCGGCATGTCCAACTCGCCGAGGCGGGCCCACAGCGGGGTCTGGGTTCCGGCGCCGGCCAGGCGCAGGCTCGACGCCAGGCCGGCCGGCGTGTTGCGCCGGCGTTCGTCGGTTCCTGCGTCGTCGCTGCGCAGCGTCGCGAACATGGGCGCGGCGAGCCACGACGCGATGAACGGGTCCACGTCGGGCTCGGACTCGAGCGCGGCCGCCGTCTCCTCGTCGTGGATCCGGCGCGCGGCCCGGGCGGTCTCGTCGTCCATGCCGGCGGTCCCGCTGATCAGCACGAGGCGGCTGACCCGTTCCGGCGCCGAGAGCGCCGCGTGGAGCGCGAAGCGGGCCCCGAGCGAGTACCCCAACAGGTCGAAGGGCTCGGTGCCGCCCGCCTCGAGCAGGAGGGCCCCCCCGGCGTCGAGGTCCGCCCCGACGTCGGCCGAGCCCCCGTGGCCGGGCAGGTCCACCGACACGATCCGGCGGCCCTGGCCGACCGATTGGCCGAACCGGCCCCACAGGCGCCCGGTCTGGGTGAACCCGTGCGCGAGCACGAGCGTCGGACCCTCACCGACCGACTCGGTGTGCAGGGAGGCCACGAACGGTGAGCGTATCGACAGCCGACGCCCAGGCCACCTTCGCAGCGACGCTGGTCGACGAGTGGGTCCGGGCCGGCGTGACCCACGCGGTCGTCTGCCCGGGCTCGCGTTCGACACCGCTCGTCCTGGCCCTGGCCGATCGCGACGAGATCGAACTGCACGTGCGGCTGGACGAGCGGGGGGCTTGCTTCTTCGCCGTGGGGTTGTCGGTCGCGACCGGCGTGCCGAGCGTCGTCTGCACCACCAGCGGGACGGCCGCCGCCGAGCTCCACGCCGGCGTGGTCGAGGCGAGCCACGCCGGGGTCCCCTTGATCGTCTGCACGGCCGACCGTCCAGCCCGCCTGCACGGCGTCGGCGCCCCCCAGACCATCGAGCAATCCAACCTGTACGGCGGCGCGGTCCGGTGGTTCTTCGAGCCCGGTCCGGCGGACGGCAACCACACCGCCGGGTGGCGTTCGATCGGTGCCCGGTCGGTCGTCGAGGCGGTGACCGCGGCCGGACCGGTGCACCTCAACCTGGCCTTCGACGAGCCGCTCCTCGGGACAGCCGGCCCGTTGCCCGAGGGTCGCGGTGCCGGCGCACCGTGGGAAGCACCGTCGGCGCGTCCATCGATAGCGCTCGACGTCGCGCGCGACGTCGAGCGGTGGGGGAGGCCCGGGGTCATCGTCGCCGGCGGTGGCACGCCCGTTCCCCCGATGGTGTTGGAGGTGGCCGATCGGCTCGGCTGGCCGGTCCTCGCCGATCCGCGTTCGGGGCTGCGCACCGACCATCCGGCCGTGATCGCGGCCGCCGACGCGTTCCTCCGGGACCCCGGGGTCCGCGACGCGCTCAGGCCGGCGACCGTGCTCAGCCTCGGCGGGTCGTGGGTGTCGCGGGTCGTGGGGGAGTTCCTCGCCGATGCGGGTGCCGAGATCGTGGCGGTCAACCCGTCGCCGACCGTCGACCCCGACAAGGTGAAGCACCAGGTCCTCCGGGGCGATCCCGTCGGTCTCCTCGAAGCACTCGCCGGCGCGCCCGTCGCAGGGCAAGGGCAATGGCGCGAACGCTGGGAACGGGTCGAGGTCGCCGCGCAGGGCGCGATCGACAAGACCCTGGACAACGACCCGTTGTCGGCCGGCGGGCGGGCGACGGAGCCGGGCCTGCTTCGGCGGCTGTTGGCGGCCCTCGACGCCGCGCACACGATGGTCGTCGCGCCGTCGATGCCCGTTCGGGACCTCGAGTGGTTCGGGGCACCCCGGGCCAACCCTCCGAGGGTGCTGGCCAACCGCGGCGCCAACGGGATCGACGGGGTCACCTCGACGGCGTTCGGCGTCGCCGCCGGCGCGGGCGGGCCCGTCGTCGCGGTGCTCGGTGATCTGGCGTTCCTGCACGACGTCTCGGCGCTGGTCCCGGTCGGACACGTGACCGGGTCGTGCACCCTGGTCGTGCTGGACAACGGGGGCGGGGGGATCTTCAGCTTCCTCCCACAGGCCGCCGCTCTGGCCGCGGAGCGCTTCGAGCGGCTGTTCGGGACGGCCCCGCGCGTCTCGATCACCGAGGTGGCCCGGGGCTTCGGGGTCCCGGTCGCCGACGTCTCGACGCTGGCCGCGTTGGACGAGGCGTTGGGGAGATTCGTCGGGGTGCCGGCCCGCTCGGTGATCAGGGTCGCATTGCCCTCGCGCACCGACAACGTCGCGCTGCACGAGCGGATCCACCGGGCGGTCGGAGCGTCGGCCCGCTCGGTGCTGGCCGGCTGAGGCCGAACGCTCCCAGCTCGACGGCGATGCACCGGGACCGACCGCCGACGAGCAGAGCGCCGACGGCCGTATGGCAGGCTTTCGGCGTGCCCGGCCTCGTCGAAGACCTCCGCTTTCGCGGCCTCATCGTCCAGGTCACCGACGAGGCGCTGTTTGACAAGCTGGATGCCGGTGGGCTGAGCGCCTACATCGGGTTCGACCCGACCGCGTCGAGCCTGCACCACGGGAACCTGCTGCAGCTGTGCACGCTCCGACGGCTCCAGCTGGCCGGTCACCGACCCATCGCCCTCGCGGGCGGTGCGACCGGGTTCATCGGCGACCCGAGCGGGAAGTCCGACGAGCGCCAGCTGCTCGACGTGGACGAGCTCGCCGCCAACGTGGAGGGGATCCGACCCCAGCTGGCCCGGTTCCTCGACTTCACCGAGTCGGCCGGGACCACCAGGGCGCTGCTCGCCGACAACGCGGCCTGGCTGACCACCGTGTCGCTGATGACGTTCCTGCGCGACGTCGGCAAGCACGTCACGGTGAACGAGATGATCGCGAAGGAGTCGGTGCGGTCCCGACTGGAGCGGGCCAACCAAGGCATCTCCTACACCGAGTTCAGCTACATGCTGCTGCAGGCCTACGACTTCCTGCGCCTCCACATCGACCAGGGGTGCGACCTCCAGCTCGGCGGCACCGACCAGTGGGGCAACATCACGGTCGGGGCCGAGCTCATCGGCAAGGTCACCGGGGACCGCGTCTACGGGCTCACCACCCCGCTCGTGACCAAGGCCGACGGGTCGAAGTTCGGGAAGACGGCCGAGGGGACCATCTGGCTGGACGCGGCACGGACCAGCCCGTACCGCTTCTACCAATTCTTCATGACGGCCGAGGACGCCAAGGTCGGCGACTACCTCCGCTTCTTCACATTCCTGTCCCAGGAGGAGATCACGACGTTGGACGCCGAGACCGCGGCGCACCCGGAGCGTCGGGTGGCCCAGCGCGCGCTGGCGGCGGCGCTGTGCGACCTCGTCCACGGCCAGGCCGAGACCAAGCGGGTCGAGCGGGCGTCCGAAGCCCTGTTCGGCGAGGAGATCTCCACGCTGGACGAAGCGACCCTGCTCGAGGTGTTCGAGGATGCGCCGTCGAGCGGGCTCACGCGCACCGCGCTCGGCGCCAACGGCGCCGGCGGCCTGGACATCGTCGACGCGCTGACCCGGGCGGGGCTAAGCAAGTCCAAGAGCGAGGCCCGACGGGACGTCGAGGGTGGCGGCATCTACGTAAACAACCGGCGGGTCGAGGACCTCGAGCGGTCGCTCGGTGCCGACGACCTCTTGCAGGGTCGGTTCATCGTGCTGCGAAAGGGACGTCGCGATTACCACCTGCTGCGGGTCGAGTGAGCAGGAGTCCGGCCCGCTGGAAGATCGTCGTGGCCGGTGCCGGGGTGGTTGCAATCGGGGTCCTCGCCTTCATCGCGTACGGGGGGACCGGCCGGTCCGGCACGCCGACCCAGGACCTGGTGGCCTGGGTGCGCCAGACCGGGTTCGGGGCCTCGGTCGGCACCGTGGTCGGTGACGCGAGCCGGGTCCGGATCGCCGTCGCCGGGCACCAGGGTTCGGGGGTGCTGCACACCGACTGCGGGGTGCTGTTGACCGACGCCCAGAGCGCCAACGGCGAGCTGCCCACCCCCAACGCGCAGCTCACCGACCTCTTGTCGTCGGGCTACGCGCTCGCCTACGACGCCGGCAACGACTGCTACGACTCGGCTGGGACCAACCGCTCGCTCCTGGACCGGGCGACCAAGGAGCGGATCCAGGCCGAGGCCAAGCTGCAGCAGGCCGTCACCCTGGTCGACCAGCTGACCGGCCTCACCGTGTCAACCACCACCACCACCGAGCCCGACGTCGGGGTCCTCGGATGACCGACGATCTCGTCGGCCCGTTCCCCGACGGCGTGGACCGGGACGCCTACGACCGGCTGCGGCGCCGGGTGCTGTGGTCCTTCCCGACGGGCCTCTTCGTGGTCGGGTCGACCGGTGTGCTCGACGGCGAGCCACGGCACAACCTGATGACGGCCAACCTGGTCGTCCAGGTGGCCACGCGCCCGAAGCTGGTCGCGGTCGCGGTCGAGGTGGGGGCGGTCACGGCGCGGCTGATACAGGCCGGTGGGTGCTTCGCTGTGTCGGTGCTGGCCCGCGAGGACCGGGCGGTGGTCCGCCGGTTCGTGAAGCCGGTGACCGAGGTGACGCTCGGCGACGACGGCCAGCCGGTGGCCATGGCCGGGGAGCAGGTCAGGACCGCGACGACGGGGGCACCCATCCTGGCCGGTGCGCCCGCGTGGGTCGACTGCCGCCTGCATTCGGCGGACGAGCTCGGCAGCCACACGCTCTTCGTGGGCGAGGTCGTCGACGTCGGTGGCCCGCCCGGAGACGATGCCCCGCCGGTCCTGCGGATGGAGGACACCCGCATGAGCTACGGCGGTTGAGCTAGTCGCGGGCCTCGGGCGGCCGGAGGTCGAGGGTGAGCGTCAGGATCCCGTCGACGAGGGTGGCCGTCGAGTCTCCGAGCATGGCGTAGTCCATGAAGTCGAGCTGCGCCTGCTCCTTGAACCGCTGGCGTTCGGGGCCCTCGACCGGCGGCAGGCCCCGCTTGCGGACCGCCTCGGCACGCTGGCGAAACCGCTCGATCATGGCGTCTGTGTCGAAGGACTGGTCCACGGCCCCCATTGTGGACCCGGCCCAGAACTTCCGCAGCCCGACTACAATGACCTGGTCGGTGCGGACGTCCTGGGCGCCTCGCGAGCGAGGCCAGGGGCCCATCCGCCGAGATCGCGCCGGATCGTCGCAGGAGCGAGGATGGTCGCGCTCACCGAGGTGGGCGGGGCGTTCAGGCGGCAGTGAGGAGTCGTCGTGAAAAAGGGACGCCATCGGCGCTTCGAAGAGGCGCGAAGCCTCAAGCGATCGATCGCCACGGGCCCGGAGACCTGCCCCGAGTGCGGGGCCGAACCAGAAGACGTGCACGCGACCTGGTGCCTGGCCGAAGAGGACCGCTACGACAAGATCCTGGGCTCGGGCGTTCCGGCGTGGGACGAGTCCTCGGCGAGGGAGCCCGACCCCCTCGAAGACTGACGGCTAGCGGCGCCGCAAGACCGGGTGCGGCAACGGGACCCGCTCGGCGACCCGGCGGTCACGATCCGACAGGTAGGCCTTCAACCGGCGGTAGGTCTTCTTGCCCACCATCGCGCTGAGCTCGGGCCCCATCTCCTCGAACACCGGCCGGGTGCCCACGAACGCCTCGGGCGCCTCGGTACACCACCAATGGAACTGCTCCCCACCCTCGCCCCAATGTTTGCGGTCCCACTGCGTGATCGTCGTTGTCACGTGCCCCTCGTCCCCGGTGCTGTCGTCCCGTCGCAGCGGGAGCTGCCAGCACACGTCGGGCTTCAGCTCAAGGGGGTTCTGGCCGCGCTGGAGGGCTGCGACATGGAGCGCGCAACCGGGACCGGTCGGGAAGCCGGGCCGGTTCAAGAAGATGCACGCGCCGTCGACGATCCGGGTCACCGATTCGCCGGCACTGTTCTTCTTGGCGATGCCGCCCTTCTTGGCCTTCGACCGGTACTGCCACTGCTCCGCGGTCAGCGTGGTCGCGATCTTCTCGACCCGCCGGCGGTCCGCGGCGTCGATGAAGTGGGCGCCATAGGAGCAGCACCCCTGTTCGAGATCCTCGGCCGGCCCGGTGAGGACGCCCTGGCAACCCCGGCCGAAGATGCACGTCCAGTTGGAGGTGAGGAACGTGACGTCGAACACCCACGTCCGCTCCTCGTCGGGGTCCTCGAAGCTGACCCATTCGTGCGCGTCGAGGGGAACCGTTTGGTCCACCATAGAGCGACGACCATATCTCGCCCGTGCGCGCGACCCGTGCCGCTACCTCGCCGTGATGGTTGCGTGACGCGCCGCGGTCCGAGGGGGGCGCGGGACCGTGATCGAATATCACCATGCTGATCGGGCGCGACATCACCATCGAGATCGGTGGGCGGACGTTGCTGCGCGACGGCACGGTCATGGTCGGCCCGAAGGACAAGGTGGGCCTGGTCGGCGCGAACGGCACCGGCAAGTCGTCGTTGTTGGCCTTCTTGCTCGGCCAGAGCGGGGGACACCTGCACGCCCGCGGGGACGTGCAGGTCACCGGCACCGTCGGCTTCCTGCCCCAGGTGCCGGTCCCCGACGGGCTCGGCATCGACTCGACCGTCTTCTCCCACGTGCTCTCCGCCCGGGGCCTCGACGTGCTCGACGAGGACCTGCAGGACGCTCGCCGGGATCTCTCGGCGTCGCCCACCGAGGACCGGATCGCCCGCTTCAGCTCGCTCGAGGAGCGGTACCGGCTGGCCGGTGGCTACGAGGTCGAGGGCGAGCTCGGGCGGTTGGCCGACGGTCTCGGCCTCCCGCAAGAGGCCCTCATGGCCGAGGACATCGCATCGTTGTCGGGGGGCCAGCGCCGGCGGGTCGACCTCATCCGGGTCCTCTTCCAGGCCCCCGAGGTGATGATCCTCGACGAGCCGACCAACCACCTCGACCGCTCGGCCAAGTTGTGGCTCATGAACGAGCTGGCCACCTCGCGCAGCGCGCTCCTCCTCGTGAGCCACGACCTGAAGCTGCTCGACCACGCGATCTCGAAGGTGCTGCAGCTCTCCGACAAGCGGCTCCGGGAGTTCAAGGGGAACTACACCGCCTTCCGCTCGCAGTTGAGTGCCGACATCGCCAAACGCGAGAAGGCGTCGGGCATGGAGGGCGCGCAGATCACCAAGATGCAGGCCCAGGCGGACAAGTGGCGCCACAGCACCGAGTCCCAGGCCCGCAAGGCCAAGATCCTCGACCGCCAGGTGAAGAAGCTCCAGGCGAACCGCACCGAGGTCATCAAGCGGGAGCGCAAGGTGAAGTTCAACCTCCCCGAGCCGGCCCGCGCGGGCGCCGTCGTGATGACGGTCCGCGACCTGGCCGTCGCCTACGGGGACCACAAGGTGCTGCTCGACGTGGACTTTATCGTCGACCGCGGTGACCGGGTCGTCGTCCTCGGGCGCAACGGCGCCGGCAAGTCGTCGCTGTTGCGGTGCCTATCGGACGTCCAGACACCGACGCAGGGAACGGTCGAGCTCGGGTACCAGGTCGAGGTCGGGTACTTCGCCCAGGAGCACGAGCAGATCGACCTCGATCTCTGCGCGCTCGACAACCTGGACGACACCGTGCTCGTGAAGGAGTCCGATCGCCGATCGCTGCTCGGGTCGTTCGGGCTGACCGGTGCCACGGCCTCGCAGCCCGCCGGATCCCTCTCGGGCGGCGAACGGGCCCGGCTGAGCCTGGCCATGCTGGCCGCCGGCCAGGCCAACCTTTTGGTCCTCGACGAGCCCACCAACAACCTCGACCCCGGTTCGGTGGCCGCCGTCGGGGCCATGCTCGGCGCCTGGAAGGGCACCATCGTGGCCGTGAGCCACGATGGCCCGTTCGTCGAGGCGCTCGCTCCGACCCACGCCCTGCACCTCCCAGATGAGCGCTACGGGTTCTGGCGAGAGGAGTACCTCGACCTGGTCGAGGTGCGCTGAGCGGACGCCGCGGGCATTCGCGCCGGTCCGGTGACCCGTTGAGACGGGCGGGCGGAATCGTCTGAGGTCCGACGTCGGTCGGGGTGCTGGCACGGGGGACCGACACGAGTTGGCCACCTTGGCCCGGGCCGGACAATGGGCGAGGCTCAACGTGGCCGGCCGCGGGGGTCACGGGAGGCGTCGAATGGGTGGGGACGGGCGTCCCGGAGGACCGCCGTGAACCGCGAGGTGCTTCGCGCCGTCGGGTACCGGTTCCGGGCCACCTTTGCGCAGCGGCGCGGCGGCTACGTCACCATCGTCCTCTTGCTGGCACTGGTCGGCGGCGTGGCCCTCGGGACACTGGCCGGGGCCCGCCGGACCCAGACGTCCTATCCGACCTATCTGGCCAGCACCAACCCCTCCGATCTCGAGGTCTTCGACGCGTTCGTGAACCCGGCACTGGGGTTCACGAAGGGCTACAACCCCGCCACCGATCAGCGGCTGGCGAGTTTGCGTTACGTGCGCGGCGTGGCCACGGTCGTCGGCTTCGACGCCAACATCCACGCGATCAAGGGGGCCCATCTCATGGTGGGCCCGGGCGACAAGCCGCCGTCCCTCGAGGGCACCCTCGGCGGCGAGTACACAACCGAGGATCGCGTCACCCTGGTCGCAGGCCGGCTGGCCAACCCGACCGATCCGGGCGAGGCGGTCATGAACGTGCAGGCCGAGGAGGAGCTCGGGATCCACGTCGGCTCGGTGCTGAAGGTCTCCCTCAACTCGGACGCGCAACTGCTTTCGAACCACAACAACCCTCCGCCGGTGAAGGTGGTGAGCATGCGGCTGGTCGGCCTGGTCGTCTTCCCTACGGACGTGCTGGACGACGACTACGACGCCAAGGGTTCGGCCGACGTGCTGATGACCCCCGCCCTCACCCGCGAGATCGACTCGTGTTGCGCGACGTACTCCTACAGCGGACTCCGGCTTGTCGGCGGCGACAGTCATCTGAGCGCGGTGGAGTCCGAGGTCACCCCGATCGTCGGCCGACAGCTCATCGCGGCGGTCGGGTTCATGACGCACGGTCCCGAGGTCGGCATCGCCGACCGGGCGATCGGGCCCGAAGCCATCGCGCTCGGGGTGTTCGGCGGGCTCGCCGCCCTGGCGGTTCTGGTCATCGTTGGCCAGGTCATCGGTCGCCAGCTCCGACTCTACGGAGACGAGTCCGAGACGTTGCGAGCCCTCGGGGCCGGTCCAATCGTGACGATGGCCGACGGGATCGGCGGTGCCCTGGCGGCGGTCGTTGTCGGTTCCCTGCTGGCCGTCCTGGTGGCTGTCGCGTTGTCGCCGCTCTTCCCGTTGGGGCCGGTGCGCCCCGTCTACCCGACCTCCGTCGGGTTCGACTGGACCGTGCTCGGCTTCGGTTTCCTGCTCCTAGTGGTGGTGCTCGGCGCGGTGTCGGTTCTGCTTGCCCACCGGCAGGGACCGCATCGGATCCGTCAGCGCGAGCGGATCCCCGCGCGCACATCGGGCGTGGCCCGGGTTGCGTCTGCGTCCGGGCTGTCCGTTCCCGCTGCCACCGGCATCCGCTTCGCACTCGAGCCCGGCGGCGCCGGAGATGCCGTCCCGGTTCGCTCAGCCATCGTCGGGGCCGTTCTCGCGGTGCTCGTCCTCGTGGCCACGGTCACCTTCGGGGCGAGCCTCAACAGCCTCATCTCACAGCCGCGGCTCTACGGGTGGAACTGGAACTACGCCCTGCTCTCGGGGTTCTCGGGCGACGAGGATCTTCCCGCGCACCTGACCGAGAACCTTCTCGCACGCGACTACTACGTCGTCGCCTCGTCCGGGGTCTACTTCTCGTCCGCCGCGATCGACGGTCAGCGCGACATCCCGATCATCGGGGCCAACCCTGGCGCGGTGGTGCAGCCCCCGGTGCTCAGCGGGAGCGATCTGGAGGCGTCGAACCAGATCGTGCTGGGCGTGTCGACCATGGCCGCCCTCCATGCGCATGTGGGTAGCACGGTCACGGTCGACACGGGCAAGGGGCACACCGTGCGGCTGGTGGTCGCCGGAACGGCCACGATGCCCGCCCTGATGGGGCCCGGGATGGGGATCGGCGCCGTCGTCGACTACCAGTTGATCCCGGCCTCGGTGCGCAACGCGCAGGGCAACACGATTTCCGGACCGCAGGCCTTCCTCGTCCGAACGCGCAATGGGGACGCTCCGGATGCGCTGGGCTCCCTACAGTCACTCACCAGCACGATCAACGCCGAGGACTCCGACGGCCCGGCCGGGGGAGCCATTCCGGCGCTGCGCCCGGTCGAGATCGTGACCTCGGGGTCCATCGAGACGATCCCGACGGTGCTCGGTGCGAGCCTCGCAGCCGGGGCGGTGGCGGCACTCGGCATCACCCTCGTCGCATCGGTTCGGCGACGGCGTCGTGACCTGGCCGTGATGAAGACGCTCGGCCTCTCGGGACGGCAGCTAGCGACCGTCATCGCCTGGCAGGCGAGCGTCGCGGTCACGATCGGGGCGCTGGTCGGTGTGCCCCTCGGGATCATCGTCGGCCGCTCCCTGTGGGATCTGTTCGCGACAAGCATCCACGCGGTGCCGGCCCCCGACGTCCCCGTGCTGACGCTCGCCGCGATCACGGTCGGTGCGATCCTGGTGGCCAACATCGTCGCCGCCCTTCCCGGGCGGACCGCCGCCCGGACGCCGACAGGACTCTTGCTGCGGGCCGAGTGAGCAACAAGATCGCTCGTGTCGAAGTCGCCCCCGCTGAAGCCGAATTAGGGGTCCGCGGGCCACTTCCGCACCACACAACCGGTCAAGAGCGGCATTACTCCTAGTGCGGTGACACTGAAATA
>PMOQ01000050.1 GCA_003161255.1 Acidimicrobiaceae bacterium | reverse complement strand
ATGATCATGTGCTGCTGGCGGCCCACGCCGGTGTCGCTCAAAAGCTCTTGGATGTCGAGGAGCCGGCACGCGGCGCCGTTGATGGCGTACTCGCTCTCCCCGGAGCGGAACAGCGTCCGGGTGATCGTCACCTCGGCCATGTCGAGGGGAAGCTTGCCCGACGTGTTGTCGATGGTGAGCGTCACCTCGGCCCGGCCGAGCGGGGGCTTGGTCGAGCTCCCGGCGAAGATGACGTCGGCCATGGTGGCCGACCGCAAGGATCGGGGTCCCTGGGCGCCGAGCACCCAGGTGACCGCGTCGACGACGTTGGACTTGCCGCTCCCGTTCGGCCCGACGACGACGGTGATACCCGGCTCGAACTCCAACACCGTGGGATCGGCGAAGGACTTGAAACCCTTCATGCCGAGGGACCGCAAGAACATCGGGGCGACCCTACCAATCAGCGAGCACCGACCAACGGACGTGGCCGGGCCCGCGGGGCGCCTCGAATCAGACCTGGCAGTGCTCGCAGTAGAAGGTGGACCGGCCGCCCGTCTTCGACCGGACGATGGAGTTGCGGCAGCGCCGGCAGGGCTGGCCCTCCCGGTCATAGACCTGGTGCTGGCCCTGGTAGTCGCCGACCTCGCCGAACAGGTCGCGGTACTGCTCGTCGGCCAGCGACGAGCCGCGGTGCTTGATGGCCTCGGCCAGGGTCTCGACGATGGCCCGGTACAGGCGCCGGGCCTCGGTCGCGGACAGGCTGTCGGACAGCCGGTCGTAGCGGAGCCCCGAGGCGAACAGGATCTCGTCGGAGTACAGGTTGCCGATGCCGGCCGCGAACTGCTGGTCCATGAGCAGCGCCTTCAGGCCGCCGTGGCGGGCCCGCATCATGATCGCGAACCGCTCCCAGCTCATGACGTCCTCGACCGGGTCGAATCCGAGGTGGGAGAGCTCGGGGATGGCCTCACGGACCGGCCGGACCGCGGTGGTGCTCGACGCGCCGTTGCCGGCCGCCTTCTCGGCGTCGGCCGCCGTGGTCGAGCCCGAGATGAACATCTCGCCGAAGGTGCGCGGGTCGACATACCGGAGCTCGCCGCTCTGGGTGAACGTGATCACGACGTGGGTGTGCTTCGGCTTGGGCTCCTTGGCGCTCTTCACGCGCAGCAGCTGGCCGCTCATGCCGAGGTGGACGACGAGGGTCGAGCCGTTGTCGAGCGTGATGAGGAGGTACTTGCCGAGGCGTCCCACCGATTTGATGGAGCGGCCCTCCAAGAGGGCCCGGAAGTGCTTGGCGCTCGGGTGCCGGCGGACCGAGCGGCCGTTGCCGACCGCGACCGCCTTGACCTTGCGCCCGACGACCTCCTTCGACAGGTCCTGGCGGAGCGTCTCGACCTCGGGGAGCTCAGGCATCGCCCATCCTCGCCCACGCATCGGCCGACGCGGCCTGCTCGGCGTCCTTCTTGGACGTCCCCTCGCCGGCGCCGGAGAGGGACCCGGCGACGAACACCTCGGCCCGGTACCGGCGGCCGTGATCGGGCCCGGAGGCCTCGACCACGTACTGGGGCACGCCCTCGCCCCGGCGCACCGTGGCCTCCTGGAGGCGGCTCTTGTGGTCGAAGTCGTCGGGCTCGGCGGCGGCCCGCTCGATCCGCTCGCCGAGGAGCCGCAGCACGAGGGCGCGGGCCGGCTCCCAGCCCGCGTCGAGGTAGACCGCGCCGATCAGGGCCTCGGTCGTATCGGCGAGCAGGGACGACTTGGTGCGGCCGCCCGAGGACTCCTCGCCCTTGCCGAGGAGCAACACCGGGCCGACGTCGAGGCCCTCGGCCACCCGGGCCAGCACCCGGGCGTTGACGACGGCCGAACGGACCTTGGCCAGCTGGCCCTCGGCGAACCCCGGGTAGGTGGCGTAGCAGTGGCCGGCCACGACCAGCCCGAGGACGGCGTCACCCAGGAACTCGAGGCGCTCGTTGGACGGGCTGTCGTCGTTCTCGGCACACCAGCTGCGGTGCGACAGCGCCTGGTGCAGCAGCGACCAGTCGGTAAAGCGGTGGTGGAGACGTTCGGCCAGCGCCCGTTCGCCGGCCGCACCGGCGAGGTCCAGGGGGTCGAGCGACCGAGGGCCGCTCACCGAGGTGGCTTGCGTCGCCTCGATCAACCGGCTCCGAGCTTGGCGACCACGTAGTCGACCGCGTCACGCACGGTCCGCAGGTCTTCGAGATCCTCGTCCTCGATGCGGAACCCGACGGTCCGCTCGCCGAGCTCCTCTTCGAGGGCCTCGACCAGCTCGATCAGGGCCAGCGAGTCGGCGTTCAGGTCCTCGGCGAACGAGGCGGTCTCGGTGATCGTGGCCGGGTCGGTCTCCAAAATGTCGGCCAACTGGTCACGGATGAGGTCGAACACCCCCTGGCGGTCGAGCGGGGGCCGGTCGATGTGGGTCTCTGCGGGCACAAGAACTCCTGCACGCTGGGGATATGGCGTACCCATCNNTTGGCGTCGAATTCCCAGCTCAACGCCGGTATCCGGGCGTCCTGCGACCGGGCGAAGCGACGGGCCGGTGGCCGAGCCGCCGATCACGCCTCAGGCGGCCTCTGACACCAGTTCGCCGTCGAGCTCGGCGATCTCGCCTGCGCCGAGCCTCGGGGCCCGGCGGAGCAGGGCGGCCGTGAGCACGAGCGCCACCACCACCATCACCGTGCTCACCTCGAAGGCCCTGGTATAGCCGTGGACGGTCGCGATCGGCAGCACCCGTTCGGTGGCGGCCCGGCCGAGCCCCCGTGCGTGCGCGGCCAGGTAGCCGGCCGCCGCCGAGCTGGCCACGGTGTTGAGCAGCGCGATGCCGAGGGAGCCGCCGACCTGCTGGGTCGCGTTCACGAGGGCGCTGGCCACCCCGGCGTCGTGCTGGCGGATCCCGATCAGCGCGGTGCTGTTCATGGGGACGAAGGCGAGGGCGAGGCCCAGGCTGATCACGATCTCTGCGGGCAGCACGCTCGAGACGAACGTGCTCGTGACCCCGAGCCGCGTGAAGAGCAACAGCCCGGCCGTCGTGAGCACGAGGCCGGTCAACATGAGCGTCCGGGGCCCGACGCGCGGCAAGAGGGTGCTCGCGACCGCTGCGCCGAGGATGAACCCGACCGACAGCGGCAGGAAGGCGAACCCGGTCTTGAGCGCCGAGTAGTGCTGCGTCGCCTGGAGGAAGAAGGTCAAGAACAGGAACGTCCCGAGCATGGCGATCCCGACGAAGAACGACGACAAGAACGCCCCGGCGCGCTGGCGGTCGAGGATGACTCGCAGCGGGAGGATCGGGTTCGTCGCCCGAAGCTCGGTCATCACGAACGCGCTCAACGACACCGCGGCCCCGGCCAACAGGGCGACCGTCCCCGTGGCCCCCCACCCGTCGGTACCCGCCGTCGTGAACCCGTAGACGAGGAGGAACATCCCGGCCGTCACGAGCGTGGCGCCGCGGAGGTCGTAGTTGGAGGAGGACTCGACCCGGCTCTCGGTGAGCACGCGACGCGCCGCCACCGCCGCGACCAGCGCGATGGGCACGTTGATGAGCAGCGTCCAACGCCACGAGGCGAGGTCGGTGAGCGTCCCTCCGAGGACGAGACCGATGGCCACGCCCCCACCGGCGACGGCGCTGTACACGCCGAACGCGCGGGCCCGCTCCCGGGCCTCGGTGAAGGTGACGGTGAGCAGCGACAGCGATGCCGGCGCCATCAACGCTGCGAACGCGCCCTGGAGCGCTCGGGCGCCGAACAGCATCGCCGAGTCCTGGGCCAGGCCGCCGAGCGCCGACGCGGTGGCGAAGCCGAGGAGCCCGATCAGGAGCATCCGGCGACGGCCGAGGTAGTCGGCCAACCTTCCGCCGAGCAACAGCAGCGTCCCGAAGACGAGCGTGTATGCCGAGAGCACCCACTGGCGGTCGGCCACCGAGATGTGCAGCGCCCGCTGGGCCGAGGGCAGCGCCACGATGATCACCGAGGTGTCGAGGACGATCATGAGCTGGGCGGCCGCGATCACGACCAGCGCCCAGAAGCGCTTCCGGTCGATCCTGTTGGTTCCCCGGGCGGCCCGGGCTTCGACGTCGATGACGGCCATCGAGGCACCTCCTGGTTGTTCGTTGCCCGATCCACCCAGCTCAGAGGCTTGACATTGCCGAATCGGGTGTATAATCGGAGCGGTAGTTCCCTTTAGAGAACACTATACGGAACGAAGGTTCCGTTTGTCAAGGACCGTGCCGGCCGGCGGGGTGGGCCATTTCGGACCGGCGTCCGGAGAGGGAGCAGGGATGGACGGGGGCAGGATCTCGACAGACGATGGCGTCGACGCGACCCCGGAGACGGGGGGGCGGCCGATGCGCGCCGACGCGGTCAAGAACCGCCAGCGCATCCTGGACGCGGCCGCCGAGGTCTTCGCGTCCGAGGGCGTCTCGGTCCCGATCGACGCCGTCGCGGCGCGGGCCGGCGTCGGGGTTGGCACCCTCTATCGGCACTTCCCGACCAAGGAGGCGCTCTTCGAGGCGATCGTCCTCACCAAACTGATCGACCTGGCCGACGCGGCCCGGGCCGGGGCCGGCGCCTCGGACCCGGGACAGGCCTTCTTCGCGTTCGTGCAGCTGATGGCGGCCGAGGCCACGATGAAGCGTGACCTGTTCGACGCGCTCGACGCGGCCGGCATCGACTTCAAGTCCCGGTGCGCCGACGGCGTCGAGGCGCTCCAGGCCGGCATCACCACACTGCTCGGGCGCGCGGTCGCCGTCGGCGCCGTGCGCGACGACGTCGACGCCGGCGAGGTGGTCGCCCTCATCATCGGCGCGTGTCACGCCGCCGAGAGCATCGGCGGGAACGCCGAGTCGGTGCAGCGCCTGGTCGGGGTGGTCTGCGGGGGTCTCCGCCGGAGCGCCGAAGCCCTCTAGCTGTAGTGAGACCTCGGGGCTCAGTCCTCGGCGGTGATCGATGCCGCCAGCCGGCCCGACAGGCCGGCCTTGGCCAGGTCGTAGGCGATGTGGATCGCGTTCGCGACCGCGACCGCCGACGACGAGCCGTGGCTGATGACGCAGACGCCGTCGACACCCAGCAGCATCGCTCCCCCGGTGTTCTCCGGGTCGAGCTCGGCAGCCGCGGCCAAGAGGTGCGGCAGCAGCACGTCGCCTGCGGCCCTCGTCTCGTCGTCATGGCCGAGCACGTCGAGCACGAGCCGCATGGCGAAGCGGAGCGTCCCCTCGGCCGTCTTTAGCGCGACGTTGCCGGTGAACCCGTCGGTCACCACGACGTCGGCCGGGCACCCGAGCAGGTCCCGGCCCTCGACGTTGCCGACGAAGCGCACGCCCGGCACGCCCGCCGCCAGCAGCGCGTGGGTCTCCTTCACGAGCGAGGTCCCCTTGGACGGCTCCTCGCCGATCGAGAGCAGCGCCGTCGCGGGGTCGGCGATCCCGTTGCGCTCCGTCGCGAACACCGACGCCATCTGGGCGAACTGCACGAGCATGGCCGGGGTGCACTCGACGTTGGCGCCGGAGTCGACGAGCACCGCCGGGGGCCGGCCGGGTCTCGGCATCGGCGTGGCGATGCACGGCCGGGCGACCTTCGGGAGACGACCCATGCGCAGCAGCGACGCCGCCATGGTGGCCCCGGTGTTCCCCGCTGAGACCATGGCGGATGCCCGGCCGTCGCGGACCAGCTCGGCGATCCGCACAAGGGAGGAGTCCTTCTTGCGCCGGACGCCCTGGGCGGGGTCCTCGGCCATCTCGATGACCTCGGTGCAGGGGATCAACTCGAGGCCCAGCGTGTCGCCTACCCGCTCGGGTGGGCCGACCAGGACGACCGGGACGCCGTCGTCGGCGGCCCTCCGGGCGCCTGCGACGATCTCGCCGGGCGCCCTGTCGCCGCCTACCGCGTCGAGCGCGACGGGGAGCGCGGCCAGTGCTTCCACGCCCGGGCGCTCCCGGTCGCGGGGCAAATCAGTCGACCTCGACCGCCGTCCGACCCTTGTACCAGCCGCAGTTGGGGCAGACCACGTGGGGAACCTTCACCGTCTGGCACTGCGGGCAGATGCTGCGGGCGGGCAGCCCGAGGCGCCAGTTGGCGGCCTGGCGGCTGCGGCCCTTCGCTTTGGAGCTCTTCTTCTTCGGGACGGCCATCGTCGGTCTCCAGCGTCGTTCGATTGGGCGCCCGGTCGGGCACGGCTTGGCGTTCGTGCAGCCTGGCCGACCGACGAGCGGGCCGGCAGCTACCTCAGGGGGTCGACCGGAGCACGTCGAGGCTAGCCCAACGCGGGTCGAGGGGCGCCACGCAGCCGCACCGCTCCTCGTTGCGGTCGACCCCGCACGACGCGCACAGGCCCTCGCAGTCGTCCCGGCACAGGGGGGCCAAGGGCAACTCGCTCAGGATCGCCTCGTGGACCAGGGGCGCGAGGTCGATCGCCTCGTCCACGATCGGGTAGGCCTCCTCGTCCTCGGGCTCGCCGCGCGGCGGCGGGTCGCAGAAGCGCTCCTTGACCGAGATGTCCAGCCGGCCCGCGACCGGGATCGTGCATCGGCGGCACACGCCGACCCACGGCGCCGCGACGGAGCCGGTCACCATCACCCCGCCGGGGTAGGACTCGAGGACGAGGTCGCACGCGGCCTCCGCACCGTCGGGGACCGTGCAGTCGGCCACGGTCGCGGGCGCCAGCATCTCGGCGTCGAGCTGGGCGGTGCGCACCTCCCGCTCGGTCGTCCCCACGGAACGACGCAGTCGAGCGACGTGGACCACCAACGGGCCGACAGCCACGGCAGGCCTCCTAGGTTCGGTCTTGATCGAAGAAGCTTTCACCCTCTAACTCCTGGCCGTCCTCGGCCGCCGCCGGGACGGTGCGTTGCCGCTCGGCAGGCGAGGAGATCGCCTGGAGCTTCTGTCGGCCCGATCGGACCGTCTTCATGGTCCGGTCGAGCACGATCTCCATCCCGGCCAGGCGCTGGTCGCAATAGTCCTCGGTCTCGTGGCGCATCCGGCGCGCTTCCTCGTTGGCGTCGTCGAGGATCCGTTGGGCGACCCGGTTGGCCTGGCGGACGATGTCGGTGCGGGCGACCATCCGTTCGGCCTGTGCCCGCACCTCGTCCATGAGGGCCTGGGCCTCCCGATCGCGCTCGGCCATGAACTCCTCGCGCTCTTTCAGGAGCCACCGGGCGTCGCGCAGCTCGGTCGGGAGCCGGTCCATGGCCAGGCCGAGCAGGTGGACGAGCTCGTCGCGCGAGACGAGCACCGACGCAGACAGAGGCATCGTCTTGGCCGAGTTGACGACGTCCAGCGAGCGCCCGATGAGTGCCTCGGCGTCGAGTGCGTCGAGCTCGTTCTCGTGGGGGTAGTGGTCGTCCGGGGCGTCGGTCATGCCCCCTCCTCGGCCCCTCCATCGGCTCCGAGCTTCGCTTCGATGATGGTGGCCACCGGCTTCGGCACGAATTTGGTGATGTCGCCGCCATAGGTCGCCACCTCGCGCAGGAGGCGAGAAGCGATGAACGAGTGCGAGGAGCTCGTCGGGATGAACACGGTCTCGATCCCGGAGAGCTCGCGGTTCATCTGGGCCATCTGCAACTCGCTCTCGAAGTCCGAGACGACGCGCAGGCCCCGGATGATGACCGTCGCGCCGAGCTCTCGGGCGACGTCAACCACCAGGGTGCTCATGGAGACGACCTTCACGCCGGCGACGTGGGAGACCGACTCGTCGATCATGGCCCGGCGGCTCTCCAGGTCGAAGAGGGCCTGGCTCTTCTGGGGGTTCCGCAGCACCGCGATCACCACCCCGTCGAAGATGAGGGCGGCCCGCTCTACGACTTCGAGGTGACCGTTGTGGAAGGGGTCGAAGGATCCAGGGTAAAGGGCGAGGGTCACGACCCGATCACGCTCGGCGAGGGGAGTTGTCGGACCACGGTCACGAGCGTACCGCCGTACCGTCTCGACCTGGTCACCTCCCAGCCGCTCGGAACCGCGATGTCGGCGGCCGATTCAAGGATCGCGATGTCCGCCTGGAGCCACCCGAGCAGGGTCTCCCACCGGTCGAACACATAGGGCGGGTCGACGAAGGCGACGTCGAAGGGGGCCGACCGCTCCAGCCACCCCGGCAGCTCGGCCCGCAGCACGGTGGCCGCCGCACCCTCGAGGCCGACCGCGGCCAGGTTGGTCCGGACGGCCTCCAGGGCGCCGGGGTCGTTGTCGACGAAGGTGGCCGAGGCCGCCCCCCTGGACAGGGCTTCGACACCGATGGCACCGCTGCCGCAGAAGAGGTCGACGATGCTCAGGTCGTTCACGCCACCCATCGAGCCCAAGACATCGAAGATCGCCTCGCGCACCCGGTCACCGGTTGGACGAACGCCGGCGGGAATGCGACCAGAGAGACGCCGCCCGCGGCTGCGGCCACCGATGACCCGCACGGTCGACACCGTAGCGTGTGACCCCGCAATTGGCGTGTGACCCCGGGCGGGTATTGGGCCCACTTTGATTTGTGACCCATTGCCCAACCGGGGGTGACTGGTTTGATCGTCGAACGCTCAGGGAATCGCGATGGCGAGGCGCGTCGTGAACCACTCGGTTACCGAGCCGCCCGGGAAGAACCGACGCGCCACGCCCTCGATCGCGCCCAGCCGCTCGGAGGCGTCGGTCCCGAGCTTGGCCAGGGTCGAGCGGGTCTGCACGGTCTGCATCCAGTGCGCGATCGGCACGGTCCACTCCCAACGCACCGCGTCGGTGACGAGGTCGGAGAAGCCGCCGACGTCGACGAGGCTGGCCCGGTCGTCCTGGCGGACCCGGCCCCCGTACCTGTCGATGCCACACTCCGCCGCCAATGCGTCGAAGAACGCGCCCTCGTCCTCGCTCACGTTCCACCAGAGCGCCAGGCGGCCTTTGGCCCCAAGCACCCGCCGGCACTCGATGGCGGCGTCGGGCAACCGGACCCAGTGCCAGGCTTGCGCGCAGGTGATGAGGTGGGCCGAGCCCGACGTGATCGGCAGCGCCTCGGCCCGGCCGAGCGTGGCTGGCAGAGAACCCGACGCGCTGCGCAGCGTCTCGGCCATGGCGAGGCTGGGATCCAACGCCACGACGATCCCGCCACGAGCGGCCAGCGCCCGCGCCGAGATCCCGGTGCCCGCGCCGACGTCGAGGACGCGTCGACCGACCAACGGACCCACGTGGCGCTCGAGGGCGTCGTAGAGGCTGTCGGGGTAGTGCGGCCGGGTGGCCTGGTAGCCGCCCGCGACCGAGTCGAAGACCGAACCGGGGTCGAACCCGAGGCGTGCGTGATCGACCATGGCTCGTCCCTCAGCTCTTGAACAAGAAGTCGGCGTTGGCCTGGTCGAGGAGCGAGCGCACCTCTTCGAGCAGCGTCGGGTGGTCATCGAGGTCGGGGTCTGCGGCGACGATCGACTCGGCGACCTCCCGGGCCCGCTCGACCCACTCCTTGTCGCGACGGAGCTTGGTCAGCCGCAGTCCGCTCGAACCGGTCTGGCGTTCGCCGAGCACCGTTCCCTCGCCGCGTAGCTCGAGGTCGACCTCGGCCAGCTCGAACCCGTCGGTGGTCCGCTCGACNNGGAGCTGCGGCCGACCCGGCCGCGCAGCTGGTGGAGCTGGGCGATGCCGAACCGGTCGGCATCCTCGACGACGACCACGGTCGCCTCCGGCACGTCGATGCCGACCTCGATCACCGTCGTGGCTACCAGGACCTGGAGCGTCCCGTCGCGGAACGCGTCCATCACCTCCTTCTTCTGCGCGGTCGGCAACTGGCCGTGCAACAGGCCGACCCGCAGGCCCGCCAACACCTCGGCGGACAGCCGCTCGTGCTCCTCCACGGCCGATCGGGCGACCACGCGCTCGGACTCTTCGACCAGCGGGCACACCACATAGGCGCGATGGCCGGCCGCGACCTCGCTCCGGATCCGCGCCCACGCCGCGGCCTCCTCGAGATCGCCGCGCGCCCAGACGGTCGTGATCGGCGCCCGGCCCGGAGGCTGCTCGTCGACGACCGTCATATCGAGGTCGCCGAACACCACCATCGCGGCGGTGCGCGGGATCGGCGTCGCCGTCATGACCAGCAGGTCGGGGTCGACCGTTGCGCCGTCGCCGGACTCCTCGATCCGCCCCTTGGCCCGCAGCCCGGCCCGCTGCTCGACGCCGAACCGGTGTTGCTCGTCAACGACCACCGCACCCAACGAAGCGAACCGCACGTCCTCGGTCAACAGCGCGTGGGTGCCGATCACGATGTCCATCTGTCCGGACGCGAGTTCCGACACGACCCGGGCCCGCTCCTTCGCCGGCACCTTGTTGGTGAGCAGCCCGACCGAGACCGGCCGGTTCCCGCCGAGCCGGCCCGGGTCGATGACCTCCAGGCCGTCGGCCAATGCCCGGACGCCGAGGTAGTGCTGATCGGCCAGCACCTCGGTCGGCGCCATCAGCGCGCCCTGATGCCCACCCTGGACCGCCGCGAGCATCATTCCCACCGCGACGACGGTCTTCCCGGAACCGACATCACCCTGCAACAGCCGGTGCATCGGGAGCGGGCCGGCCATGTCGCCGAAGATCTGGGTGAGGGCGGCCCGTTGGGCTCCCGTCAGCTCGAACGGGAGGCCCGCCACGAACCGCTCGACGAGCGTGGTCCCGAGGCCACCGCCCGGTGACAGCTCGTTGGGCGAGACCTGGTGGCGGATGGCGCGCGCGGCGCGCTCCAAGGCCCGACGCCGGAGGACCAGGATCAGCTGCAGGCGCAGGAGCTCGTCGAAGACCAGCCGGTCGCGGGCCGGCCACGGATCGGCTGGCCGCTCGGGCCGGTGGATGGACCGCACCGCGTCGGTCCGCCCGTTCAGCTTGAAGCGCCGCCGCCACTCGACCGGCAGCGGATCGGCAAGGGGCCCCGCGCGGTCGAGGGCCTCCTTTACATAGGTCGCGATCTCCCAGCTGTTGAGGCCCGCCTTGGCCGACGCGGGGTACACCGGGATGATCTGGTTCATCCGGCTCTCGACGGCACCGCTCTCCACACGCGCAACCAGGTCGACGATCGGGTGGGCCATCTGGCGCTTGCCCCGGTACTCGGCGAGCTTTCCCCACACAAGCACCTGGGAGCCGACGGTCAGCTGCCCCTCGCGCCACGGCTGGTTGAAGAACACCAGGGTCATGTCCCCCGTCCCATCGAAGACCGAGACCTCGACTCGGCCCCGGCCACGCGGGTTGCGGATGGACCTGGCGCTCTTCACCTCGGCAAACACCACCGCCTCGTCCCCGACAGCCAGGTCGGCCACATCGGCGGTGCGGGTCCGGTCGATGTAGCGGCGCGGGTAGGTGGTCAGCAGGTCGAGCACGCTCGTCACCCCCCACTCGGCGAGCGCCTCGGCCTTCTTGGGCTTGACGCTGACGAGCGTCGTGACCGAGATGTCGTCGAGCTGGGCGAGGCGGCGCCCGCTCGGGCCGTCGCGGTCGTCGTGGCGGGACGTGGACGCGGGTGGTGGGGCCTGCGGGCTCACTCGACGCCGAAGAGATACGGGTGCAGCAGTTGGCCCCCATGATGGACCTCGACGGCGACCTCGGGGCGCTCGTCCTTCAGCCACTCGGTGATGCGGCGGGTCTCGGGCGGCGAGGACTCCTCGCCCTCGATCACGGTCACAAGTTCGTGTTCTTGCACCAATTGGTCGAGCAGCCCGATGGCGGCGCCCGACTGTGAGTCCGCGATCGACACCACCCCGTCGCGCCGCAGCCCGATCCAGTCCCCCTGCTTCACCGAGCCGGCGTCGGTGCTGGCGTCGCGCACCGCTCGGGTGACCTCGCCGGCCAGGACCCGGGAGGCCGATGCGGCCATGGCGTCGGCGTTCCTCTGGGCGCCCGACGCCGGGTCGTAGGCGAGGAGCGCCGCGAAGCCCTCGACGATCGACTCGGTCGGGACGACCCGCACCGACTTCGTGGTCAGCTCGTCCACCTTCTCCGCGACCGGATGGATGTTCTTGTTGTTCGGCAGGATCACGACCTGGTCGGATTCGAGCCGGTCGACCACGGCCAGGATCTCGGCGGTCGACGGGTTCATCGACTGGCCACCGGGCACCAGCTGGTGGACGCCGAGGGAGCGGAAGATCCGCCCGATGCCCTCACCGGTGACGACTGCGACGACATCGGTCGTCGGCACCGGGCCGAGCCGCGACGACCCCGGCGCGTCGCCCGAGTGTTCGCGAACCCACCGCTCCTCCTCGATCTGCTCGGCCAGGTCGGTGATCCGGATGTTCCGAGGCCGCCCGCAGTCGAGCGCGGCCTCGATCGCCGCACCGATGTCGTCGGTGTGGATGTGGCAGTTCCAGGTTCCGTCGCCGCCCACCACGACGATCGAGTCGCCGACCCCCGCCCACACCTCCTTGAAGTCGTCGATGGTGTCGTCGGGGGCATGGAGGAAGTACATGACCTCGTAGCGCAGGCCGGTCGGCTCGCCATGGGCGGCGTCGACGCCGTCCCCGAACGGGGTCGTCGGCGCAGGCGGGACGGGGACCGATTCAATCGGCGGTGGCGTGGGCAGGGCTCGCCCGTCGATGACCGAGAGCAGGGCGTCCAACATGAGCAGGTAGCCGGTTCCCCCGGCGTCGACCACGCCCGCCTGCGCGAGCACCGGCAGCATCGTCGGGGTCGCCTCGAGCGCGAGCTTTGCCGCCCGGTGCGCCGACTCCACGACCTGGCACAGCCCCGCCCCCTCGACGCACCCGGCCTCGGCCCCCTCGCCGGCCGCGTGGGCCACGGTCAAGATGGTCCCCTCGACCGGCTTGACGACCGCCTTGTGGGCGAGCGCCGCCGCGTCGACCAGCGCCGCCGCGACGTCGGATCCGCCCACGGCGCCCGCGGCTGCGAACCGGTCGGCCACCCCCCGGAGCAGCTGGGAGAGGATGACCCCGGAGTTCCCCCGTGCCCCCATGAGCGACCCGTGGGCGACGGCCTGGCAGACCTCGGCCATCGGGGCGCCCTCGTCGAGGCCTTCCAGCTCCTCGACCACCGCCTCGACGGTCAGCATCATGTTGGTGCCGGTGTCGCCGTCGGGCACCGGATAGACGTTCAGGCGGTTGATGACCTCCTGATGGGACCGGAGGGCGTCGCGAAAGCGCGCCATGACGTCGCGCATCGCCGTCGAGGTCAGCTCCGCCGGGGGCCCCATGGGACGGATGCTAACCTTGCGGTCGTTCTTGACGACCTAGCTGGCGTCACCGTCCGCCCGATCCGGGCAGCTCGAGAAGGGAATTTGCCATGGCTTCGGTGTGCGAGCTCTGCGGCAAACACCCCTCCTTCGGCATGAACCTGAGCCACTCGCACCGGCGCACCAAGCGCCGCTGGGACCCGAACGTCCAAAAGGTCCGGGCGCTCGTCGACGGGACCCCCCGTCGGCTCCACGTCTGCACCTCGTGCATTCGGGCCGGCCGCGTCACCAAGCCGCCCCGTCGGAGCATCCCGACAGCCTGACGGGCCGCGTACCCTCGGGCGCGCCTAGAAGCGGTGCTCGTATCCGGTCGCCTCGAGCGCGCCGTCGCCGAGGCGCCGCTCCCCTCCATCGGCTGTACAGACACCGATCCGGTGTGGAGGTCGCAGGCCCACCACGCCGAATCGATCCGGCAGTGACCCGTCGTCGGGTGCCGCGATGAGCAGCTCGTAGTCCTCCCCGCCCGAGCGGGCCTCCTCCGGCGTCGCCCCCGGGGCGACCGGCACCTCGTCGAGGACGAAACCGACCCCCGATGCCCGGACCAACCGGTCGAGATCGATCCCGAGCCCGTCCGATATGTCCATCATCGCGGTGGCCCCGGCCTCACGGGCCGCCAGCCCCTCGGCCAACCGGGCCCGCGGGCGTCGGTGAGCGAGCTCGAGCGCGGCCCGTTCCGTCTCGTCGAGCGCGGGCACCGAAGCCGGCCCATCGCGCAGCAATCGGAGCCCGGCCGCCGAGGCGCCGAGGCGCCCGGTGACGTACAACGCGTCGCCCGGGCGAGCGCCGCTCCGCAGCACGGCGTGGGCCGGGCCCTCGAGCGATCCGGTCACCGCGACCGACACCATCACCTCGCTGGCCGAGGTCAGATCGCCGCCCACGACCGGGCAGCACCAGTGCTCGGCGGCCTCGCCGATCCCGGCCGCGATCTCGTCGAGGTCGGTGCCGGGTGGCGCGCCCACCGCGACGAGCGCGTGGGCCGGCGTGCCGCCCATCGCGGCGATGTCGCTGATCGCGACGGTGAGCGCCTTCCACCCGACGTCGGCAAGGCCGACCACCGCCAGGTCGATATGGACTCCCGCCACGACGGCGTCGGTCGTCAATAAGAGAGAGGCGTGACCCCCGGCCACACCGGGTAAGGACACGACGGCGGCGTCGTCACCGCTCCAGATCTCCCCTGGTGGTGGCCCTCCGAATCGGCTTTTCAGATGCATTCCGATACGCTGGATGGCGGCATCTTCGCCGGTTGGTGAACGGTCACCCTTCTCGGGTGGCTGTTTGGGGTGGACCACCGTCCATGCCTAGCATTGTCGGCCACACACAAATCGTGGCCGTCCGGCCCCACTCGATCGAGTCATTGCCAAAGGAAGGTGTGACCGGATGTCTCCGACCACAAGCGCTCCAACCACCAACAAGAAGCTGATCGATTGGGTGGGAGAGATCGCAGCGTTGGCCAGTCCCGACAGCGTGGAGTGGTGCGACGGGTCGGCGGACGAGTACGACCGGCTGTGCCGCCTGCTGGTCACGCAGGGGACGTTCACCCGCATCGACGAGGCCAAGCGTCCCAATAGCTACTGGTGCCACTCGGACCCGGGCGACGTGGCACGGGTCGAGGACCGGACCTACATCTGTTCGGCCGAGGAGATCGACGCGGGGCCGACCAACAACTGGCGGGACCCCGCGGAGATGCGGGCGACCCTCCGGGGGTTCTTCGAGGGCTCGATGCGGGGCCGGACCATGTACGTGGTCCCGTTCTCGATGGGCCCGCTCGGGTCGGACAAGGCGCACATCGGGGTGCAGCTCACCGACTCGCCGTACGTGGTGGTGTCGATGCGGATCATGACCCGGATGGGCCAGGGCGCCCTCGAGGTGCTCGGGTCCAAGGGCGAGTTCGTGCCGTGCCTGCACTCGGTCGGGGCCCCGCTCGAGCCCGGCCAGGCCGATGTCGCGTGGCCGTGCGACGCCGACAACAAGTACATCGTCCACTTCCCCGAGACCCGGGAGATCATCTCGTACGGGTCCGGCTACGGCGGCAACGCCCTGTTGGGCAAGAAATGCTTCGCGCTTCGCATCGCGTCGGCGATCGCCCGAGACGACGGCTGGTTGGCCGAGCACATGCTGATCCTGAAGCTGACCTCGCCGCGGGGGGAGGTCAAGTACGTGACGGGCGCGTTCCCGAGCGCGTGCGGGAAGACGAACCTCGCGATGCTGATCCCGACGCTCGAGGGCTGGACGGTGGAGACGATCGGCGACGACATCGCCTGGATGAAGTTCGGGCAGGACGGACGGCTGTACGCGATCAACCCCGAGTATGGCTTCTTCGGCGTGGCGCCGGGTACGGGCGAGGAGACGAACCCGAACGCGATCAGGACGATCGAGCGCAACTCGATCTTCACCAACTGCGCGAAGACCGACGACGGTGACATCTGGTGGGAGGGCATGACCAAGGAGAAGCCCGGGCACTTGGTCGATTGGCACGGCAACGACTGGACTCCCGATGTGGGTGCCCCGGCGGCACACCCGAACGCGCGCTTCACGACCCCGGCTTCGCAGGACCCGGCGATCGCGCCGGAGTGGGAGGACCCGACGGGCGTGCCGATCGACGCGATGCTGTTCGGTGGACGGCGCTCGACGGTCGTGCCACTGGTCACGGAGGCGCTGGATTGGGAGCACGGCGTGTTTCTCGGCTCGGTGATGAGCTCGGAGAAGACCGCCGCCGCCGCCGGCACGGTCGGTGAACTGCGCTTCGACCCGTTCGC
>PMOQ01000089.1 GCA_003161255.1 Acidimicrobiaceae bacterium | reverse complement strand
AAGCTCTACGCCGCCTACAAGCTGGCCACCGAACAGCGCGGCGCCCCGACGGTCATATTGGCCAAGACCATCAAGGGGTGGACCCTCGGGCCCGAGATCGAGGCCCGCAACGCCACCCACCAGATCAAGAAGATGACCAAGGCCCAGCTGCTGGCCCTGCGGGACCGGCTGTACCTTGCCGAGGAGATCCCGGACTCGCTGCTCGAGGCGGACCTGCCGCCGTACTACCGGCCCCCGGACGGCTCCGAGGCCCACCAGTACCTCATGGCTCGGCGCACCGTGCTGAGCGGCCCCGTCCCCACGCGGGTCGTCCGCCCCGCCGCCCCGGCGCTCCCCGACCCCAAGGTCTACGCCGACCTGCTGGCCGGGTCGGGCGGCCAGGCCGTGTCGACGACCATGGCCTTCGCGAGGCTGCTCCGGAACCTGGTGCGGGATCCGGCGATCGGGCAATCGATCGCGCCGATCGTCGCCGACGAGGCGCGCACGTTCGGCCTCGAGTCGATCATCGCCGAGTCAAAGATCTTCGCTCCGGAGGGTCAGCGCTACACCCCGGTCGACGCCGATCTCCCGCTCCGGTACGCCGAGAGCACCTCGGGACAGGTCCTCCAAGAGGGCATCACCGAGGCCGGAGGACTCTCGAGCTTCATCGCCCTCGCCACCTCGTACGCGACGTGGGCGAAGCCGATGCTGCCGGTCTTCCTCTTCTATTCCATGTTCGGGTTCCAGCGGGTCGGCGACCTGGCATGGGCGCTCGGTGACATGCGCGGCCGCGGGATCCTGGCCGCGTGCACGGCCGGGCGCACCACGCTGCAGGGCGAGGGGCTCCAGCACGACGACGGCCAGTCGCCCCTCATCGCCTCGACCAACCCCGCCGCCCGAATCTACGACCCCGCGTTCGCCTACGAGCTCGCCTTCGTGGTGGAGGAAGCGGTGGCCAAGACGCTCGGTCCCGAACCCGAGGACCGCTTCTTCTACATCACCCTCTACAACGAGACGTACACCATGCCAGCGCTGCCCGAGGGTGCCGACGGCGAGGCAATGAAGGCCGGTGTATTGACCGGCCTGTACCGCTTCCAAGAGCGCGACCCGGCTCTGTCACGTCAGGCCTCCATCTGCTTCTCGGGGCCGATGTGGCAGGCTGCCGACGAAGCCAGGCGCTTGCTCGCGGAGCATTGGGGGGTGGGTTGCGACACCTGGTCGGCGACTTCGTGGTCGACGCTTCGCGCCGATGCCATCGGCGTCGAGCGGTGGAATCGGCTGCACCCGGCCGACGAACCTCGGCTGCCGTTTGTGACGACGGCTCTCGGCTTTGGGGGCGCTCCCGTTGTCGCGGTCACCGACTACATGCGCGCCGTCCCGGACCAGATCTCGCGATGGGTACGGCGCCCGTTCGTCTCGCTTGGGACCGACGGCTTTGGTCGGTCCGACGCTCGTCCGGCCCTGCGGCGGCACTTCGAGATCGACACCGGGCACCTGGTCGTCGCCGTGTTGTCCTCGCTCGCCCGGACGGGCGAAGCCAGCCCGGATGAGGTCACCGACGCGATCCGTCGCTTCGGGATCGACCCGGACGTGCCCGAACCATTCACCGTTTGAGGGGCGGCCGTGCCGGCGTTCCAGTTGACGTGCTCATTCTGCGGCCTCCACCGACTCGGCGGCGTGGCCGGTTCGACGCCGGACCTCTACATCTGCCCCGACTGCATCCTGCTGGCCCACGGGATGGTTCACGAACCACCGGCGACAGCCGATCCCTCGGATCCAAAGGGCGCGACGCCCGCCTAGCGGGTCGCTTGACCGAGGGTGTTAGCCAGCCGGTCGTAGCTCCCGCCAGGACGCTTCGGCGTCCAGCACGGCGTCGAAGGGCTGCGGGACCCGGACCCGTTCGGTGGTCTGAGCGCTTCCGGGCGGAGTCTGGCCCTGCGCGTAACCCGTCAAGGTGTCCAGTATCAGCCGGCGGGTCTGTGCGATTGCCACATCGCTCGATGAGAGGTTCTCTTTGGTCCGATCGACGACCGGGCCCATACTGACCTGCACAGCGGTGTCCTCGGCGATGGCACTCCTCCCGAAGCCGCTCCAATGCCCGGCGTTCATCAGCTCACGGTCCTGGCCCCACCTGTCACCACGGTCACCCTCGAATGCGGCGAAGTTTCTTGGGTCGGGGAGTTCTCCCTCCAGTGCTCCGCTGACCTCCCGCAAGGACAGAGGAGTCGTGCCGTAGTTGCCGAAGAAGACCAGATGATGACGGTCATCGATGGGTGCGAAACAGAAGGCGTGCACCGCCGATCCGTAGCCGTTGGGCACGAGGATCACGAACGGAAAGAAGTAGTGCGCCATCCGGACGTAAGTGCGGCCGTCCTCAGTGGGACGAAGGGACGCCTGCCGCAGACCGAACGGTGTCTGCTCGGTCTCGTAGCGAGGAGGAGCGGCGAACGTGGCGCGAACTCCCATGGTGTCCGTATCCCCTTTCATGGCAAGGGTGGCTTCTATCACGGAGCGGTGGAGTATCGGAGCGTGGACCGAGTCCATCCCGCCTTCGAGTCCCTGCAGCCAGTTGGCGGGCACGGCAGAAATGGTCATCACCATTTCCAGCCCATGCTCGTCGTTGAACGGCAGATCGGGGAATGGCGGAGGTCCATCTCCCCCACCGAGCCATACCCACGCGATGCCGGCTTCCTCGTGGACGGGGTGGTACCCAACCTTGACCCCGGCACAGAACTGGTCGTGACGGGTCACCTGGGTGGGCGCTTCAACGACCCGACCCTCCACGTCGATCTTCCAACCGTGATAAATGCAGCGGAGGGCGTCTCCTTCGATGCGGGCCAGAAGGAGCGAGGCGCGCCGGTGCGGGCAGTTCTCGTCGAGGAGACCGATCCGACCGTCGGGAGCCCTGAACGCCACGAAGTTGTCACCGAAGAGTCGCACGGCGGCCGGAGGGTCGCCGGCCACCAGGTTGGTCGAAAGGGCGAAAGGTACCCAGTAGTTGTCGCGCATCAGCCGGCCGAGCGGCGCCTCCCCTTCGACCCGGGTCATCAGATCGCTGTCGGTTGTCGTGACCACGGCGTTCTCCTTGTTCTAGCTCGCAGCTGGCTGTCGGCCTGCTACGCCGGGGTTGCTGAGCTCGGCCAGGAGTCGGATCAGCTGCTCCTCCGGCACACCGTTGAAGGGTCGTCCCTGCATCAGGGAGAAGAGGTGGTAGCCCCCCAGCGATGTCAGCGCGATGGCGTCAAGCACGTCCTCCTCGCTAGTGGCCCGTCTCTCCACACGACGGCCGACCGCAGTCCAGACTGCATCGGCCAGTTCGGGCACACGAGCTCCGTCATTGAGCATGAGCCGGAAGAGCCGGTCGAACCGCTGGATGTCCTGGAGCGCCTGGCGAAAGCGCTGGACCTGTCGCTCGACGGGATCGCCCACGTGGGGCAGTCCGGCTCGGGCCGACTCCGCCTCGGTCCGGCACCGGGTCACCTCGTACTCGACCGCTTCCCTCAAAAGCGCCTCCTTCGACGGGAAGTGGCGATACAGGCTGCCGGTACCGGCTGCGAGCCCGACCCGCCTCTCGATCTCGCTGATCGTCGCGCCGGAATAGCCCTGCTCGGCGAATACGTCCATGGCCGCTTCCAGGATCTGCCGGCGCCTCGTCCGTCTCGACGAGGGCTGGTCGCTCACCGGCGCAGGTACAGATCGTCGCGTAGGAGGTCATCCAACTCGTCGTGGTCCACCCGCTCGGGGTCCTTCAGATATCCGCCCCGGGAATCCCAGTTGGCCAACAACCGGGGGTCGAGCCGGCGTCTCGGCCCCACGAAATCGGCGGGAACCGGCCCGATACGTTCGGCAACGGTGCGTAGGCGCTTTCGGTCGAGACCCAAGACCCGGATGGCGTTCTCGCCGAGCATCATCCGCAGCTCCGGTTCAGGGACCCCGGCGAAGGCGTCGCGGATCCAATCGGCCGTGTTGGGCCAGGTCCCCTCCGCGTGGGGGTAGTCACGGCCGAAGAACACCGTCTCCACCCCCAATTCGTGGCGCATCCCGACCTCGGCCTTGTGCACGAACGACAGCGACATCAGACAGTTCTCACGCCAGATGTCGCTCGGCTTGCGTGTCGCGGCTATCTCCTCACCGCCGCGCTCGAACACCTGGTCGAGGTGCCGGAGCGTCCCTGGCAACCAATCACCGCGCACCTCGGTCATCAGCAGGCGCAGGTCGGGATGCCGGTCGAACACGCCGCCGAGCATCAAGTTCCACATGGCTCGGCGGGGTCGCATGTCCTTGGAGAAGAACTTGTCCGCGTTGTTAATGATCTCGGCCAGCAGGTCGCTACGCCCGTCGGCCTCCATGCTTTTGCGGAGACCCTCGACCCCGGTGAGGAATTCACACTGCCGCTGGTCATACCCGGCGTGCACGACAGCTGGGATGCCGTGGTGAGTGAGGCGGGACCAGAACGGATCCCAGAAGCGGTCATGGGGCGGCGGCGTGTCGTCGCGATGGAAGTAACCGGGCACGTAGGCCCCGGCGAAGCCGTGGTCCGCCATCCAGTCCAGTTCGGCCAGGACGTCGCCCATCTCGGGCTGGCTTCCCGGGTCACCCACCAAAAGGATCCGGTCCCGGGCGGAGCCGAACTCGTCAGCCGCCCAGCGATTGTACGCCCGGACGCCGGCGGCCACGACGTCCTGGGTCAACGGCCGGAACTGCGGGCTGAGCGGGCTCAGCGCGCGCGGATCGCCCGGATAGACGAGCTCGGCCGCTACCCCCTCGCGGTCCATTTGCGCCAGCCGAACGTCGCAATCCCAGCATCCCAGGTAGCCGCCGCCGGCCCAGGCCCCCTCCGCATCGATGACGTCGAGAACGTCTGACGAGAAGTCGGCGAACAGGCCGAGCAATTGTCGATATCTCGCGTCGTCCTCGCGCATGGCCGGAAGGAGGGAGTGGTACCGCGGCTCGATGTACTCGGGCCACACCTCCGGCGGCGGAACAGCGTGCGAGTCCCCCGACACCACGATCAGCTCGCCTGCCATGGGCTGCAAGGATACCCTTGCCTTAGAGAATCTTCAAGGGTACCGTGGTGCTCGTGCGATGCATCCCGCTCTCGCCGGCGGTGGGTGCCGAGGTGCTCGACTTCGACATCACCCACGCGGTCCCGGAAAGCGACCAGGCCGAGCTGCGCCGCCAGTTCACCAAGCACCATCTTCTGCTCGTGCGCGGCCAGGAGCTGACTCAGGACGATCACGACCGCTTCGTCGGGTACTTCGGACCGGTGCAAGAGAACCGGGGCGGCGACCGGGCCGGGTATGTCACCAACCGGGGCGATGACCCACGCAGCCTGTTCCCCGAGATGCGGCCCCTGATCTGGCACAACGACGGTGCCTATGGTCCCCACCCCGGCATAGCCACGTCGCTCTGGGCCGTGGAGGTGGATCCAAGCGCAGCCCCCACGCTCTTCGCCAACGTGGCCGAGATCGTCGAGCGGCTTCCCGCCGCTCTACGGGAGAGGGCGGAGAGCCTCCGAGTGCTCAATGTCCGCGACACCGAGTTCAACCGCACATACGAACGGGTCCCTCTCGAAGAGCTCCTCTCGAGCAATGATCCCGATCGATACGTGACCTTTGAGCATCCGGTGTTCTTCGAGCCGCCGCACCTCGAAGGGCGGGCGGTGATCGCCAGCGAGCAGATGACCGCGGCCGTCGTCGACCTTCCGCCGGAAGAGAGCGACGCCTTCCTGTCCGAGCTGTACGCCTATATGTACGCTCGAGACAACGTCTACGAGCACCGCTGGAAGCAAGGCGATGTCGTCATCTGGGACAACATCGCCCTGCACCATTCGCGCCCTGGAGAGACCGGCACCGAGTCGCGGCACCTGCGGCGCCAGTGCATTGATGGCTGGTACACCCCCGAAGGGGACCTCTTGGACTGGTCGTTGACCCGTCGCACGCTGCGGACCCCCTCCGAGCGGTAGCAGCGAGTTCGGAAGCCGCTCGACCATGCCTGGCGCAGTCGATGCCGAGACCTACGCGGCCATCCAGCAGCTGCAGCAGGCCTACGCCGACGTCGTGACCCGGGGCGCATGGGACGACGTCCCGACATTGCTCACACCGGACGCCCATATCCGGTTCGTGACGAGCTCTGGCGAGGTATTCGAGGTCGACGGGGCCGAGGCATTCGGGAAATTCGGCGCCAACATGACAGGGTTCGACTTCTTCCAGTACATCCCGCTCAGCTTCGTGGTGTCATCCACCTCTGAAGGAACACTCGAAGGGCGCACTTCCTCTCTCGAGGTGGCGGAAAACGAAGCCGGCGAGTGGATCGAGTCATACAGCATCTACGAGGACGTCTACGCACAGACCGACGGACGGTGGAGGTTCGCACGGCGTAGCCACCGAACGGTGAAACGCCGGGTCACTCCGCGCTGAGCCACCACCCGATGAGCTCAAAGAGTGGTGCGCCCACCGTCGACGGCCAGGATCTGGCCGGTGATGTACGCCGACTCGTCGGAGAGCAAGAAGAGCACCGCATACGCGCTCTCCCAGGCCGTCCCGAACCTCCCCAGAGCGATCGGGAAGTTGGCGCGAGGTGTGCTGCCATCGTTACTGCGACCGAGCCCGGTATCGATCATGCCCAGCATCGCCGTATTCGCTCGGATGCCACGGTCCTTGCCCTCGAATCCGACGGCGCGCATGATCGCCCCGAGAGCCGCCTTGGAAGCCTCGTAGGCGATCAGCCTGCCGGTCGGCCTGAGAGACGCGATGGACGAAACGAACACGAAAGAAGAGCGGGGATCCATCACTGGAAGGGCGGCCCGAGCGGACAGCATCGCCCCCCGCAGATTGACGTCGATCGTGGCGTCCCAGGCCTCCGAGCTCGACGCCTGCAACGTCTGGGTCCCCGGGACGCCCACGTTGTACACCAACCCGTCGATGCCGCCGAGACGGTCATGGGCATGATCGATCATGGACTGGACGGCCGAGGGATCGCCGACGTCGGCGACGATGGACTCGGCCCGACCGCCGCTTGCTCGGATCATCTCCACCGTCGCGTGGGCACCGGCTGCATCGCGGTCGACGGCCGCCACGGCGGCACCCTCGCGAGCCAGCAAGAGCGATATGGCCCGCCCGTTCCCCAACGGCTGGTCGTCCAGGTGGTAGTCGGTCTGACCGGCACCCACCACGACGATCCTCCTCCCGGCCATCCGGGCGCGGCCGGGAGCCTCACCTCTCGATTCGGCCGGGAGCCCCGCTGGATCCACCCGCTTTCCCACCTTCCCGGCCTCGACCCGTTCTGCCTGCCGGCGCCACGGTACGCTTGGCGCCCATCAAAGGCAAGGGTGCCCTTTCATCGCGAAGGACCCCGGACAGGATCCATGACGACGGCATGACGAAGCTTCCGGACCAATTCTCCGACCTGGAACCGTTTGCCGCGACGTGGTGCCTGCCCACCGAGCCCGAGAGATGGGCCCGTCGGCAGGAGAGCTCGATCGACGAGATGCGACAACTCTACGAAGCTGTCTTCTCCCGTTATGAGGCGATCCTCGCTTATGTGGACCGGTTCCCCCTCGACGACATGCCCGAGGAAGCCCGGAACCTGATCCACCTCACCACGTCGTTCGTCATGGTTTCGTTCCCCGTTGAGGTGTGGAATGGGCCCCGCATCCCCGACACGGGCCACGCCACTCTCGAGCGGGCCATCTCCCCCGCCGTCTAACGGCACGACCATGGCCAGGTTTCCCAAACCCGCTGAAGGGAGCTGGACCGAGCACTATCCCGGGTTGGGCACCGGGCCGGTCTCCTACGCCGATTCCTTCACTCCCGAGTTCTTCGAGTTGGAACGCGAAGCGATCTTCAGGCGCACCTGGCTCCATGTGGGACGGGTGGAGCAGCTCGCCCGTGCTGGCAGCTACTTCACCAAGGAGATCGCCGTCGCTCGCACCTCCGTCGTGGTCGTACGCGACACCGACGGAAAGGTGCGGGCTTTCCACAACATCTGCCGGCATCGCGGCAACAAACTGGTGTGGACCGACTTTCCCCAGCAGGAGACGTCCGGCGTCAGCCGGCAGATGGTGTGCAAGTACCACGGGTGGCGGTACGGCCTGGACGGGGCGTGCACCTTCGTCCAGCAAGAGAGCGAGTTCTTTGACATCGACCGCGCCGAGTACGGCTTGGTCCCAGTGCATTGCGACATCTGGGCTGGGTTCATCTTCATAAATCTCGGCCGAGTGCCCGAGCAGTCGTTGCGGGAGTCCCTCGGTCCCATGGTCACCGCGATCGAGGACTACCCCTTCGAGCGACTAACCCATCGCTACGGCTTCCGTTCCTCGGTGGCTGCGAATTGGAAGCTGATGGTGGACGGCCTCCAGGAGCAATACCACGCCCCGATCGTCCACAGGAACCAGCGTCCTGAGAACTTCGACGCCCACGCCGCCGGTTTCGAAGCACCCCACTACCAGATCGAGGGACCACACCGGATGTTCAACTCCCCGGGGATCCGCCCTTGGGAGCTGCCCGACGATCAGATCAAGCCGTCTGAACGGTTGGTGAGAGGAGGCCTGTTCGGTCCCTGGGACCCGCCCGACTTCTTCGCAGACACGCAGGTGGCGGGTATGCGCCCCGGCGGCCACGAACGGGTCGGGGTGGCGCTGTTCGAGATCTGGCCGAACTTCGGCATCCAACTCTGGGAGCGGGGCTGGTATCACACCTACCAGCACTGGCCGACATCGCACGACAGCCACATCTTCGAGTGGAACATGTACTTCGCCCCGCCGCGCCACGCCAGCGATCTGATCGCCCAGGAGATGACGGCGGTGTCGCTCAAAGAGTTCGCCCTACAAGACGACAGCCTCATCGAGACGATCCAGCTGACGCTGGGGTCGGGCGGTCTCACCGAGTTCCCTCTCGGAGACCAGGAGGTTCTTTGCCGCCATCTGCACAAGACCGCCGACGAATGGATCACCGAATTCAAGAACCGGGCCTGAGCACGTGGGTGTGGCCTATCACCCTCGTATCTCGGTGAACAGCATCTGCTCATGGAACCTGCCTTTCGACGGGGACGTCGAGCTGTGGAGAGGGCTGGGGATCGGTGACGTTGGTGTGATCGAACCGAAGCTGGACGCGTTCGGATGGGACGCCAGCCGGGACACCATCCACGCCACCGGGCTCCGGGTGTCGAGCATCTCGTGCTACCGCTGGGGAACCGGCCGATCCCTGGAGTTCTGTCCCACCGTGGGAGCGGACATCCTCTACATGGTCAGCGGCGGGTACGGCCCGGTTCCCTGGGAGGATGCGGCGGCATCGTTTTGCCAGGAGATCGACCTGCACGTATCCCGCGCCGCTGAGCTGGGCGTCACCCTGGCCGTCGAGCCCACCAACCCCCTGCGGACGGACAGCAGCTTCTTGCACTCGGTACGCGACGCCATCGACCTGGCCCGTATGTGCGGGATGAAGGTGGTGATCGATTTCTATTCGGCGTGGTACGAGCGCGACATCGAGTCGCTGCTGCGCGCCAACCCGGGAATTGTGGGTCTCGCCCAGATTTGTGACTACCGGTTGGGGACCTTCGACATGCCCAACCGCTCCGTGCCCGGCGACGGCGACATCCCGATCGAACGTCTCGTATCCTCGATTCTCGACACGGGCTACGAGGGCCCGTTTGACATCGAGGTCCTCGGCCCTCGTATCGAGGAGGAGGGCTATCGGTCAGCGATCGCCCGGAGTGCCGAATTCGCCAGCGAAATGCTCGATCGCTTGGGCGTCTAACAGCGACACAGTTGGAATCGCCAAGGTGGCTCAGGTGCTACGACCCATCCACGCGCGCTCAAGCTGCGTCCCCCGCGACTCGTACCGATGCGGGGCCCCGCAAGATCACCCCTCTATGCAAGGTTCTTCGAGCAACCTCATGTTCGGAAGCCGGCTCGGCAGCACCTCGCCCTTCTGCGCTCGAAGGGACGCGAGACGACTTTGGTAGCCCGTGATCTCAGGGTCGTTGTAGTCCATCTCATCGTCAACGTCAGTCACGGCTGGCACATCAACTGCTTAAGTTAAGCCGGTTCC
>PMOQ01000062.1 GCA_003161255.1 Acidimicrobiaceae bacterium | reverse complement strand
AAGAACATCACGCCGAACTGGCTGGCCACGGCGTCGAAGGGTTCGGTCCCGAGCGTGTCCACCTGCGCGTCGGCGAGCGCGAAGGTCGCGTTCTCGCATCCGGCGACCGCAGCCCGCTCGCGCGCGAGCTCGACCAGTAGCTCCGAGATGTCGGCCCCGAGTACCGCACCGGTCGGGCCGACCAGCTCGGCCACCCGGAGCGACAGCCCGCCGCTCCCGCACCCGATGTCGAGGACGCGCTCACCCGGCCGGGGGTCGAGGTGCGCGACCAGGTGATCGGCCACCGCCTCGGTCACCTGCTGGCGGTGCAGCCAGACCGATGTCCAGGCCGGGTCGTTCCAACGCCGGTGCTCGGGCGCGTTCGAGTCGGACCGGCTCATCGGTGCCGAGCCGTGGGGGGACGGGCCGTGGGGGGACGGGCCGGGCTCAGCGCTCCGACACTGCCAGGCGCGTCCCGGTGGCCCCGTCGAAGAGATGGACCCCGTCGGGGTCGGCCCGCAACATGATCTCGTCGCCGATGTTGGGCCGGGCCCGGCCGACCTCCTGGCGGACCACGATCCGGGTCTCGCCGACCCGACAGACGACCTGGACCTCGGAGCCCAGGAGCTCCACGATGCTGACCCTGGCCCCGAAGCTTCCCTCCGGGTCGATCGACAGCGCCTCGGGCCGGCAACCGACGACGACGTCATCGGCTCGGTTGGACGCCACCCTCGCAGGCACCGGCACCGACCCCGTCTCGATCCGAACGACGCGGGCCCCGACGGTCGGGTCGAGCTTGCCCTTCAGCAGGTTCATGCCGGGGTTGCCGATGAACCCGGCGACGAACACGTTGGCCGGGGTCTCGTAGATCTCCTGGGGCGCCGCCACCTGCTGGAGGACGCCCGCGCTCATGACGGCGATCCTGTCGCCCATCGTCATCGCCTCGNNCTGGTCGTGGGTGACGTACAGCGTCGTCGTCCCGAGCCGGTCCTGCAGGGTCACGATGTCGGCCCGGGTCTGGGTGCGCAGGGTCGCGTCGAGGTTGGAGAGCGGCTCGTCCATGAGGAACGCCTGGGGCGAGCGAACGATGGCCCGGGCCAGCGCGACCCGCTGGCGCTGCCCGCCCGAGAGTTGGCCCGGCCGGCGATCGAGCAGAGCGCTCAGTCCGAGGGTGGCCGCGGTCTCGACCACGAGGCGCTCGCGCTCGACCTTCTCGACCTTGCGCTGTCGCAACGGGAACTCGATGTTCTTGCCGACCGTCAGGTGCGGGTAGAGCGCGTAGGACTGGAAGACCATGGCGACGTCGCGATCCTTCGGCTCGACATCGGTCACGACCCTGTCGCCGATGTGGATGTTTCCCGACGTCACGTCCTCGAGCCCCGCCACCATTCGCAGCGCAGTGGTCTTGCCGCAGCCCGACGGGCCGAGGAGCACCATGAGCTCGCCGTCGTTGACCTCGAGATCGAGGTTGTCGACCGCGACGGCGTCGTCGAAGCGCTTCGTCACCCCCTCAAAGCTCAGTCGAGCCATGTCCGCCTCGCGATCAGTCCTGGCATCGCCGTGCCGTCATCGGTGCATGTTGCCGCGGATCGTGGCCGCGGTGCCGTCTGCGTCTTCGACCGTCACGATCAGCCGCTCGTACTTCGTCCCGTCGAGCTCGACGACGACGGCCGGGCCCTTGCCGTGGACGACTGCGAAGTCCTTGCCAAACCGGCCCCGCCGGGTGCCGACGGCGACCACATTCGGGATGCCAGTGCCGGGCGCCCGCATGCCCCGGAGCTCGGGCCATGCGGTGACCACGGTCCGGACCGCCGCTACCGAGGCGAGCGGGACCCGCACGTCGCCGTGGGCCGCCTCCATCTTCTCGACCCAGCTGAGTCGGACGCACAGCTCGCCTGACTCGATCTCGAACGTCGCCACGGGCGACACCGTAGTGGTGGGCGACGAAAAACGCGGGCTGGACGGGCGGTCAGAGAGCGACGAAGGTGAGCCGATGGAGCGACCCGACCCGATGCCCCCCGTTCCGCCGCTCGAGGGGACCTGGATCCTCGATCTCGACGGCGTGGTGTGGCTGACCGGAGAGGCCATCACCGGGGTGACCGCGAGTGTGGCCCGGCTGCGCGACGCCGGGGTGACTGTCGTGTTCGCCACCAACAATTCCGCCCCGACGATCGCCGAGCTGATCGAACGGATGCACAAAGCCGGGATCCCGGCCGGACCGGCCGACCTGATCACGTCGGCCCAAGCCGCCGCTTCGATGGTCGAGCCCGGGGAATCGATCCTCGCGCTCGCGGACGGTGGTGCCCGCGAGGCCCTCCTCGCCCGGGGCGCCCGCCTCGTGGACAGCGGGCCGGCCGACGCGGTCGTCGTCGGGTGGACCCACGAGATCACCTTCGATCGCCTCGCCCAGGCGTCCACCGCCGTCCGGGCCGGTGCCCGGTTGATCGGCACCAACGACGACCCGACCCACCCGACGCCCCAAGGGCTCATGCCGGGGTCGGGCGCCCTCCTCGCGTACGTCGTCACCGCGTCGGGCAAGGTCGCCCAGGTCGCCGGCAAGCCGTACCAGCCGATGATCGACCTGATCCGGGCGCACCACCCCGACGCCACGTTGGTCGTCGGGGACCGGCCGTCGACCGACGGGCGGCTCGCTCGGGCCGTCGGTGCACCGTTCGCGCTGGTGTATTCGGGGGTGACCGCGGTGGGAGACCCGGTCGACCCGCCGGCCGACTACGCCGCCTCTGACCTCTCGGACCTGGTTGACCAGGCAGCGGGACCCGCCAAGGCGGATTGAGAATCGAGCGAACAGTACGGTGGTGCGGTGACCACAAACGAGAGCTGGCGGCGCTACCTCGAGGCCGGAGCGGCCGTCGGCCAGCTCACCCTCGCACGGGCCGAAGGGATCGCACGGGGCCTGCTCGCCCCGGGTGAAGAGGAGCGTTCGACCGCCTGGGCGGAGTTCGAGGAGCTGACCCGGTTCGGTCGCCTGATGGGGGAGCAACTCGTCGAGGTGGCCCGGACCGAGGTGACCAAGCAGCTCGAGACGTTCGGGGTCGGGTCGCTCGACCAACTGTGGGAGCGGATCTCCGACCTCGTCGGATCGGCCGGGGGCGACGCGTCCTACCAACCCGCCCCCAACAGCGCCATGAAGGTGCCCGAGGACCTGATCTACCGACCCCTCGAGGCGCACGTTGCGAGCACCCATCCCGGACAGGCCGTCCCAACCGCGGACGCGGAGCAGCCGAAGGCCAAGAAGCACAAGAAGGACACGACGAACAGGGCCAAGAAGGACAACAAGGGCAAGAAGGGCCCCGAGGGCAAGCAGTCGAAGAAGCACAAAGAAGAGACGGAGGAGGCGGACAAGGACGCCGCGTCGGGCCCCAACCGCGTCCTTTCGCTCGCCAAGCCGCCCGACTCCGCGGGACGCGTCTGACCCCGCCCCGGCGCCGATTGGATGCCGAGCTCGTCCGGAGGGGCCTGGTCGACTCGCGAGAGCGGGCTGCGGTCGCCGTTTCCGATGGGCAGGTGCTCGTCGCCGGCACCGTCGCCACCAAGGCCTCTCGGATGGTGGCCGCCGAGGAGCCGATCGTGGTGCTCGGTCCCCCACCTCGCTTCGTGTCTCGGGGTGGGGAGAAGCTGGACGCCGCACTGGAGCGGTTCGCCATCGACGTCGCCGGACTCCGGGCACTCGACGCGGGGGCGTCCACCGGCGGGTTCGTCGACTGCCTGCTCCAACGCGGCGTGTCGGAGGTGATCGCCCTCGATGTCGGTCGCGGCCAACTGGACGCGCGGCTGAGGTCGGATCCCCGGGTCGTGGTCCACGAGGGCTGCAACATCCGCTCGGCCGAACCCGCGGTGCTGGGCGATGGCGGTCCCGTCGGCGTGCTGACCGCCGATCTCTCCTTCATCTCGCTTCGGACGGTGGCCACTGCGTTGGTGCGCTTGGTTCGAGCCGGGGGTGACTTGGTCGTGCTCGTCAAGCCGCAATTCGAGGCGGGCCGGGTCGAGGCGTCCCGCGGCAAGGGGGTCATCCGGGAACCGGCGGTCTGGCGGGCTGCGTTGATCTCGGTTGCGTCGTCGCTCGGGTCGGCCGGAACCGGCATCATGGGGGCCATGGCATCGCCACTGACGGGAGCGGCCGGGAACGTCGAGTTCTTCCTGCACGCGATCGCGTCGGGTGCGTCGACCTCGCCGACCCGCATCGAGTCGCTAGCGGACGCCGCAATCGCCTCGGTACCCCGGGCTGGCTGAGGGACCGCGTGGGCACCGTCGCCATCCTCACCAACCCGGGTAACGACGCCGCCACACAGCTGGCCAAGGACGCGGCCGGATGGCTCCAGGCCGAGGGCCACCGGCTCCGGACGCTTCACCTCCAGGGGCCCGACCTGGTCAAAGAGGACGGAACGACGACGCCCTTGTCCGAGGTCAGCCTGGCCGGGGTGGACCTGGCGGTGAGCCTGGGTGGCGACGGGACGTTCCTTCGCATGATCCCGCTCGCGCACGCCTCCGGGGTGCCGATTCTCGGGGTCAACTTCGGTCAACTCGGCTATCTGCTCCAGGTCGAACCGCCCGACGTCGAGAAGGCGCTGACGCGCGCCCTGGTGGGCGATGTGGTCCTCGAGGAGCGGTCCGTGCTGACCGTGACGAGCGACGGCGGGCAGGTGCCGGTGGACGAGCAGAACCCGTCGGTCGCGCCGGCCGGCCATCCCGAGGGCACCGTCCGGGAGTGGCTGGCCCTGAACGAGATGGTCGCCGAGCGCACCTATCCCGGCCACACGGTGCGGTTCACCACCGAGATCGACGGCCAACCGTTCTTGAAGTACGTCGCCGACGGGGTGCTGATCGCCACGCCGACCGGGTCGACCGCCTACAACCTGTCGGCCGGTGGCCCGGTGCTGTCACCCCGGCTGCGGTCGTTGGTGGTCACGCCGATCGCGCCGCACCTCGGGTTCGATCGGAGCGTGGTCTTGGGGGTCGGCCAGGAGGTTCGGGTGACGATCGAAGGGGTTCGCCCAGCCGTCCTCGTCATCGACGGTCAGACCGTGGCCGGGGTCCCGCCGGGATCGTCCATGACGTGCCGTATCGCGCCGGACCCGGTCCGCTTCGTGACCCTGGCCGACCTCGGGTTCGGGACCTTGCTGCGCAACACGCTCGTCGCCGAACGCGATCGCTGAGGGCGCCGTGCTGGCCGAGCTTCGCGTCCGCCAACTCGGTGTCATCGACGACCTCACCCTGTCGCTCGGTCCGGGCATGACCGCGCTCACCGGCGAGACGGGCGCGGGCAAGACGCTCGTGGTCGAGGCTCTGCAGCTGGTGCTCGGACAGCGCGCCGAGCCCGGTCTCGTCCGGGCCGGGGAGAGCGAAGCGGTCGTCGAGGCGCGCTTCTTCGACGAGAGCGGCGAGGAGACGGTCGTCACCCGGTCGGTACCGAGCTCCGGGCGCTCGCGCTGCTGGATCAACGGACGGATGGCACCGCTGAGCTCGCTGGCCGAGCTGGCCGGTACCCTCGCCGACATCCACGGCCAGGGAGACCACCAGGCCCTGCTACACACCTCCGCCCAACGTCTGGCCCTTGACGACTTCGGGGGTATCGACCCGGGCCCGGTCGACGAGCTGCGCCACGCTCTGGCCACGCTCAGGCGCCGGCTGGCCGACCTCGGCGGCGACGAGCACGAGCGGGCCCGCGACGCCGACGTGCTGGCCCACCAGATCAACGAGATCGACCGGGCCGGCCTCGACGACCCCGAAGAGGACCGAAACCTGCTGGCCGAGGAGGAGCGCCTGGGCGACCTGGCGGCCCACCGCGAGCACGCGGCGACGGCGCTCGGAGCACTCGATGCCGACGGGGGGACCGGCGCGCTCGACCTTCTCGGCACGGCCGCGGCGGCACTGGACGGTCGCACCGCCCTGGCCGACCTCGACGGCCGCATCCGGTCCGCCCAGGCGGAGCTTTCCGATGTGGCCAGCGACCTTCGCACCATCGTCGAGACCTGGGACGACGACCCGCAACGCCTGGACGCCGTGCAGTCCCGACGCCGCCAGCTCTCCGACCTCTATCGCAAGTATGGGGGCGATCGGGCTGCAGTGGCCGAGTTCGTCGCGTCCGCCCGCGACCGCCTCGAACGTCTCACCCACGCCGAGGAAGAGGCGGCGCTGCTCGGGGTCGAACGCCAGGCGCTGGAAGACGAGCTCGGCATCGCGGAAACAGCGCTCCTCGTCGCGCGTACGGCGGCCGCGCCGGCGTTGGCCGCCGCCATCGAGGCCCGCCTGGCCGACCTGGCCATGGCGGGAGCACGGTTCGGGGTCGACGTCGAGCAGTCCGGGGCGGGCGAGGCGGTGACCTTCTTACTGGGGGCGAACGCGGGGGAGGGCATGCGCCCGCTGGCCAAGGCGGCCTCGGGCGGGGAGCTGGCCCGGACCATGCTGGCCCTCCGCTTGATCGCGCCGGGCGGGCCGTCCACGATGGTGTTCGACGAGGTCGACGCCGGGGTGGGGGGAACGGCTGCGCTCGCGCTCGCCCGGGCGCTGCACGAGGTCGGGGAGCATCGCCAGGTGCTGGTGGTCACCCACCTCGCCCAGGTCGCCGCGTTCGCGACCGATCACGTCTCGGTGACCAAGGGTGAGGACGCGGGGCGCGTGTCGACCGGGGCCGAACCGGTGTCGGGGCCCCGCCGGGTCATCGAGATCTCGAGGATGCTGTCGGGACACCCGGATTCCAAGCGGGCCCACGCCCACGCCGAGGAGCTCTTGGACCTAGCGCGGCGAGAGAACTCCACCGTCTCTCGGTAATTTTGCCCCGACACTCCACCATCGGTGCCGAGACGGTCGAGTAACGTGTGAAGGTGCGCCGCCGAATTGCCGTGATGTTTGATGGCATCAGCGAGGTAACCCCTTCCCGGTGACCAAGTTCGTCTTTGTCACGGGGGGTGTTTCCAGCTCGCTAGGCAAGGGCCTCACCGCATCGTCGCTCGGCCGCCTCCTGAAGCTCCGCGGCGTCAGGGTCACGATGGCCAAGCTGGACCCCTACATCAACGTCGACCCGGGCACCATGAACCCCGGTGAGCACGGCGAGGTCTTCGTCACCGAGGACGGCGGGGAGACCGACCTCGACCTCGGGCACTACGAGCGCTTCATCGACGTCAACCTGACCCGCAGCTCGAACGCCACCACCGGCTCGATCTACTCGTCGGTGATCGCGAAGGAGCGCCGGGGCGACTACCTCGGCAAGACCGTCCAGGTCATCCCGCACGTCACCGACGAGATCAAGGAGCGGGTGAAGCGACTCGCGGTCGAGGACGTCGACGTCGTCATCATCGAGATCGGCGGCACGGTCGGCGACATCGAGATCGTCCCGTTCCTCGAGGCCATCCGCCAGCTCCGCTCCGACATCGGTCGCCAGAACGTCTTCTACCTGCACCTCACCCTCGTCCCGTACCTCGCGCCGTCGGGCGAACAGAAGACGAAGCCGACCCAGCACTCGGT
>PMOQ01000007.1 GCA_003161255.1 Acidimicrobiaceae bacterium | reverse complement strand
TGTTGGTCAAGGTGCCGGCGACCGCGGAGGGCGTGCCGGCGATCCACCAGCTGGCCGCCGAGGGCCGAAGCATCAACGTGACGCTCATATTCGGGCTCCCCCGTTACGACGATGTCGCCGAGGCCTACGTCTCGGGGCTCGAGGCCTATGCGGCCGCCGGCCACGACGACCTGAGCAAGGTGGCCGGCGTGGCCTCGTTCTTCGTGAGCAGGGTCGACACCGAGATCGACCGTCGGCTGGAGCAGCTGGCCGGTGGCGAGGGTGGCGATGCCGAGATCCTCGGGCTCCGGGGCAAGGCTGCGGTCGCCCAGGCCCAGGAGGCCTACCAGCACTTCCGCCGGGCCTTCTCCGGGCCGCGGTGGGAGGCGTTGGCGGCCAAGGGTGCCCAGGTGCAGCGGCCGCTGTGGGCATCGACCTCGACCAAGAATCCCGCGTACCCGGACCTGCTCTATGTCGACGACCTGATCGGCCCCGACACCGTCAACACGATGCCCGAAGGGACGCTGCAGGCCTTCGCCGACCACGGCACCGTCGCCCGGACGGTCGATGCCGACCCGACCGCGGCGTCGGACCTGCTGGCCCGCCTGGTCGAGGTCGGCGTCGACTTGGACGACGTGTCGTCGACGCTGGAGGATGAAGGCGTGCATTCGTTCGCGAAGTCCTTCGACGAGCTGATCCAATCGCTCTCCGACAAGGCCGCCACCCTCGGGCACGACCAGTCGTGACCGAGGCCAACGTGGCCGACCTGGCCGCCCGGTTGCTGGCCCGTGACGCCACGCTGTGGCCCGAGGGGAACGTGTCGGCCAGCCGCCTGGGTTGGCTCGAGGTGCCACGCCAGATGGCCGACGAGTCGAAGGACCTGGCGGCCTGGGCGGCAGGCATCGAGCAGTCGACGGTGATCCTGCTCGGCATGGGCGGGTCCTCGCTCGGCCCGGCGGTGCTCGAAGCGGTGCGCTCGACCGGCCCGGCCGGGCCTCACCGGCGCCTCATCGTCTGCGACACCACCGACCCGACCACGGTCGGGGCGCTCGACTTCGCCGACGCCTTCGTGCTCGTGTCGTCTAAGTCCGGCACGACACTCGAGCCCAACGTGCTGTTCGAGCACGCGTGGTCGGAGCTGCCCGACGGGTCGCGGTTTGCCGCGATCACCGACCCCGGCACCGCGCTCGGTGACCTGGCCCGCGAGCACGGTTTCCGGCGGGTCTTCGAGAACCGCCCCGACATCGGCGGGCGATATTCGGTCCTCTCCTACTTCGGCATGGTCCCGGCCGCGCTGATCGGCTATGACGTCGCGGCCCTGTGCGAGCGCGCGCTGTCGGCCGACGTGGGCGAGGCCGTCGAGCTCGGCTGGGCGATGGGCCAGGCCGCGCGCGAGGGCAGGGACAAGGTGACCATCCTCGTCCCGGAGGCCTTCGGCGCGTTCGGGCTGTGGGTCGAGCAGCTGATCGCAGAGTCGACCGGCAAGCGCGGCACCGGCTGCGTCCCCGTGCCGACGACCCAGGCCGAGTCGGGCGCGGACCGCCACGTCATCGCGCTCGAACCGAAGGCGGCCGAGGACCTGGCCGAGCAGTTCTACCGTTTCGAGCTGGCCATCTCGATCGCCGGCCACGCGCTCGAGATCGACCCGTTCAACGAGCCCAACGTCGCCGAGTCCAAGGCCAACACCAACAAGGTCCTCGACGCCCTGCCGCTGCCGCCGATCGAGGAGGCTGGGCCGGCCGGGACCCTCGGTTGGCTGGCCGAGCGGTTCGGCCAGGGCGACTACGTGTCCATCCAGGCGTACGTGCCGTTCGGGCAGGACGCCGCCCTCGAGTCGCTGCGTCGCCGGGTGCGCGACCACCTGGGTGGCGCCCCGGTCACGGCCGGCTACGGGCCCCGGTTCCTGCATTCGACGGGCCAGCTCCACAAGGGCGGCCCGAACTCGGTCATCGCGCTCCAGCTGGTGCGCCGGGGCGAGCAGCCCGAGTTGGCCATCCCCGACAAGCCCTACGACTTCGGGACCCTGATCGCGGCGCAGTCGATCGGCGACCACCAGAGCCTGCTTGCGCACGGGCGACGGGTGCTCCGGGTCGCCATCGACGACCTGTCCGAGATCAGCTGAGCGGTCGGGTCTCGATTCGCGCCATCGCAGTACTGAGAGGAGCGAGCACATGAGGATCGCCATGAACCTCGATCCCGCGGACCTGAGGGCCACATGACCAACGTGTCCCCGGTCGCCCCCCGGGTGGCGACGACCCCGCCGCCGCTCGCGATGGTCATCTTCGGCGCGTCGGGAGACTTGACGGCGAGGAAGATCCTCCCGGCACTGGCCGACCTGGCCAACCGGGGTCGCCTCAACGAGCGCTTCACGCTCATCGGGGTCGCACGGACCGAGTGGAGCGACGAGGAGTTCCAGGACGTCGCGCGCAAGGCCGACGCCTCGGGCGGCGCGACGTGGGCGGGGCTTGTGAAGTCGTTCCGATACGTGGCCGGCGAGTACGCGGCCACGAAGACCTTCGACCGCCTGAAGGAGGTCCTCGCCGAGGCGGACAAGAACCAGGGCACCGCGGGCAACCGCGTCTACTACCTGGCCACCATCCCGTCGGTGTTCGCCCTCGTCGCCGAGGCACTGGCCAAGGAGGGCGTCAACCGCCCCGGCGAGGGCGGGGACTTCGTGCGCCTGGTCGTAGAAAAGCCCTATGGGCGCGACCTCGCGAGCGCGCTGGAGCTCGACGCGCAGGTCCACACCGCGTTCGACGAGAGCCAGGTCTTCCGCATCGACCACTACCTCGGCAAGGAGACGGTCCAGAACGTCCTCGCCCTCCGATTCGCCAACGCGATCTTCGAGCCGATCTGGAACCGCCGCTACGTGGAACAGGTCCAGATCACGGTGGCCGAGAGCATCGGCGTCGAGCACCGGGGCGGCTTCTACGAGACCGCCGGCGCGCTGCGCGACATCGTGCAGAACCA
>PMOQ01000053.1:3841-12572 GCA_003161255.1 Acidimicrobiaceae bacterium | reverse complement strand
TTACCACCATCGCCGACCGCGTGATCGAGCTCGTCGCAAAGTTCACCGATGGAGATCGTGAACCCGAAGAAGTCGGACTGGGTGCCGGCGAGGTCTTGTTCGAGCAGGGTGATCGCAGCGACCTCGTGTACGTGGTCGAGGAGGGGGAGATCGAGATATACGCGACCCGAGCTGACGGCTCTGACGAGCTGCTCACCGTGGTCGGACCTGGCCGCTATTTTGGCGAGCTCGGTCCCATGCTCAACCTTCCTCGCTCCGCTTCTGCCCGGGCGAGGGTTGCCTCCCGCTTGACCAGCTATCCGTTCCAGTCCTTTCGCCGTCGCTTCGCTCCGTCGAAGTCCGGCGAAGTCTCGACCCGTCCCTGAGGTAACTCGTTCATGTGCCCCAGACACTCGATGACGCTGAACAATTCGACCGGGTGTAGCGCCTGGGAATAGTCCGCACGGCGTGCGCCGTCGACGTTGCGGCTGCCGGTGCGGCCTCTCTTAACCTGGCCCCACGCCGTCGTTAGCCGGCTGTTGGCGGTTCCAACCTTCGAACGGTTGCGCCGAGCGCCGGCCGCTGTCCGATTGCCGGCCGCTGTCCGATTGCCGGCCCGACCTGGTTGGCCATGGTTACCGCCACCAGGCGTCGACGGAGCGATACCGGAAACCCCGGTGTCGGTTTGAGCACGAAGCGGCCAAGAGTCCGTCCGTGGCTTTTGACGAGCAGCTCCAATTCGCGTCCAGGCAGACCCATGTCGTGGACGCCCCACAGAGTGCTTCCGAGCATGACATGGCCGTCGTCCTCTATCCGCCTCCGCGGTCGCTCAGGCTCCCCCGGCTCAAAGTGACAGGCCCGGAGGTGCAACAGGTCAATCAGCTCGGTCCGAACTCGCTCGATCACCTCTTCGGGCGATGTCCCCAGAGCTGCGAGCTCCGAGACCTCGTAGATGAGTCCGACGTATTCCGATTCCTCGGTCGCCGCCTGGTGATGGTGCCGGTTCCGTACCGCCAGTTCGGTGACCACGATGCCCACCACGAAGAGGCTGACCGCCGTCTCGATATCGGGGCGGTGGGTGATGGCAAACCTCTGATACGGGCGGGTGAGGAAGAAGTCGAACCACAGGGTCGCAGAGACAGTGGCCAAGAATCCGGCGGTCCGGTGCCCGACTGCGGCGACTGCGACCACGACTGCGACGAGGACGAGAGCTGAAGCGGGGTCGGCAAAGCTCGACCGGAACGGCACCAAGATGGCTGCAACCCCGAGAGGTAGGACCAGGGCTGCGACGTTGGCCGCTGCATCTCTGTGACGGCGGATACCCTCCATGGCGACCTCGTTTCGATCGACTGGCTCCAGTTTCTCACTGGTAGGTGCACCGAGCGACATCGGTGCCGAGCACCCGGCCAGCTCTCAGAGCCGCGTAGGGACTCCATTGGGTTCATTCGGTCAAGTTCAGACGGTGTTGGGCCTTGGTCACGGCGCTTCTCGCGCCAGCTGTGTTCGTCCGACCCGGAGAAGCCCAGGCCTAAAGCCGGTTCCCGGAACCAAAACGGAACACCCTCCCTGGGGAGTCAACCAACCGGGCACCCCACCTACTACCTTCGTAGAGCTGTGGGGGACTCCACCGAGGTCATGACTGCGCCGGGCGAAAGCCCGGAGAAGAAGAAGCCTTCTTCCATCGAGCGAATTCAGCGCTTGGAGAAGCTGGAGGAGGAACGGCTCAGAGAAAAGGAGCACAAGGAGGAACGGCGCCGCCAAGCGATCGCCGGCGCCAAGCCCTCCGGGGGGCGCCATGATCTCGTCGATCGTATAGAAGCGGTCACGAAGTACCCGATGGCCGCGCTGGGCATCGCGTGGCTGGTCACCGCCATCGCCATCCTGACCGCCGATGCCAACGGCTCGGCCTCCAAGATCCTGGTCGCCATGCTCTTTGGGTTCTGGGCGATCCTCCTGGTGGAGTACCTCGTCCGTTTGGTGGTCACCCCCGACACGCCCGGCTACTTCAAGCGGAGGTGGGTCGAGCCGGCAACCGTTGTCGTCCCGGTGTTCCAGGGTTGGCACCTGGTCGGCATGGAGAGGATGAGCCTCCTCGTGCGTGAAGGCGAGCTGCGGGTAGAGGCCATCCTGAGGCACCACAGTCTTTTCCGCGTGCTGATCGCGGCCGTTCTGACCCTGTTCATCGGCGCCTGGCTGGTGCTGCTCTTCGAGGAGAACGCGCGGGGGAGCAATATCCACAACTACCCCGACGCGCTGTGGTGGGCGATTGTCACGGTGACCACCGTCGGGTACGGGGACCGGTTTCCCGTCACCGAGGGCGGCCGGGCGGTCGCAGTGGTCCTCATGTTGGTCGGGATCGGATTGATCGGTGTGCTCACGGCCACGGTTGCGTCCGTCTTCATCAAGGAGCACACCGACGCCAACAAGGAAGAGATCAAGAAGGGCCACATGGACCTCGGCCAGCAGCTGTCGGTTATCAGCGATCGGCTGGCCGATGTCGAGCGTCGGCTGGGCGCCACGGCCACCGACGTGGCCGCCTTGGACGCAGCCGCGACGGCCGAAGCCGAAGCGAACGGGCCAGTCCAACCGGACCCGGGAGCGTCCACCGGCCCCACGACTTAGGCCGGCAAGAGGCCGGTCACGTCGCCCAGGCGGCACGAAGGCCCGTAACTGAGCTGTGCCAATATCGGACGATGAAGGTCTTGGTGTCAGGTTCGTCCGGCCTCATCGGCACCGCCCTCGTCTCGGCTCTCCGAGCGGCTGGCCACTCACCGGTGCGGTTGGTACGCAGTCCGGCGGGCCTGCCGGGCGAGATCAGTTGGGACATCGCTGCGAACCGGCTCGACCCGGGCTCGTTGACCGGCGTCGACGCCGTCGTCCACCTCGCCGGCGCCGGGATCGCGGAGCATCGCTGGAGCGACGAATACAAACGAGTGATCCTTGACAGCCGGGTCGCCGGCACTGCGCTCCTGGTCCGGGCGCTGACCACGATGGCCGTTCCGCCGTCCGTCCTCTTGAGCGGATCGGCCGTCGGTTTCTACGGAGATAGGGGAGACGAGGTCCTGACCGAGGAGAGCTCGCCCGGAACTGGCTTTCTCGCCGAGATCGCGGCTGCGTGGGAGGCGGCCGCTGTCCCTGCAACCGCCGCAGGCATTCGCACCGTGTTCCTCCGAACCGGTCTCGTCCTGTCGGCGACCGGCGGCACCCTGGGGCGACTGGCGCCGCTCTTCAGGTCGGGGCTGGGTGGCAAGATCGGTACAGGTCGCCAATGGTGGAGCTGGGTCACGCTCCTCGACGAGGTTCAGGCGATCATGCACTGCCTCGACGCGGAGACGGTGCGCGGGCCGACGAACGTGACCGCTCCCAATCCCGTGACCAATGCCGAGTTCACAGCCAGGCTCGGCAGCGCCCTCCACCGTCCAACGCTGGTTCCGGTGCCCGTGCCGGCTCTCTCCTTGGCGCTGGGTCGGGAACGTGCACGAGAGCTGGTGCTCGCAAGCCAACGGGTCCTTCCGACCGCGCTCGAGCAGTCGGGGTACGTCTTTCGCCATCGCGTCCTGGCCGACGCCTTGGCGGCGCTCTTTCCTTAATGCGGAAGGGAGTCAGCCCCGTGGGACCAGAGCGAGTTGGCGCGACTGAGCGACGAGTCGGCCGTTGTCATCCCAAAGCTCGCCGGTCTCCTCGAGAAAGCCACCCGTCACGAAGCGCGTCGCAAATCGGCAGCGGAGCCAGTCCGACCCTGGACGCGAGCGCACATGAACAGTGAGCTCCATTGTGGGCGTCCAGCCCCTGGGAAGGGTGGTGTTGAAGATTGCGGGCGGAAACGAGTCCGCAGCGCAAAGCAGGGCGAAGGCGTCTACGGCCTCCTCGTTGTGAAGGCGGAACCAGCCCCGCATGAGCGCGTTGCCTGATGGTTCACCACGCAGAAACCCCGCATCTTCAGGGTGTAGTTGGAGATCCACGTTGCCCATGAAAGGCGGTCGAGATGGGTCGGATACGGGCATCGGAATGCACTGATCGGGCGGGGGCATGGGTGGGGGTTCGACGTCGATGAGCTCGGGTCCCGCAACGTCGGCAAGGTCCCCGAAGGTGCCGAGCACCTGAAGGATGAGCCGCTTCTCGTCGGCCACCTTTGCGGTTGCCGTCCCGAATTTCCGACCCTGTTTGGTGATTTCCACCACCACTGAGACTGGTCCCGGCTGACCTGGGGCGAGGTAGTGGGCTGTCACCGTGACCGGATCGGGTCGGCCCAGCGCTCCGGTCATCGCCCGCGCCGCGATCGCGAGAACGTAACCCCCGTTGGCGTTGCCGGCGATGGCCCAACCTTCGGCGATGTTGCCCGACCACCGACTGGCGGTGCCGGCGGCACCGTCGACGCGGAGAGCATCGTCGGATGGCTGGACAGCGGTCGCCTCGCTGAACAGTGCTCCACGGGCGGTGTGGTTGGAGTGGGCTGCTGGATTGTTGGTCACGGGGCGGATCGTGGGTTCGACGAAGTCAGTTGGCCGTTCATGGCGAGGGGCACCAAGGAGGGCAAGGGCAGCGTAGGCCGACCCGGCTCACCGTCCTCCATTCGTGTTAGTCAGAGACGTACGACCTGCTACGGGTCCTCACCTCTGGGTCGACACGATCGGCGCCAGGTAGCCCGCCAGCAGTACCAGGCTGCCGCAAATGCCTTTGGGTCTCGGGTGAGCCGGCAGCGCGGGCAAGGGTGCCAACCCGTACGGCCGGGGGGGAGTGAGCAGGTGGCGTTCAGTCAGCGCCGAAGTCCGCCGCGATTAAACGGGAGCGGACTTGATCCGGCCCCAACTAGTCGAGCGATACAGGGTCAAACCCCGTGCCACCAGCGTCGCTGCTGGCGTAGGCAGCGAGTGCGAACCTCAGCACCTCGACGGATTCGGCGGCGCTCCACAACATCGGTCCCTCGCCGGTATGCAACCAGTGCAGCCAATGGCGGCCCGAGTCGCGAAAACTGCTGGCCCAATCGTCGTCGAGCGCGTGGTACGAGCGCATCTCCCCGTCGACGTAGACCTCGAGGCTCGGTTGTTGGATCCCCCGGCCCGTGCACCGGTTGACCCTGGCGTAGCCCCTGCGCCCGGTGACCTCCCAGCGCTCGTCGTTGGTGTAGTAGTCGGACCGCAGGTACATATCGACGGCGAGGGTGATGTCGAAAATGCCGCGGATCCCATTGACGTGCTCCCAGACCAGGGTGCTCGGCGCGTCGACGTCGATGCCCGGAATCACCTCGGTGTTCCCGATCCACGCACGGACCTCCTTGACGGGACCGAACAACCAGATCGCGGTCGAGAGCTTGTGCCAGCCGTCGTCGAAGACGAGTGTTCCTCGGCCCACGCGCGTCTGTTGGAACTGCCATTCGTAGGTGCTTCCCGGGACGTCCCAACCACCGAGGCCACTGGCCACCATCTTCACGTGGTAGCCGCTCACCTCACCCAGCTCGCCCGAGTCGACGGTCGCCTTGAGCTTCTGCAGCGGCTCGTAGAACAGGTAGTTCTCCATCACCCTCAGCTGCTTCCCGGAGGTCTCGGCGGCTTCGATCATGCGCTCGGCGCCGGCGAGGTCGTTGCAGATGGGCTTTTGCAGATTGACGTGCCAGCCGGAGCCGAGCATCTCGATCACCGTGTCGGAGTGGAGCGGGATCGGCAGGAGTGCTTCCACGGCGTCCACCTCGAGGCCGCTGGCCGCGAGCTCGGCCACGGAGGCGAAAGCCCGTGCTTCGGGCCAGTCCGCTTGACGCTGGGTGCGTCGCTCATCGCTCGGGTCGACGAGCGCGACCACCTCGACATCGGGATTGCCGGCGTAGGCGCGCATGTTGAGGTCGTAGACGCGCCCGAGACCGACGAACGCCGCCCGCACGGGGCGGTTGTAGGGGCTGAAGCTCATTCGGAGTGCGAATCCGGCTGGATGGCATTAGTCATGGGGTCGGTGATCGTACCCGCCTCGCAAAACTCAGGCCGGTACCGGGAGCCGCCGGGGATCGAGCCAGCGGTGATCGAACCCTGGACTCGGCCCCGAACCTCCGGACCCGCGGAAACGGGATCCGCCCTACCGCAACGGTCAAGATCGGAACATCGTGGCGCCCACGCGGTCCCGAACGCGGATCTGCGCCTCGAACCAGTGCTGCGCCACCCGTTCGGCTAATGCCGAATGGACAGTGCTCCCGTTGGGCACCTGCGCACGGCCAACTCGACCCGATCCGCAAGCTCAGCTGTTGGTTCGTCTTGCAACAGGAAGGCGGTGCCCTCGTCGTCGACGTCGAACACCTCGGGCGCTGCTGCCACACAGAGGGCGTTACCGAGGCAGCGTCCCGTGTCGATGACGACGCGCACCGCAGGGTCAACCTTGAACGACGAGCGACAGCGGGCTCCGCAGCATCAGCGTCGGGGGATACCTGAGGTCCTCATCTCTCGTCAACACCTTGAACCGGGGCACCATCTGGAGGAGCTCCTCGAACGCGACCCGTGTCTCCCGGCGGGCGAGCGGCGCGCCCAGGCAGTAGTGGATGCCGTGGCCGAACGCCACATGCATATTCTCCTCGCGGCCGACGTCAAAGGTGTCCGGGTCAACGAACGCTTCGGGGTCCCGGTTTGCCGCGCCGAGCATGGTCAGGACGAACTGGCCCTTCGGGATCTCGACGTCAGCGATGACCGTGTCCTGCTTGCAGGCTCGGAACAACATCTGTACCGGGCTGTCGTATCGCAGCGTCTCCTCGACGCCCGTCGCGATGAGGTCCGGATTCTCGGCGAGACGTTCGAGCTCACCCGGGAACCGCCCCAGGGCAAGGGTCATGTTTGTGATCAGGCGCATCGTGGTTTCGTTGCCTGCGACGAGCAGTAACACGCATGCCGCCACGACCTCCGCGTCGGTCATGATCTGCTCGCTGTTCGCCACAACCATCCGGCCGATGAGGTCGTCGGTCGGGGCCTCCTTCCGACGCTCGATCTGTTCGGACAGGTACAGCCGAAGCTGGGTGCCGTATTGGCGCGACGTCTCGGGGTTCAAGCGAGCTCGCACGTTGGTTCCCGTGACGGCCTCGCTCCAGACGCGGAACTGGCTGGCGTCCTCGGAGGGCACACCGAGAAGCTCGGAGATGACGATGGTGGGGAGCGGTGAGGCAAAGTCAGCGACGATGTCGAACGGCTCTCCGTCCGCCAGCGGAGTGAGGAGCTGCCGGGCGATCTCTCGGACACGTGACTCGATGGCGTCGATGGATCTCGGGGTGAAGGCACGGTTCACCACCCGGCGCAGCCGCTCGTGGTCGGGCGGATCGGTCGTGAGCATAGTCTCCGCCAGCAGGAAATCGCCGCCGGCTGGCCCGGCATCATGGCCGTCACGTCTTGCGGCGGCGACACCCATGTCGATGGCGCCCAAGCTGAAGGCGTCGTGGTCCCCGTGAGTCCGCCGCACGTCCTCGTAGCGGTGGACCATGAGCGTGCCGATCGGCGAGCGCAGCACGCGTCCGGCCTCGCGCATCGCGGCATAGGCCGGATACGGATCGACGTGCTCCTGCATCGCCGAGAAGTCGAAGTCGACGATCCCCTGGGTCATCCCTCTGCCAACCCTCGCCAACCCGTTCCCACCATCGACACCCCCGGGCAACGCGCCACGGCGTGCGTGCCACCTCACCCGGGCGAATCCTAGCCGTTCGGCCCGTTGGATCATCGGGGAGATCGTGGTCATCCGAGCGCTCGGGGGCCGCGGGAAACGGCCCCGCACGGGGCTCGGACGGGGTCTACCGTGGCGGGCAAAAGGAGACGTGCCAATGGACGATCAAGAGACTCAGCCCGTTTCGGTGTCTCGGCGCATCGAGGCGCCTGCCGCCGAAATCTTCGAACTCCTGACAGCCACGCAGATGCACCCCGGCATTGATGGCTCAGGGATGCTTCGAGAGGGTGCTCCGGCTTCGAAGGTCTCGGGTGTCGGTGACGCGTTCGTCATGAAAATGCACAATGAGAGGCTGGGCGACTACGAGATGGACAACCATGTCGTGGAATTCGAGCTGAACCGTCGTATCGGCTGGGAACCGGCCCTGCGTTCGGCCGAACGCAGCCCCGAGACGCCGATTGCCTTCGGGACCCGGTTCGGCCATCGTTGGATATTCGACCTCGCCCCGGACGGCCCAGACGCCACCATCGTGACCGAGATCTATGACTGCTCGGGTGCTCCCGAGCAACTGCGTGCAGCCATGGACAACGGCAACGTGTGGCTCGAGGGCATGAGCACGACCCTGGACAAGCTCGAAGCGCGGTGCACGAAGCCGGGGGCGTAGCGCGAGATCGTAACCAGGGCAGTCACCTCCCCCCCCGACCCGCGTCGACCAAGGACGGCCGTACGGGTAATCGGCCGCGGCGAGCCGGGCTGAACGGCCGGTCCTGGTGGGCGTTCGGACGCCTGCGGCAACCCCGAGCCGCCCGCTCCGGGCGGTCCCGCCAGGTCAAGAGGTCCGAATTCGACTCCCAGGGGCCACACCCCCAATGATGAGCCGTTCGACCTGCGGCGTTACTCGACGTTCACACTTGAGCAACGCTCAGGACACAAGGTGCTGAGAAGATCCCCGACGAATCCGCTCCGATCCCGTACCGGGGCGGGGCAATCCAGGAGGTTTCCCCGTAATGAGCTACCAAGCCGAGTACATCTGGATCGACGGGACCGAGCCGTCCCCGTTGGTGCGGAGCAAGACCCGCATCGTGGCCGATGGCAAGGACCCCGGGATCTGGGGATTTGACGGCTCGAG
>PMOQ01000053.1:0-3808 GCA_003161255.1 Acidimicrobiaceae bacterium | reverse complement strand
CCGAGCGACGTGCTCGTCATGTGTGAGGTGCTGCTCACCGACTTCACCCCTCATCCGACCAACACCCGGGCGGCTTGCGTGGCGGCGGCCGAGAAGTACGCCGACCAGGAGCCCTGGTTCGGGGTCGAGCAGGAGTACACGTTCTTGCAGGGCGGGCGCCCGCTCGGGTGGCCGACGCAGGGGTACCCGGCACCTCAGGGTCCGTATTACTGCGGCGTCGGCGGGGACAAGATGCCGGGCCGTGACATCGTCGAGCGGCACACCGCGGCCTGCATGGAGGCCGGACTTGGCATCGAAGGAACGAACGCCGAGGTGATGATGGCCCAGTGGGAGTTCCAGATCGGGATCCTCCCACCGCCGCTGATCGGCGACCAGCTCTGGGTGGCTCGTTGGCTCCTGTTTCGCGTGGCGGAGGACTTCGGGGTGTTCGCGACCCTGGACCCGAAGCCGGTCCTCGGTGACTGGAACGGCGCCGGCGCCCACACCAACTTCTCCACCAAGGCCATGCGCGAGGACGGCGGCTGGGACGCCATCATCGCCGCGTGCGAGGCACTCGGTCGCAACATCGAAGAGCACGTGAGCAACTACGGCGTCGGGCTCGACCTTCGGCTGACCGGTGCTCACGAGACCGAGCACTGGTCCAAGTTCAGCTACGGGACCTCCGACCGGGGGGCGTCGATCCGCATCCCGTGGGGGACCGCCAAGGACAAGAAGGGTTGGCTGGAAGACCGCCGACCCAACGCAAACATGGATCCCTACGTCGTCAGCCGGCTGATGTTGACCACGGTCTGCGCCGACGCGGCCAAGTAGCGGGGCAACGACCCTTCAGGTCAACCGTCCCGGCTCGGCTGGTCGCGCCGGAGCACGCCGACCAGTTCGTCGTATGGGCCGAGGAGAAACGCCTCATCCCCGCCCTGGAATCGTGTGCCTCGACGAGGCGGATGTTCGAGTTCGCCGCCGCGGCGAAGCGCGATGACCCGGGTTCTGGTCGATAGGTCCTGCATGGCCAGCCCCTGGAGCCCGCCGCCGGCGCTGACGGAGAGCTTGCCCACGAGGAACGGCTGTTGGTCGACGTAGAAGGTCTCGAGGACGTCGAGCCCGAGCGCAGCCCCGGCGAACCACGGGGCCGCCAGTGCGGAGGTCGAGCGGACGTGACTGAACCCGAAATTCCGCTCCATCATGCGGGCCAGGTCTCGGTCGAACACCCGCAGCACGACCGGCGCCCGGCCCCATCGATCACCGAGTGAGTCACGCACGGCCAGTCCGGTCTCGATGTTGGTCAGATCGTCGCTGGTGAGAATGGCCACGGCCAAGGCGTCGGCCAGGTTCACGGCTGCGTGAGTCTCGCGCTGGGTCGCGTCGGCTATGACGACCGGGATCCGGAGGGACCGGGCCCGACCAAGGTAGCGATTGCTGGGGTCGCGTTCGACGATGACCACCCGGCGCCCCTCGGCTACCAGGCCTTCCACCACTCGAATTCCGAGAGAGCCGAGGCCGATCACGACCACGTGATCGGCCATTCCGGGCACCCGGTGCCTTCCGAGAGACTGCTCGATCCTCCGGCTGACGAGGAGGTTGGTGAACAGGGCAAAGCTCGTGGTGACGAGCGTGACCCCAACCACGATCAGCGCGATGGCGAAGCCCTGGAGCCAGGCACTTTGCCCGCCGAAGGAATAGTCGCCGAAGCCGACGGTCGCCAGCGTCTCGACCGTGAAATAGACCGACGTCAAGAGGTCGAGGTGCGTGTGGGTCGTCGGGTCGACGTAGCCGAGCCGGATGACGATGGTTGCGATCACCACGAGCGCCGCCAGCCCGCCCAGGGTGAACACAAGCCCCTTGGCGTTTGTCTGCATCAAGGTCCGTAGTCGCCGGCGAATCCGGAGCGACAGTGGGACCGACGCGGTCGCCGCGTGGATGACCCGGGCTACCTCCACGCCGCTTCGCTCGAGTTCGTCGTGGGTGCCGATGACCGCGACGCGGTCCCCCGGTGCGATGAGGTGATCGCGCCCGGGGCAGCACACCATCTCGTCGCCTGCCGAGTCCATGACGGCGACGGGGGCGAGGTTGTCGAAGTGGCTCCGAAACGTCCCGGCCTCCTCGGTCACCGTGAGCTGGACCACTGCGAAGCGCTCGCCGCCCATGTCGATCTCGTGGGAAGGCTGGCCGATGCATGCCTCGACGAACGACGGCGCGGCCAGGGTCGCGACATCGAGCACGGCGCCGGCTCCGATCACTCGCTCGAGCGCCGTCCCGACGGACGGGTTGGCCAGCTGGACCACCACGCGGACATCGGGCCGCGTCTCGCGTACCCGCATGGCGATCTCCAGGGAGACGAGCTCGCTTGCCTCGGCGCAGATGACCGCCAACGCCCGATCGAGCCCGGCCTCGGCGAGACCGTCGCCGAGATGGGCGCTGCGGTGGAGGTTCCGGACGCCCCACCCCTCGACGATCCGGGCCAAGCGAAGGTCTGGGTCGTCGTCGACCACCACCACCGACACGCCGCTCAGGTGGAGCTGCTCGACCGTCCGGAGGCCCACGCCTTTCAGGCCGCAGACGATGACGTGTCCGTCGGTCCAGGTGGCGCCCGATGCAGACCGCACTTCGTCGTCGGGGACCATGGGATCAGTCGGTCCGGTTCATCGGGGCGGCCTCGATGGCGTCGTAGATGACGCGGTCGTAGGCCTCGAGCACGCTGTCGGCATTGTCGGTGTCGTGCAAGGCGAACTGCGTTTCGACAGGATTGCGACGAGGTGTGGACGAAGCCGCGAAGCGGGTCGACCTCATCATCGGGTCCTAGTCGGTGCGGGTGCCGGTTGGCGCCCCAACGCCCGCCTGGTCGTGAGGACGACCGCCAGAGGCCACAAGGACTCCGAGCCGGCCGCACACCGTTCTGCGAGCCCGCGTTGACCGCCGTGAATCTCGGCAGCGAACCACGCGATGAGTGCGAGCAGACTCGCCGTGGCCGCGACGGAGGGGAGCACTCCCAACAGCCCTGAGTCCGACCCGCGAGGTGTCCCAAACACGGGCCAGACGGCCAGGCTGACGAACGCAGCCGTCGCCGCCACTGTGTGCGCCACCGAGTTACCGCGCACCGGCTGGGGAAACGCCGCCACAAGGACGGTCGCCATTCCTCCTGCGACCAGGAGGGCTCGGCCGGGTGGCCGTGCTCGGCCCAGTCCGCACGCGGTCACGACGTAGCAAATGCCGAGGCCGGCCAGCGCCGAGGTCATCACCCATCGATCGGTCGCTCCGCGCGCCGCCAAGGCGCTGATGGTGTCGCGCACCGCGTTGTATCCGGCTGGCTGCCGCGTCTCGGCGATCGTCCAGCCACCGATGAGCAACACCGGGGCCGCCACGGCGGAGGCGACGGCCCAGCGCGGGATCCGATTCATCTCCGAAGCCTATGTGGGGCCACCACAACTCCCGGGTTCGGACAGCCAGACTCACACTGTCTCCACCTATCCGCGACTGCTGGCCGGCTCGACCAATCGTCCACGGGAGTGAGCCGGTCGAGGTGGTCCCGATCAGTCGCCGTGAAGCCTGGATGGGGTACAGCGGAAAATCGTCACCGTTAGAACCTGACCCAGTACTCTCGTTCTGGCAGGAGGGGATGACTCATGTTGACCAGCGCGCCTCGTCGATTCTCTTCTACGCGCATCTCGCGTACGTCGAGGGGGCTACACATGAGTTCAGCCCATGTACCGTGTGTCAGACCTCACCCAATCAGTTTGGCGATACCGAAACCGAGTTGTTCAACTACGTGACCAACTGGCTTGAGCGGCGGTACTAGTGGTCTCGCGCGTAAATC
>PMOQ01000013.1 GCA_003161255.1 Acidimicrobiaceae bacterium | reverse complement strand
GAGCGGCGCGACCACCGCAAGCTCGGCGCCGAGCTCGACTTGTTCTCGTTCCCCGACGAGATCGGTTCGGGATTGGCGGTGTTCCACCCGAAGGGCGGGACCATCCGCCGACTGATGGAGGACTACTCGCGCGAGCGCCACGCCGAGAGCGGGTACGAGTTCGTCTACACGCCCCACATCACCAAGCGCGAGCTCTTCGAGATCTCGGGACACCTGCCGTCGTTCGCCGACGGCATGTTCCCGCCCATGGAGCTCGACGGCGGGCACGAGTACTACCTGAAGCCGATGAACTGCCCGTTCCACATCCTCGTGTACCGGTCGCGCCAGCGGTCCTACCGCGAGCTCCCGATGCGGCTGTTCGAGTTCGGGGCCGTCTACCGCTACGAGCTCTCGGGCGTGATCCACGGGTTGACCAGGGTCAGGGGGTTGACCATGGACGACTCGCACATCTTTTGCGCGGCCGAGCAGGTGCCCGACGAGCTCGGATTCCTGTTGTCCTTCGTGCTGGACCTGTTGCGCGACTTCGGGCTGAGCGACTTCTACCTGGAGCTCTCGACCCGGCCCGAGGACAAGGCCTTCGGGACCGACGAGGAGTGGGCCGTGGCCACCGAGGCGCTGCGGGTGGCCGCCCAGGCGGCCGAGCTCGAGCTCGTCATGGACGAGGGCGGGGGCGCCTTCTACGGGCCCAAGATCTCCGTGCAGGCGCGCGACGCCATCGGGCGGACCCACCAGATGTCGACCATCCAGCTGGACTTCCAGCTGCCCCAGCGCTTCGGGCTCGAATACGTGGGCTCGGACAACGGCCGCCACCGGCCGGTGATGATCCACCGGGCCCTGTTCGGGTCGGTGGAACGGTTCATGGCCATCCTCCTCGAGCACTACGCGGGGGCGCTCCCGACGTGGCTCATGCCCGAGCAGGTCCGGGTGCTGCCGGTGAAGGCGGACGTCGAGCCGTATGCCGATGAGGTGGTGGCGCGGCTCGTCGCGGCCGGCCTCCGGGCGAGCGCGGAGGCCGCCGACTCGGGCGTCGGTGCCCGGGTGGCGCGGGCCAAGGTGCAGAAGATCCCCTACGTCGTGGTGGTGGGGGACAGCGACGTCGCCGCGACGACGGTCGGGGTGAACCGGCGCGGGTCGAACGATCCCGAGCGCGATGTTCCCCTCGACCGCTTCGTCGACGACGTGGCCACCGAGGTGGCCGCTCGCACGGCGGGGCCCCAACCCGAAGGGGTCGAACCGGGGGAGTGAGCGGGCTCGAACAGCTATGGGCCGGCTGGCGCAACGAGTACGTGGTCGAGGTGACCGAGAAGGAACGCGCGGGCACGACCGAGGGCTGCGTCTTCTGTGCCATCGCGATGAGCGGGCCACCGAGCGCCGACAACGGGATCGTGCACATCGGCCAGCACTGCTTCGCGGTGCTGAACGCCTACCCCTATGCGAGCGGGCATCTCCTCATCTTGCCGATCCGCCACGTCGAGGAGCTGGACAACCTGACCGAGGGCGAGTCGGCCGAGCTGTGGGCGACGACGCTCGCCGCGCTCGCCGCGATCGGTCGGGCCTACTCGCCCGAGGGGGTCAACCTCGGGGCCAACCTCGGCCGGGCCGCCGGGGCCGGGATCCCCCGCCACCTCCACATGCACGCGGTGCCGCGCTGGTCCGGCGACACGAACTTCATGACCGCGGTGGCCGGGGTGCGGGTGCTCCCCGAACCGCTCGCCGCGGCGTGGGAGAAGCTGCACCGGGCCTGGCCCGGCTCGCCGCCTCAGCCGTAGTCGCCGTCCGCGACGGCGAAGAGGTCGCTGCCGGCCGGGGTCAGCGCCCGGCGGCTACGGCTTGACGTCGTAGTGGTCGTGGGAGACCCGGAACCGCCCCCGCCCGCTCGTGATCGCCCGCAGGTCGACGGCGTAGCGGGACAGCTCGGCCGTCGGGACGAGCGCGGTGATCGTCTGCATGCCGTCCTCGGAGCCGGTGCCCTGGACCCGGGCCCGCTTGGAGTGCAGGTCGCCCAGGACGTCGCCCTGGAGCTCGGCCGGGACGGTCACCGCGACCTGTGAGATCGGTTCGAGCACGATGGCCGCCGCCTTGTCGAGCGCCTCTCTGAACGCGAGCGCGCCGGCCATCTTGAAGCTCATCTCGGACGAGTCGACCGAGTGGAACTTGCCGTCGTCACAGGTCACGGCCACGTCGACGACCGGATAGCCGAACTTGCCGCCCTGATCCATCGCCTCCCGCACGCCCTTTTCGACGGCCGGGATGTACTGGCGGGGGATCGCGCCGCCGACCACCTTGTCGTTGAACTGGAACCCCTCGCCCCGGCCCAGGGGCTCGACCAGCAGATGCACGACCCCGTACTGGCCGTGGCCGCCGGTCTGCTTCTTGTAGGTGCCGAGGGCCTCGGCGCCCTGGCTGATGGTCTCGCGGTACGGGACGATCACGTCCTCGCGCTCGACGTGGACCCCGTACTTGCGGGTCAGGCGCTCGAGGGTGATGGCCAGGTGCACCTCGCCGGCCGTGCCGAGCACGGTCTGGTGGGTCTCGTCGATCCGGGCGACCGAGATGGCCGGGTCCTCCTCGGCCAGGCGGTGGAGCGACGACATGAGCTTGTCCTCGTCGGCCCGCGAGCTCGGCTTCACCGCGGCCTGGAGCGCCGGCGGCTCGGGCTCGGGCATCTGGAACGAGACCGGCGAGCCCTTGGGAGCGAGCGTGTCACCCGTCTTCGTGCCGGCCAACCGCGGCACCGCGACGAAGTCCCCCGCCACCGCCTCGGTCACCGGTGTCGTCGCGTGGCCCCGCAACAACTCGAGCACGTGCAGCCGCTCCTCGGACCTCGTGCGGGTGTTGACGAGGACGACGTCGGGGCGGATGGTGCCCGACACCACCTTGCAGAGCGAGATGCGGCCGGCGTGCTGGTCCGACAACGTCTTGCAGACGGTGAGCAGCGGCGGGCCGTCGGGGTCGCACGACACCTCGGTCAGGGTGTCGCCCGCCTGCAGCACGACCGGGTAGTGGTGATCGGCCGGCGGGGCCAGCTCGACCAGCAGCCCGGCCAGCCGGTCGATGCCGACGCCGGTGATCGCCGACGCGCACAGCACCGGGAAGACGTTGCCAGAGGCGATGCCCGAGGCCAGCGCGCGCTCGAGCTCGGAGCGCTCGATCGTCTCGCCCTCGAGGTAGCGGGTCATGAGGTCGTCGTCGCCGACCACGATGCCCTCGATCAGCTGTTCGTGGACCTCGTGCTCCTCGTCGACGAGCTCGTCGGGGATCGGGCCCTGGGTGCCCCGCACCGGCGGTGCCGACGAGGTGTCATAGGTGGTCGCGCTGTCGTCCAGCAGGTCGATCACGCCGCGGAACGAGGCCTCGGACCCGATCGGGAGCTCGACCGGGGCCACGCCGGCGCCGAAGGCGGCGCGGATCTCGGTGAGGACCCGGGCGAAGTCGGCCCGCTCGCGGTCGAGCTTGGTGACGACGATCATGCGGGGCAGCTCGAGCGCGGCGGCGGCGCGCCACGCGTCCACGGTCTGGGCCTGCACGCCGTCGGTGGCACTGACGACCACGATGGCGAGGTCGGTGACGGCGAGCGCGATGGCGAGCTCGGAGGAGAAGTCGGCATACCCCGGGACGTCGAGGACGTTGACCTTGATCCCGTCTAGCTCGAACGGCGCGATGGCTAGGGACACCGACAGCTGGCGCTGGGTCTCCTCGGGCTCGAAATCGCAGACCGTCGTGCCCTTCTCGACCGAACCGAGCCGGGGGATGGTCCCGGTGACCGCCAACAGGGCCTCGGCCAGGGCGGTCTTGCCCGCCCCGTGGTGGCCGATCAAGCACACGTTGTGGATCGACGACGGCGACTTCGCCACGGCGTCCCTCCCCTGGTATCTCGTGCGGGTCTGGTTGCCCCGGGGCCGGTCGTGCCGGTTCCCGGTGCTGTGGCGCCGAGCTTATGTTCGGTGGTCGGGACCGCGCCTACCGACATCCGGCCGGGCTTTTTCCCTCTGACCGGGGGGAACGCGCGGCCCCGGTGGTAGCGTTGAGCTGGCATGTTCGATGGTCGCTGGCGCGAGGCAGTTGACCGGAGCACGGCACCCGTCGGGGCCGCGTTGCAGCGGCACGGGATCTCAGCCGATGTGCTCACGGCAACCGGGTTGGTCTCGGCCGTCGCGACGGCGTTCGCGGTGGCGACCGGCCACCTCCACATCGCGATCGTTCTCCTTATTCTTACGGGGCTGCACGACCTCTTGGATGGCCCGGTGGCCAAGGCCGGCGGGACCGCCTCGGTCCGGGGCGCCTTCTTCGACTCGGTGGCCGATCGCGTCTGCGACGCCGTGCTCATGGGCGGGGTCGCCTGGTACCTGGTCTCGACCCACCGCGGCCACCTCACGCTCCTGCCGCTCGCGATCCTGGGCGTCACCACGCTCATCTCGTACCAGCGGGCCAAGGCCGAGGCGCTCGGCATCGACGCCAAGGGCGGCCTGATGGAGCGGGCCGAGCGGATGATCCTCCTCGGCATCGGCTTCTTCAGCGCGGCGATGCTCGTCCCCGACCTGTGCGTCCTGCTCGGCCTGACCTCAGCGACGGCCATCGGCCGCTTCGTCCGGGTGTGGCAGGCCGCCGAGGGACCCGGGCCGGCCCGGGTGGTCGCCGAACGCAGCTCGCGGACGCGGTGGCGCCAGGGTCGGGTCGACTCCCGGTGGCGCTCGTGGCGCGAGGGCCGGGCCGCCGGCGAGCGGACCAGCAGGGCAGGCGAGCCGGTCGGTCGGTGGCGGGCCCGGCGCCGGGAGGCGCTGGCCAGCCGGAGCGGGCGGGTGCGCCGGGCGCGTGAGCGCAGGGTGCGCGCCGGTCGTTCGGGCTCGGGCACCAGCTCGTCCTGAGCTCGGGCCGAGCTATTCCCACTCGACCCAGGTCGCTTCGCCAGCGGGTCACCTACCGCACCTACACCGGGTTGGCGGCGTTCCTCCGGCGGGCCCCCGAGCCGGTCGCGCAGGTCGCGGCGGCGGCCGTCGCCCTGGGCATGCTCCGGCGAGGCGGGATGGCGTCGCGGATGCGCGTCGACCACCTCCGCCGGGTGCTCCGCGACATCTCGGGGAGCGAGCCCGACGAGAAGCTGGTCGCCCGCATGACCAGGCAGGCCTACCGGGGCTACGCGCGGTACTGGGTCGAGGGGGCCCGGCTACCCCGGTTGTCACCCGAGCTGGTCCATGAGCGCATGTGGATGGAGGGGCTGGACAACCTGGCCAAGGGCATGGCGTCGGGCGACGGCGTGGTGATGGCGCTTCCCCACATCGGCAGCTGGGAATGGGGCGGCTCGTTCCTCGACGGCATCGGCTATCACATGACCGCGGTCGCCGAGGTCTTGGAGCCCGAGGACCTCTTCGAGTGGTTCATCGAGCAGCGCCGGGCCATGGGCCTGACCATCGTGCCCCTGGACGCAGACGCGAGCGGCGTCCTCATCAAGACGCTGCGCAACGGCGGGCTCGTCGGGCTGCTCTGTGACCGCGACCTGGTGGGCAACGGCATCGAGGTCGAGTTCTTCGGCGAGACGACCACGTTCCCCGGTGGCCCGGCCACGCTGGCGCTGCGAACCGGTGCGACCCTCATCACGGCGGCCGTCTATAGCGGGCCCGGCAAGATGCACCACAGCCTCATCTCGGGGCCGATCGACACGACGCGGCGGGGCTCGATGCGCGCGGACGTCGGCAGGCTCACCCAGGAGATCGCTCGGCACTTCGAGGGCTACATCCGGCGCACCCCCGAGCAGTGGCACATGTTCCAGCCCAACTGGCCGAGCGACCGCGAGGCCGAGCAGGCCCGCCGGTCCCGCTGAGCGTTGACGTGCGGATCGCCATGGTCTCCCCCTACGACCTCTCGGTCCACGGGGGCGTGCAGGGACAAGTCTCGGGCCTTGCCACCGCCCTGCGGGCCATGGATCACGAGGTCGTGGTCGTGACCCCCGGACGCCCCGTCGGCGCCGACGACCGCGGCACGGTCAGGGTCGGTGGGTCGCTCGGTGTCCGGGCCAACGGGTCCGTGGCGCCGGTGTCGATCTGGCCGACCGCCGCCGCCCGGGCGGCGCGGGTGGTGCGTCGGCCCGACATCGACGTGGTCCACCTGCACGAGCCGCTGGCCCCGGTGGCCAACTACGGGTGCCTGCTCGCAGCCCGCCAGCCGATCGTCGGCACCTTCCACCGCAATGGAGCGAGCAAGCTCTACCGCGCCCTCGGCCCGGCGGCGCGCTGGGCGACCCGTCGCCTCGCAGCGGCTTGCGCGGTCTCGGACTCGGCGCGGGACAACGCGTCGTCGCTCGGCGTCGACTTCGAGGTGCTCTTCAACGGCGTCGATGTGGACCGCTTCGCGACGGGTGTCCCGACCCCGACGTCCGGGCCGACGGTGCTGTTCGTCGGCCGCCACGAGCCCCGCAAGGGACTGTCCGTCCTCTTGGAGGCGTTCTCGTCGGTGCAGCGGCCGGCCGTGTTGTGGGTGGCCGGGGAGGGCCCCGAGACCGAGGGGCTGCGCCGCCGCTACCCGGCCTCGCCGACGCTGCACTGGCTCGGGGCCATCAGCGACGACGAGAAGGTCGCCCGGCTGGCCGGTGCCGACGTGTTCTGCGCGCCGTCGCGTGGCGGCGAGTCGTTCGGGATGGTGCTATTGGAAGCCATGGCCGCCGGATGCGCGCTGGTCGCGTCCGACATCGACGGGTATCGGGATGCCGCCGACGGCGTGGCCAGCTTGGTGCCACCCGGCGACCCGGCGGCGCTCGCCGTCGCGCTCGGGGAGGCGCTGGCCGACTCGGAGGCGAAGCGGGGGTTGTCCTCTCCCGACGCGCTGGCCGCCGGGAGGAGCAGGGCCGAACAGTGGTCGATGGGCCGACTGGCCCGCCGCTACATCGAGATCTACCAACGGGTCCTCGCCGACGCCTCGACCCGGGGTGGCTCCGGACCGACGGTAGCCTGAGCCCTCATGGCGGACTCCGGCCAACCCCGTAGCCCGGGCAACGAACCCGGTGGCGGGGGAGGGTCGCGACCCGGCGGCTCGTCCGGGCGTCGCCGGCGCCGCGGCGGCAGGGGCCGTTCCGGTCAGGGCCAGGGTCAGGGTCAGGGACAGGGACAGCGGGGCCAGCCGTCCGGTTCGACGCAGGGAGCCCAGAACGGCCCGAAGAGCTCGGGCAACCAGAACGGCCGAGCCCGTGCATCGGGTGGCGGCGGTGGTTCGGGCAATCGGTCGGCCAACAGCGGCGGCGGGGGCAACCGATCGCGCAACAACCGGTCCGGCAACAACCGCTCGAGGAACCGGTCCGCATCCGGTGGCGGCCAGCGGAATTCGGGCCAGCGCCGGGAGCAGTTGGCGCCGGTCGAGGCCCCGGTTCGTCGGGGGGCTGCGGTCGCCCACGGCGCGCCGCCGCTCGTCGACGACCGTGACGTGCGGGCCAACCGGCGCCGGGCGCGCCGGATCAGCCTGGTCGGGGCGGTGCTACCGGCCGTCATTGTCGGCGCCGTGCTCGCAGCGGCCGTGTCGCCCGTCGCCGGCGGGGCCGGGTTGGTGGTGGTGCTGGTCTTGGTCGCGCTGGTCATCCCCCGCATGGCCACCGCCGTCGCCCTCAGCGTGGTTCGGGCCCGGCCGGTGCGCGAGGACGAGCTACCCCGGTTGCAGAACCTGGTCGACGGTCTCTGTCCCACCTTCGGGGTGCGCCGTCCGACCCTCATGGCCGTCGATGACGACATACCCAACGCGTGCTCGCTCGGCATCGGTCCCGATCGGGGCGTGCTGGTGGTGACCACCGGGCTCGAAGCGGCACTCGACCTCACCCAGATGGAAGGCGTGGTCGGCCACGAGCTCTCCCACCTCAAGCGCGACGACACGTTGGTCTCGTCCGTCGCCGTCATGGTGCTCGCCCCGGTCATCTGGTTGACCGGGGGAGACCGCTTCTTGCATCGGGCGCTCGGTCGCGGGCGCGAGCTGCGGGCCGACCAGGTGGCCGTGACGGCCGTCCGCTACCCGCCCGGGCTGTGCGACGCACTCCGCCGGTTCGCCGAGAGCGGGTTGCCGCGAACCGGGTCGGTCTTCACCGGCCGACGGTGGGCGATGTCGCGGTGGCTCTGGATCGACCCCGCCGTCGGCGATCGCGACGCCGAGACGATGGGCGACCTCGACCTCACCTCGGTCAGGATCAACGCGCTGGCCGAGCTGTAGGTCGCGCAACCCGGTACCGGGGCGTCCGGCGGCTATTCGTCCCGGTGCACGGTGTCGGGCGAGAACGCCGGGATGCACACCGAGACGTAGTGGGCCCCACCCTCGGCCGGCGTGGAATACCGCACCCACTCGCCCGCCGCGATCTGCACGGCCTGGCCGCCCGTCACGGCGAGCGTGCCCTCCTCGGTCTCGACGGACAGCTCGCCCGACAGCACGAGCGTGTATTCGTCGAACTCGGGCCGTTGGCCGGGCTCGGACCACCCCGTCGGGCTCTGCATCACCGCGACGGACACCGAGGGGTTCTCGGTGGCCACCCTTCCGACGAACTCGGCGATCTGCTTCGGCGGGGTGCCGGGGGACTCGATGACGAACGGGGCTGGGATCAGGCGAGCCATGGCTCCAGTCTCGCTCCGACGGCGCGGTTGGTTGCAAGCGGCGCCTTCGAGTTGGCGAATCCCCCGGACCTAGGGTGGTCCCGATACCGGTGTGGCGCGAGATCGGCTCGACCATCGGCGTCGGTCACGTTCTCGAGGGGATGCCATGGAGCAGGCGCTGGTCCCGTTCACCGTTGCAATCGGCGATGCCGATCTGGGCGACCTGGTCGACCGCCTGCGCCGGACGCGCTGGCCCGAGGCCGAACCGGTCGACGACTGGTCCCAAGGTGTGCCGCTCGCCTACCTCCAGTCCCTCTGCGAGTACTGGGCCGACGGCTACGACTGGCGCGCCCGCGAGGCTCGGATCAACGCGTTCGCACAGTTCAAGACCTCCATCGACTCGCTGGGCGTGCACTTCCTCCATGTGCGCTCGCCCAACGAGCACGCCCTGCCCCTCGTCCTCACCCACGGGTGGCCCGGATCGGTCGTCGAGTTCTTGGACGTGATCGGCCCGTTGACCGACCCCGCTGCGCACGGCGGTGACCCCGCCGACGCCTTCCACGTGGTCTGCCCGTCGCTCCCCGGCTACGGGTTCAGCGACAAGCCGACCACCACCGGGTGGGGCGTCGAGCGGATCGGCCAGGCCTGGGCGGCGCTCATGGCTCGGCTCGGCTACGACCGCTACGGCGCCCAGGGCGGGGACTGGGGCGCCGGGGTGACGACCAACATCGGACAGACCGATCCCGAGCACGTGGTCGGCATCCATCTCAACATGTTGACGGCCCGGCCCCACGCGGACGACTTGGCCGACATGACCGAATCCGAGCAGGCCAGCGTGGCCTCGCTCCAGTACTACCAAGACTGGGACTCGGGCTACTCCAAGCAGCAGTCGACGCGGCCCCAGACGCTCGGGTACGGGTTGGCCGACTCGCCGGCCGGACAGTGCGGGTGGATCCTCGAGAAGTTCTGGTCGTGGACCGACACCGACGGCGACCCGGTGGCCGCGCTCGGGGCCGACCGGATCCTGGACAACGTGATGCTGTACTGGCTCTCGGGGACCGCCGCGTCGTCGGCCCGCCTGTACTGGGAGAGCTTTCGCCGCGCTCGTGGCGGGAACGTCGAGGTGCCGACCGGCGTGTCGATCTTCCCGAAGGAGATCTTCCGGGCCTCGAGGCGCTGGGCCGAGCGGCAGTTCACCGACATCCGCCAGTGGCACGAGCTGAGCGCCGGGGGGCATTTCGCGGCGTTCGAGCAGCCGGAGACGTTCGTCGACGAGGTCCGCTCGTTCTTCCGCCTGGTCCGCTGACGTCGGCCCGCCGGACCGCCGCATGGATCAGACCGAGCGGGCCGATTCCATTCGGAGGGCGCCCTGGCCAGGGTCGGTAGGATTGGGCCATGACAGAACACTCCGACGCCAGCGCTCAGACCGGCACCTTTGCGGTGAAGCGCGGCCTCGCAGACATGCTGCGGGGCGGGGTGATCATGGACGTCGTCACGGCGGACCAGGCCAAGGTGGCCGAGGACGCCGGTGCCGTATCGGTGATGGCGCTCGAGCGGGTCCCGGCCGACATCCGCCGCGACGGTGGGGTGGCCCGGATGAGCGACCCCGCCCTGATCGAAGCGATCCAGGAGGCCGTCACCATCCCGGTGATGGCCAAGGCCCGGATCGGCCACTTCGCCGAGGCCCAGATCCTCGAGGCACTGCAGGTCGACTACATCGACGAGAGCGAGGTCCTCAGCCCCGCCGATGAGGCCCACCACATCGACAAGTGGCCGTTCACCATCCCGTTCGTCTGCGGCGCCACCAACCTGGGCGAGGCCCTGCGCCGCATTTCCGAGGGCGCGGCCATGATCCGCTCCAAGGGCGAGGCCGGGACCGGCAACGTCGTCGAAGCGGTTCGGCACCTCCGCTCCATCCTGGGCGACATCCGCCGGCTGACCCAGGCCGACAGTGCCGAGCAGTACGGGTGGGCGAAGCAGCTCGGCGCACCCATTGGTCTGGTGCAGGAGATCGCGCGCACCGGCCGGCTGCCGGTGCCGCTGTTCTGCGCCGGCGGCCTCGCCACCCCGGCCGACGTGTCGCTCGTGATGCAGCTCGGTGCCGAGGCCGTGTTCGTCGGCTCGGGCATCTTCAAGAGCGATGACCCGGCTCGCCGGGCCAGGGCGATCGTCGAGGCGGCCGCGCACTTCGCCGACGCAGAGCACGTGGCCAAGGTCAGCCGTGGTCTCGGTGAGGCGATGCGGGGCGAAGGTCCGGGATCGCTGACCGAACACTTCGCCGATCGCGGTTGGTAACCGCGAGGCGGCGGTGTCGGTCGTGACGATCGGCGTATTGGCCCTCCAGGGGGACGTCCGCGAGCACCTGGCCGCCCTCGGCCGGCTCGGCGTGACCGGGCGCCCGGTGCTGACCGAGCCCGACCTGGACGGGCTCGACGGCCTCATCCTTCCGGGCGGCGAGTCCACCACCCTGTCGCTCCTGCTGGCCTCCTCGGGACTGTTCGACCCGGTGGCGGCGGTGATCGGCGCCGGCATGCCGGTCTTCGGGACCTGCGCCGGACTGGTGCTGTTGGCGAGAGAGGTGCGCGGCGGCCGGCCTGACCAGCGGGGCTTCGGTGTGCTCGACTGTGCCGTTCGTCGCAACGGGTACGGGCGCCAGACCGAGTCGTTCGAGACCACCGTCGAGCTCTCGGGCGGGCCGGACGAGCCGAGCGGTGCGATGCCGGCGATCTTCATCCGGGCACCGCTGATCGAGGAGGTGGGTGCGGGCGTCGAGGTCTTGGCGCGTGCTGCGACGCCCGGGGACGGGGAGTTGCGCCCGGTCGTCTGCCGGCAGGGTTCGGTGCTGGCCTCGGCGTTCCATCCCGAGCTCACCGCCGACCGGCGTCTGCACCAACTGTTCTTGGCCATGGTGGAGCGATCTGTCGCCGTCCGTCGAGAGCCATCGACCGTCGCCGGCTGAACGTCGGGTTCCTGGGAGAAGAAGGAGAGAGCGATGTCGGGTCACTCCAAGTGGGCGACCACCAAGTACCGCAAGGGCGCGCAGGATGCCGCCCGGGCGAAGCTGTTCGCGAAGTTGATCCGCCTGGTCGAGGTCGCGGCGCGCGAGGGTGGCAGTGACATGACCGCCAACGCGTCGCTCCGGACCACGTACCAGAAGGCCAGGGAGGCCTCGGTCCCGATGGACACCATCGAGCGGGCCATCAAGCGGGGCACCGGTGAGCTCGAGGGCGTCCGATACGAGTCGGTCAACTACGAGGGCTACGCGCCGAGCGGTGTGGCCGTCATCGTCGAGACCCTGACCGACAACCGGAACCGCACCGGCGCCGATGTCCGGAACCTGTTCAGCCGCAACGGTGGCTCGTTGGCCGAGCCCGGCGCGGTGAGCTGGCAGTTCGAGCGCAAGGGCGTCGTCGTCGTGACCGACGGCGACGAGGACCGGGTCATGGAGGTGGCCACCGAGGCGGGCGCCGAGGACCTGACCCAGGAAGGCGGCAACTTCGTCGTGACGTGCGCCCCCAACGACCTGAACGCGGTGAAGACGGCGTTGGAGGAGGCCGGGCTGTCCATCGAGTCGGCCGAGCTCTCCTTGGAGCCGTCCTCGACGGTCGCGATCGAGGACGAGGGTGACGCGAAGAAGGTCCTCCGGCTCCTAGAAGCCATCGACGACCACGACGACGTCCAGGCGGTCCACGCCAACTACGACATCTCCGACGAGGTCCTGGCCGGCTTCTACGGCTGACCGCAGTCCGCGTCTCGGCGGACCCGTCGCGCTAACGTCGAACGCGTGTTCGTCCTCGGCGTCGACCCCGGCCTGTCCCGGTGCGGGTACGGCCTGGTCGCACGGACCGGGGATCGCAGCGGGGCCCTGTCGGCGGTGTCCGCCGGGGTGATCGAGACCGACCCCGACGTGCCCACCCCGCAGCGGCTCTTCATCCTCCAAACCGAGCTGCGGGCGCTGATGGCCGAGTTCGGCCCAGACGTGGTGGCCGTCGAGCGGGTGTTCTTCCAGGTGAACGCGAAGACCGCCGTGGCGGTCTGTCAGGCCAGCGGGCTCGCCCTCTCGGCGGCGGCCGAACGGGGCTGCGAGGTCGTGCAGTACACCGCCAACGAGGTGAAGCAAGCGGTGGTCGGTTACGGGAGCGCGACCAAGGCCCAGGTGCAGCGCATGGTGGCGTCGGTCCTCGGTCTGGCCACGCCGCCGAGCCCACCCGACGCCGCCGACGCCCTCGCGTTGGCGGTCTGCCATATCCACACGGCCGGCCTGCGCCGGGCGGTGGCGTCGTCGTCGGCCGGACTGGGGGGTGGGGCGTGATCGGATCGTTGCGCGGGACGTTCGCAGCACGACCGGGGGAGGCCGAGGTGATCGTCGAGGTGGCCGGGGTCGGCTACCGCCTGACGGTGTCGACGCCGACCATGGCATCGCTCGGCCAGGTCGGTGCCGAGGTGTACCTCCACGTGCACACGCACGTCCGTGAGGACGCCATCATCTTGTACGGGTTCCTCCACGACGACGAGCGGCGGTGCTTCGAGGTCCTGCTCGGGGCGCACGGCGTCGGTCCCGCCCTTGCGCTGGCCATCCTCTCCCAGCTCTCGCCGGCCGCCCTCACGACCGCCCTGCTGGAGGAGGACGTGAGTGCGCTCTGCACCGTCCCCGGTGTGGGTCGCAAGACTGCGGCCCGGTTGCTCATCGACCTGAAGAGCCGGCTCGACCTGCCCGACTTCTCCATCGCCGGCCCCGCCGGCTCGACCGACTCGGTCGGCCAGGCCCGGGCCGAGGTGCGGGCGGCCCTGGTCGAGCTCGGCTACGGCCCCGACGAGATCCGTGGTGCGCTCGACCGCGAGGGGTTCGACGACGACCTCGAGGGCGGCGTCGAGGAGCTGCTCCGAGGGGCGTTGCGAGGGCTCGCGTCGAGATGACCACCAGCGCGCGCCGAGAGGTGCTCGGAGACGCGGCCGCCCGGCCGCTCGATCCGACGCCGAGCGTCCCCGAGGAGATCGAGGAGGCGGGGCTCCGGCCCCGCACGCTCGACGAGTTCATCGGCCAGGGCCAGCTGGTCGAGCACCTTCGGATCGTGCTCGAGGCGGCGGTGCAGCGGGGCAAGCCCGTCGACCACCTCCTGTTCGCCGGCCCCCCCGGCCTCGGGAAGACATCCCTCGCCGGCATCGTCTCGGCCGAGCTCGGCGTCGGGCTGCGGGTCACCTCGGGCCCGGTGCTCGCCCGGGCGGGCGACCTGGCCTCGCTGCTCACCGATCTCCACGAGGGCGATGTCCTGTTCATCGACGAGATCCACCGGATGAGCCGGTCGGTCGAGGAGATCCTGTATCCGGCCATGGAGGACTCGAAGCTCGACTTCTTGATCGGGAAGGGTCCGACCGCCCGCTCGATCCGCCTCGACGTGCCCCACTTCACCCTCATCGGGGCGACCACGCGCACCGGGTTGGTGTCGAGCCCGCTGCGGGACCGGTTCGGCTTCGTCGGGCGCCTCGACCTGTACGCGACCGAGGACCTCGAGGCGATCGTGCTCCGGTCGGCCCGGATCCTCGGCGTCGACATCGATGCCGAGGGGGCGTTGCGGATCGCCGGCCGCTCGCGGGGCACGCCCCGTATCGCCAACCGGCTGCTCCGCCGGGTCCGCGACTTCGTCGAGGTGCGCGGCGACGGGGTGGTCACCGGGGAGACCGCCGAGCGGGGGCTGGCCCTCTTCGGCATCGACGAGCTCGGACTGGACAAGGTGGACCGGGCGATCCTCGACGCGCTGTGCCGCCGTTTCGCCGGCCGGCCGGTCGGGCTGACCACCCTGGCCCAGTGCGTGGGGGAGGAGACCGACACCCTGGAGGACGCCTACGAGCCCTACCTCCTCCAGCAGGGCCTGATCCAGCGCACGCCCCGGGGTCGTGTCCCGACCCAGCGGGCGTGGTCCCACCTCGGCTTGATCGCCGACGAGGCCGCCCTGTTCTGAGGGGGCCGGCCGTGGTTACCCGCGGTGGCGCCCGCCCCGGTTGACCAGCGCCTTCGCCGCCGGTGGCGAACGGCCGCGCCGCGGGCGCGATGGTGCGGGACACGATGACCCGACCGAGGGCCGATCGGGGACCTGGACTAGGGTGTCCGTTTTGCGCGGGTCCGAACCCGGTACGCACCCACACCAAGGACGCCACACGTGGATCACCTGTTCAGCCTGACGACGATGCTTCTCGGCGCGACCACCACGGCCAAGAAATCGACGAGCAGCACGACGTTCTTGATCTTCATCGTGGTCGTGGTCGGCGCGCTCTATTTCTTGTTCCTCCGGCCGAACCAGCAGAAGGCCAAGAAGGCCCGGCAGGACAACTCGAGCATCGCGGTCGGTGATCGGGTGGTGACGATCGGCGGGATCGTCGGCCGGATCGAGGAGCTCGAGAACGACCGTGTCGTCCTGCTCACCGGGAACGCGTCGGCCGACGCCGACATCGACGAGCAGCCCACCAGGCTGGTGATGTTGCGAACGGCGATCGCCCGCAAGATGGTCGACCCCACCCCCATGCCAGAGGTCGACGACGACGAGGACGAGGACGACGACGAGCACGACGACGTCGAATCGGATGACGCCTCGGACACCGGGAAGGCCGAGGGGGAAACTGGGGCATGAGCCCGCCGACCCGCTCGCAGACGCGCCGGCCGCGAGCCCTGGTCATCAGTCTCATCCTCGTGGTCGGCATCGCCTTCGGAGCGCTCGCCGGGACGCTCGTGGCCCGGTGGTCGCCCCGTCTCGGCCTCGACCTGGCCGGCGGGTTCTCGGTCGTCTACAAGCCGGCCCACCCGACGACCCAGGCCAACCTCGACGAGGCCGTGGCGATCCTGAACAACCGGGTCAACGGCATCGGGGTGAGCGGGGCCACCGTCGCGACGCAGGGCGATGAGATCGTCGTCCAGGTCCCCGACGTGAAGGACCCCAACGAGGTCCTGAAGACGATCGGCCAGACGGCCCAGCTCCTGTTCCGCCCGACCCTGTGCTACTCGGGGCCCTACTCGGAGGCGACCGAGCACATAAAGGGGCAGAAGGCGAAGAAGGTCGTCAGCCCCGGGCCGCTGCCGACCGGGTGTAGCTCCCAGTACCAGCTGGTGACCTCGAACCTGACCGGGAGCGCCAACAGCACGAACGGCGTCACCTACAACGTGCAACCCGATCCCAATCTCTCGGCCTACCCGTCGACCACGCCCGCACAGGATGCCCTGCGCCAGAACAAGGTGGTGCTCCTCCCCGGGACAGCCGCCTCGGGCGGGCTGCGCTACCTGGCCGGCCCGGCCGCGTTGAACGGGCACATCGTGAAGTCGGCCATCGCGACGCTGTCCACGACCCAGGGATGGGTGGTCGACGTCGCCCTCACCGGCAGCGGCGGGAAGGCCTGGGACACGCTCGCGGCCAAGTACTTCCACGAGATCATCACGATCGAGCTCGACGGGGTCGTCCAGTCGGCGCCGTTGACCCTGCCCAACGCAACCACCTTCACCTCGTTCAACAACAACGTCGAGATCTCGGGCAAGTTCACCGACCAGTCGGCCCACAACCTCGCCATCGCCCTCAACTACGGCACGCTCCCGGTCCGCTTGGTCCAGCTGACCACCCAGACCGTCACGCCGACGCTCGGGCGCTCGTCGCTCGACGCCGGCCTCGGCGCCGGCCTGGCCGGGCTGATCCTGGTCCTCTTGTACACGATCTTCTATTACCGGATCTTGGGCATCGTGGTCGTGAGCGGACTCGCGGTGACGGGTGCGCTGCTGTGGGCGATCATCTCGGCCCTCGGCCATACGAGCGCCGCACCGAGCTTCGACCTGGCCGGTGTGACCGGCATCATCGTGTCGATCGGGATCACCGTCGACTCGTACATCGTCTACTTCGAACGATTAAAGGACGAGACGCGCGCGGGCAGAACCGTGCGAACGAGCGTCGACCGGGGCTTCAAGAGCGCCTTCCGGACGGTGCTGGCGGCGGACTTCGTGTCCTTGCTGGCGGCCGTGCTCCTCTACTGGCTGGCCGTCGGCGAGGTGAAGGGGTTCGCGTTCTTCCTCGGGCTGTCGACGCTCCTCGACGTCGGCGTCACCTACTTCTTCACCCGGCCGCTGGTCTTCCTCCTCGGCCGTAGCGAGCGCCTGACCCAGGCGCGCGGCATCGGCATCGCCCGCGGCCTGGCCATGGGGGCGGGGGCCGACTCGTGAGCCCCGTCGAGCGGCGCGACGACCGCCTCCGGAACGTCGAGATCCCCAACCGGCTCGTCGACGACCGCGACGAGCCGGACGACCTCGTGGTCGAGGACGTTGGCGAGCCCGGGGACGAGTTCGAGGACGACACCGAATTCGAGGACGAGGGTGAGCTCGCGGACGACGACGTTCCCGGCGGGAAGCAGAGGTCTGGATCGGGCTCGGGGTCCGGATCGGGCCGAGGCTTCTCGCTCAAGACGCTGCTGCGCCTGTACCGGGGTCAGACCTCGTTCGACTTCGTCGGCCGACGCCGGTGGTGGTTCCTTCTCTCGAGCGTGATCATCGTGGCCGGGTTGGTCTCCTTCGGCTTCCGAGGGTTCAACTTCGGCATCGACTTCAAGGGCGGGGTGTCCTGGGAGGTCTCGGCCACCGGCGTGTCGCAGGCGACCGTGGTGAAGGCGGTCGAGGGCGCCGGCCTCAGCCAGCCGGTCGTGGAGATCCTGGGTGGCAAGACCATCGAGGTGCAGGCGGACCTCAACTCGCTCTCGGCGGCCGATCGCAACGCCATCGAGAAGAGGGTGACGACGGCGCTGCAGAAATTCGCCGGCTCGAACCAGGAGGTGTCGATATCGACCGTCGGGCCGACCTGGGGCGGGCAGGTGACCCAGCACGCCCTGATCGCGCTCTTCGCCTTCTTCATCACCGTCGGCATCTACATCAGCCTTCGATTCGAACCGAAGATGGCCGCGGCGGCCTTCGCCGCGCTCGTGCACGACCTCCTCGTCGCGGCGGGCGTCTATTCGCTGGTCGGCTTCCAGGTGACCCCCGACACCGTCGTCGCGATCCTGACGATCCTCGGGTACTCCCTCTACGACACCGTGGTCGTGTTCGACCGGGTCCGGGACAACGCCCGGGGCCTCGGCGCGTCGGGACGGATGACCTACTCCGAGATGGTCAACCTCTCCATGAACCAGACCCTGGCCCGGTCGATCAACACGTCGCTCGTCGCCATCCTGCCGGTGCTGGCGGTCCTGTTGATCGGCGCCGAGCTCCTCGGCGCGGTGACGCTGCAGAACTACGGGCTGGCCCTGTTCGTCGGGCTCTTGAGCGGGGCCTACTCATCGATCTTCATCGCGTCGCCGATCCTGGCCATGATGAAGGAGCGCGAGTCGCGCTACACGGTGATCCGTCAACGGCTGAGCTCGCGCACCGACCGGGTCGGCGTGCTGACGCCCGCCGCGGCGGCGCTGCTGTCCGGCCAGGCCAGCGGAGGGGCGAGGAACGCCGCCGGGGGCCGGGCCGGGCGGCCGGGCCCGATCCGTCCGGGGGCGGCCCGAGCGAGGGCGACGGCCGGGGCTCGACCGCAGGCGCGCGCGCCCGGGGCCGCCACAGGCGCCGGCGCGGCCACGGCCGGGGGCCAGACGCGACCCGGTGCCGGCGGGGCGCGACGCCCGCCGCCGCGGGCGCGCAAGGGTGGCAAACGGGGCGGCAAGCGGCGATAGCCGGGGTCGAAAAGGCCCTGCTCGCGGCACCGATGGCGTGTCTGGGCCGAGAGGGCGTCGACTAGCGTAGGGAAATGGTGAGCCTGGCCCGGGTTCCCGCCCCGGACACCGAAGACGCGGCGCTCGACGAGCTCCTCGCGCCCGTCCTGGAGGCGCTCGCGGTCCACCGGCCCGACGAGGACGTCGCCCTGGTCATCGAGGCCGGCCGGACGGCCACCGCGGCGCACGCCAGCCAGGTCCGCCGGTCCGGCGAGCCCTACGTCACCCACCCGGTGGCGGTCGCGACGATCGTCGCCCAGCTCGGTCTCGACGCACCGACCGTCGCGGCGGCGCTTCTGCACGACGCCGTCGAGGACACCAACGTGACGCTGGGGGCGATCGAGGACCGGTTCGGCCCGACGGTCGCCCGGGTCGTCGACGGGGTGACCAAGCTCGACCGGCTCCAGTTCGACTCGAAGGAAGCCCAGCAGGCCGCCACCATCCGCAAGATGCTCATCGCGATGGCGAGCGACTGGCGGGTCCTGCTCATCAAGCTGGCCGACCGTTTGCACAACATGCAGACCCTCGCCGTGATGCCGGAGTGGAAGCAGCGCCGCACGGCCCAAGAGACCCTCGACGTCTACGCGCCCCTGGCCCACCGGCTCGGGATCCAGCAGGTGAAGTGGCAGCTGGAGGACCTCGCCTTCGCGACGCTCTACCCGAAGCGTTACGCCGAGATCGAACAGATGGTGGCGACCCGGGCCCCCCAGCGCGAGGACCTCTTGGCCCGGGTGCTGGTGGCGGTGCGCGAACGCCTCGACGCCGCCGGCGTGCCGGTCGAGGTGACCGGCCGGCCGAAGCACCTCTGGAGCATCTA
>PMOQ01000016.1 GCA_003161255.1 Acidimicrobiaceae bacterium | reverse complement strand
GTGACCGACGAGGTCTACGAGCATCTCGTCTTCGAGGGCGAGCACCGCCCGCTTGCGACCTTCGACGGCATGCGCGACCGCACGGTCACGATCTCGTCCGCGGGCAAGACGTTCTCGGTCACCGGCTGGAAGATCGGCTGGGCGTGCGCGAGCCCACCGTTGCTCGACTCGGTGCAGACGGCCAAGCAGTTCCTTACCTACGCGGGCGGGGCCCCATTCCAGCACGCCGTCGCTGCCGGCCTCGCGCTCGACGACGACCGCCTCCGCGGGGTCTGCGACGACCTCGCCATGCGACGGGACCTGTTCTGCGACGGCGTGGCTGCCATCGGCATCGACGTCATGATCCCGGCGAGCGGCTATTTCGCGATCAGCGACATCGGCTTGCTCGGCGGCGAGGACGCGGCGACGTTCTGCAACGAGATCCCAGCGCGCTGCGGGGTCGTCGGCATCCCGAACGACGTCTTCTACGACCACAAGGACGACGCACGGACCCACGTCCGTTGGGCGTTCTGCAAGAGCACGGCGACGCTCGAGGAGGCCCTCCGCCGTCTGGCCAAGCTGTCGTAGTCGAGCTGAGCGCCCTCGCTTATCCCTTCTGCGGAGCGAGGTCGTAGAGGGTGACCCCTCCGATGACCGTCGAGGTGTAGTGGGCCTCCACCCATGAGGTGATGGCCTCCGAGTCCCGCGACTCGGTGGGCGAGCCGCCGAACGCGCTGCGCCCGGTGGCGCCGACAGGGCCGCCGGTGGTCGAACCGCCGGCGCCGAGCCCGCCGAAACGGCCTGCGAAGCCAGCGAACCCACCCCCGAATCCGCCGCCCGAGATGAAGTAGTGGACCTTGCCCTCGGACACGAGCTTCTTGAACGCGGCCAGCGAAGGGTCGGGGTCCGTGCCGTTGAAGCCGCCGATCGCCATCACCGGGTCACCACTGCCGAGCTGGTAGCCGGCCGCTGTGTTGGCTCCGACGGCCGCCGCGACCCAGGTGTAGTGGCTCGCATCCGACTGCAGCGCCTTCACCAGGGCCGTGCTCGGTGTCGAGGCGTTCAAGAGGCCGCCCGCTCCCCCACCGCGGCCGGCGGCCGAGCCGCGACCGCCTGCCACGGGGCCGGCGAATCCCGAACCGAACGACGGCCGTCCACCGGTGCCCGAGACCCCGGGGGGACCGAACCCGCCGGTGGCGGACTGCCCGCCCGGCGGGAACCCGCCGCGGCCAGCGAACGCGCCGCCGGGGCCGCCACCCGGGAAGCCTCCGATCCCGCCGCCGCTGGACGGCCCGGCGGTCGGAATCGCACCCGACGCGGGCGTCGCGGCGACGTCGACCGTGAAGAACAGCGGGCCGGCGAGCGCGACCCCGATGCCGATGAAGGTCACAGCCCGGCGGGCGCTACGCCCGATGATCGGGGCGGCCAGGATGCCGATCGTGACCGCGATCCCGACGCCGAGGATGACCCCGCGCAACCACGGGAACCATGTCGGCGTGCGGCCGAGCAGCGCGAACGCCCACCACGCGGTCAACATCGTCGTGACGGCGAGCGCGGCTCGGGCGAACCACTGGTGCCGGTGCCGCCACAGCTCGACCGCACCCATGCCGACGAGCGCCCCGATCGCCGGGGCGAGGGCGACCGTGTAATAGGGGTGGATGATGCCCTGGGCGAAGCTGAAGACCGCCGCCGTCGCGATGAGCCAGCCACCCCAGAGGATGAAGGCGGCCCGGGTCCGGTCCTGGCGATGGGCGCGTCGGGTCATCCAGAGGACTGCGCCGAGCATCACGAGGGCGGCCGGGATCAACCACGACGCCTGGGTTCCGAACGTCGAGTTGAACATCCGCGTCCAACCGGTCGGGCCCCACATCGATGTGGCGCCGCCACCCCCGCCCACGCTGCCGGTCTCGTTGCCGGTGATGCGGCCGAAACCGTTGTAGCCGAAGATCAGGTTGAACAGGCTGTTGTTCTGTGAGCCGCCGATGTACGGCCGGTCGGCAGCCGGCGTGAGCTCGACGGCCGCGACCCACCACCCCGCCGCGACCACCATGGCCACACCGCCCATCAGCAGCTGGAAGATGCGACGCCCGAGCTTCGGCGGGCCGGCGATGAGATAGACGAGTCCGATCGCCGGGACGACCAGGAGGGCCTGGAGCATCTTGGTGATGAACCCGAAGCCCACGCACGAGCCCGCGAGCACGAGCCACCAGGTGTTGCCACGCTCGAGCGCGCGGACCGTCGCATAGGCGGCGACGACCAGCAGCAGGACGAGCAGCGCGTCGGGGTTGTTGTAGCGGAACATCAGCGCCGCCACCGGGGTGAGCGCCAGCACGGCGCCGCCGATCAGCGCGGCGGCGGGCGAGAACCACCGCTTGATGGTCGCGTAGACGATGCCAACGGCGGCCACGCCCTCCAGGGCCTGGGGCACGAGGATGCTCCAGGAGTTGAGCCCGAACATCCGGGCAGAGAGCTCCATGATCCAGAGCGATGCGGGCGGCTTGTCGACGCTGATGAAGTTCGAGGAGTCGAAGGACCCGAAGAAGAACGCCTTCCACGACTTGGTCCCGGCCTGGACGGCGGCCGAGTAGAACGCGTTGGCCCATCCCTGGGACCCGAGGTCCCAGAGGTACAGGCCCGCGGTGACGGCCAAGAGGATCAAGAGGCCGGGGCGGGCCCACGACGGGTCCTCGGGACGACCGCGCACGAAGCGCTTCGGCCACGACCGCCGGGTTGGTTGGACCGGTCCGGCGACGGCCGGCTCCTCTGTGGGCGCCTCCACGGCCTGCGGCTCGATCGGGGGAGCGATGGTCATGATGCCCGGGCTCCTCGGGGCAGTTGGCTGGACACGGAGCGGTTGGCCGACGGCGCGTCGGTCGAGGCGTCGGCGGACGGTGGCCCGCCCGAGCGGTAACTCGGGCGGAACACCCAGGTGCGGAGCAGCCAGAAGCGGGCCAGTGCGGCGAGCCCGCTGGCCAACGTGACCGCCACGATCGCCGCCGGGAGCGACGAGTGGTCCAACGCCATCGCCACGAGCAGGGCGCCCGTCGTGACGGCGAGGCTGACACCGATCAGGACCGAGGTCCCGACGATGAAGTGGCGGCGGTCGGCGGGGTGCGCGCCCTTCGTGGCCAGGCGCCGATGGACGGCGGTGTTGGCCAGCCCGCAACCGAGCACGGCCAGCACGCTCGCAGCGATCCCCCCGACGAGCGGCCACAACGCCGCGAACACGGCGATGAAGGCCAGCGTGCTGAACACGCCGACGCCGGCGAATCGGAGGAGCTCGGCCGCGCTGGCCTGGTCGTCGCGGCCCGGTGCGGGCGCCTCGTCCCCCCGGTTTCGGAGCATGCGCCAGACCCCGCGGAGGTCCTGGCGGATCGTTCGGCCGATGTCGACGCGCGAATCGGGATCGTCGACCCAGTCGACCGGCACCTCGTGGATCCGCAGGCCGATCCGCTCGGCCACGACCAGGAGCTCGGTGTCGAAGAACCACTCCTCGTCCTGGACGAGCGGCAGCAGCCGCACCGCCACGTCGCGGCGGAGCGCCTTGAACCCGCACTGGGCGTCGCTGAAGCGACCCCGGAGGGTGACGTGCAGCAGCGAGTTGTAGCTCCGGGAGATGATCTCTCGGACCGGGCCCCGCACCACGCGGGCCCCCGGTGCGAGCCGGGTGCCGATCGCGATGTCGCTGTGGCCCGAGACGAGCGGGGCCACCAGCGGCAGGAGGGCGTCGAGCCCGGTCGACAGGTCGACGTCGAGATAGGCGACCACCGAGGCGTCGCTGGCCGACCACGCGGCCCGCAACGCCCGACCCCGCCCCTTCTCGTCGAGGTGGACGGCGCGCACCCCTGGGAGGGCGTTGGCCAACGCCACGGCCTTGTCCCAGGTGCCATCGGTGCTGGCGTTGTCGGCGATGGTGATGCGGGCGGTCAGGGGGAACTCCCGGTTCACGAAGTCGTACAGGGCCCGGACACTCGACTCGATCTGCGCGACCTCGTTGTAGACGGGAACGACGATGTCGACGTCGGGGTTCTCGTGCACCACGAGTCCGGCCGGTCGGTTTAGCTCGATGACGCTCATGGTCGCCATCGTGCGCTGGGAGCCTCGGGACCGGCTCGACGCCAGCTGTGTGTTTTCTGTGAAAGCGCCCGCCCGTCCCAGTCGACGGGGAGCGCCGACCCGGGCCAGCCAGAAGCGCCGGATCCTGTCTCGGGCCGTCACGACTGCACCGGCACCTTGTGGTCCGATTCTTCGTCGGTCTCGGGTTCGGGCTCGGCCGCCGGCGCGAGCGGCAGGCGGACCGTGATCGTCATGCCCTCCCCCGGAGCGCTGGTGGCCATGACCGTTCCGCCGTGGGCCTCGACGATCGCGTCCACGATCGAAAGGCCGAGCCCGGCTCCGCCATGGCCACGAGACCGCGACGGGTCGGAGCGGAAGAAGCGCTCGAAGACCCGCGAGGCCTCCTCGCTCGGCAGACCCGGACCGCGGTCCGACACCGTGATCACCGCGTGCTGGCCGGCCTGCTCGACCGACACCTGGGCCTGCGTGCCGGCCGGGGTGTGCGATCGGATATTGGACAGCAGGTTGTCGATGACCTGGCGAAGACGATGTGGGTCCCCCTCGACCTCGACCGGTTGGGCGGCCGTGAGGGTGAGTGGCCACTCGGGCGCGACGGTCCGAGCGGTCTGGACGGCCTCGGCGCAGACGGTCACGAGCTCGACAGGGACGTGTTCCATCGGTTGGCCCTCGTCGAGCCGGGCCAGGGTCAAGAGGTCCGCAACCAGTCGCTCCATGCGCGCGGTCTCCGATCGGATGCCCTGCATGACCCGGCTCAGATCTTCGGCGTTCCCGGCCGCGCCGCGCTCGAAGAGCTCGGCATAGGCGGAGACGGCCGCTATCGGCGTCCGGAGCTCGTGGGAGGCGTCGCCCACGAACTGGCGGAGCCGTCGGTCCGATGCCCTCAGGCGCTCCTCTGACGCGACCCGTGCCGCGAAGGCCGACTCGATCCGGCCGAGCATGACGTTCAGGGCCTTGGCCAACCGGCCAACCTCGGTCCGGTCGCTCTCGTTCGGCACCCTGTGTTGAAGGTCGCCGGCCGCGATGTTCTCCGCCGTCCGCTCGACTGCCGTCAACGGGCGAAGGCCGAGGCGCACCAGCCACCACCCGGCGCCGAGGGCGGCCAACACCGCTACCCCGGTAACCAGCAGCTCGATCAGAAGGAGTCGATGCAGCGTGTTCTCCGTGTCGCTGATCGGCGCCCCGGCGATCAACTCGGTCTGGTTCGGGAGCTTCACGACCCGAACCTCGAAGTCGGGTCCGCCCTTCTGCACAGAGGGAACGGACAGGTAGGCGACCTCGGTCCCGTTGGGCCCGGGGGCATATCCCGTGAACTTGGTCGGCAACTTCGGGGTGTAACTCTTCCCACCAACGATGGCCGGGCAGTCGTTGGCGGTCGGGGAGGAGCCCACGGCCACTTGGGCCACGTAGTCACTCGAGATCAGCTGGCCGGGAAACCCAGATCCAGGGCAACGGTTGGCGCTGAAGTGGGGCCGGCCGAACGGAGCCCCACCTGGCCCGAACCCCTGACCGGATTGAGCCACCAGGGACTGGTTGACCTGATTGAACAGCGATGCATGGAGCGCGGAGAAGATGGCCACGTCCGCGACGGCCAGGGCGGCGATAGACACCGCGCCCAACGCGAGCAACAGGCGGGCCCGGAGCGACACCTACCGGTTTCCGTCATCCAACTCGCGCAGCGAGTAGCCGACCAACCGGATCGTGTGGATGAGCGGCGGCCCGTACCGGTTGGTCTTCTTGCGCAGATAGCTCACATAGGTCTCGACAACGTTGCCGTCACCGCCGAAGTCGTAGTGCCAGACGTGGTCGAGGATCTGGGACTTGGAGAGCACCCGGCGCGGGTTGAGAAGGAAGTAGCGGAGGAGGTTGAACTCGGTCGCGGTCAACTGGATCGGGTGGCCGGCCCGCGTCACCTCGTGGGAGTTCTCGTTGAGCTCGAGGTCGGCGAAGCGGTGCACCCCCTCGTCTTCCGGCTCGGCGCCGGCGCGGCGCAGGATCGCGTGCACCCGGGCGATCACTTCGACCAGCGCGAACGGCTTGGTCACGTAGTCGTCACCGCCGACGGTGAGGCCGGCCACCTTGTCCTCGAGGGCGTCCCGCGCAGTGAGGAAGAGCACCGGCACCCGCAGGCCGTCGCTCCTGAGCCGTCGGGTCACCTCGAGCCCATCGAGGTCCGGCAGCATGACGTCGAGGACGATCAGGTCGGGGGTCCGCTCCTGGGCCGACTCGAGCGCCAGGCGGCCGTTGCTCGCCTGGTCGACCTCGAAACCCTCGTATCGCAGCGACGTCGCGACGGAGTCCACGATCGAGGGCTCGTCGTCGACGACGAGGATGCGCTGCTTCTTTTCGGTGCCGGTCATGGGGCCTCCCGGTCATCAGGTTGCCACCGCTCGCTCCCAGGCCGATGTGCGCCCGCTGTGGGCCCCCTGTGAGATCCGACATGTCCGGGCGTGCCAATAGCGTTCCGGCGTGGCTGACGAGGCCTACCTCCTCGACAATCAGGATCCCGACGCCGGGACACGGCTGGGTGCCCTCTGGGACATCTTCGATCCCTGGACCTTCGAACATCTGGACCGGCTGGGCATCGAACCGGGCTGGCGGGTCTGGGAGGTCGGAGCAGGCGGGCCGTCGGTGGTCCGGTGGCTGGCCGACCGGGTGGGTGCAGACGGCCATGTCCTCGCCACCGATATCGATGTCTCGTGGGCCGAGGCCGAGGCGGCACCGACGATCGAGGTCCGCCGGCACGACGTCGGTTCGGAGCCGCCGCCCGGGACCTTCGACCTGGTGCACGCGCGGCTGGTGCTGGTCCATGTGCCCGAGCGCGACGCGGCCCTTCGATCGATGGTCGAGGCCGTCGCGCCGGGGGGCTGGGCTGGTGGTCGAGGACGCCGATCCGGCGCTGCAGCCGCTCAGCTGCCTCGACCCGACGACGGACGCCGAGGAGCTGGCCAACCGGATCCGGACGGGCTTCCGGGCGCTGCTCGCGGGACGCGGCGTCGACCTCGCCTACGGTCGCACGCTCCCCCGACGGCTCCGCGACGCGGGCCTCGTCGACGTCGGCGCGGAAGCCTTCATCGCCCTGCGTCACCCGGCATCGGTCACGTTGGAGCTAGCCACGATCGGCATGATCCGAGACCAGCTGGTCGAGCACTCGATCGCGACCGACACCGACATCGACCGCCACATCGCCAATGTCGCGTCGGGTCGCCTGGATCTCGCCCAGCCACCACTCGTCAGCGCCTGGGGTCGAAGGCCCGGCTAGCGCCGGCCCGGTCGGTGATAGACAAAGCGACATGAAGACCAAGAAGATCGGAGGTCTCGACGTCACCGTCGTCGGGCTGGGAACCAACAACTTCGGGTTCGGNNGCCGACAGCTATCTCGCGAGCGAGGAACGGCTGGGCCAGGCCCTGAAGGGTCGTCGAGACCGGGTCCTCATCGCGACGAAGTTCGGCAGCCCCATGGGAGAGGGCAAGGGCGGGGCCAGCGCCACGTACGTCCGCGAGGCCGCCGAACGAAGCCTCCGCAAGCTCGACATCGATTGCATCGACCTCTACCAGCTGCACCGACCCGACCCGAACACCCCGATCGCGGAGACACTCGGCGCGCTGGGCGAGCTCGTGGCCGAGGGCAAGGTGCGTGAGATCGGCTGCTCAAACTTCACGGCCGAGATGCTCCGCGAAGCGGAACAGGCGGTGAAGGACGGCGCGCCCAAGTTCGTCAGCGTCCAGAACCACTACAACCTCCTCCAGCGGGGTGACGAGTCGGAGGCCATCCCCGAGTGCGAGAAGCTCGGGATCAGCTACCTGCCCTTCTTCCCCCTCGCGAGTGGCCTGCTGTCCGGGAAGTACACCCGCGGCCAGACGCCTCCGGAGGGGACCCGCATGCACCGCTGGGGCGACCGCGCCCAGGGCAGCCTGACCGATGCCAATTTCGACATCATCGACGCGTTGAGCGCGTGGGCCAAGGACCATGGGCACAACGTCCTCGAGCTTGCGATCGCATGGTTGGCCGCCAAGCCGTTCATCGGTTCGGTCATCGCCGGGGCCACCAAGCCCGAACAGGTGACGGCGAACGTTGCCGCCGGCGAGTGGGACCTGTCGGCTACCGAGGTGGCCGAGGTCGACGCATTGACCGAGGCCGCCGGCTAGAGGCAATCCGGTCCGGACCGCCCGAGACAGCGAGGTCCCGATGCCTGAGGTCACGATCTCCACCCCCCACGGCCAGATGCCGACGTACGTCGCCGGCCCGGCCGGCGGGGGCACGGCGCCGGGTGTCGTGGTGATCCACGACGCGCTCGGGTCCAACAACGACCTGCGGGCACAGGCCGACTGGCTAGCCGAGGCCGGCTATCTCGTGGCAGCGCCGGATCTCTTCTATTGGGGTGGCCAGATGGCCTGCATCCGGTCGGTCTTCCGAGACGTGCGGGCCCGCCAGGGCCGATCCTTCGAGGAGATCGACGCCGTCCGAGAATGGCTGGTCGGGCAGGAGAACTGCACTGGCAAGACCGGGGTCATCGGGTTCTGCATGGGCGGGGGCTTCGCCCTCCTGCTGGCCCCGGGCCATGGCTTCTCGGCGTCGAGTGTCAACTACGGTTCGGCCCCGAAGTACGCGTATGACCCGAGCTTCCTCGAGGGTGCCTGCCCGATCGTCGGCTCCTACGGCGGCCGAGACGGATCGCTCCGGGGGGCGGCGGCCAAGCTCGACGCCGCTCTCGACAAGGCCGGCGTGGCCCACGATGTGAAGGAGTACCCCGACGCCGGGCACTCGTTCATGAACAACCAAAAGGGCCTGGGCGACAAGACACCCCTTTACGTGGTGGTGTTCGGGAAGCTCCTCTTGAAGTCGGGCTACCGCGCCGACTCGGCCGACGACGCCCGGCGCCGGATCGTCGAGTTCTTCGACGATCACTTGAAGAGCGCCGACACCCCGGCCGGCTGACCGCTCACTGCAAACGACCACGGACCGACCCGCCCACCGCGACGAGAATTCTCAGGGCACGGCGTCCGAGCTGAGGCGGACAAAACACCCGGGCGGTACATTCGTCGGAAATGGGCCAGCGGCCAGAGCACCCATGAAGCCGTTGCGGGTGAGTCGGCCGTTCATGCCCGGATACGGGACCCTCGGAGCGAGCGAAGGCAACGGCCTCCTTCCGTGGTCGTGGGCCGAGGAGCGCCTCGCTCGCTCGCACGACTACTGGCTCGCCACGGTGACTCCCGGCGGTCGTCCCCATGTCATGCCGGTCTGGGCGGTCCTCTTGGACGATCGGCTCTGGTTCAGCAGCTCGGTGCGATCTCGCAAGGCCCGCAATCTCTCCAATGGTCCGTTCGCGAGCCTCACGACCGACGACGCCGAGGGACCGGTGATCGCCGAGGGCGTCGTCGAACGGATCACTGAGGTGTCGATGCTCGAACGGATGCTTGCGGCAGAGAACAAGAAGTATGGGACCGACTACGGGATGGACACGCTCGACCCGTCCGAAAACAGCTGCTTCGCACTGACCCCGGAACGTGTCATAGGGCTGGACTCTTCGGATTTCACGGGGTCACCAACACGATGGTCGTTCTGATAGGGGGCCCGGCCGCGGCCGACACCGCGATACAAGGCTTCGAGTGTTCTTATGGGCGATGTAGCCCGGACACCATCATCATGACGACCGAACGAACCCCGAGATCGGAACGAACGACGTCGGTCGGTTATTCGGGAACTCCGCTCGTGAAGAAGCTCGGCATCATGCCGGGCATGGTCGTGGCCATTCTCCACGGACCAGCAGACTTCACCGAGACGTTGGGCGTCCTCCCCGACCAAGTGGAACTCCGCGTGTCACTGCGTCGTCAACAAAGGGTCGACCTTCTCATCGTGTTCGTGCGGGAGCGCCAACACCTGGCCAAGAACATCGGATGGCTGGTCGAGACACTGCTGCCCGACGGCGTTCTCTGGGTTGCGTGGCCGAAGAAGGCTTCTGGCGTGCACACCGACATGAGCGACGACGCAATTCGCAAGGTTGTTCTCCCCGTCGGTTGGGTGGACACCAAGGTCTGTGCCATCGACGCCACGTGGTCCGGACTGAAGATGGTTCTCCGAAAAGAGCTGCGTCCGAGGCCAGGAGCCAGGTAACCGTTCCAAGCCCGCGTTCAGCAACTCGTTGGGTCGCGCTCAGCTACCTGAAGACCGGCTGAACGTCCCGAGTTACGGGCCGTCATCGGATCGATCGACTCTTCTTATGGTCGTCTGACTCGTTTCACAGGGGGTCCGCGGTTGCGCGCCGCAAGATCGAGATCGTCCCAGACGGACCACCAAGAAACCGAGGTAGATAGACCATGAAACTGCGAACGAAGCAGGTGATTGCCGGGCTGCTCATGTCGGGCCTTCTTGCCGGAGTGGGCACAACCGTTGCCTACGCGGCGAGTTCCCCGACAACGACGACCCAGAACTCAGCCGCGACCAGCTCGGGCACCATCAGCTCGGGCTCGACCAGCTCGTCGAGCACGGGTTCCACCGACCCGAGCACCGGATCCACCGGCACGTCGGGCTCGACGGGTGCAACCGCCGCCCCGAGCCCGGCCAGCTCCGGGTCATCCGGGGCCATGCCTGGGGGGCACTGCCCCGGGATGACCGGGACCAGCAGCTCCGGGACCNNAGCAGCTCCGGGACCAGCAGCTCGGGGAGCTAACCACCAAACCACCACCGGCAAGCCAGCCCCGGGTACCACGCCCGGGGCTGGCCCGCGCCTACGCACCGTGTCCGGGTGTGGTGCAGCCACGAGGCTCGGAAACGGGCTGCCCTCATTGGCCACCCCGCCCTCCTCGGTCAAACTGCCTGTGAGTGTTGGCCCATACGGGGGCCCGGGAGGTTGAGCCATCTCGTGGAACGGCTTTGGCCGTGAACAGCGTGGAGCGGTGAATCACCCCTGGACAGGGGTCGCTTGGTACCGGTTCAGGTCGACACTGCGTGGCCGATGGAACGTCTACCTGGCGGTGATCCTGCTGGTCGGCATCGTCGGCGGCCTGTCCATGGCCTCGATCGCGGGCGCCCGGCGCACCCAGTCGTCGTTCCCCGCATACCTTGACAGCACCAATCCGTCAGACCTGGCCGCCCCGACGGCGGTCTTCAATCCGGGCCAATCGGGGGGATACAACCCTGAACTCGTTCGAAGGATCGCCCACCTCCCCCACGTTGAAAGAGTCGCGAGCGAGGTCGGCATCGACGTGCTCCCGCTCGGCCGAAACGACGAGCCGCTGGCGGTGCCCGGATTCCCCGCGGCGGCCGGCAACGGGCTGGGCAGTGTCAATGGGTTGGGGTTCAGCAGCGACCGGCTGACGGTTGTCCAGGGGAAGATGGCCGACCCTCGGTCTATCAATCAGGTGATGGTGCTCCAGGAGGTCGCCCAGCTCGACGGGTTCCATGTCGGAGAGCACTTCTTGCTCGGCATCTATACCAACGCCCAGACCCTCGAGCCCCGCTACGGCTCGGCGGCCGTTCGGCCCTACAAGACCCTTGAGGTCACCGTCACCGCACTGGTGGTTGAACCGCACAACCTCGTCGAAGACGACGTCGATAACTCGGTCTCGCTGATGTTGTTCACGCCAGCGTTCACGAAGCCTCTGGTCAACTGTTGCGTCAACTACTCCGAGACCGGGATCAAGGTGCGCGGCGGTGCTGATGTGGTTGGCGCCGTCGACAACGAGCTCGTGCACATCCTCCCCAAGGCCGCGCCGGACCCGATCGAGGTTGCCGGCACAATCGCCAAGGCAGAACGGGCAATCAAACCCGAGTCGATCGCCCTCGGCGTTTTCGGACTGATCGCGGCGCTGGCTGCGCTCTTGATCGCAGCACAGGTGATCGGGCGCCAGATTCGTCTCGGGACCGAGGACCTCCGCACGATGCGCGCGCTCGGTGCCGACCCGCTGATGACGTCGACCGAGAGCCTGGTTGGGCTGTTCGGTGCGATCGCGCTGGGTTCTGTGCTGGCGTTCGCGGTGGCAATCGGACTCTCTCCCCTGGCGCCGCTCGGTCCGGTCCGCCCGGTCGATCCGACCCCGGGCATCTCGTTCGACTGGACGGTCCTCGGGTTCGGGGTCTTGGTGCTCGTTGTGGGACTTGGGATGGTCGCCACGATCCTCAGTCTTCGAGCCGCCACTCGCCTCGGCGTCGAGCAGGACCAGAGATCGAACATGCGCACGTCACGGGTCGTGAGCGGGGCCGTCGCAGCCGGGCTTCCACCCGCCGCCGCGACCGGAGTCCGTTTCGCGCTCGAACCGGGGACCGGTCGCAGCACGGTGCCGGTCCGCTCGGCCATCCTCGGTGCCGCGCTCGCGGTGATCGTGGTCGTCTCCACGGTCACCTTCGGTGCAAGCCTCAACTCGCTCGTCTCAAACCCCAAGTTGTACGGGTGGAACTGGGACTACCTCGTGTGGGCGGGCAACGGCTCTACCAACATGCCGCTCGCCCAGGCCACGAAGTTGTTCAACGCCGACCCCTACATCCAGTCCTGGTCCGCCGCCTATTCGGGCGATCTCCAGATCGACGGCCAGGTCATTCCGGTGTTGGGCGAGCGCGCTGGCACCGCGGTGCAACCGCCGACCCTGTCAGGCCGTCGGCTCGATCGCCCTGACCAGGTGGTGCTCGGGGCGATCACGCTCGCCCAGCTGCACAAGCACCTCGGGCAGACGATCACGGTCGGATCGGGAACGGACGCGACGAAGCTTCGGATCGTCGGGACGGCCACGATGCCGGCCATCGGCGGCCCCGGGCCCCACCTCGAGATGGGAACCGGGGCCCTCCTCCCGTATCAGCTGATCCCGGCCGCGGCCCGCAACCTGTTCAACAACCCGGTCTCCGGTCCCGAGATGGTCTTCGTGAACCTCAAACCGGGAGCCAACCATGCGGCAGCGGTCCGATCCCTCAATGCCGTCTCGGCCAAGCTCTCCAACAACTTCAACTTTGGCGTGGCGGTCCAGAAGGTGCTCCGACCAGCCGAGATCGTCAACTACCGCTCCCTCGGCACCACGCCCGCGGTGCTGGGTGGAGCGCTGGCGGGTGGCGCCGTCGTCGCACTCGGACTGACGCTCGTCGCATCGGTTCGCCGGCGTCGGCGAGACTTGGCGATGCTGAAGACCCTCGGGTTCACCGGTCGGCAGCTCGCCTCGGTTGTGTCATGGCAGGCCACCGTGTCGGTCGCGTGCGGTGTCGTCATCGGCATACCGCTCGGGATCGTCATCGGTCGCGCGCTGTGGAACCTCTTCGCGACCAACATCGATGCGGTCCCGGCACCGACCGTGCCGATCCTGTCAATCGTGGTCATCGGTGTCGGCGCGCTGTTTCTTGCCAACATCGTGGCGGCCGTGCCCGGCAGGGTCGCCGCACGAACCTCGACTGCGGTCCTTCTGAGGACCGACTAAAGGCCGTACTGGAACGGGAGCATCCGGCGTAGCCTTCGCCCGATCCTCTCAGCCAACCGGAGCGAGGTGCCGCCAATGGAGATCGTTCGGTTCGATGAGGCCGCGGCTGTGCCGGTTTCCCAGTTCGGGTCGGACTTCAAGATCGGGCCACTCGTCGGGCCGGGGGCACGCATACGAGTCCAGGTCATGCACGTCGCCGCAGGCGGGAACATCGGCTTTCACCGAGCGGCATCGCGACAACTCCTCGCGATCGTGGCCGGAAGCGGGTGGGTGACCGGAGACGACCGCGTCCGGCGGCCCATCGGCGTGGCGAAGGCCGCTGTGTGGCAGGCCGGCGAGGGCCACGAGCTCGGTTCTGACCTCGGCCTGACCGCCATCTGCGTGGAGGGTGAGTTCGACGTCGCGGCCACCGACGCGCCCTGACGCGAGCCCGGCATCGATCGTACGGCGGCTTCGCGGCGCAGCCCGACCCGCGCCCAAGACAGCACATCGCGGCGGCGCCGGGTCCCCGACTACCCTGCTTCGCGTCGGTCCCTTCACGAGACCGGCGGCGCAGGAGGTTGCCCGATGACCACGACATATGCCTCGCCCAGCGGGATGGCGATCAGCACGCCCGAGTTCTGGAACCGGTCTCTCAACGAGCGCATGGCCGACTTCGCCGGCCTGCGCGAGCAGAGCGCGTTCATCCCAGAAAGCCTCGATAGCACCATATTCGGCGAATCGACGACGTTCTACTCGGTCATCCGACACGCCGAGGTGACCGAGATCAGCCGGAAGCCCCACCTGTTCTGCTCGGGACAGGGCTCGACGAGCATCCAGGACCTGCCGACCGAGGCGCTCGAATACTTCGGATCGTTCATCGCCATGGACGACCCACGCCACGCCCGGCAACGCCTCGTGGTGGGCAGCGCCTTCACCCCCCGGCGTTTGGCCACCCTGGTCGACTCGGTCGAGGAGATCTGCTCGGAGCTCATCGACCAGATGTGCGAGCAAGGGGAGGTCGACCTCGTCCAGGCCCTCTCGGCCCCGTTCCCGCTTCTCGTCATCTGCGACATGATGGGCATTCCGCGCTCTGAGTTCGGGACCGTCCTCGAGGCGACCAATGTCATCCTCGGAGCCGGTGATGCAGAGGTGCTCAAGGGCCGCGACCCGTTCGGTGCCCTGCTCGAGGCCGGCGCTACCCTGACCGGGCTGGTCACCGAGCTCGCGGCCGAGCGGCGCAAGAACCCCACCGACGACCTGACGTCCGCCCTCGTCCACGCCGAGGTCGACGGGCAGCGGCTGGCCCCCGAGGAACTGGGGCCGTTCTTCATCCTCCTCGCAGTGGCGGGTAACGACACTACGCGCACGGCGACGAGCATGGGCATGCACATCTTGGGGGAGAACCCCGATCAGCGGCGGATCTGGCAGGACGACCCCGAGCACGTGACCGCGAGCGCGGTCGACGAGATCGTGCGCTACGCGTCACCGGTCGTCTTCATGCGCCGCACCGCGACCGAGCCCGTCACGATCTCGGATCAGCAGTTCGACGAGGGATCGAAGTTCATCCTCTTCTATGGCGCAGCCAACCGCGACCCGCGGGTGTTCGAGGACCCGGAGCACTTCGACGTGCGCCGGGACCCCAACCCCCACGTCGGCTTCGGCGGGCCCGGCCCCCATTTCTGCCTGGGCGCGCACCTGGCCCGCCGAGAGCTCGGGATCGCGTTTCGCCAATTGTTCGAGCGGCTCCCCGACATCGAGCCGATCGCCCAACCCGAATACCTCGTCCCCTCCTTCGGCGCTCCCTTGGTGAGCGGGGTGAAGCACCTCAAGGTGTCGTTCACCCCGACCAAGCCACTCGCCAAGGTCTGACCGGAGTCAGCCCGAACGGATCACCGACGGCGCGTCGAGGTCGGCTGCCATCTGGGCCGAGCGATTGGCCATGGCCATGAACATCTGGTCGCCCCGGTCGGTCCGACCGACCATCATCGAGGCGAAGACGGCCATGACCAGGCTGGCATGGCTGAAGGTCACGTACTCGGACCAGCAACGCTCGAACGGGTAGTCGGACACCCCGTAGTCGTCGACCAGTGCCCGGTGGTACATGGTGACGAGCGCGTGCTCCGCCGACCGACGGACGCCGGGCTCGAGTGCGTTGCCGAGGAAATATGCGACATCGTGGGGACCCGGACCGAGCTGGACCGTCTGCCAGTCGACGACGGTGAGCGGGTTCCCGCCGGCCGGCGTCCCGAACAACATGTTGTCGAGTCGGAAATCCCCGTGGATGGCCGTCTTCACGAACGAGCGCACCCGATTGCGGGTGGTGATGAGCCCGGCCAACTCGGGACCGGCCTCGAGGGTCACCGGGTCGAGCATCGACCGGTACCGCTCGACGAAGGAGTCCCAGATCATCGGCAGCACCGACGCGACCCCGTCGTTCGTCCCGTCGCGGTCGAGCCACCCGAACCCGGCGAGCACCGGATCCCCCCACCTCGGGCCGTGGAGCCTCGCGGCCTGTTCCATGGCCAGCTCGGCCTGGGCGACCGTGCAACCGGTGATCTGGTCGCCCGGCTCGGCGGGCGCCTGATCCTCCATGACGATCACGACGTTCGCCGTTCCCGCCTCGACGTCGGCGAAGTAGCAGCGCGGCACGGTCACGTCGAGGGTGGGTGCGAGGTCCCGGTAGAAGGCCACCTCGCTGTCGTAGAGCCTCATCTGGATGCCTGCGGCGGCGCTCGCGGGATCACTCGAGCCGAACTTGCAGACCACCGTCGGGGGCCCGGGTGGGCCGTCGTAGGCGAGTGAGAAACGGACGTTGTCCCCGATCTGGCCGGTGCCGATCGGTGTCATGTGAAATGCCGCGACCTCCGCATCGCCACCGACGGCCCCGGCGCTCCGAAGTACCTCGGTCAACCACTCGGGCGTGACCAGCCCGGGCTCGGCCACCAGTCCGGGCGAGCCCATCAGGCCGCTCGTCCGACCGGCCGATGCCCTCCATTGCTCACGACGGGAGGATGGTGTCGACGACCGTGCCGGGGAAGAAGTGGTGATGCCGGGCCCCCGTGACCTCGTAGATCGCCGAGCCCGTCCGCCCGTCGTCGGCCGTCACCCGCATCTGGTTCAGGCCACCGCGTTGGAACGGCTCATAGGGCCGGTCGAACGTGCCGGCCGCCTCGACGGTGATGGCCCCGCCACCGGCCAGCGTGAATGTGCAGACGCCGGCCAGCCCCGCGACCTGGTCCCCGTGCTCCCCGTAGGCGACGGGCTTCCCGTCCACTCCGACCCAATCGAGCTCGTGGTGGAAGTCGATCACCGGGACCGGGTCGCTCCGGTCTACCCCGGCCCAGCAACCGTCGGTGAACACCCGCCCGCCGTTGGGCAACTCCCAGTGCCACACGCCCAAGAAGCCGTCCTCGAATTGGATCTGGAACCACAACCACAACGGGCAGCGGCCGTGGTCGCGGATGCCCCATGAGTGGTCGCGTTGGCCGATCCAGCCGTCGACCTCATGGGTGATGCCGCCGAAGCTGTACGACCCCTCGTAGATGCCCGACTGCAGGATGTGACTCTGATCCCACACGACGTCCTCGCCGGCCCGCATGGTCCCGCGTCGAAGCCCATAGGGCTGCGTCCGGGCGCGGAAGGTGAGGTCCATCCCGATGGCGGCGCGGTCGGGGTCGGCGTAGAGCCGCAGCTCCTCGAACGGTCGAACCACCTCGACCCGGGCTCCGCCCACGTCGGTCGTGTGCGGATCGCCGTCGTACTCGCGATCGAGCAAGCCGATCACCGGTTGGCCGCCGATCCGGCCCATCTGGAGGGAGTCCATCCTCTGCCGGGCCGGGTAGTGGGCCATGGTCAAGAACACGACGTCGCCGCTCGCGTCGGGTCGATGCACGTCGAAGAAGTAGCTCTCCCGCCAGTGCGTGCTCGGCTGGGCCACGCGCGGCAGGAGCTCTGGAAGCTGGTGGACGAAGAGCTCGTCGAGAGCCGTCGGGTGGGCCATTCAACGAACCTCGATCCCGTCGTCCCGGCTGGCGATCACCGCGGGAGCATAGGCGGCACGCTGGCGATTCGTCGGGGTGAACCTGCCGGCCGGCCCGAGCGTCGGACTGATGCGAATCGTAGGATTGGTCGATGGTCACCGTCGTGGACAACCATCTCCAGCAGATCGCCGAGAACGGTTTTGCGGTGCTCGAAGGAGTGATCGAGCCGGACCTCGTCGACGCCTTGGACGAGGACCTGCAGCGACTCGAACGCGATCTCGGGATCGTGCCCGCGGACAACGTCTTCGAGGGTCTCCGGACGACCCGGATCTATAACCTCTTGGCCCACGGCCGCCTCTATGAGCGGATCCCCACCTATCCGGGCATGCTGGAGGTGGTCGAGAAGGTGCTCGACCCCGGGCTGCTGATCTCCTCGCTCTCATCCATCGCCATCGGTCCCGGTGAGGACGGGCAGCCCATCCACGCAGACGACCAGCTGATCCCGCTCCCCCGCCCCCATGCCCAGATCATTTGCAACACGATGTGGGCACTCACCGACTTCACGGAGGAGAACGGTGCGACGAGGGTCGTTCCGGGCAGCCATCTCTACGAACAGGCCCCGGACCCGCGCGAGCAGCACGAGACGATCGCCGCAGAGATGGAGAGGGGCAGCGTGCTCGTCTTCGTCGGCAGCCTGTGGCACGGCGGGGGCGCCAACCGCACCGACAAGCGACGGGTCGGCGTGGCCATGAACTACTGCGCCGGGTACATCCGCCAGCAGGAGAACCAGCAGCTGGGGCTGCCAAGAGGGCTGGTGCGAGGGTTCCCCCGGAGACTCCAGGAGCTGGTCGGGTACTCCGTCTACAACGGGCTGATCGGCCACATCGACAAGCAGCACCCGGCGTCGGTCGTCCTCAGCACCGACGACAGCGCCAATCTGATCTGGGACTCCAAGGCGCCAGAAGCCTGACGGCGGTCGGATCGCCTCCGGTAGCCGAGCACTGTCGGGATGGCGCCGATAACGTTCCCACGCCGAGGGCCAGCACGGTTGGCGCGGTCGGAGGGGGGTCCTCATGCGTACCACTAGCCCGGGGCGACATTCGCGGGGCCTCGGCCGGTTCGGCCTCATCGCGTTCGTCTTCGCGGCGTCGCTCGCTCTCACGATGGTCGCGTCGGCCGCCTCGAGCGGGGTCAGGCTGTCGAGCACCGGTCCGGCCAACGAGGGCCCGTACCCGTACCAGTACCCGGCCTCGGGATCGGTCCAGGTGGGATCGGGCAAGACGATCAGTGGTGGGAGGTGCTCGTCCGGCACGCCGCAGTTCGCATCTCCGTACGCAGTGCCGTGCATCGCCAAGTTCGCCGGGAACAACGGCGGGGCGACCTACGACGGCGTGACCTCCAAACAGATCGTGCTCACGACGCGGATGTTCCCGACGACGGCCAACCTGCAACTCGCGGAGGCGGAGGCGGAGGCGGCCGGGGTGGCCATCCCCCAGGTGAGCCTCCAGGTCGGCGAGGTCTTCATCAAGTACTTCAACAAGGTGTTCGACCTCTACGGACGCCAGGTCGTCATCAAGACCTTGAACACCCAGGCCAACTCGACCGCCGAGGCGCTCGGCCAGGGCCAGGCGCAGGCGTGCGCAGACGCCGCCACGATCTCGACCCAGCTCCACTCGTTCGCCGAGGATGGTCTCTACGGCGGCGGGACCGGCCCCTTCTCCCAGTGTGCGGCCAACGACCACCTGGTCGAGTTCAACGGCGACCCGTACTACGACGAGGGCACGTTCCAGTCGCTCAACCCCTACGTGTGGTCGCTGACCCAGGACTGCACCCGGCTCAGCTCCAACGAGGCCGAGGTCGTCGCGAAAATGCTGATCGGCAAGAAGGCGATCTACGCCGGAGAGGCGGCGCTCCAGAGCCAGACCCGGAAATTCGGCAGCTACTTCCCCAACGTCCCCGCCTACATCACCTGCGCGAAGAACTTCGAAAAACTGGCCGAGACCAAGTACCACCTACCCCTGGGCGACTTCGTCGACTACACCTACAGCCCCGACATCGCCACCTTCTCCCAGTCGGCCCAGCAGGCCATTGTCCAGTTCAAGGCGGAGGGCGTCACGACCGTGATCATCGGGAGCGACCCCTACTCGGCGGGCCTCCTGACCAAGGCGGCGGAGGCTCAGGACTACTACCCCGAGTGGTTCCTCGAGGGAACGGCGCTGACCGACGAGGACCAGTCGGTCCAGGCGTTCGACGACCCGACCGAGGTGGACAACCACCTGTTCGGCATGAGCGAGCTGTCACCGCCGACCGAGACGACCGGCCCCGACTCCCTCGCCGGCAAGCTGTACAAGAAGCTGACCGGGCACACCATCCCGAAGGGCACCGACGGCGGCTACGCGACGCTTGTCTACATCTTCGACGCCCTGCAGGCCGCCGGTCCCGACCTCACACCCGGGAACCTCGCCCGCGGTCTGCACGCGCTCCCGAACCTCGGAGCGCCGCTGTACCAATACGGCAACTGGAGTTGGAACTCGAACCCGGCGGGGAAGGCGGGCGGTGGCGACCACACCGCCGGGACCGACGCGCGGTTCGTCTGGTGGGATTCCGGCGGCGTCTCCAAGATCAACGGCAAGCCGGGCACCTACGTCGTGGCCTTCGGAGGGAAGCGCTTCAGCCTCGGCCAGTGGCCGAAGGCGCTTCCCCCGATGTTCACCTCCGGATAACGACACGACCGCTCCGACGGCCAAGCTTGGTGGTGGGTCAGTTTGAATCCCATTCGGCGTTACACCCTGGCCATAGCTTCGACCCGTGTCCCGCTCTCGGAACTACAAGTTCCTGCTTCAGCCGACGAGGCGGCAACTGGCTGCGATCGAGTGCCTACGCGAACTCCAGCGAGAGCTCTACAACGCCGCCCTCGAAGAACGCCGAGGTTCCTGGAAGTGGAACCAGCGTTCGGTGTCTTACTTCGACCAGACCAAGGAGCTGACCCAACTTCGCTCGGTCCGCCCCGACACTCTGGCTTTCGGCGTGACGGTTTGTCGGGGAACCCTCATGCGCCTGGACCGGGCCTTCGAAGGGTTCTTCCGCCGGTGCAACGCCGGAGAGAAGCCCGGGTTCCCGCGGTTCAAGGGACCGGGCTCCTTTGTCTCACTCCAGTGGAACGACACCAAGGGCTGGGCCCTCGACGAGACCGCCGGCCGCCTCCGCCTCTGCGGAATCGGGAAGGTGAAGGTGCATCTGCACCGGTGCATCAAAGGGACCCCGAAGACGATCACCATCCGCCGGGAAGGCAAGCGTTACTGGGTGAGCTTCCAGTGCGTCGATGTCCCGGCAGAGTCCTTGCCAGCGACCGGGAAGAGCATCGGGATCGACCTGGGTGTCGGTTGCCTGGTCGCGACCAGCGACGGTCAGCTGATTGAGGGCCCCCAATTCGGCAAACGCGGCCACGCCGGCCTGGAGAAGGCCAGCGGGACCTGGCCACCAAGGTCAGCGGTTCCAAGAACCGGGAGAAGGCCAAGCAGCGGGTGGCGGCCCATCACCGCAGGATGGCCAACCGCCGTCGGGACTTCGCCCACCAGGTGTCGCGCCGGCTGGTGAACGGCCACGATCTCATCGTCTATGAGGATTTGAAGATCACCAATATGACGAGGCGACCCAAGCCTCGTCCCGACCAACAAGGGGGCTATGCACCGAACGGGGCCAGAGCCAAGGCAGGGCTCAACCGATCCATCAACGACGCCGGGTGGGGAAACTTCCGGGCCATGATCGACTACAAGGCTGAGAGCGCCGGTAGGGAGGTCATCGCGGTGGACCCTCGCAACACCAGTCGGACCTGCTCAGGGTGTGGGCACGTCTCGGCTGGGAACCGGCACGGGGCCGTCTTTCGATGTCAGAACTGTGGGCACGAGGCCCACGCCGACGTCAACGCGGCCGAGAACATCCTTCGGGCCGGTAGGGCCCGTCAGCTCATCGCTGCGTAGGGTCAGACTGACCCACTACCCAAGAAGACGATCGTCATGAGGAGGAACAGGTTCAGGTAGATGAACGTCCGGTCGACGTATTCGAGGTGGCCGAAGACGGTGTGGTGGTTGAGCCACATGATCCCCGGTGAGGAAGCTCATCACGGCCTTCGCCCGGGTCAGGAGCTCGGGGCGTCGTCCGAAGCGCGAGTCCGTCGAATTACGCTGACAACGTGGAAATTGTCGATGCCTCGGCTTCCGCCGGCTCGGTCGGCGGGACCGATCTCACGATCGTTGAGCTGGACATCGCTGACGTGCACGGCCAGTCCTGCGCGGCGCTGATCGAAGAGACCCTGGCGCGCGACCCGAGGGGCGCCCGCGCCACCGTGGACCCGGACCAAGGACGGGCCTCGGTGACCTTGATCGGGGCGCCGTCTCGGTCGACGAGCTGTGCGCGAGGGTGACCAACGCCGGCGACGCCGCCACACCGATCGCGGCACCAAACCCGACGTCGTAGTGCGGACCGTCCCCTCTGACCGGGCGGCCCAGCCGGATGGGGACGTCGGGCGGGTCACCACATCGGAGCTCACGCTCGAAGGGATGCACTGCAGCGCGTGCGCAGCCCGGATCGAGCGGGCGCTCGCCGACCAGCCGGCCGTCCTCAGCGCCTCGGTCAACCTCGTGACCAACCGGGCGTTCGTCACCTACGACGCCGCAGCCACCGGAACGGCCGACCTATGCGACGCCGTCACAGCGGTCGGCTACGGGGCGTCCGAGGCCGGAAGTGGCCCCGCGTCCGCGCACGGCGTCGACCCGGATCGCTGGGTGCTGCGGGCGGCGATCTCGTGGCCGGTCGCCATTGCCGGGCTCCTCATCGCCCTCCTGGCCCCCCAGGACGCCACATCCGGCTGGGTCGTGTTGGCCGTCGGCGTCTTCGTCGAGCTCGCGGGCGGCTGGCCGTTCCTCCGAACGGCGGCCCGCCTCCTCCGCCACGGCACGACGAGCATGGACACCCTCATCGCCGTCGGGACCCTGGCCGCGCTCGCAGTCAGCGCCGTGGAGGCGATCGCCCTCGGCGGGCGGCACGTCCATCTCGGCGGCAACGGCGAATTCGCGGCGCGCCTGCACGGGGTGATGGCGCCGATCATCGTGTCGATCCTGCTCACGGGCCGAGCGATCGAAGCGGGCGCCCGACGCAAGGCCGCCGGTGCGATGCACTCCCTGATGGCGCTGCGCCCGCCCACGGCCCGGGTCGTGTCGGGCCCGCTGGACGAAGAGGGCCAACTCGTCTCGCCAGAAAGCGTGCCGGTCGGCGCCCTCGTGCGTGTCCGCCCGGGCGAGGCGATCCCGCTCGACGGTTGGGTGGTCGAGGGCTGGTCGGCCGTCGACGAGTCGATGCTGACGGGCGAGCCGCTCCCGGTCGACCGCGGCCGAGACAGCCGGGTCACGGGCGGCACGAGGAACGGTTCTGGTGCCCTTGTCATCAGGGTCGAGACGATCGCCGCCGAGTCTGTCCTCGCCCGGATGCAACGACTCGTCGACGAGGCCCAGCGAGACAAGCCGCCCCTCCAAAAGATGGCCGACCGCATCAGCGGCGTCTTCGTTCCTGCGGTCCTGGCCCTGGCCGCGGTCACGTTCCTGGCCTGGTGGTTGTGGGACGGCAACTTCGGGATCGCGGTGCTCAGCGCCGTAGCGGTGCTGCTGGTCGCGTGCCCGTGTGCCATGGGCCTGGCCACTCCCGTCGCCATGATGGTCGGCACCGGCAGGGCCTCGTCACTCGGGATCCTGATCCGGAGCGGCGAGGCGCTCGAGCGGCTGTCGCGGGCCACGACCGTCGCCTTCGACAAGACCGGCACGCTGACGGAGCGCTTCGCGAGCGTCACCGGCGTGGCGTCGGTGCCGGACCAGAGCGAGGACGCGGTGCTCGCCCTGGCGGCGGCAGTCGAGGCGGAGAGCGAGCACCCGATCGCGATGGCGATCCGCGAGGCCGGCTCGTCCCCGGGCCGCGCCACATCCGTCGAGTCGCTCCCGGGCATCGGCGTCGTGGGGATCGTCGACGGACGGCGGGTCGAGGTCGGGCGCCTGGCTGCGTCCGAACAACCAGAGTCGCTCCGGGACGCCGTCGACGCGGCGGCGACCCGTGGAGACACCGTGGTCTCGGTCGCGGTCGACGGTCGGGTGCTCGGGGTCATTGCGGTTGCGACGCCCCTTCGGCCCGACGCCGCTCCCGCGGTGGCCCGACTTCACAAGATGGGCCTCGGGACCGTCATCTTGAGCGGCGACGCGGCCCCAGCCGTCGACACCATCGCAGCGGCCGTGGATATCGATTCGGCCCGAAGCGGGTTGAGCCCGTCCGAGAAGCTCGGCGCGCTCCGGGCGATGCAGGCCGAGGGCCTCCGCGTGGTCATGGTCGGCGACGGGATCAACGACGCTCCGGCCCTGGTCGCGGCCGACGTGGGCTGTGCGGTCGGGAGCGGCTCGGAGGTCGCCCTGTCCAACAGCGACGTGGCACTGCTCGGCAGCGATCTGCACGGGGTGCCCGCCGCGATCGGAATAGCCGGCTCGACGTCGGCCATCATCGTGCAGAACTTCGGCTGGGCCATGGGCTACAACGTCTCGGCCCTGCCGTTGGCCGCGGCCGGGCTCCTCGACCCGTTGGTGGCCGCGCTGGCCATGGGATTCTCGAGCCTGATCGTGGTGCTCAACAGCTTGCGCCTGATGCGCCTCGGGCGCAGGGGCATCGAGAGGATCCAGGCGCCGGCCGTGATGCGGGGCGTGCGCGGGTTCCTGGCCTCGGTGATGGTCCCGGTGGTGCTGTTCGCCGGAGGCACCGCCGTCACCCAGGTCTTCTCGCCCAGCCGCGGGCAGCCGCTCCTGCCCCGCCTCTACAGCATCTCGACCGTGTCGCTCTCCGGCGGTGTTGGCGCCGAGGTGTATCTCCAGTCCTCGGACGCCGGGGTGAACCAGTTCCACTTGATCTTCACGCCCCCGGCCGAGCGGACCACTACCGGCGCCAGCGACCCTCGGGTGGTGGCGTCATCAGTCAGCGGCGCGTCGGTCCCGCTCCGCCTCGTCCCGTACAGCGGGGCAAACCACTACGTCGCCTACACCGTGCTGACGCAGGGCCGCTGGCACTTCGACGTGTCCGTTCACTTGGACGGGCGGGCACGTTCCTTCGTGGTCACGCGCTCGCTTTCCTGACTGGGCCCTTCGTCCAGGCGGGCGGCAGGCGAATTCGCTGGCGCGAACTTGGCTGGTCGGTAGATACTACGTCTTGTAGTAGTCGTGTGCTTCGACAGAAGGCGAGGTCCCGGTGACGACGGCACGCGGGGAAATTTCCCGATCCAAAATCGGAAGCGGAAGCACTTGACCTGCGAGTGGGCTCGATAGCGGTGGGTCCACACGTCGCCGAGTTCACCGGCGCCGATGGAGGGACCCGGGTGACTAGCGAGGCGGTGGTCAGCAGAAAGTCAGCAACGCCACTGGTT
>PMOQ01000068.1 GCA_003161255.1 Acidimicrobiaceae bacterium | reverse complement strand
TCGAGCAGCTTGTAGATGATCTCGTAGGTCCGGACCTCGACGTCGAGGGACTCGGCCATCTCCCTCGCCCGGCGGTCCGGCCGCACGTTGAAGCCGATGATGGTGGCGGTGGACGCCTTGGCCAGCGCGACGTCGTTCTCGGTGATGCCACCGACGCCCCGGCGCACGAAGCTCAGCTTCACGTCCTCGCGCTCGAGCTTGCGCAGGCTCTCGGTGGCCGCCTCGAGCGACCCCTGGACGTCCGCCTTGAGCACGATGTTGAGGGTTGCCGTCTCGCCCCGCTGGATCTGCTCGAACAGGTCCTCCAGGCGTGCCCCCGTCGCCGATGGCGTCGGCATGTGACCGGACAGGCGGAATCGTTGGGCCCGGGCCTCGCCGAGGGTCCTCGCCGTGCCGAGGTCGTTGGCCACCCGGAACTCGTCACCGGCCTGGGGCGGCTCGGACAGCCCCAGCACCTGCACCGGCATCGACGGGAGCGCCTCTTTGACCTGGTCGCCGTGGTCGTCGATGAGCGCCTTCACCTTGCCCCACGCCGCGCCGGCGACGACCGAATCGCCGACCCGCAGGGTGCCGCGCTGGACGATGACCGTGGCCACGGGCCCCCGCCCGGTCTCGAGGATCGCCTCGAGCACGGTGCCGCGGGCCAAGCCCTCGGGGCTGGCCCGGTACTCCTCGACCTCGGCCATCAGGATCAGGTGTTCCAATAGGTCGTCGATCCCGGTCGCCTGCAGGGCCGAGACCTCGACGGTGATGGTGTCGCCCCCCCATTGCTCGGGCACGAGCCCGCGGTCCGAGATCTGCTGGAGGACGCGCGCCGGGTCGGCGTCGGGTCGGTCGATCTTGTTCACGGCGACGAGGATCGGGACATCGGCCGCCAGCGCGTGGTCGATCGCCTCGACCGTCTGTGGCATGACACCGTCGTCGGCCGCCACGACCAGCACCACGATGTCGGTCACCTGGGCACCCCGGGCCCGCATGGCGGTGAAGGCCTCGTGGCCCGGTGTGTCGATGAACGTGAGCAGCTGGCCGTGCCAGTCCACCTGGTACGCGCCGATGTGCTGGGTGATGCCGCCCGCTTCGCCGGCGACGACATCGGTCTGGCGGATCTTGTCGAGGAGCAGTGTCTTGCCGTGATCGACGTGGCCCATGACGGTGATGATCGGCGGACGGGGCCGGAGCTCCTCTTCCACCTCGTCGTCTTCTTCTTCGAAGTAGCGGGCCAGCAGCTCGGCCTCCGCCTCCTCACCGGGGTCGACCAGCCGCACCTCGGCACCGAGCTCGGCCGCGAACAGCTCGATCATGTCGTCACTGAGCGACTGGGTCGCCGTGACCATCTCTCCTTGGAGGAGGAGGAAGCGGATGACGTCACCGGCAGAACGGTTGAGCTTCGGCCCGAGGTCGCGAGCCGTCGACCCGCGCTCGACGATGATCTCGCCGTCGGGCACCGGGGCGTTCGACGGCGTGTATGCGGTCAGTTGCGTCGGCTCGAGCTCTTCGAGGTTCCGGCGGCGGCGGCGCGAGCGTCGCGGCGGTGGTCGCCCGCGGCCAAATGCGGCACCGGGACGTCCGCCCGGCCCCCCGGCACCGACCGGGCCGCCGGGACCCGATCGTCCGGCGAATCCACCGGCGGGTCGGCCGGCGAACCCACCACCGGTTCTTCCCGGTGGGCCACCGGCGGGTCGACCGCCGGTACGCGGTGCGTAGCCGCTACCCGGACGCGATGCGGGAGCCGGTCCAGACGCGCGTCGACCGCCTGGGCCGGGCGGCGGCGGGATCGGTCGGCCCGACGGTCCGAGGGGGGGCTTCACCGCGGGCGGCGGCGGGATCGGTCGGCCCGACTGGGACATGGGCGGATGGGCCGGACGCTGCCGCTGCTCGGGCCGGGTCCCGGGGTCGGCCATCGCCGGTGGCGCCGACGGCGCGGCTGCCGGAACCGCCGGAGATGCCGGCGCGGCGGCGGCCGGGACCGCCGGAGCAGCCGGGGGTGCGACCGGGGGGGCGGCAGCCGGAGCCGGGGCGGACCGCTTCGCCGCTGGTGCCACCGCCGGTCGAGGTGCGGGTGCCGCCGCCCGAGCGGCGGCCGGTCGAGGCGCGGGTGCCGCCGCCGGAGCGGCGGCGGGTCGAGGCGCGGGAGCGGCGGCGGGTGCCGCCGGCGTGCGGGTGCTGCTGATGAGGCGCGGACGCGGCGGCGGTGCGGCGGCCGGCTCCTTCTCGGCGGTGGGGCTCGATTGGATCGTCCCGGCGGCCTTCTTGGCCGCCTTCGCGGCCTTGGCCGGGGCCGGGGCGGCCGCGGTCTCCTCGGGCTGGACGGCGCGGCGGAGCCCGTCGGCGTCGGCTTTGCGTCGGACCCGGTCTGCCTGGGCGTCCTCGATCGACGAGGAGTGACTCTTCACACCGATGCCGAGGGACACGCAGAGGTCGAGGGCCTCCTTATTGGTTAGGCCCAGCTCACGAGCGAGCTCGTACACGCGGATTTTTGCAGCCAACTCTTCTCTTCGTCCTCGCGTTTCGTCCAGGCGTTTTCCGGCATCGGGGGCCGACCCGGCGCCTGGTACCGGAGGCGACCGGTCGGGTCATTCTCCCACATCACACGCCCGGGACCGGCGGCCGAGGGCCATCGCCCCGGCTGATCCAAGCTAGCGAGCGGCCGGTCCGGTCCGGGCGGTGCCCACGGCCATCGGGCACGGCCGTCTCCAAGGGTGCCGCCCGGTCGGTCGCCGGTTCAGGTCAGGCGGACCCGGGGGTCGAGGACGGCATAGAGGATGTCGACGACCGTGTTCATGACCACGATGAACACGGCGGCCAGCACGACCACGGCCGCCACCACCGGCAGGTCGTCGTTCCCGATGGCGTTCAGGGCGAGCTGGCCCAGCCCGGTCAGGCCGAAGACCCGTTCGATGACGAACGCGCCGGCGAGCAGGGTCCCGACGTCGATGCCCAGCTGGGTGATGACCGGGGTCAAAGCGGCGCGAACGCCGTGTTTGAAGACGACGGTCCGGCGGGACAGCCCCTTGGCCCGGGCGGTGCGGATGTAGTCCTCCCCAAGGACATCGAGGAGGGACCCGCGTATGAGGCGCGTGTAGACGGCCGCCTGGACGAGGGCGAGCGACAGCCAGGGCAGGATCAGGTGGTCGGCCCACTGGCCGATGGATTGGGAGGGTGCGATGTACCCGGCCGCCGGGAACCAGGTGATCCCGGCCTGGGTTAGGTAGAAGTAGAAGATCAGGAGGAACAGCAACCCGAGCACGAAGGGCGGCATCGACAAAAACGTGAGGGCGAACACCGTGCCGCCACGGTCCCGCAGCGTGCGCGGGTGGGTCGCCGACATGATCCCGATCGGGATGCCGATCAGGAGCCACAGCACGACCGCACCGAGAACGAGCGATGCGGTGACGGGGATGGCCCGGGCGAGCTCGCTGTTGATCGGCACGGCATTTTGAAAGTCGAGGCCGAAGTTCCCGTGCAGCAGCCGATCGAGGTAATGCCAGTACTGGAACCAGAATCCGTGATTGAGCCCCAGCCGGATCGCGGCGTCTCTGATCTCGGCCGTCCCGGCGTCACGCCCGGCGAATCGGGCCGCGAGGTCGTTCGGGTTCCCGGCGAAGAACACCACGTAGGTCAAGAAGGTGATGATCACGAGGACGATCACCAGGTAGAAGAGGCGGCGGATGATGAGGCTGATCACGCCCGCTTCCCCCCGGAGTCGTCCTTCTCCCGGCGCGCCGAGCGGGCCGCCCGCTTCACGCGCTTCGTCGGGGTGATGTTGGATCGGCCGTGGCGGGGGTCGAGCGCGTCGCGCAGGCCGTCACCCAAGAGGTTGAACGCAAGCGTCGTCAAGACGAGCGCGACGCACGGGAAGACGAGGAACCACCACGCGACCGTGAACAGGTCGCCGGTCTGGGCTTCGGCGATCATGTTCCCCCACGACGCGGTCGGGGGCAGCACCCCGAGGCCGAGGAAGCTCAGCGTCGCCTCGGTCACGATGTTGATGGGGATCAAGAGGGTCGCGTAGATCACCGCGAGGGCGATCAGGTTGGGCGCGATCTCGATGAACATGATGCGCACGTCGCTCGAGCCGAGCGCCCGGGCGGCCTCGACGAACTCGCGCTCTCGGAGCGCGATCACCTGGCCCCGCACGAGGCGCCCGATGTAGGGCCAGCTGAACATCGCGATGACGAAGATCAAGAGGTCCAGGCTCGGTCCGAAGCGGGCGACGATCGCGATCGCGAACAGAAGGATCGGGAACGACAACAAGATGTCCATGAACCGGGCCAGGATCGAGTCGATCCACCCGCCGTAGTAGCCGGACACGATCCCCATGACCAGGCCGAGAACGAGCGCGAGCGCGGTGGCCCCGACACCGACCTCGAGGGAGATTCGGCTGCCGTAGATGATCCGCGACAAGACGTCGCGGCCCTGGTCGTCGGTCCCGAGCAAGAAACCGTTGTGGCCCGGGGCGACCGGTATTCCCGAGAGCGACAAGCCGCTGGTTGTGTACTGCGTGTTCGGGCCATGGCCGATGAGCGCGGTCAACAGCGGGGCGAAGATCGCCACCAGGAACAGGAACACGATGAACCCGAGCGAGACCATGGCGACCCGGTCCTTCTTGAGCCGGCCCCAGGCCAGCCGCCACGGCGTTCGCCCCTCGAAGGCCTGCTCGGTGCCCTTCGCATCCGGGTTCTGCTCTTCGATGACCTCGAGCTCCACGGCGGCTCGCAAGAGGCTCACTGATCGACCGCCTCCGTTGCGCCCACCACCGCCGCCGGTGCCGGCGCAGCGTCCCTCGACGCGTTCGCGAGCGGCTCGCCGGGGTTGACCGGGAAGTGGCACGCGGTCAGATGACCGATCGGGTCACCCGGCTTGCGCTCGAGTGGTGGCTCCTGGGTTGCACAGATCGCTTGGGCCTTCGGGCACCTCGGGTGGAACCGGCAGCCCGACGGGGGGTTGACGGGGGACGGCACGTCCCCCGTGAGGATGACCCGCTCCCTGCGAGCGGTCCGGAACGCCTGGTCGGCCACCGGCACCGCCGAGAGCAGCGACGCCGTGTACGGGTGTCTCGAGTTCGAGTAGATCTCCTCGACCGGGCCGGTCTCGACCAGCTTGCCCAGGTACATCACCGCGATCCTGTCGCTCACGTGGCGCACCACCGACAGGTCGTGGGCGATGAAGACATAGGTGAGCATGAACTCGTCCTGGAGATCCTCCAAGAGGTTGATGATCTGGGCCTGGATCGAGACGTCGAGTGCCGAGACCGGTTCGTCGCAAACGATGAGGTCCGGCCGGAGAGCCAGGGCCCGAGCGATGCCGATGCGCTGGCGCTGGCCACCCGAGAACTCCGAAGGGAACCGGTTGTAGTGCTCGGGGCTGAGGCCGACCCGGGCCATGAGCTCTTGGACCTGGCGCTTCACCTCGGCCCGGGACATCTTCTCGTGCACCGAGAACGGGTCCGACAGGATCGACCCGACCCGGCGCCGCGGATTGAGCGACCCGTAGGGGTCCTGGAACACCATCTGCACTGACTTTCGGATGGGCCGCATCTGGCGCCGATTGAGCGCGGTGATGTCCTGGCCCCTGAAACGGACGTGCCCCGAGGTGACCGGATGCAGCGCGGTGACGAGGCGGGCGAGCGTCGACTTGCCGCACCCGCTCTCCCCGACCAGCCCGAGGGTCTCACCCACCTTCAAGGAGAAGCTCACCCCGTCGACGGCCCGCACCTTGGCATGGGTGCGGTCGATCAGCGCGCCGCTCCGAACCGGGAAGTGCTTGACGACGTCGTCGACCTCGAGGAGGACCTTTGCGTCGGTGCCGTCGACCGCCAGATCACCCTGGGTCGCCGTGCTCACCGCTCGACCCCACCCACCGCCGCCGCGGGCGCTGCCTGCGCATCGTTGGCCGGAAGCCCGACCGCGTCGGCGGGCAGAACACAGGCCGAGAGGTGGCCCGGGCTGGTGCCGACGGGCTTCAAGGGGGGTGGTGCGACCAGGCACTCGTCGTGGGCCCGCGGGCACCTCGGGGCGAAGGGACACGCCTGGATCTGCCGCATCAGCGATGGCGGGTAGCCCTTGATCGGCCGGAGCCGACCCATCCTTCCCGAGTACGACGGGATCGACTGCAAGAGGCCCTGCGTGTACGGATGGTGCGGCTCGATGAAGGCGGCCCGCACGTCGGCGCGTTCCATCGGGCGCCCCCCGTACATGATCACCACGTCATCGGCGACGTCGGCCACGACGCCGAGGTCGTGGGTGATCAGGATCACGGCGGTCCGGAAGTCGCTGCGCATCCGGCCGAGCAATTCCAGGATCTGCGCCTGCACCGTGACGTCGAGGGCGGTGGTCGGCTCGTCGGCGATGATGAGCTTGGGCTCGAGGGCGAGCGCCATCGCGATCATCACCCGCTGGCGCATGCCTCCCGAGAACTGGTGGGGGTAGTCACGCACCCGCTTCTTCGGTTCGGGGATGCCGACGAGGCCGAGCAGCTCGACCGCGCGCTCGAGCGCGGCCTTGCGGTTCATGTCGGCGTGGGTCTCCATGACCTCGGCGATCTGGGCGCCGACCCGGTACAGCGGATGGAGGCTCGTCAGCGGATCCTGGAAGATCAAGGAGACCGTCCGACCCCGGATGTGGCGAAGCTCGTCCTCGGTCATCGTGAGGAGGTCGACCCCTTCGAGGAGCGCCTCGCCGGTCACCGTCGCACCGGGGGCGAGACCCATGATCGCCTGGGTGGAGACGGACTTGCCCGACCCCGACTCCCCCACGATCCCGAGTGTCTGGCCCGGCTCCACCGAGAACGACATGCCCTGGACCGCATAGACGGTGCCGTCGTCGGTGTCGAAGGACACGCGGAGGTCACGCACATCGAGCAAGGCCATTGTCAGATGCCCCTGGCGGTCAACGCGATTCCCTCCAACTGTGAACAGATCGAATCTGCCCAACGCTCCACAAAAGTGACGGCGCCCCGGCCGACACTACGTCGACCGGGGCGCAATCACATGGCGAAGCGGGTGTGGCTAGGACTTCACCCAGAGGTTGGTCGGGTCGAACCCACCGATAAACGGGAGGTAGATCGCGTGCTCGACGGTCGATCCGATGAACTGCGGCAGCGCCTGATCGAGCAGCGGGACCCACGCCGGGTCGTTGGTCATCAGGTAGCTGTCGGCCTTGGCCCAGTTGGTCGCGGCGACCTTCAGGCTGGCCGTGTCCTCGGCGGCGTCGATGTACTTGTCGACCGTGGCGTTGTTGTAGTCGCCGTAGTCCGTCGAGCCGGCGGCGTAGCCGCGGCCGTCGAACAGCGGGCTGAAGTACGTGGCCGCGCCGTTACCGGTCCAGTCCGGGAACCATGCCCCGAAGGCGATGTCCCACTTGGCGTGGGTCGACGGCGTCTCGAGGAAGTCGAAGTACGCACCCTGGCTCGGCTGCTCGTTGAGCTTGAGGGTCACGCCACCCTTGGCCATGTCGGCCTGCAGCGCGACGGCCTGGGCGGGCATGGGCGGGTTGTTGGCGTACGCGAGGGTCAGCTTCAACCCGTGCGGGTAGCCGGCCGCCGCCAGCATCGACTTGCACTTCGCCGGGTTGCCCTGGTTGTTGGGCGTCGGATACGGGTTGATCTTCTGGTAGCCGATGGACATGGCCGACGGCAGGATCTGGTTTTCGGCCTGGTTGATGGCCGGTCCGCCAGTCACCTGGACGAGGTGCTGCTTGTTCACGCAGTACTGCAGCGCCTCGCGCACGGCCGGCTTGGCCAGCGCGCCGCCCTGGGTCTTGCTCTTCACGTCGAACACCAGGTAGGTGAGGCCGCCGAAGAAGTCGGCTGCGAAGTCCGGGTTGTGGGAAGCCACGAGGCCGGGCACCTGGGCCGTCGGCACCGTCGTGTCCCATTCCATGTCCGCTTGACCGGTCTGGAGCTGCTGCTGGACGGCGGTCGCCGACTCACCCAGAGTCACGGACACGGCGTCGAAGTACTGGTGACGGATGGTGTCGGTGCTCGCCTTCCACGCCGGGTTCTTGACCAGCGCGTAGCTCTGGTTGGGCGTGTACGAGGTGATCGTGTACGGGCCGTCGGAGATGAAGTTCTCTTCCTCGGTGACCGATGCCGGCACGTACTGGTTGATCTCAACCGGGACCGGCGAGCTCATCGGGAGCGCCAACACGTTGAGGAACGTGCTCGACGGGTGGGTCAGGGTGAACGCGATGGTCGACGAGTTCGGGGTCGCGATCCCGCTGATCTGGTGCGAGCTCATGAAGCTGTTGAGCGCGGTCACCTGGTCGGCCGGAGTGGTCGGGACGGTCAACGCCTCGAACGCCGTGCAGTACGACTTCATCCCGGCGATTGAGCCCGTCCAGTAGGCGATGGGAGGTGCGCCTTGGATCGGGTTGCACAACCGTTTGATGCCGTTCTCCTCATCGGTGGAGGTCACCTGGCGGGGGCCGGATGGCGCGTCCCAGTCCACTCCCTGCTTGATGGTGAACGTGTAGGTCAATCCGTTGGCGCTGACCTTGTAGGTCGCGATGTCCGGGACGACCTGGGTCTCGTCGGCGGTCGTGTAACCGGCCTTGTACGAGACGAGCTGACGGCTCACCATGCGAAGCATCTCGTAGGTGGTCGTGTAATAGGCGCAGCACGTGTCGAGGTGGTCGACGTCGCCGCTGCCCACGATCTTGAGGGTCCCGCCGGTGACCGGCGCGGAGTTACCGACCTTGGGGAGGATGTTGCCCCCGGAGCTGGCGGCGCTCGCCATCATGGCGCCGAGTGACAGGCTGACCGTGGCCATCACCATTGTGGCCACTACGGCTATCCGGAACTTTCCCCTCATTGGCTTCCTCCCAAATTTGGTCCTCAGGGGACCGTGCTGTTCGCCTGCGAACCCCCTGATCGGCGCGGGCAGGCAAGGGTCAGTCTGCCCCAACAACGGTCAATGTGCCCATAGCTTGACCTTTGTGTCGAACTGGTGTCATAAGGGGTAGGACCCGGGTCAACTTGTTACCCGTCGGTATCCTGCGACCCAGGCGTGCGGGGGCGAGGTCCCGGTCAAGATCGACCGCTGTGGGTGCTCTCAGGCGGGTTCGTCTGATCGGCCCGGATCACGGCGAGGCGTTCCCGAAGGCCGTCGATCGCTTCCGGACTGATGTCCGCGTGCAGGGCCCGCCCGAACGAGCTCCGCCCGACGGCCGTTTCGAAGCAGTCCTCGCTTCGCGCGCACAACCACGCTCCCCGGCCGGGGCCGTGCCCGATCACGAGCGCGCCGTCTCCGGAAAGCGCCGTGCGGACGAGTTGTGACTGCTCGGCCCGCTTTCGACAGGCGATGCAGGTCCGGACCGGCGTTACTGGCCGTCCCCGGGAGGTTCGCTCGGTGACGGCTCGGCGCTTGCGTCGGCCTCGGGGGTCGGGGCAGGAGCGGCGTCGGCGACCGCCGCATCCGCCGACGCGGTCTGCCCGTCGGCCTGCTCCTCGGCGGCGTGGGTCCACGCCTCCGCGGAGATGGCGTCGCCACCCTCGGCCGGCTTCCACACCATCTCGCCGGATTCGTCTTCGACCCATTCACCCTCGGCCCAGTCCTGGCCCTCGTAGGCTGCTTCCTCTTCGAGTTGGGTCTCGCTCTTGATGTCGATCCGCCACCCGGTGAGACGCGCCGCCAACCGGGCGTTCTGGCCTTCCTTCCCGATGGCCAGCGACAGCTGGTAGTCGCTCACGATCACGGTGGCGGTGCCGGTCGAGTCGTCGAGGTGAACCTCGCGAACCCGGGCCGGCGCCAGAGCGTTCTGGATCAGCTCGACCGGGTCGTCGGAGAACGGGACCACGTCGACGCGTTCGCCGCGCAGCTCATTTGTGACCATGCGGACCCGCGAGCCGCGTGCGCCGACGCAGGCGCCGACGGGGTCGACGTTGGGGTCGTTCGACCACACCGCGATCTTGGTGCGGTGACCGGGCTCACGAGCGACCGCCTTGAGCTCCACCACCCCGCCCGAGATCTCGGGCACCTCGAGCTCGAAGAGCCGCTTGATGAGGCCCGGGTGGGTGCGGCTCACGACGATCTGGGGTCCCTTGGTGGTCTTGCGAACCTCGACGATGTAGGCCTTGAGGCGCGCCCCGTGCTCGTAGCGCTCGTAGGAGACCTGCTCGGCCTGGGGCAGCAGCGCCTCGACCTTACCCAGGTCAAGGAGCGTGTAGCGGTTGTCGGTCTGCTGGACGATGCCGGTGACGATGTCGCCCTCGCGGCCCGCGTACTCCTCGTACTTCAGGTCGCGCTCGACTTCGCGAATGCGCTGGAGGATCACCTGCTTGGCCGTCTGCGCGGCGATCCGTCCGAAGTCGGAGGGCGTGTCGTCCCACTCCCGGGTGACGGTGCCGTCCTCATCGAGCTCCTGGCCGTAGACGCGGATCTCGCCCGACTCGGGGTCGATGGTCACGACCGCCTCTTCGGCGGCGTCGGGCCGACGCTTGTAGGCAGCGACCAACGCGTTGGCGAGCGCGTCGAGCAGGGTTTCGACCGAAATTCCCTTGTCCCGCGCGATCTGCCCCAGCGCGTCGAGGAATTCGAAGTTGGTCTTGCTCATGATCTCGATCGCTCTCTCTCTTGCCGCTTGGCCCCCGGGTTCGCCTTGGACCCGCGTTCGGGTCGCCCGACCGGGCCCCACTCGAAGACGGTCCTGGCCCTTTCGATCTGGTCGTAGGTGATCCGCATCGAGCCGCCGGGGACCTCGGGCCCCTCCAGGGTGAACCCGGCCTCGTCCGCCGCGGTGACCACGCCACGGACGCGGCGGACCTCGACGCTGTCGGGAAGCGTGCGGACGGTCACCATCTCGCCGATGGCCCGCTCGAAGTGGGCCGGGGTGCGAAGGCGGCGCTCGAGGCCCGGGCTCGAGACCTCGAGTGTGTAGCGGCCCGGGAACGGGTCCAGTTCGTCGAGTTCCCGGGACATGGCCCGGTTGGCTTCGGCCAGCGCGTCGAGGTCGATGCCGCCGACCTTGTCGACGACCACCTGGACCTGGGAGCCGCCCACGACGACGTCGACCAGTTCCAGGCCGAAGGACTGGAGGATGGGTGAGAGCGCGTCGACGAGCCGTTCGGTCACGTCCACTGCCTCCTCCTCTCTCCGGTGCTGCCCCTACGCCCCTTCCCCTGCGGCGGCTGACCCGGGGTCGCGAACGACCGCAAAATGAAAGCGTGGGCCGCGGCCCACGCTTCATAAGGCCCACCTGGGGCCGGACAGCGCTCGAAACTATACCGTCTAGTAGGCCTTCCCGACGACGGCGATGAGGGAATCTTCCTCGCCCTCGGCCAGCGAGCCGTCCGGGGACTGGAGGCACCGGACGGTGATGCCCGCCTCGGCCAGCCGATCCTCACCGGCGTCCCCGACCGCCGACCACGGCAGGACGGCGAAGCCGGTGGCCCCCGCCTCGATCGCCTCCTCGACGGTGTCGACGGTCGTGGTCCGCTCCATTCGGAAGGACAGAGCCTCGTCGTAGAGCAGCTCGGTGGTCCGCTCGAGCGCCGAGCCGACCTCGGCCACCAGCGCGGAGAGGGCGACCGGCGACTTGCTCCGGTCGTGGCGGAGCACCACCACCGCCTTGTCCTCGGCCAGGTCCCGGGGGCCCACCTCGACCCGGACCGGCACGCCCTTGCGCTCCCAGTCGATGGCCCGGCGGCCAAAGCCGGTCTCGGTCCGGTCGTCCACCCTCACCCGGATGCCCGCGGCCTTGAGGTCGGCGGCGATCCCGGCCGCGGCCCGTTCGGTCGGCTCGTCTTCCTTGACCACCATGACCACCACCTGGCTCGGTGCAAGGGCCGGGGGAAGCCGCAACCCGAAGTCGTCCCCGTGCGCCATGATCAGCGCGCCGACGAGCCGGGTGCTCGCACCCCACGAGGTCTGCCAGACGAACTGTTGGGCACCGGTCTCGTCCGAGAACTGGATGTCGAACGCGCGGGCGAAGTTCTGGCCGAGCTCGTGGCTCGTGCCGAGCTGCAGCGCCTTGCCGTCGCCCATCATCCCCTCGGACGTCCAGGTGCGGACGGCGCCGGCGAACCGTTCCCGTTCGGTCTTGTGGCCGATGAGGGCGGGGATCCCGGCGGCCTTCTCGACCGTGTCGAGATACACGTCGCGCAGGATCCGCAGCGCGTATGCGGTCGCCTCCTGCTCGGTCGAGTGGGCGGTGTGGCCCTCCTGCCAGAGGAACTCGGTCGTGCGGAGGAACAGGCGCGTCCGCATCTCCCAGCGCACCACGTTCGACCACTGGTTGATGGCGAGCGGCAGGTCACGGTGGCTCTGGATCCACTTCGCGAAGAAGTGATTGATCACCGTCTCGCTGGTCGGCCTGACCACAATCGGCTCGTCGAGCTCCTTGCCGCCGCCGTGGGTCACGACGGCCAGCTCGGGACTGAAGCCCTCGACGTGGGACGCCTCGAGCCGCAGGAACGACTCGGGGATGAAGAGGGGGAAGTACGCGCCCTCGGCACCGGCCTCCTTGATCCGCCGGTCGAGCTCGGCGACGAGCAGCTCCCAGATGCCGAACCCCCACGGCCGGATGACCATCGTGCCGCGCACCGGGCCGTTCTCGGCCATCTCGGCGCCGGCCACCACCTCTTGGTACCAGCGGGGAAAGTCCTCCGCCCGGGGGGTGAGCCCACCTTTGTCGCTCGGCATGACGCAGGTTACCGTCCGGCCCGGACGGCCTATTTTCTCGGCTTCTCGGTTTCCCCGGTCCGCCTGCGGATCTTCTCGATGCGGACGATGGCCGCATTCGGGTCGTCGCCCCCCTCGTCGAGGAGGGCCATGCGGTCCGCCTCGGCCTCGGCGGCGGCGGTCTTGTCGGCGGCGGCGAGCCGCGCCTCGACGCCTTCGGCCACCAGCTTCTCGGCCTCGGCCACCAGGGCTTCAACCATCTCGTCTTCGGGAACCACCCGGACGATCTCGCCGCGAATAAAGAGGTGCCCCTTGTGCTTCCCGGCCGCGATCCCGATGTCGGCCCCGCGCGCCTCCCCGGGTCCGTTCACGACGCAGCCCATCACCGCCACCTGGATGGGAAGGTTGCGGTCCTCGAGGGCCTCCTGGGCCGCCTTCGCCACCGCGATGACGTCGACCTGGGCGCGGCCGCACGACGGGCACGCGATGAGGTCGAGGCCCTTGCGCTCGCGCAGCCCGAGCGACTCGAGCAGCTGGCGCCCCGCCTTCGCCTCCTCTACCGGGTCGGCGGTCAGTGAGTACCGGATCGTGTCACCGATCCCCTCGGCCAGCAGCGTCCCGATGCCGGCCGAGCCCTTCAACAGCCCCGCCGGCGGCGGGCCGGCCTCGGTCACGCCGAGGTGGAGGGGGTGGTCGAAGGTCTCCGACGCCAGCCGGTAGGCGGCGATCATCAGCGCCACCGAGGACGCCTTGACCGAGATCTTCACGTCGTCGAATCCGACCTCGGCGAAGTAGGCCAGCTCCCGCTGCGCCGACTCGACCAGGGCCTCGGGGGTGGCCCCGCCGTGGCGCTCGAAGAGCTCCTTGTCGAGCGAACCGGCGTTCACGCCGATCCGGATCGGGACGCCGCGGTCCTTGGCCTCGGAGGCCACCGTCTTGATCTCGGCCTCCTTGCGCAGGTTGCCGGGGTTGAGCCGCAACCCCTGGACCCCCGCGTCCAGCGCGGCCAACGCCATCTTGTGGTGGAAGTGGATGTCGGCGACGATCGGCACGGGCGAGCGGGGCACGATCTGGGCCAACCCTTCGGCGGCCGCCTCCTCGTTGCAGGTGCATCGCACGATGTCGGCCCCCGCGGCCGCGAGGGCGTAGATCTGGGCCAGCGTGCCGTCGACGTCGGCCGTCTTGGTGGTGGTCATCGACTGCACCGAGACCCGTGCGTCCCCGCCCACCGCCACGTCGCCCACGTGGATCTGGCGGGTCTTGCGGCGGGGGGTGAGCAGGTTCCCTGAGAGTTCCACCCACCCATTGTGCCCGCTCAGGGCGCCCCGGCGTTCAGCGCGGGCGCCCGGGCAGGTGGGCGGGGTCAGCCGAACGGGTTGGCGACCGGGTGGGTGATGTCCAGGTAGGCGGCCGACGTGACCAACAGGATCAACAACGCGATGAAGGCGTAGGCGACCGGCACCAGCTTCGCCGCGTCGGCCTGGTAGTACGGGCGGCCCCGGCGGGTCCGGATCCGCTCGTAGACGGCGATGGCGACGTGGCCGCCGTCGAGCGGAAGCATCGGCAACATGTTGGCGATCCCGATGAAGATGTTGAGCGCGATCAGGACCTCGAGGAGGAACCCGGCCCCGGCCTGGGCCCCCTGCACGGCCGTGCGGACCGCCCCGATGATCGATTCGGGCCGCGGGGTGTTGTCGCGGGCGTCCTGGGCGGCCGCGGTCGGGTCGGACACCTGGTGGATGTAGCTCGCGATGCCGTGTGGCGAGAACACCTGGCCCAGCCCGGTGAACGCGAGGCTGGTCGTCTGGCCGACCACGACCCCGGCACCGCCGAGCGCGCCGAACGGGTTCTCCGGCACCGCGACCCCGCCGAACTCCACACCGATGAAGCCGGTCGGACGTCCGGTCGGCTTCTCCTGGCGCTGGTGGCCGATGACGACGTCCCGCTTGTCCGCCGGCACGACGGTCAGGGTTCGGGTCACGCCGTTGCGCTGGACCTCGAGCCGGACCGGCTTGTCCACCGAGCCTTGGATGGCCTTGGTCACCTGGTCGGGATTGGTGAAGCTGTGGCCGTTCACCCCGACCACGACGTCACCGACCTGCAACCCAGCCCGCTGGGCCGGGTTGAGGCGTTGCCCGGCGAACGGCGTCAACGCCGCGATCACGAGCTGGGAGTTGGTCTGCGCGCCGACGAACACCAGCGTCACCCAGGCCAGGATGAACGCCATCACGAAGTGCATGAAGGAACCGGCCGACGCCACGATGATCCGCTTGTGGAAGGGCTGCTGGCGATAGGTGCGGGCCTCGTCGGCGGGGTCGATCTCCTCGAGGTTCGTCATCCCGGGGATCTTCACGTACCCCCCCGCAGGGATCCCCTTCACCCCGTAGTCGGTCTCGCCGCGGCGGACCGACCACAGCCGAGGCCCGAAGCCGACGAAGAACTCGGTCACCTTCATCCGGCTCCACTTGGCCGTGACGAAGTGGCCGGCCTCGTGCACCATCACCATGATCACGACGGCCAGGATCACGAGGAACAGGTCGCCCAGACCGACAAGGAAGAAGAGCCCCGCGACCGCGGCGACGGTGAGGCCGAGTCGCAAAAGCGCACCGGACGATCGGGCGGCGGGCGGTGGTTGCGGCGGTGCCTTCGGCGGGGCGAACGTCATTGCGCCGACCGGCGTTTGTCCACCGCCTCCTCGGCGCGGACCCGTGCGAGCCGGTCGGCCTCGAGCACCGCCTCGAACGAGTCGATCGGCTGGCCGTCGTGGGCGTCGAGCGTGTCGGCGACGACCTCCGCGATCGACAGCCACCCGATGCGACCGGCCAAGAACGCCGCGACCGCGACCTCGTTGGCCGCGTTCAGCCATGCCGGCGCCCCCCCACCGGCCCGCCCGGCCCGGTAGGCGAGGTCGAGGCAGGCAAAGACGTCGCGTTCGGGCGCCTCGAAGGTGAGCTCGAACGGGCTCGACCAGTCGACCGGCCCAAAGGCGACGTCGAGGCGCTCCGGGTAGCCGAGCGCATACCCGATCGGGAGGCGCATGTTTGGCATCGACAGCTGGGCCAACGTCGCACCGTCCACGAGCTCGACCATCGAGTGGACGATCGACTGCGGATGCACGACCACGTCGATGCGGTCGTAGTCGACGCCGAACAGCTCGTGGGCCTCGATGACCTCGAGGCCCTTGTTCATGAGGGTCGACGAGTCGATCGTTATCTTCGGCCCCATCTTCCAGGTCGGGTGAGCCAACGCGTCGTCGCGAGTCACCTCGGCCAGCTCGTCAAGCTTGCGGCCCCGGAAGGGCCCGCCCGACGCGGTGATGAGCAGGCGGGCGACGTCCTCGGGACGACTCACCGAGCTCAGGCACTGGTGGACGGCGCAGTGCTC
>PMOQ01000040.1:35657-59220 GCA_003161255.1 Acidimicrobiaceae bacterium | reverse complement strand
GCATGACGCCTACCGACGGGCCCTCGCCCGGCTGGCCGCTTCCGAGGTGATCGATGCCCGCTGACTCGGCACCGCTGCCGTTGCAGGAGCAATTCAGTCGCGGCCTCGACGCGCCCATCTGCCTCACCTGGGAGCTCACGTACGCCTGCAACCTGGCCTGTGTGCACTGCCTGAGCTCCTCGGGGCGTCGCGATCCGATGGAGCTGACACCGGCCGAGGCCCGCGGCATCGTCGACGACATGGTCGACATGAAGGTCTTCTACGTCAACATCGGCGGGGGCGAGCCGATGCTCCGGCCGGATTTCTTCGACCTGATCGACTACGCCGTCGACCATCGGGTCGGGGTCAAGTTCTCGACCAACGGGACGCGGCTCGATCGTTCGAAGGCCGAGCGGCTGGCCACCATGGACTATCTCGACGTGCAGATCAGCCTCGACGGGGCGACCGCCGAGGTCAACGACGGCGTGCGCGGGTCGGGAAGCTACGCGGCGGCGCGGGTGGCCATGGACAACCTCGCCGCCGCCGACTTCGGGCCGTTCAAGATCAGCGTCGTGGTCACCCGGCACAATGTCGGGCAGCTCGACGCGCTGGCGGCCCTCGCCGACCACTACGGCGCGCAGCTTCGGGTCACCCGGCTTCGTCCCTCCGGACGCGGCGCGGATTCCTGGGAGGGCCTCCACCCGAGCGACGCCCAGCAGCGGTACCTCTACGAATGGCTCCGCGATCGCCCGAGCGTGCTCACCGGTGACTCCTTCTTCCATCTCTCGGCACTGGGTGAGCCGCTCGAGGGCCTGAACCTGTGCGGAGCCGGACGAGTGGTCTGTCTCATCGACCCGGTCGGTGACGTCTACGCGTGCCCGTTCGTCATCCACGACGAGTTCCTGGCCGGCAACGTCCGCGACCCCGGAGGCTTCACGACGGTGTGGCGCGAGTCGGACCTCTTCTCGTCGCTGCGAGAACCGACCAGTGCCGGAGCCTGCGCGTCCTGTGGGTCGTTCGACGCCTGCCGAGGTGGGTGCATGGCCGCGAAGTTCTTCACCGGCCTGCCCCTCGATGGCCCCGATCCCGAGTGCGTGTTCGGCCACGGGGCCGAAGCGCTGGCGGCGCTCCCGGGATCGGCGTTGCCGAGGCCCGCACCCGACCACTCCGCCGGTCGCGTGGCGGTCCGACTCGTCTCGCGTGGCTGAGCCCTACGTCGCCGTCCCCACATGGACAGAGGTCGCCGCGTCGGGCGGGAGATGTCTGTTGGTGGTCCCGCTCGGCTCCTTCGAGCAGCACGGGCCCCACCTGCCCCTTGACACCGACACGCGGGTGGCCATGGCGCTCGTGGACGAGGTGGCCGAGCTGCCCTTCGTGGTGGTGGCGCCGCCGCTGTCCTTTGGGGCGAGCGGCGAGCACGCCGGGTTCCCCGGCACGCTGTCGATCGGAAGCGACGTGCTGGCCGACGTCCTGGTCGAGTTGGTCCGCTCGGCCAGGGACATGTGCGTCGGCGTTGCGTTCGTGTGTGCCCACGGCGGCAACGCCGACGGGATCCGATTGGCCAAGGAACGTGCTCGGTCAGAGGGCGATCGGGTGTGTGTCTGGGGCGCACGGGTGGCGGGCGGTGACGCGCACGCCGGCCGGACCGAGACGTCCCTGATGCTCGCGATCGCGCCGGACACGGTGCGCTACGGGAAGCTCGAGCCGGGTCGCACCGAATCGCTCGCCGTCCTGCTGCCGGAGCTGCGGGCCGGGGGAATCAGGTCCGTGTCGGCCAACGGCGTCCTCGGAGACCCGACGCAAGCCAGCGCGGCCGAGGGCAGGCTCCTCTTCCAGGCTCTGGTGGAGGAGCTGACGGGCGTTCTCGAATGGTTCTGGAGCGAGCTCGCCGAACCTGCGGTCGCGATGGGACCAGAGTGAGCCCGGTCGCGGTCGTCACTGGCGCCGCTCGGGGGATCGGCGCAGCCACCGTTGATCGGCTCGTCGCAGACGGTTGGTCCGTGGTCGCGCTCGACGCATGCGTCGACGACCCTGCGATCGACTACCCCCTCGGCACGCGACAGGAGCTCGACGATCTGGCGTCGCGGCATCCCGGGCGCGTCGCGGCGGTGAGCGGGGATGTCAGGAGCCAGTCCGACATGGACGCGGCGGTCGCGCTCGCGATCGATTCGTTCGGGGCCCTCGACGCGGTGGTCGCGGCGGCCGGCGTGGTGGCCGGCGGCCCGCCCATCTGGGAGACCGACGACCGCACCTGGGACACCCTGTTCCAGGTGAACGTCGTCGGCGTGCGGCGGCTGGTGCAGGCGGCCGTTCCGACCTTGCTGGCCAGGGAGATGCCGAGGCAGGGGAGGGTGGTCGCGGTCGCGTCCGCCGCCGGCATGCTCGGCCTCCGCCGGCTCGGTGGTTACGTGGCGTCGAAGCACGCCGTGATCGGACTCGTGCGCGCGCTGGCGGCCGACCTGGCCGGGACGGGCGTCACGGCCAACGCTGTGTGCCCCGGGTCGACCAGGACGCCGATTCTCGAAGCGTCTGCCCGCGTGTACGGGCTCGACTCGGTCGAGGACTTCGCGGGGCACCAGCTGCTGGAGCGCCTGCTCGAGCCCGACGAGCCGGCGGCGCTGATCGCATGGCTGTGCGGCCTCGCCTCGAGTGGTGTCACCGGTGCCGTCCTGCCGGCCGACGGGGGAATGACGGCCTTCTGAGGCCTTCGCACCTGGTCGGGCCGTACGACCAAGCGATATCTGGTTGCAGACGGTAGCGTTACGAATCTCGGTCCAGGCCGTCACATCACCGTGCACCCGGGGGGAATCTCGGTGGGCGGTCGGTGGTCGACCAGCGGGCCGGGGCTCATTACCTAGGGAGGGGTAGATGAACAGCAAGCACCGATCCGCCGCGAGGTGGCCGAGGCTCGTCGCCGCGGCCGCAGCAGGCGTCGTCGTACTGAGCTTCGTGACGATTACCGGTGGTGGCGCCTCGGGTGCACCGTCGGTCCCGCTGGCCAACCCATTCGGGTACAAGTACGGGTACAAGGCCGCGTTGGCCGAGCTGCCCAAGCTGTACGCGGGGACCAGCACCAGCGTCAACCCCACGCCACGACCCGGGGCGAAGAACAAGACGATCGTCATCATCAGCTCGGGGCAGGAATCGATCTCGAGCTCGATCCCCGTTGACGCGGCCCAGCAGGCGGCCGAGGACCTGGGCTGGAAGGTGACGATCCTCGACGCCAAGCTCATGCCGTCCAACGCCCCCGGACTGGTCAGCCAGGCGATCGCGCTCGGTGCGCAAGGGATCATCCTCGACGGGACCGACTGCGACCAGGCCCGCGGCCCGCTGTTGCAGGCCAAGGCGAAACACATCGCGATCGTGCCGTTGTACGCGTACGACTGCAATGACCCGACCGAAGATGCCGGCAGCCCGCTGTTTACGGCAGTCGAGAACTTCGACAACCTCCCCGAGAAGCAGCTCGGCTACTTCGCCGAGTCCTACGGGCGTGGCCAGGCCGACTACATCATCGCGGCGTCCCACAACAAGGCCCGGGTGCTCGTGCTGAATGACCTCGAGGCGACCGTGCTCAAGTACACCGGCGCCGGCTTCGCCGACCAGATCGCCCACTCGGGTGGTTCCAAGGTCGTGGCCACGCTGGACTTCCTGGCGGCGGACCTCGGTCCGAAGCTCCAGCAGGAGATCCAAGCCGAATTGTTGAAGTACCCGACCATCAACTGGATCAAGAGCCCGTACACCTACGCGACCATCCTCGGCGTGGTGCCGGCGCTCAGCGCCTACCCCAAGGGCAAGTACAACGTCATGGGCGGCGAGGGCTTCCAGCCCGAGCTCCAGGACATCCAGGCGGGAACGGTGACGGCGGCCATGGCCATCAGCTCCGAGTGGACCGGTTGGTCCTCGGTCGACACCTTGAACAGCATCTTCACCCACAAGCCGGTGTATCCCAACGGCATCGGGTGGCAGCTGGTCGACGCGACCCACAACCTGCCGGCGAACGCCGAATACACGCCCAAGCAGAACTTTGAGGCCGAGTACCTGAAGGCCTGGGGCATCAAGAAGTAGCGCCGGTCTCGACGACCGAGTAAAGCGATCAGGGTGGCCTCCGACTCGACGGACGAACCCGGTGTGGGCGCTGGCAGTGCTGGCGCCCACACCGGGCAGTCCCTTCTCGGAGAGCAGCTGGTCCCGCGCCCGTACTTCGCGTTGTCGGTCTGGCGCGTCTCCAAGAACTTCCCGGGGACGAGGGCCCTCGACGACGTGTCGATCGACGTCACCGGGGGAACCATCCACTGCCTGCTCGGGGCGAACGGCTCGGGAAAGTCCAGCCTGATCAAGATCCTGGCCGGCGTCTACCAGGCCGATCCAGGCGGGACTGTCACCATTGGCGCCGACACGATCGACGCCGACCGGACCTCCCCCGAGTGGGCCCGATCGTCCGGCCTGCACTTCGTGCACCAGGACCTGGCGATCTTCAACGGGCTTTCGGTGGCCGAGAACCTCGCCATCGGTCGCGGGTTTCCCGTCAACCCGGTGACCAAGGCCGTCCGTTGGCGGGCCCTACGACGCCACGCCCGTGCCGTGCTCGACCGGTTCGACGTTGACGTGGACCCGCGGCGCCTGGTCGGCCAGCTCCGCCCGGCCGGAAGGACGATGGTCGCCATCGCGCGGGCGTTGCAGGACCAGTCCGACGCCTCGGAAGGGGTCCTGATTCTCGACGAGCCGACGGTGTCGCTGCCGGCGGTCGAGGTCGACGTCCTGTTCGATGCGCTGAAGCGCTATGCAGCGGCCGGACAGACCATCGTCTACGTCACCCACCGGCTCGACGAGGTGACGAGGATCGCCGACCGGGTAACGGTGCTTCGTGACGGGTGCGTCGCGGCAACCTTGCAGCGCGCCGAGATCACCAAGGACCGACTGGTCGAGCTGATCGTCGGGCGGGCGCTCGATCATTCGGCGGCGTCGAACGCGACCCTCGACGGCGAAGACCTGGTCCTCGAGGTCTCGGATCTCTCGGGCGGTCCCTTGCGGGGTGTCTCATTCGGGCTGCGCCGCGGAGAGGTGCTCGGCGTCGCCGGGTTGGTCGGCTCGGGTCGGACCTCCGTTCTCACGACCCTGTTCGGGCTCCAACCGCCCAGCTCGGGCATGGTGAAACTGGACGGCAAGGCGGTGTCGTTCGCGAACATCGACGATGCGATGGACGCCGGGTTCGGCTTCGTCCCCGAAGACCGAAGCGAGTCGGCCTTCGTCACGATGAGCCTTCGTGAGAACCTCTCGGCCGCCGAGGTGTCGAAGTATTGGCGGGGCGGGCTGTTGCGCGAACGGGCCGAGGCCGCCGACGCGCGTCAGTCGATCAAGGACTTCTCGATCAAGGCCATCTCGGACCGACAGCCCTTCGCGACCTTGTCCGGCGGCAACCAGCAGAAGACCATCGTCGCCCGGTGGCTCCGGCGCCGGCCCAAGATCCTCCTCCTCGACGAGCCGACCCAGGGTGTCGATGTCGAGGCCAGAGCCGAGATCTACCGGTTGATCCGCGAGGCCGTCGCCTCGGGCACCTCTGTGATCGTGGTCACCGCCGACCTCGAGGAGCTCGCCCGGGTGTCGGACCGCGTGGTGGTGCTGGCCGACGGTCGAATCACGGGTGAGATCCGAGGACCCGACATCGACCCGTCGCAGCTGACCGAACTCGTCCTTTCCGCCGCTCCGGACCCGCACGATTCCAAACTGGAGGCCAGCCAACCATGACCGTCGTGCAGACCGACAAGACCGGCCAGGGAGGGGACGAGGAGAGCAACCAGCCCAACGAGAAGTCGGGCATGCAGTCGGCGTTGCTCTTCAACGTCGAGCGCTACGCGCTGCCGGGGCTGTTGATCATCGTCCTCGTCTTCTTCAGCCTGTGGTCGAAGACGGGACATCTGTTCTTCTCGGCGGCCGACTTCCAAGAGGTCGGATTCGACTACGTCTACATCGGGATGTTGGCGCTGGCCTCGCTCCTGCCCCTGGTGTGCGGCGAATTCGACTTCTCGGTCGGCTCCAACGCCGGGTTCACCCAGATCGTGGTGGCGACGGCGATGGCGCGCTTCCATATCCCGCTCCCGTTCGCGATCATGCTCGCCATCGCCGCCGGTGCGTTCATCGGCCTCGGGAACGGCAACACCGTCGCCCGGGTCGGGGTCAACTCGCTCATCGTCACGCTGGGGACGGCCGGGGTCCTGCTCGGGGTGGTGGAGTGGTACACGGGGAGCCAGTCGATCAACAACGGCATCTCGGGCTCGCTCATCAACTTCGGGTCCGAGAACTTCATCGGCATCCCCGACACGGTGTGGTTGCTGTTCGGGGTGGCGCTCGTGGCGTACTACGTCATCGAGCACACCCCCTACGGCCGCTATCTGACCAGCGTCGGGTCCAACCCCCGGGCGGCCCGCCTGGTCGGGCTCCGGGTGGACCGCCTCAAGCTCTCCGCGTTCGTGCTCGCGGGAGCGCTGGCCGGGCTCGCCGGAGTGTTGCTCGTGGCCAAGAACGGCAGCGCGACCCCCGAGGCCGGCAACGTCCAGGACACCCTGCAGGCGCTGGCGGCGGCCTATCTCGGTGCGACGTCGATCCGGCCGGGCCGGTTCAACGTGATGGGGACGATGCTGGCCGTCTACTTCATCGCGTTCAGCGTGTCGGGCCTCGCCATCGCGGGCGTCCAGTCCTGGATCAGCCAGGTCTTCAGCGGGGCGGCGCTCTTCATCGCCGTCGTGGCCTCGACGGTCATCGGTCGTCGGCGCGCCGGCACCGGCTGATCCATCGGCCCGCCATGCAAAGGGAGGAAGCGTGAGCGTTGATCGAGCCGCGCTCGGCGACCTGGCTCCCCTGATCGTCGTCGACCACCCGGTGGTCGCCGACCGGCTGGCCCAGCTCCGTGACCGTGAGACCGACAACTTCGCCTTCCGGCGACTCACCTCGGAACTGTCGGCCTTCGTCGCCTACGAGGCCCTCCGCGACCTCGAGACCGAGACGGTGACGATCGAGACACCCGTCGCCACCGACACCGACGCCCGACGGATCTCCGGTTCGCTGCTCCTGGTCCCGATCCTCCGGGCCGGGCTCGGGATGGTCCCCGCGATCACCTCGATGCTGTCACCGGTCGAGGTGGCCCACGTCGGGCTTCGCCGCGACGAGGAGACCCTCCGGTCCAACCTGTACCTGGACGCGCTGCCGGCGTCGCTCGACGGCCGCCGAGTCGTCGTCTGCGACCCGATGCTGGCCACCGGGGGCACGCTCATCCAGGTGTGCGACCTCATCGTCGCCCGGGGGGCGACGTCCATCCTGGTGCTGTGCCTCCTGGCGTCGGTGCCCGGGCTCCGAGCCTTCCGCGGGGCCCACCCGGCCGTGCCGGTCGCCTGCGCGGGCATCGACTCGACCCTCAACGCCAGCGGCTACATCGTGCCGGGACTGGGCGACGCCGGAGACCGGCTTTTCGGCCGGCCCGGCTGAACCATTAGAGGCCGATGTCCTCGAACCACAGGTCGTGATGGCTCGAGATGAAGTCCGAGAGCAGCTCGATGCACTCGGGGTCGGCCAGGTCGACCACCTCGACGCCGTTCTCGGCCAGCCAGTCGTGGCCGCCCGAGAAGTTCTCCGACTCGCCCATGACCACCGCGCCGATGCCGAACTGGCGGACCAGGCCGCTGCAGTACCAGCACGGGGAGAGGGTGGTCACCATCACCGTGTCGGCGTAGTCGCGCCGGCGACCGGCGTTGCGGAAGGCGTCGGTCTCCCCGTGGACCGACGCGTCGTCCTGCTGGACCCGCCGGTTGTGGCCCCGGCCGAGCAGGGTCCCGTCCCGGTGGAAGAGGGCGCCCCCGATGGGGATGCCCCCCTCGGCGAGCCCGATTCGTGCCTCTTCCAACGCGACCTGGAGGAGCTCGGCCGCCTGGGCACGCTCGAGCGGCGGGTGGTTACTTGCGGTCATCGGGGTCCTCCGGTCAGAGTCGGGCGGTGACGGTGGGCCAAGGTACCTACAAAGTGGCCGTGGGTTCTCAGGAGCTCGAGATCCCGTTGGTGCCAATCGCCGACGACCTGACCATCGCGCTCCTCATCTCGGTGGACCTGGGCGTCGCGTTCGCCCAGACGGCCGGCGGGGAGCTGGCCGCGAAGCTGGCTCCCTTCGACGCCGAGATCGTCGTGTCGGTGGCGACGATGGGCATCCCGATAGCGATCGAGGTCACCCGGGCGCTCGGCTTCGACGACTACGTGATCCTGCACAAGACCCCGAAGATCCACCTGGCCGACGCAGTCGCCGAGCCGGTGCGGTCCATCACGACCGCCGTGCCCCAGCGCCTGCTCCTCGACCGGGCCCGCCTCGACGCCGTCGTCGGTCGGCGGGTGGCGGTCGTCGACGACGTCATCTCGACGGGCGGGTCGACCAAGGCGGCGCTCAACCTGCTGCGGCGGGTCGGAGCCGAGCCGGTGGTCGTCGGGGCCGTGGTCACCGAGGGCGCCCACTGGCGCTCTTATCTCGGCGAGGACGCCAAACTCGTGCAGTCGCTCGGTGCGATCCCGCTGTTCCGCCACGGGGCCGACGGATCGCTGGTCGAGGACTGGGAGGGCCTGGGCGGATCGACGACGGCCCAGGCCGCCTCGATCACCCACGGCGAGGGCTAGAGCCGGGATCTCGGCCGGCCGGCCCGGCCACCGAGCACCCCGCGTGCCCGGTGGCCGTCTGCACTCGGCCCTGTTTCTCTCGAGCGGACTAGTCGGTCGTCGGCGACGAGGACGACAGCATGCGGTCCTGCTCGACCGATTGGGCCCGCACGCCCCGCCACGCCAGCACCAGGTAGACGAGTGCCCCGACGGCCATCCCCATGAACACGCTGAAGTCGGCCCCGTAGCCGAACTTGTCGGCGGTGTGGTGGGTGACCTCGTTCAACCAGTGCGGGAGCGAGAAGGTGGCCGACAGCGCCGAGATGGCGGCGAACATCCCCACGACCTGGGCGATGATCGCCGGCCAGTAGACGCCGCCGGTCCGGTAGTAGAGGCCGCCCTTGTCGGTCCGCTGGAGCTCGGCCGGCACGTAACGGGACCGGCGCATCCACCAGTCGACCAGGAAGATGGCCGCCCACGGGGCGATCCACACGATCACCACGTCGACGAAGTCCTTCAGGTACGTGTTGAACGATGTGTTGAAGATCGCGTACATGGTGACGCCGAGGGCGATCACGCAGTCGATGATGACGGCCTGGGATCGCTTCACCTTGACGCCCATCGCCTGGAGTGTGACCCCCGACGAGTACATGTCGAGGCTGTTGATCGCGAACAGCTGGACGATGCAGAAGATCAAGAAGACGTCGACGAACCAGGGCGGGATGAAGGACTGGTGGGCGAACGCGATGAACGCGTTGGACTGGGTCCCCACCTTGACCAGGAAGGTCCCGACCGCCGCACCGAGGGTCATGATGAGGATCTCGGGCACCGCGGTGCCGAGGAACACCCATCCGACGATCCCTCGCTTCGAGGTCTCGGGGGCGCAGTAGCGGGTGTAGTCGTTCCCGCACTCCGTCCAGCCGAGGCCGCTCAGGATGATGGTGAAGGCCAGGCCCTCCATGTAGGTCTGCCAGTCCGCACCGTGGGCCACCCCGTGGGTGGTCGCATGCGGGATGGCGTAGCCCAGCATCACCGCGAAGAGGATGATGAATGGGATCACGAGCGCCCGCAGCGACTTCAGGATCGTGGCGTGGCCGAGGAACGGCAGCACCGCCTGGACCAGCACCGCCACGATGACGAAGATGACCTTGGCCGGATCGCCGGGCGTGAAGCCCGCCTTGATCTCGAGGACCAGTGCCGCGCCGACGATGAGGATCAACCCCTCGACCTCGAACCCGATCTGGGTGACCCAGTTGAAGAACGAGATCAGCCGCGAGCCGTTGGGCCCGTAGCTGGCCCGGTTGATCGCAAAGACGGTCGTGCCGGTCTGGGGTGCCTGAAGGCTGCACAGCCCGAGCAAGAAGTAGGACAGGTTGCCCAGAATGATCAGGCTCAACGCTTGGGCGAAGTTGAACCCGAAGGTCATCAGCACGGCGCCGTAGATGAAGTACTCGATCTGGACGCTCGCGCCCGCCCACATGCTGCCGATGTCGCGGGGCTTCGCCCAGCGCTCGTTCAGCGGTATGTAGTCGATCCCGTGACTCTCGACCTTGAATACCTGGTCGGACTCGGGTAGCGACTGCTCAACCAAAGTGGTGGCCAATTTCCCCTCCTGTCGGCACCGTGGTTTGCGTGTCGAGAGGGTTTCCGACTCCCTGGGCCACCACTCGACTGGCAGGAAGGATGGGCGCGATTCGCCGCCGCGTCAAGCGGGGCGTGTGAACATCGCGTGGCCTCAGCGAGCCAGGAAACGGTCTAGTTCGGACACCAACGCGGCGCGGCGGTCGGGGCTCGCGAAGCAGCTCTCGATCGAGGTCCGGGCGACCCCGCCGAGCTCGGCGCGGCCCCAGCCGAATGCCGCCGCGGTGCGCTCGTACTCGCCGACGAGCTCGATGCCGTAGAGGAGGGGGTCGTCGGTGTTAAGGGACACCGGGACCCCGGCCAGGCGGAGCGCCTCGAGCGGGTGCGACGCCAGATCGTCGACGATGCCGAGCACGACGTTGGAGGTGGGGCAGACATCGAGGGGCACGCCCCGGCGGGCCAGGTCGGCGACCAGTCCCGGATCCCCGATGCACCGGATCCCGTGGTCGATCCGCTCGGCCCCGAGCATCTCGACCGCCTCTCTCACCCCTTCCGGCCCGCTCGACTCCCCGGCGTGGGCGCACCGCCGGAGCCCGGCGGCGCGGGCGTGATCGAACGCCTTGACGAAACGCTCGTTGTGCGACCCTCCGGCCTCGTTGCCGTCGATCGAGAGACCCACGATCCGGGGATGGGCAAGCTCCAGGACCCGATCGACCAGCTCCTCGGCCTGGCCGGCCCGGTGTGTGCGGCTGATACTGACGCAGAGCCCGACGGTCGGCCCGCCGTCCTGCTCGGCCTCGGCGAGCGGCCCGTCGAGGGCGTCGACCATGGCACCCAGCCGGTCACGCCAGTGCGGCCAGTGCGACGGGTTCACGATCAGGTCGACGTGGAGCGCGCCCGCCGCCGAGGCGCGTTGGCCAACTAGGCGGGCGATCTCGCCCAACTGGTCGGCGCGCTCGATCCGCCCGCACAGGGTATCGAGGTGGGCGAGCAGGTCGGCCAGGTTGTCGATCTCGGGGTCCGGCACCGGCTCCGACCCGAAGACGACGTGGCCGGGGATGCACCCCTCCAGATGCAGGTGCACCTCGGCCTTCGGCAGGGCCGCGATCCAGTCCCGGTCGAGCTCCACTCCCACGGCGTCATCTTGGCGTGCCGTCCGATGGTGTCGCGTCGATTCGGTAGCGTTGACGACGGTGCAATCGCATTCCCCTTCCTCGCTCGCCGCGCCCGCGCACGAGTCCCCGACCGGCGAAGAGCCGGTCGTCTCGGCACGCGGCCTGGCCAAGCGCTTCGATGACCTGGTCGCCGTCGACAGCGTGGACTTCGACATCGCGAGGGGCGAGTCGTTCGGTTTCCTCGGCCCGAACGGAGCCGGGAAGACGTCGACGATGCGGATGATCGCCTGCATGTCGCCGAAGAGCGCCGGGACGCTGCGCGTGCTCGGGATGGACCCGGACACCGATGGGCCCGCGATCCGGGGCCGGATCGGTCTCGTGCCCCAGGAGGACACGCTCGACCTCCAGTTGACGGTGCTCGACAATCTGATGATCTACGGCCGCTACTTCGATCTCCCGAAGAAGGTCATACGGGAGCGGGCCCAGCGGCTGCTCGAGTTCGCCGAGCTCGGCGACCGGGCCGCCGACACCGTCGAACCGCTGTCTGGCGGCATGAAGCGCCGCCTCACCATCGCCCGGGCCCTCATCTCCGAACCCGACCTGCTGATCTTGGATGAGCCCACGACCGGGCTCGACCCCCAGGCCCGCCACCTGTTGTGGGACCGGCTGTACCGGCTGAAGAGCCAGGGCGTCACCCTCGTGATCACGACCCATTACATGGACGAGGCCGAGCAGCTCTGCGACCGCCTCGTCGTCATGGACAAGGGCCGCATCGCGGCTTCGGGCAGCCCGGCCGACCTGATCGAGCACTACGCGACCCGCGAGGTCCTCGAGCTCCGGTTCCACGGCGGAGAGGCACCGGTCGAACGACTCCAAGGGATCGCCGACCGGGCCGAGGTGCTCCCGGACCGCGTGCTCCTCTACTCCTCGGACGGCGACCGCGCCCTCGAGGAGGTGCGGGCCCGGGGGATCGACCCGCTGAATTCACTGGTCCGGCGCTCGACGCTCGAGGACGTGTTCCTCTCGTTGACCGGTCGGACGCTCGTCGACTGATTGGGGGGTTCGGTCGTGACGACCGATCTCGAGACCTGGGGGATGGACACCGCGCACGGCACCCGGCTGCCGCCGACCCTGCGCGTGCTTCGGTACCACTTCTACACGTACATGCGGACGTGGCGGTCCTCGCTCACGACCAGCTTCCTCGCGCCCATCCTGTACCTGGCCGCCATGGGCGTCGGCCTCGGGTCACTGATCAACAAGCACGTCGGCACGGTGGACCACGTGCGCTACCTCAGCTTCGTCGCGCCGGGCCTCCTTGCCGCGAGCGCCATGCAGGTCGCCGCGAGCGACTCGATGTACCCGGTGATGGCGGCCATCAAGTGGATCCGGACCTACTACGCCATGCTCGCGACCCCGCTCCGAGTGCTCGACGTCCTCCTCGGCCACTTCGCGTGGGTCACGGTGCGGCTGGTCCTCACCGCCGTCGCCTATCTCGGGGTGATGGCCGCCTTCGGCACCGTGCACTCACCGCTGGCGCTCCTGGCGGTGCCGGTCGCGGTGTTGACCGGGTTGGCGTTCTCGGGGGTCATCTCCGCGTTCGCGGCGACCCAGGAGAACGACCAGGGCTTCGCCACGATGTCGCGCATGGGCCTCATCCCGCTGTTCCTCTTGTCCGCCACCTTCTTCCCGTTGACCCAGCTGCCCGGGTGGATGCACCCGGTCGCGTACGCCACCCCGCTCTACCACGGGGTCGATCTGTGCCGGATGCTGGTGCTCGGGCGCGTCGACCGGATCTCGGCCATGTGGGACGTCATGTACCTGGCCGGGCTGAGCGCCTTCGGGTTGCTGCTCGCCCGCCGGCTGTTCGCGAAGCGGTTGGTGGTCTGATGGCCCGCACGGACTCGGGACCGCCCGCCGTGGCCACGAGGGACCTCTTCTCGCCATCGGTGCCCCGGATCACCCCCCTCGCCTTCTTCGGGCTCTCGAGAGCGAAGCGAGTGTTCCAGCGCAACGTGGTCGTGTACCGCCGGGGCTGGAAGTTCATCGTCTCGGGCTTCTTCGAGCCCTTCTTCTATCTGGTCTCGATCGGCCTCGGGCTGAGCAAGCTCGTCGGCTCCGTCCACGTCGACGGCCACGCCTTCCCGTACACGGTCTTCGTGGCGCCCGGGCTGTTGGCCGCCTCGGCGATGAACGGCGCCATCTTCGACTGCACGTTCAAGATCTTCTTCCAGCTGAAGATCATGAAGACGTACGACTCGATGCTGGCCACGCCGTTGGGCCCGCGCGACGTGGCGCTCGGGGAGCTGATGTGGGCCCTCGCCAGAGGAACCCTGTACTCAGGCGTGTTCATGTGCGTGATGGCCGGGTTCGGCTATGTGGCCACCCCGTGGGTCGTCCTGTGCCTCCCGGGGGCGGTCTGCATCGGCTTCGGCTTCGCCGGCCTCGGGATGGCCGGCACGTCCTACATGCGCAGCTGGCAGGACTTCGACTACGTCTTTTTGGCCGCGCTGCCGTTGTTCTTGTTCTCGGCGACCTTCTACCCGTTGGCCGTCTACCCGGGCTGGTTGCAGGTCATCGTCCGGTGTTCGCCGCTCTATCAGGGTGTGGCGCTGTTGCGGGGCCTCGATCTCGGCCTGTTCACCTGGTCGCTGCTCGGCCACGCCGCCTACCTGCTCGCCATGGGAGCCGTCGGGCTCCGGGTGACGGCCAAGCGCCTGGCCACCCTGGTGCTGCCGTAGGGCGTGGGGGTTTGGAGCGATCGGGTCGACGACCCCAATCGGGCGATCGGGCCAACACCCCTCGTCGCCGTCGTACGACTCCCACGTCGACTTCCTGGTCTCGCCGGGGCGTCGCGATACGTGTGGGCTGGTGACCGTTAGAGATGTCAGCCCGCCCCGGCAGCCTTGGACGGAAGATTGAACCGGTGATCTGGCAGAGCCCGGTCGGTCCACCGGCCCACGCCACCGGGACGTGGTTTCGGGTCGATGTCGAGAACCTTCGGGCAACGCGTTGGCGCGGACGAACGGAACCGGGGGAATCTGGGCCGACATTCGCAGGCCAAGGAGGCGCATGGAGCTCGAGCTAGGTGGAAGGACCGTCCTCGTGACGGGCGGCTCGGACGGTCTCGGCCGAGCGCTGTGTCAGCGCCTTGTCGCCGAGGGGGCCACCGTCGCGTTCTGCGGGCGGGACACCGAACGTATCGAGGCCACGAGGTCGTCGTTGGAGGCGGCCGGCGGCGACGTTCTCGGGGTAGCCGCCGATGTCACAAGGGCCGAGGACATTGCTCGTTTCGTCGACGCGGCTCTCGAGCGTTGGGGCAGGATCGACGGCGTCGTGAACAACGCCGGCAAGAGTGCGGCCAAGCCCCTCACCGACACCACCGACGCGGACTTCGACGGCGACCTCTCGTTAAAGCTGTACGCAGCCGCCCGCCTGTGCCGGATGACCCTCGACCATCTCGCGGTGCAGGGCGGAGCGATCGTGAATGTGCTCGCGATCGGTGGGAAGACACCCGGCGCAGGTTCGATGCCCACGTCGGTGTCGCGGGCAGCGGGTATGGCCCTGACGAAGGCCCTGTCCAAGGAGGCCGGCCCGCGCAACGTCCGGGTCAACGCGGTGCTCATCGGACTGGTCGAGAGCGGCCAATGGGACCGGCTCCCCGAGGCGAGCGGCACCAGCGTCGAGCAGCTCTACGAGAACATGGCCAAGAACTCGGGCATCCCGCTCGGCCGGGTCGGAAGGGCCTCCGAGTTCGCCGATCTGGTGGCGTTCTTGTTGTCGCCGCGCGCTTCGTATGTCAGCGGAACGGCCATCAACCTCGACGGCGGCCTGTGCGCGGTGGTGTGAGCAGCTCATGAGCGCAACCGCTGCCGAACCGGTGGTCGCGACAGCCCCCCTCCAGGGAACGGTGGTCTCGATCCCGGTCGCGGCCGGCGACACCGTGGCCGCGGGGCAAACGTTGGCCGTCCTCGAGTCCATGAAGATGGAGCACGTCGTCGAGTCTCCGACGAGCGGGACCGTGCGCGAGGTGATGCCGACCCCCGGGGACACCGTCGAGAAGGGGGACCGGCTCGTCGTCATCGAGCCCGGCGAGATCGCCGCCGGGGCGGCGGCACCCGAGGTCGCCGCGTCCGCCGGCATCCGCCCCGAGCTGGCCGAGCTCAGAACCAGACGCGAGGCCCTCTTGGACGAGAGCCGCCCCGACTCGATGGAGCGCCGGCACGGGACGGGGCACCGGAGCGCCCGGGAGAATCTGGCCGACCTGTGCGATCCGGGCTCGTTCATCGAATACGGCGGGCTGGTGGTGGCGGCCCAGCGCCGCCGCCGGTCCATCGAAGAGTTGATCGAGCGGACCCCCGGAGACGGGCTGGTCGGGGGCATCGCCCGGGTGAACGGGAAGATCTTCGGTCCCGATCGGGCGCGGTGCGCCGTCATCTCGTACGACTACACGGTGCTGGCCGGGACCCAGGGCCACATGAACCACCGCAAGAAGGACCGGCTGTTCGACGTGATCGAGCGGCTTCGGCTCCCGCTGGTCCTGTTCGCCGAGGGCGGTGGGGGCCGCCCCGGGGACACCGACGGCGCGTCGGTCACCGGGCTCGACACCGAGGCGTTCGCGTTGTTCGCGAAGTTGAGCGGGCTCGTCCCCATGGTCGGCGTGGTCGGCGGTCGGTGCTTCGCCGGCAACGCGGCGCTGCTCGGCTGTTGCGACGTGATCATCGCGACGGCCGACACCAACCTCGGCATGGGCGGCCCGGCGATGATCGAGGGTGGGGGGCTCGGGGTGTTCCCGCCGGAGGCGATCGGGCCGCTGTCTGTGCAGGTGGAGAACGGGGTCGTCGACGTCGCGGTCGCGGACGACGTCGAGGCGGTGGCCACCGCGAAGCGCTATCTCTCCTACTTCCAGGGCTCGCTTGCCGAGTGGGACTGTGTCGACCAGGAGGCGTTGCGGGCCTGCGTCCCCGAGGACCGTCGCCGCGTCTACGACGTGCACTCGGTCATCGACGTGCTGGCCGACACCGGCTCGGTGCTCGAGCTACGACCCTCCTACGGGCTGGCCATGGTCACGGCGCTGGCCCGGCTGGAGGGCCGCGCCGTCGGCATCGTGGCCAACAACCCGATGCACCTGGCCGGGGCGATCGACGGCCCCGCGGCGAACAAGGCGGCCCGATTCCTCCAGCTCTGCGACGCCCACGACCTGCCGGTCGTCTTCTTGTGCGACACGCCGGGCTTCATGGTCGGCCCCGAGGCCGAAGAGGCGGCACTGGTCAGGCACGCCGGGCGCCTGTTCGTGACCGGGGCCAGCCTGACCGTCCCGTTCTGCACCGTCGTGCTGCGCAAGGGCTACGGGCTCGGCGCACAGGCGATGGCCGGGGGGAGCTTCCGGGAGCCGCTGTGGATCGGCTCGTGGCCGACCGGCGAGTTCGGCGGCATGGGGCTCGAGGGAGCGGTCAGGCTCGGGTACCGCCGGGAGCTCGAAGCGGTCGAAGACCCGGTCGAGCGCGAGGCCCTCTTCCAGACGATGGTGGAGCGCTCCTACACGATCGGCAAGGCGATCAACGTGGCCAGCTACTTCGAGATCGACGACGTCATCGACCCCGCCGAGACCCGACAACGGTTGAGTTCGGTCTTCGCTGCGGCGCCACCGCCGCCGGCAAGAACGGGCAAGAAGCGCCCGGTGGTCGACCCGTGGTGATGACGGCCGGCCGGAAGAAAGCCATTGTCTGCTCCGAGGTGACGGGGTAGCGTCGTGGCGCTCCGGGCGGACCCGTCGGTCCCCTCCGGTCAAGATTTGGGATCGGGGGGTTCCTCGAGCGGCGCCCCGGGGGGACGGCTAGCGCCGCTCCTCGGGGTGACCGTCGACACTGCGAACCAGCGAGCCGTCGATCCCCGCGACGTCGGCCGCGCCGCACAGGGCCATCACCCGCGCCAGCTCCTCGCCGAAACTGCCCAGCAGCTCGCGTACCCCGTCCGCGCCTCCGGTCGCGAGCGCCCACAGCACGGGCCGGCCGATGAGGACGCCGTGGGCGCCGAGGGCCAGGGCCTTCATCACGTCCCCAGCGCGTCGGATGCCACCGTCGACGTAGACCTCCAGCCGGTCTCCCACCGCGTCGACCACCTCGGGGAGGCTCAACGCGGTGGGCGGCGCGTCGTCGAGCTGACGGCCGCCATGGTTGGAGACGACGACCGACGCCGCGCCGGCCTCGGCGCACCGCAGCGCATCGTCACCGCGGCAGAGACCCTTCACGACGACGGGGAGCCCCGACAGCCCGGCCAGCCACGCGATGTCGTCGATGCTCAGAGCGGGGTCGAACTCCTTCACCACCTGGGCCATGAAGCCCCATCCCGAGCCGTGCGCGGCCGCCTGGTCGGCGAGGTTCGGCACGGCGAACCGATCGGGCAGCCGCACCCCCTGCTCGACCTCGCGCGTGCGGAGCCCAGATACCGGGACGTCGACGGTGAAGACGAGGGCCCGGTAGCCGGCCGCGGCGGCGCGACGAACCATCTCGGCGGTCCGACCGCGATCCTTCAAGATGTACACCTGCATCAGTCGGACGCCGTCGGGAGCCGCTTGCGCGACATCATCGAGGTCGGCGGTCGCGAGGCTGGACAGCACCATCGCCGCGCCGGCCTCCGAAGCCGCTCGCGCAGTGGCGAGCTCGCCGTCGGGGTGGGCCAGTCGGTGCAGTGCCGTCGGGGCGATCAGGATCGGCATCGACACGGGCGAGCCGAGCACGGTCGACTCGGTCGATACCGACGACACGTCGAACAACACGCGTGGATGGAGTCGCCACCTCGACCACGCGGTCACGTTCTCCTCGATCAGCCGTTCGTGCTCGGCGCCGCCCGAGTAGTAGGCGTACGCCATCTCACCGAGGCTCTCGCGGGCCCGCTCCTCCATCTCGGCCAGGTCGAGGAGGCGCGGGGGGGTGGCGTCGATCGAGGTCACCCGGCCACCAGGACGATCTTGCCGAGCTTGCTCCCCGCCGCGAACCGGTCATAGGCGGCGCCGACGTCGGTGAACGGGAACGTGTCGCAGATCGGGATCGTGAGCTCGCCCGCCGCCAGATGTGGCAGGACGTGGCGCCTGACCCCGTCGGTGACGCCCGCCTTGGCCGTTCTGTCGCGGGCCCGGAGCGTCGATCCCGAGATCCGGGCCCGGGTCCCCATGACGCGACGCAGGTCCAGCTCCACCTGGGCGCCGCTGCCGATCCCGATGACGGCGATCCTGCCACCGGTGGCCAGCGCGGCCAGCGCGTCGGGGAAGCTCTCCGCGCCGACGAGCTCGATCACGGCGTCGTACGGTCCGTGGTCGGCCACCTCCGCCGGGTCGATCGCGACGTGCGCGCCCAGGCCGACCAGGGCGTCGCGGCGCTTCTCGTCCCGCACCGACGCCACCACGGTCGCCCCGGCCAACCGGCCCAGCTGGATCGCTGCAGTCCCGACGCCGCCGGCCGCACCGGTCACGAGCAGCGTCTCGCCCGATCCGAGACCGCACTGGGTGAACAGGGCGTCGTAGGCGGTCGAGAAGGTCTCGGGGAACCCCCCCGCCTCTGCCCAACCGGTGTCGTCGGGGATCGGGAGGGCGTGGGACTCGTCGACGACGCAGATCTCGGCCTGGCCGCCACCGCCCACGATCGCCATGACCCGATCGCCGAGCGCGAAACGGGTGACCTGGCGGCCCACCGAGACGACCTGGCCGGCCATCTCGAGCCCGGGGATGTTGGCCGGCGAGCCCGGGGGAGACGGGTACAGGCCCAACCGCTGGAACATGTCGGCGCCGTTGAGGCCGGCCGCCCGGACCGACACGCCCAGCTCGGTGTCGCCCGCCACCGGGTCGGGATGGTCCGCCCAGCGAAGCTCGCCCTTGTCGATCACGACGGCGTGCATGTCGTCTCCTCGGTCGTCGTTTCGACCCCGACACTTGCCGATCGGACCCGCAGGCGCCAGGAGACCGGTCGCCCGTGAGCGATGGGGCTGGATCGTCGGTTCGGAGGGGCGGGCGAGAGGGCACCCGGTGCCTGCGGTCGTGGAGCGGGTTAGCCGGTTCCCCGGAGCATGTCGGCCCACGACCGCCCGATGCGGGCGACGCCGTACTGGCCTGCGATGACCGAAGCGAGCATCACCGCCATCGTCACGATGAGCCGGAGGTCGATCGGCGAGCCGGCGGTGCCGACGGGGCTGCCGTGGAGGAACCACGGCGCGCTCACGGCCATCGATCCCCACCAGATCGCCGTGCCGACGGTCATCGCGCACATGGCGCCGGCCACGCCGATGGCCAGCCCGGACTCGAGCACGAGCTGCCTCCGGCTGAGTTGGATGCGCCGACCGACGGCGATCCCGGCACGTGCCCAGACGCAGATCGTCGCCGCCACGAGCACCGCCCACACGATGAAGGCCACCCCGTAGCCGGGGTCGGTCCCGTTTCGTTGGGCGCTCGAAATGGCATGGGCCCAGACGGCCAAGCCGATCGTGCCCACGACAGCGGCGCCACCGAGTACCGCCGATCGGAGGACGGATCGCCTGACCGTGGACCACCCACCGGCGCGCAGGAACCGGGATACCGCGGGAAGCGCGATCACGATCCCCACTGCGAACAACGACGCCGCGATGAGCGCCCCGATCTGGACGACCTGAAAGGCGGTCCAAGGGAGGGCCCGGTGTGTCGCAGGGACCACGACAGAGAAGTGTTCGGCCAGCTTGGAAAAACTCGCCCCGGCGATGACGAACGCAGACCAAGCGCCGAGGACGATCAACGCCCCGGCTCTCGCCCGCTCGCTCGGAGCGGCCGACCGGCCGACGACCCCCGATCCGATCGCGCGTTCCCGGAGCCCCGCTCGGGCGATCGACAGCCGGAAGCGGAGGGTGGGGGTCTGATCCCCGAGCTGGTCCTCGATGAGTGCGGCCATCTCATCGCCATAGCGCTCTCGCCAGGCCGCGGGGTACCAGCGGACCAAGCGAGACGGGTGGGTCTGGCTCGTCTTCATCCCAACGCCCCGAGCGACAGTCCGAGCCGGCCGGCGCCGACCGCCGCGACCCGGTTCATCTCGGCGACCGCGGTGGCGAGCGCCTCCGCGCCGGCGGCGGTGATGCGGTAAGGCCGACGCCTGTCGTCGCTCGGCATCGGCTCGATGAGCCCCCACTCCTCGAGCCGGGTGATGGCGCCGTACAACGTCCCGGGTCCGAGTCCGATGCCGGCGAAACCCTCGATGTCCTTCGCCAGGGCGTGCCCGTGCTTCGGGCCGCCGGCCAGGCTGGTCAGAATCAGGACCGGCGGATCATTCGGTCGCCGGAAGGTCTGCATGCTCATGGGTACACACTACTACGTGGCACGTAGCTACGCACCACGTGGGTCGTGGGTCTTCGGCTGTCACAGCCGAAACCCATGTTTTCGCTCAGCGAACGCCGTCGGTCCCTCGGTCGGAGGGCCCGTGAACCTGCTCGACGGAGCTGCCGAATGTACGCGGAGGGTTGAAACTGACCCATGACCCATGACCCAAGACGTAGTAGCGGTCTTGACGGACGGCCCTCGGGCCAACCGTGCGCTATTGCCCGTGGACCGGGCGATCGCGCGGGCCGTGATACGACGGGATCCGTTAGCCTGCCGCTCATGGCTCTATACGACATCCCGATTTCCACCCTCGACGGCTCGCCGTCCTCGCTCGCGCCCTACCAAGGCAAGACGCTGCTTCTCGTCAACGTGGCATCCAAGTGCGGCCTGACGCCCCAGTACGAAGGCCTCGAGAAACTGCAGAAGACCTACGGCGACAAGGGCTTCAGCGTCCTCGGCTTCCCGTGCAACCAGTTCGCCGGGCAGGAGCCGGGGACCTCCGAAGAGATCGCCGAGTTCTGCTCCAACACCTACGGCGTGTCCTTCCCCCTCTTCGAGAAGATCGACGTGAACGGTCAGAACCGCCACCCGCTCTACGAGCAGCTGACCAAGGCCGAGGACGCCGAGGGCAAAGCCGGGGACATCACCTGGAACTTCGAGAAGTTCCTGGTGTCGCCGGCCGGCGACGTGGTGGCACGCTTCCGTCCCCAGACCGCTCCCGAAGATGCGGTGGTCGTGGACGCCATCACCGCCAACCTCCCCGCCTGAGGTTCCGTCCGGGCCGACCGGCCTCGGCGGCCCCGATCCGATGAGCGACGATGGGTTCGTCGCGTCCGTGTTCGACATGGACGGGCTGCTCGTCGACTCCGAACCCCTGTGGCAGGTCGCCGAGGTCGAGATCCTGGGCTCGCTCGGCGTGCCGATCGATCCGCACGCGTGCCGCCAGACCAAGGGCATGTTCGTGAACGAGGTCACCGTCTATTGGCACGAGCGTTTTCCGTGGTCGGGACCGTCGACCGAGGACGTGGCGATCCGGGTGGTCGACCGAGTCTGCGAGCTGGTGGTCGAGCGGGGGGTGCTGCAGCCGGGCGTCCACGATGCGATCGGGCTGTGCCGCCGCCACGGGCTCACGCTCGGCATCGCGTCGTCGTCGCAGTACCGGCTGATTGATCTCGTCCTCGGGCACTTCGGCTTGGCCAAGGAGTTCTCGGTCGTCCACTCGGCCGAGGAAGAGCCCTACGGCAAGCCCCACCCCGGGGTGTACCTCGGTGCCGCCGCGAAGCTCGGCGTCGATCCGACGCGTTGTCTGGCCTGGGAAGACGCGGGGGCGGGTGTGCTCGCGGCGAAGGCGGCCCGAATGGTCTGTGTCGCCGTGCCCGAGCCTGCCGAGCGGTCGCGTCCCGCGTTCGCCATCGCGGATGCGGTGCTGGGCTCGCTCGTAGAGGTCGACGACGCCCTCTACGAGCGGCTGGTCTCGGCCCGGAGCCTGGACCCGGCCGCAAACAACTGAGTCGCGCCAAGGTAGCCCCGGGATAATCCGAGGGGACTTCCGGTCCCGGTCGATCGCCCCGCGTAGGCCGAGGAACGAGGCGAGGAGCGGTGTGGCCGAACATCGGCCCCTGCGGTCGAGGCCGTTCCCGAAGCCATAGGCTGCACCGATCCGCTCGGCATGGCCGTCGGAGTCCTCGACCCACGAAGAAGAACCAGACCTCGCCGTGTTCCGACCCATCCCCGCCGACGTCGACTTCGTGGCCCTCGAGACCGAGGAGCTGGGCCGATGGGCCGCCCATGACGTGTTCGCCCGCTCGGTGGAACAGCGCAAGGGCCAACCCCCGTGGATCTTCTACGAGGGCCCGCCGACCGCCAACGGCAAGCCCGGCCTCCACCACGTGTGGGCACGGATCTACAAGGACCTCTTCTGCCGCTTCCGCACCATGCGGGGCCATTACGTCGCCCGTCGAGCCGGCTGGGACTCCCACGGCCTGCCGGTCGAGGTCGAGGTCGAGAAGCGACTCGGCATCGGCGGCAAGCGCCAGATAGAAGAAGAGATCGGCATCGCCGAGTTCGTCCGCCTGTGCCGCGAGTCGGTCGTGTCCTACGTCAAGGAGTGGCACGCCGTCACCGTCCGGATCGGCTACTGGCTCGACCTCGAGGACGCCTACTGGACCCTCGACCCGAGCTACATCGAGTCGGTGTGGTGGCTGCTTCGCCAACTGTTCGACCAGGGCCTGCTCTACGAGGACTTCAAGGTGGTCCCGTATTGCCCCCGCTGCGGCACCGGCCTGTCCAGCCACGAGCTCGGACAGCCCGACGTCTACCAGGACGAGGAGGACGAGTCGGCGTACGTGCGGCTCCCGCTCCTCGACGCCGACCCGGCGCAGGTCGGCGGCGCCACCGCCCTGCTCGTCTGGACGACCACGCCGTGGACCCTCATCTCCAACACCGGGGTGGCGGTGCACCCGGACCTCACCTACGCAGTGGTCGACGGGATGCTGATCGCCGAGGCGCTGGTCGAAGAGGTCATGGGGCCCGGTGCACAAATCACGGGGCGGGTGCAGGGGCGCGATCTCGTCGGCCTCCAGTACCGGCGCCCGTTCGATCTCGTGGAGGCCGATCCCGGTGCTGACGGCTGGCGGGTCGTGGCGGCCGAGTACGTCACCACCGAGGAGGGCACCGGGATCGTCCATCTGGCCCCGGCGTTCGGGGAGATCGACCGGTTCGTCGGTCGGGACAACGACCTGCCCACGATCAACCCCGTCGGGCCCGACGGCTTGTTCACCGCGGCCGCCGGCTGGTTGGCCGGGCGGGCCGTCCGCGAGGCCAACCACGACATCAACGACGCACTGGAGTCCGCCGGCCTGTTGTGGCGCCGGATGCCCTACGTCCACTCGTACCCGCACTGCTGGCGCTGCCAGACCCCGCTCATCTA
>PMOQ01000040.1:35018-35542 GCA_003161255.1 Acidimicrobiaceae bacterium | reverse complement strand
TGCGAGTCGGGTCACATCACCTGCATCGGCTCCCTCGCCGAGCTGTCGGAGCTCACCGGGCGCGACCTCTCGGGCCTCGACCCGCACCGCCCGGTCATCGACGAGGTGGTGTTCGCGTGCCCGCAGTGCCCGGATGGTGCGACCGGGACCGCCACGCGGGTGGCGGCGGTCATCGACACCTGGTTCGACTCGGGCTCGATGCCCTCGGCCAGCGTCGGCTATCCGTACCAGGAGGGTTCGGCCGAGCGGTTCGACTTCCCGGCCGACTTCATCTCCGAGGCGATCGACCAGACGCGGGGCTGGTTCTACTCCCTGCTGGCCGTGAACACCCTGGTGTTCGGGTCGTCCCCGTACCGCCACGTGGTCTGCCTCGGGCACATCGTCGACTCGCAGGGCCGGAAGGCGTCCAAGTCCCTCGGCAACGTGCTCGATCCGTGGGAGGTCCTCGACTCGCGGGGCGCCGACCCGTTGCGGTGGTGGATGTTCAGCCAGGGCTCGCCGTGGACGCCGACCCAGGCCGGCCT
>PMOQ01000040.1:18488-35011 GCA_003161255.1 Acidimicrobiaceae bacterium | reverse complement strand
GCCGACCCCGGCATCCCGGCGCGGCCGGACCGGCCCGAGCTCGATCGCTGGCTGCTGTCCCGCCTCGCCTCGGCGACGGCGGAGATCACCGAGGCCCTCGACACCTACGACCCCTACCGGGCCGCGACGGCCCTGGCCCGCTTCGTGGACGAGATCTCCAACTGGTACGTGCGACGGAGCCGGCGACGGTTCTGGCACACCGACCCCGACGCGCCCGAGAGCGACTCGCTGTCGGCACAGGCGACGCTGCACGAGACGCTCACCACCCTCTCTCTGTTGCTCGCGCCGTTCTGCCCGTTCACGGCGGACCGGCTGTGGCGCGAGCTGACCGGCGCGGCCGAGGACGGGTCCGTGCACCTGGCCGACTGGCCCGAGCCGGACCGCACCCTGATCGATCCGGAGCTCGAGGCGGAGATGGCACAGGCCCGCCGACTGTCTTCGCTCGGGCGTGCTGCGAGAAGCGAGGCCGGCGTCAAGGTCCGCCAACCGCTGGCCCGCGCGCTCGTCTTCCTCCCGCCCGGCGCCCCCCGGTTGCTCGACGACATCGTGGCCAACGAGCTCAACGTCGACCGGGTCGAGATCACGGGAGAGCTCGGTGAGCTCATCGCCTTTGAGCTGGTGCCCAACTTCAAACTTCTCGGGCCGCGGCTGGGCCAACGGGCCCAGGAGACACGGGCCGCCCTCGCGGATCTCGACGGTGCCGCGGCCGCGGCAACCCTCGAAAAGGGCGAGTCGATCCGGGTCGCCCTCTCCGACGGCGAGGTCGAGCTGGCGCCGGACGAGGTGGACCTGCGCATTCAGGGGCAGGAGGGCTACGCCGTCTCGCGTGAGGGCGGCGAGGTCGTCGCTCTCGACGTCGCGCTCGACGACGATCTGCGCCTGCGGGGCCTGCTCCGCGACGTCATCCGTCAGGTGCAGGACCTCCGAAAGGAGGCCGGGCTGGAGGTGACCGATCGCATTCGGCTCACCTTGACCGGTGCCGATCGCCTGGAGCCGCTATTCGACCAGCTGGGCCGCGAGGTGCTCGCCGTGGAGGTGATCAGCGGATCGGGCCAGGGTGAGGGTTCCCCGCTCGAACTGGGCGAGGACTCCGGTCTGGCCTGGATCGAACGCTCCTAGGCATCGCACGCGGCCGACGAGTCCGCGGGCTCCGACGGCATCGCGTTCGAGGAGCTGCGGGCAATCTTCCCCGGGTCTGGGCGTCAGCCCCGCAGAGCGATTCGGGAGACCTCCACTGCGACGTCGAGGGAGTGTGAGCCCCCGCCACCCACCACCGAGCCCCGCACCGGCGATACGTCCTGGTAGTCACGGCCCCAGGCCGTTGTGACGAGCTCCTCGCACACCATGAGATCGTTCGTCGGATCGAGGTCGAGCCAGCCCCAACCGGGTAGGTAGACCGACGCCCAGGCGTGCGACGCGTCCGCCCCGGTGAGCTGCCCGGTCTCGATGTACCCGCTCACGTAGCGCCCCGCGAGGCCGACGGAGCGCAGGCACCCGACGGCCAGGTGGGCGAAGTCCTGGCAGACGCCCCGCCTCGCCTCGAACACCTCGAGGAGCGGCGTCGTGATCGAGGTGTACCCGGGCTCGTAGGCGAAGTCGCGGTGGATCCGGCCACAGAGCTCGCGGACGGCTTCGACAACGGGACGATGCTCGGCGAACGACTCGGCCGCGTACGCCGCCAGATCGACGGAGATCGGGACCAGGCGCGACGGTGACCGGAAGGCCTGGGCGGCGCGGGCGTCCAGGCGGTGGTCACGGTCCAGGATCGAGACGACAGACTCCCACGGCGGCCCGGTGGGGGGCTCCGAGGCGGCGAACAGCTCGACGTCGCTCGTGGCCGTGATCGACAGCTCATCGAACGGCCCGCGGACATCGAACGTCGACACGTGGTTGCCGAACGGGTCGACGAGCTCGGTGCGGGTCCCGGTTGCCGGTGCGATTGCGATCGAGTGTCCGAGGACGCGTTGACGGGTGGTGTTGCGGGGGCGGAGGTGGACCTCGTTGTGCGCCTGGTCGGCCAGGGCTTCGTAGTGGTATGAGCTCCGGTGCACGACCCGGTAACGCCGGATGACCGGTGGCCGCCCGACCCCGGTGTGCACCCTCGATCGGCTCGTGTGCGGCATGTCGGAAGCGCTGAGATGTTCGGACGTCTCGATCAGTGGCTCGACGAACAGCGACGACGCGATCTTCTGGTGGATGTCGGCGATGAGCCCGCCGAGCGCCTCGAGGTGGTCCTCCAGCCGGGCCGGCGTGAAGCCGGTCACGACGGTGCCCGTCACGAAGACGGACGCGTCGGTGCACGCCGCCAGTGCCTCCTCGTTGTTCGGCAGCTCCTTCAGGTGTTGGCGGACCTGGGCCAGGCAGGACGTGACCGTCCTCGGGAGTGCCTCGTCCTGGAGCAGGAACTCGACCACCGAGCCGCCGCCCGGGCGTGCCGGCATCGCCCGGCGGTATTGCTGGTGCGCGGCCAGGGACTTCAACACCGACATCGCCCGGATGTGGTCGTAGGGGTCCGAATCGGCCAGCGCGCTCTCCGCACGGACGGAGAGGAATCGGCACGTGAGGTCGGCCCGCTCCATGTGCTGGCCGATGCGGGTGAGCGCCATCGCGGCGTCGCGTCGCATCGTCCCCCACAGCGCTCCGTTGATCCGCTGACAATCGGCGATGGTTCGGCGCAGCCACCGGATCCGTTCCTCGCGCCCCAACATCGTGCGGCGCTGCTCGCGCAGGTTCAGCCACAGCCCGTTGCACAGCTCCCACGCCTCCCGGGGTATCGATGGTCGGGCCGAACGGAATGCTTCTCGGACGTTGGTGACGGTCGCGAACACGCTGGCCGGGTTCTTCGGGGAGCACAGGAGGAACTCGACGACGTCCGCCTCGGGTGCCGAACCCGCTTCCGTTCTGCCGCGCCGGCCCCGGGCCACGACCGGGTAGCACTCCACGAACTCCTGCTCGAGGCCTGCGATCGCCAAGAGGGGCGCCCAACCGATGTCCTCGCCGACCGGCAGGTCGACGTGCGTGTTCCCGTGGACGAGCACGATGCGGGCCATGTCCTCGGCCCGCTCGAGGTTGCGGCCGGCCCAGTAGAGCGACTCGGCCGTTCGGCGGAGCAGGGTCTGGCTCACGGTTTGCACCTGTCCATCGAGATCCGTTCGATCGTCATGGCTACTGCGCCATTTCCATGCCGGCCGCCTCCGCAGGCTCGCATTCTCTCAGGTCTTCGGCGATGTCCGACGCTCGATGGGGCATCGGCGGGTCGGCGATCGCTCCGTCCACGACCCAGGTGTCCTTGCTTCCTCCGCCCTGTGAGGAGTTCACGATGAGCGAGCCTTCCGGCCTGGCCACCCGGGTGAGCCCGCCGGGGGTCACATACGAGCCCTCGGGGCCGAGCAGGGTGAACGGGCGCAGGTCGACGTGGCGCGGGGCGATCTCGCCGTCGATCAGGGTGGGCATGGTCGACAGCCGCAGCATCGGCTGCGCGACCCAGCCGGCCGGATGCTGCTCGATCCGGCGAGCGACGTGGACGAGCGCCTCGGGCCCCGCCGTCGGCCCCATGACGATGCCGTAGCCGCCCGACTCGTTTGCCGGTTTGATGACGAGCGAGGGCAGGTTGACCAGCACGTGCTTGCGCGCCGCGTCATCCGCGCACCGCCACGTGGGCACGCTCGCGAGGATCGGCTCTTCGGCCAGGTAGAAGCGGATCATCGCGGGGACGAGGGGGTACACGCTCTTGTCGTCGGCGATGCCGGTCCCGGGTGCGTTGACGATCGCGACGTTCCCGGCCGACCAGGCCCGCATCAGCCCCGGTACGCCGATCAGCGAGTCGGGGCGGAACACCTCGGGGTCGAGAAATGTGTCGTCGACCCGGCGGTAGACCACATCGACCCTTTCCAGTCCGTCGATTGTCTTCACATAGAGGGTGTCGTCGTCGCGTACGACGAGATCGCTGCCCTCGACCAGGTCGACTCCGAGTTGCTGAGCCAAGAACGCGTGCTCGAAGAAAGCCGAGTTGTGCGACCCCGGCGTGAGCACCACGATCCGGGGGTTCCCATGGTTCGGGGCCACCGAGTCGAGCAGCTCGGCCAGCCGGCCGACGTACTGGTCGACCGGTTGGACGCTGTAGGAGCGGAACAGCTCCGGGAAGACGTGCTTGGCCACGAGCCGGTTCTCGAGCACGTAGGAAATGCCCGAGGGCACGCGCAGGTTGTCCTCCAACGTGAACAGCGTGCCGTCCTCGCCGCGGACGAGGTCGCTGCCGCAGATGTGGGCCCACACGCCGCCCACGACATCGATGCCGACGCACTCCGGCCGGAAGTTGGGCGATCCCGACACGAGCGCATCGGGGACGACGCCCGCCCGGACGATGTGCTGGTCGTGGTACGCGTCGTCGATGAACCGGTTGAGCGCGGTCAGGCGTTGGATGAGCCCGACCTCGATCTCGGACCACTCGGTGGCGTCGAGGACCCGCGGGATCACGTCGAAGGGCCACGGCCGGTCGACCGAGACGTCGTCCTCGTAGGTTCGAAAGGTGAGCCCGACCGACCGGACCTCTTCGTCAGCCTCGAGTTGGCGCTGGTCGAGGGCATCCTTGCCCAGGCGCGCCAGGTGGGCCCACAGGGGCCCCGCGATTGGTCTTGGACGGCCATCGGCGTCGACGAGCTCGTCGTATCCGCGCGCAGGGAGATAGGCGAGTTCCCGCTCCATGGTCACCGGTATACCCATTCCGAGGGTCCAATCGGTTGCCGCCGGGTTTCGTCCCTGTGAATCCTTCGCCGGTAGACACGACGCCGGCGGCGGCCGAATTGGGCGATCGGAATGACCCTGGTCAGCGGGCCGAGCCGGACGAACGCTCCGTCGAAGGCGGTAAGGTCGTGGCGATGGCAGAGGGGTCGCACCACAAGGTCGTCAAGCCGGTGGCAGCGGTGGTCGGTGTGATCGCCACAATGGCCAGCATCTGGTGGTTCGCGCTCAGGCCACGTCGCAAGCCGAAGGATTGATGGTGGCGCCCGTCGCGCCGCTGTAGCGAGAACCCGATGGCATTCACGACGGTGAACCCGACGACCGGCAAGGTTGAGGCAACCTTCGATCAACACACCCCGGCCGAGGTCGAGGCCCTGGTCGAACGGGCCGCCCGCACGTTTTTGACCTATCGCCGCACCACGTTCGCCGAGCGGGCCGGGTGGATGCGGGCTGCGGCCGACCTCTACGACGCCGAGCAGCCCGACATCGCCCGGGTCCTGACCACCGAGATGGGCAAGACCTACGGGGCGGCCAAGGCCGAGGTGGCCAAGTGCGCGCTGTGCATGCGTTGGTACGCCGATCACGCGGAGGGCTATCTCGCCGACGAGGTGGTCGAGTCGGGCGCCGGGCGATCGCTCATCCGCTTCGAGCCGCTCGGCCCGGTGCTCGCCGTGATGCCGTGGAACTTCCCGTTGTGGCAGGTCGTCCGGTTCGCCGCCCCGGCGCTCATGGCCGGGAATGTCGGGTTGCTCAAGCACGCGTCGAACGTCCCCCAGGCCGCGCTCCTCCTCGAGGACGTGTTCCGGCGGGCCGGATTTCCCGACGGGGCGTTCGCGACGCTGCTCGTCCCGTCCGGGGACGTCGCCGGTCTCATCGCGGACGACCGGATCGTCGCGGTGACCTTGACCGGGAGCGAGGCCGCGGGCCGCAGCGTCGGCGAGGCGGCCGGCAAGGCGCTGAAGAAGTGCGTGCTCGAGCTCGGCGGCTCGGACCCGTTCGTGATCCTGGCCTCGGCGGACGTCGAGCGGGCGGCCCAGATGGCGGCGACGGCCCGGGTGTTGAACAACGGCCAGTCCTGCATCGCGGCCAAGCGATTCGTGGTCGTCGATGCCGTGGCGGACCGGTTCATCGCGAAGTTCATCGACGCGATGGCGGGCCTCCGGGTGGGGGACCCCTTCGACCCGGCCACCGATGTTGGCCCGCTGGTCTCGGAGGCCCAGCGCGACGAGACCGCGTCCCAGGTCGACGATGCGCGCAAGTTGGGCGCCGTCGTGGCGTGCGGCGGCGAGGTCCCCGACGGCGCCGGATGGTTCTACCCCCCGACGGTCCTGACCGGTGTGACGCCCGGGATGCGCGCCTACGACGAGGAGCTGTTCGGGCCGGTCGCCGTCGTGGAGCCGGTGGCGGACATCGACGAGGCCATCGCCGTCGCGAACCGGACCACCTTCGGCCTCGGGTCGAGCGTGTGGGCCACCGACCCCGAGGAACAGCGCCGCTGCATCGAGGAGATCGAGGCCGGCATGGTCTTCGTGAACGCGACGGTGGTGTCAACGCCCGAGCTGCCCTTTGGCGGGATCAAGCGTTCCGGGTACGGGCGGGAGCTGTCGTACCTCGGCATCCGCGAGTTCTGCAACGCCAAGTCCGTCTGGGTGGCGTGATCGCCCGGCGGTGACCAGCACCGAAGCATCCCCGGTCGCCTACCTCGACCACGCAGCCACGTCGCCGGTCCGCCCCGAGGTGGTCGAGGCGATGGCGCCGTTCGCCGCCGAGCGCTTCGGCAACGCCTCGGGCTCGCACCGGATGGCGCGCGACGCCCGGGTCGCCGTAGAAGAGGCACGCGAGCGGGTCGCACACGTGCTGGGTGCCGACCCGACCGAGATCGTGTTCACGTCGGGAGGGACCGAGTCCGACAACCTGGCCGTCCTCGGGACACTGGCCGACCGAGCCCGATCCGGGGAGGTCATCGGGGCCGTGTGCTCGGCGATCGAGCACGCCGCGGTGCTCGAGCCGATGCGCGCGGCGGCGTGTGGCGCAGCGGCGGTGCTGGGCGTCGGGGCGATGACGCTGGACGAGGTCGGCGTGTTGCCCGACGGTGTCATCGATCTCGACCGCCTGGCCGAGGTCCTCGGCACCCACACCGTGCTCGTGTCCGTGATGACGGCGAACAACGAGGTCGGGACCATCCAGCCGATGCAGTCGGTGGCCGACGTGGTTCGCCGGTACGCCCCGGTCGCGGCGCTCCACACCGACGCCGTGCAGGCGGCCCCCTATGTGGACCTGGCCGCGCTCACCGGCGCCTGCGACCTGGTGTCGGTGAGCGCCCACAAGCTCGGGGGCCCGAAGGGCGTCGGGGCGCTCGTCGTCCGTGCGCCGAACCAGCTCCTCCCGCTGCTGCGGGGGGGCGGCCAGGAGCACGAGCGCCGGAGCGGGACCCACGACGTCGCCGGCATCGTCGGACTCGCAGCGGCGCTGGGCGTCGCCGACGACGCCCGCGCCGCCGAGGTGTCCCGGGTGGGTGCCCTGCGGGACCGGCTCGCCGACGAGCTGCGCTGCGCCGTGCCCAGCACCGTCGAGACCGCGGCACGCTCGGTGGTCCTGCCTGGGCACTGCCATCTCCGTTTCGCGGGCGTCGAGCAGGAGGAGCTCTTGGTGCTGCTCGACCGGGGCGGGGTGTGCGCATCTGCCGGCTCGGCCTGTGCCAGCGGGGCGATCGAGCCCAGCCATGTGCTGGTGGCCATGGGGGTGTCGCCCGACGACGCCGGCTCCGCCATCCGGTTCAGCCTCGGGCACACGAGCACCGAGGCCGAGGTCGATCAGGCCGTCGACGTCGTGGTCAGCGCCGTGGCCCGGCTCAGGCGCTGAACCTCGGGCCGGGTGCGGTGGGCCTTCAGGGCCGATGGCAGACTTCGCCGGTGCGCGTGCTGGTGGCGATGTCGGGCGGTGTCGACTCCTCGGTGTCCGCGGCGCGCCTCGTCCAGGCGGGTCACGAGGTCGTCGGGGCCACGCTCAAGCTGTGGGGAGGATCGTCCGATTCGGGTTGTTGCTCGGTGGGTGACGTCGATGACGCCCGGCGGGTGGCCCAGCAGATCGGGATCCCCCACTACGTGTTCGACATGACCGAGGCGTTCGACGCGTCGGTGGTCGGCCCGTACGTGGCCGCACACGCGGCCGCCCGGACCCCCAACCCGTGCGTCGAGTGCAACCGCCACATCAAGTTCGATCGGTTGCTCGAACGGGCCGACCGGCTCGGCTTCGACATGCTGGCAACGGGGCACCACGCCCGGGTCGTGCACCCCCCGGGGGAGCCGCACCAGTTGCGCAGGGGGGCGGACCCCGACAAGGACCAGTCCTACGTCCTGTCGATGCTCGGCCAGGACCAGCTGGCCCGCGTCTCGCTGCCGATCGGCGAACTCCGAAAGTCCGCGGTCAGGGCGCTCGCCACCGAGCTCGGTCTGCGCACGGCGGCCAAGCCCGACAGCCAGGACGTCTGCTTCATCAGGAGCGACGAGGGACGCCAGCGGTTCTTGGGCTCGCGCCTCGCGTTCCACACCGCGATGGTCGTGGACTCGGCGACCGGTGCCGAGATGGGGGAGGTCGACGCCCTGGAGCTGGTCACGGTCGGACAGCGGCGGGGCTTCGCTCATGGTGAGGACGGCACGCGCCGGTACGTGTCGGCGGTCGACCGGGCCACCCGCACGGTCTACGTCGGCAGGGCCGAAGACGTCGCGACGAGAGCCGTCCGGTTCGACCCCGGCTCGGTGACGTGGACCGACACGGCGCTCGGAACCGACGCGCCGGTCATCGCCCAGACGAGCGCCCACGGCCGCCCGTCCGCGTGCACGTACGGCGTTGACTCGGACGGTCCCGGCGTGCGCTTCGACGCGCCGATCCGACCGGTCGCGCCGGGCCAGACGATCGCCCTCTATGACCGCGCCGACCCCGATCGCGTCATCGGCGCGGCCATCGCCGCCTGATGGCGAAGAAGTCGGAGGCCGACCGGGCGTTCGAGCTCGGCGCGCTGATCAACCACCACAACGAGCGCTACCACGTGCTCGACAGTCCTGAGATCTCCGACGCCGAGTACGACGGGCTGGTCCGGGAGCTCCGCCGGATCGAAGCGGACCACCCGGAGCTGGCCACGCCGGACTCCCCGACGCTCGCGGTCGGAGCGGCGCCCTCGTCCCTGTTCGCCGAGGTTCGGCACCAGACCCCGATGATGAGCCTCGACAATGCCCAGACCGAGGCGGAGCTGCGGAGCTGGGCCGAGCGCCTGGTGCGGTTGGCCCCCGACCTCGATCTCGCGAGCCTCGACTTCTCGTGTGAGCCGAAGGTCGACGGCGTCGCGATGTCGCTCACCTACGAGGACGGACGCTTCGTCCAGGCGGCCACCCGGGGCAACGGCGTGGTGGGGGAGGACGTGACCGCCAACGTGGCCACCGTGCGATCGGTGCCGAGCGAGCTCGCCCGTGCGGCGGCCCCGTTTCCCGGCCGCCTCGCCGTTCGGGGCGAGATCTACATGCCGAGGGCGGCGTTCGACGCGCTGAACGAGCGCCAGGCCGCCGCGGGGGGCAAGGTGTTCGCCAACCCGAGGAACTCGGCGGCCGGTTCGCTACGCCAGAAGGACCCGAAGATGACCGCCGCCCGCCCCCTCGCCTTCTGGGCCTATCAGATGGGTGAGCTCGAGACCGAGGGATCCCAACCCGGCCGCCCGAGGCCGGGAAAGGGCTGGTCTCCGGCGAGCCAGAGCGAGGCCCTGGCCCGGCTGAAGGTGGCCGGGTTCCCGGTCAGCCCCGACGCTCGCCGGGTGACCGGGCTCGAGGCGGTGATGCAGCGGTGTCGGGAGCTCGAAGAGCGCCGCCACGACCTTCCCTACGAGATCGACGGCGTCGTCGTGAAGGTCGACGACCTGGCGCTGCATCGGACGCTCGGGCAGACCTCACGCGCACCGCGTTGGGCGATCGCGTTCAAATTCGCTCCCGAGGAGCTCTCCACCCGCCTGGTCGACATCGAGGTCTCGATCGGGCGCACCGGCCGGGCGACCCCGTTCGCCCGCCTCTCGCCGGTCTTCGTGGGTGGCTCGACGGTGCAGCTGGCCACGCTCCACAACGAGGACCAGGTCGCGCTGAAGGACGTCCGCCCGGGCGACATGGTGCTCGTGCACAAGGCCGGGGACGTCATCCCCGAGGTGGTCGGGCCGGTGCTCGATCACCCCGACCAGCCGAAGCGACGCCGACCCCGGTGGCGCTTCCCGAGCGAGTGTCCCTCGTGCGGCGGCCCGCTGGTCCGCCTGCCCGGTGAGAGCGACACCTACTGCACCAACATCGACTGCCCGGCCCAACGGGTGCAGCGCATCGTCCACTTCGCATCGCGCGGCGCCATGGACATCGAGGGACTGGGCGACCAGCGGGTCGTCCAGCTGGTGGCGGCGGGTCTGATCGCCGATCCGGCCGACCTGTACCGCCTCGAAGCGGGCGGGCTGGTCGCGCTCGAGGGGTTGGGCGAGCTGTCTGCGGCCAACCTGCTCGGGGCCATCGAGGCCTCGAAGCGCCAGCCGCTCAGCCGGCTGCTGGTCGCGCTCGGGGTTCGCCACGTCGGCCCGACCGTCGCCCGGGACATCGCATCGGCGTTCGGGTCGCTCGCAGGCCTGATGGCCGCCCCTTCGGCGGCGCTGGCGGCCGTCGACGGCGTCGGTCAGGTGATCGCGGACAGCATCGTGGGGTTCCTGGCCAATCCGGCCAACACCCATGTCCTCGAGCGACTCGTCGCGGCGGGTTTGACGACCGAACAGCCCGGCGCGGCCGGGGCCGGCACGGCCGGCCCCGGCGTCGAACAGACGTTGGCCGGCAAGTCGGTGGTGGTGACGGGCACGGTGGCGGGTTACACGCGCGAAGAGGCGGAGGCCGCCATCGCCGAGCGGGGTGGCAGGTCGCCCGGATCGGTGTCCAGGTCGACGTTCGCCCTGGTCCTCGGTGAGTCCCCCGGCGCGTCCAAGCTCACCAAGGCGGAGAGCCTCGGGACCCCGATCCTCGACGCGGCCGGGTTCGCGACGCTGTTGGACACGGGCGAGCTGCCGACGGCCTGAGCCGGCCGAACGGACATGCCCGGGGGTCGGGGTCGCCCCCACTAGCCTGAGGGCGTTCCGATGCCGCTCATCACCGACGCCATCGGCCGAGTCCTCGGGCGGCGCTATCGGCTCGTCTCGCCCCTCGGAGTCGGCGCATCGGCCCAGGTCTTCCTGGCCGAGGACGTGTCGCTTCGGCGCCACGTTGCGGTCAAGGTCCTCCAACCGGCGCTCGCCAACGACCAGTCATTCCTGAAGCGCTTCCGGGCCGAGGCACGATCGGCCGCCGCGCTCAACCACCCCCACGTCGCCCGGGTGTTCGACTGGGGCGAGGACGAGGGTGGGCCGTACCTGGTGCTCGAGTACCTGAGCGGGGGGAGCCTGCTCGACCTGCTCGAACGCGGCACCCGCCTGTCGGTTTCCCAGGCCGCCGCCGTGGCCGGCCAGGCCGCCCGGGGACTCGCCTATGCGCATGCGCGCGGGCTCGTCCACCGCGACGTGAAGCCGGCCAACCTCCTGTTCGACGACGAGGGGCGGGTGAGGGTCGCCGACTTTGGTGTCGCCCGCGCCTTGGCCGACGGGGCGTGGACGGAGCCGGCCGGCGCCATGATCGGCACGGCCCGGTACGCGTCGCCAGAGCAGGCCCAAGGACGCGTGCTCGACGGCCGGGCCGACGTGTACTCGCTGGCCCTCGTGACCTTCGAGTCCCTGACCGGCTATGTCCCCTTCGTCCTCGACACCGCGATGGGGACCCTGGCCGCTCGGATCGGGGCCACCCTGCCCGGTCACGGCGCGCTCGGCCAGTTGCAGCCCATCCTCAGCGCAGCGGCATCGCCCGAGGCCAGCTCGCGGCCCGACGCGGCGACCTTCGCCAACCGGCTGGAGGCACTGGCGGCAACCCTGCCCCGTCCCCAGGCGCTTGCGCTGTCGCCCCCGATCCGATTGTCCGAGGGACCACCGACGGTCACCGCGAACGCCACCCAGGCCATGGACCAGACCGGCGTCATGGACCGCACGGGCGTGATGGGACCGCCCCGCGTGGCCGCCGAGCCCGGGCAGGTCTTCGACGGCGATGCGTTCGAGCCGACCGGCGGTTCGGGCCGGCCCCCGGGGCGCAGCCGGAAGTGGCCGATCATTGTCTTGGTGCTGGTCGTGTTGGCGCTGCTCGCGGGCGGTCTGGTCGCGGCGCTCAACCAGGGGCTGTTCACCCCGAGCCACGCCGTCCCCTCCGTCACGGGCATGACGCTCACCCAGGCCCGCCAGGCGCTCGCGAAGGACCACTTCTCGGTGGTCGAGCAGACCTCGGTCACGTCCATCACCGTCAAGGCCGGCTCGATCGTGACCCAGGACCCCTCCGCCGGGAGCAGCCTGAAACAGGGGAGCGCGATCCATGTGGCCGTGTCGAACGGCCTGCCGAGGGAGAGCGTGCCCTCGCTCCTCGGCCTCGGCTGTGCCGGGGCGACCCGCCTGCTCGCGGTGAATCACCTGAAGGGCGTCTGCCCGAACGCGCAGGCCGGCTATAGCTCGACCGTCCCGGTGGGCCAGGTCATCAACTGGTCGTACAACAACACGCTCAACGCGAAGCACGCCCCCTACGGGGCCACGGTGGTCATCGCGCTGTCCAAGGGCCCCCAACCGAAGATCATCCCGAACCTCGCCGGCGACACCTACGCGCAGGCCCAGCAGGCCCTGCAGTCGTTGGGGCTGACCGCCACCGAGTCCTCGACGCCGTCGACCCAGTACCCGGCGGGCCAGGTCGACCACACCAACCCGCCGATCGGGTCCGGGGTCGCGCCGGGGTCGACCGTGACCGTCTTCGTCTCGAGTGGGCCGCCGACCGTGCAGGTCCCGAACCTGAGCGGGGACTCGGTGGGCGCGGCCACGGCCAAGCTGGCCAACGCCGGCCTGTCGGTCGGGAACGTTTTTGGCCCATCGCACGGCATGGTGTTCACCACTGTCCCTTCGGCCGGCTCGACCGTGAACGAGGGCTCCGCGATCAACCTCTACACGGCCTGATCGGTCGGCTCCGTGAGCACCCGACCCTGCGACCTGTGCGAGGCCGCGCGCATGACCGACTGGTACCACGAGGATGAGGTCTGCTGGGTCGCCGACTGCGAGGTCTGCGACGTCCCGATGGTCGTCTGGCGCGAGCACGGCCCGACGCCGCCCGACGAAGCGGTGGACCACATGGTGGCCCGCCTGACCGAGGCGGCCAACGGCCGGTTCGGCGTCGACGGCTGGTCGATCGACCGGGTGATGCGCCAGATCCCCGATCACTTCCACGCGCACGCGCGCGATCCCAACTGGTGGTACCGGCGCTTCTCCCACCAGCGCTAGCTCTTGCGCTCCGTTGCGCACCTCTCGTAGCAACGCCGGTCACCATTGGGGAGGACGCCCGATGTCATACAGTCCGGACCTTCGTTCTCGGTTGCATGATCCGGTCGGACCGCAACCGACCGATCGAGCCACCTCGACCGGGTGGTGGTCAACGAAGGGCGTCTGCTTCGGCCAGAAGCTCCGCCGAGCGTGCCCTCATCCGCTGGCCACGATCCACCCACTCGTCGCGAAAGGCGGTGATCCGGGCCAGTCGGTCATCCATCCGCTCGATCAGGCGGGAGTGCACCTCGATGGCGTCATCGATCAGGGCCAACCGCCGGGTCCTCGACGCGCCGGCGCGACGAGCGTTGCGGGCGCGTTCGATGGCATCTTCGGACTCGAGCACGATGAGGATCTCCGCGAGGGTGAGCCCGAGTAGCTCTTGGAGCTCGCGAATGTGGGCCACCCGCTCGAGCTCGGCCGGCAGGTAGCGCCTCTCCCCCGAGCAGAGGTGGTCCGTCGGCTTGACCAGGCCGATCTCCTCCCAGTAGCGGAGCGTGCGCGTCGTCACGCCGGCCCGCTTGGCCAATTCGCCGATGCGCAGGGGCGCCCCCTGCGTGTCCAGCGTCTCCACGCTCACAAGACCGCTCCCTCGGCCACCGGCACGGCCGGTTCGAGTCCCTCCTCGGTCTTGGTTGTCTCCTCGACGTAGACGTAACGGCCGCCCCGTGTCCAGGAGGCTGCCGCCGCGAGCAGGCACGCCCCGATCGAGAAGTCGAATGCGGCGTGCAGGCCGTGCCGGAACGGGGTGGAGATGAGGCGCGGGAAAAACGAGCGACCCTCCAGGACAGCGGCGCGTCCGGCGGGCAGGTGGGCCAGCACGGAGGCCCCCAAGAGATGCTGCATCGGGTTGTAGCCGAGCAGCGCCGCGAAAAGGGTCGATACCGGCGGCAGGTGGGCGACCCGCGTGGCCACCTTGGAGGAGACGCCTTCCTGCACGAGGCCGTGGTACATGCTGACCGACAGCACCCCGGAGAGCCCGATGATCATGAGCGAGAAGAAGATCCCGATCGACAGCACCTGGGCGGAGTTCTGGAACGTGTTCATCATGCCGGCGCCGGCTCCCCGGTGCTCGGCGGGCAGGCTGTTCATCACCCCGGCCCGGTTGGGCGACATGAACAGAGCGTTGCTCAGACCCATGAGCAGAAGCAGGGGTGCGAACGTCCAGTAGGAAAAGTCGACCGGGAGCAGCTCGAGCAGCAAGAAGGCGGCGGCCGTGGACAGCATGCCGCCGGTGGCAAAGGGTCGGGCCCCGTAGCGGTCCGACAGCACCCCCGAGATCGGCCCGGCGATGAGGAACCCGGCGGTGAGGGGCAGCATGTAGATGCCGGCCCACAAGGGAGTGCGGACGAAGTCATAGCCATGCAGGGGCAGCCAGATGCCCTGGAGCCAGATGATGAGCATGAACATGAGCCCGCCCCGGCCGACGGCGGACAGGAAGCTGGCCAAGACCCCGCAGGTGAAGGCCCGGATGCGGAACAGCTGCAGGCGGAACATCGGCTCGGCGGTGTGGCGCTCGATCACCGAAAAGGCGATCAAGAGCGCGACGCCCGCGCTGAGCTCGCCGACGACCACCGGGCTGGTCCACCCCATGGCGTGGTTGCGGTACGGCTCGATCCCGTAGGTGATCCCCACCATGATGGTGATGAGCCCGACGGCGAACGTGAGGTTGCCGGCCCAGTCGACGGATGTCTTGCGGGGCGGCGTCACGTCGTGGAGCATCAGGTAGGCCCATACCGTGCAGAAGAGGCCAACGGGCACGGACACGAGGAAGATCAGCCGCCAGTCGATGGGCGCCAGGAGACCGCCCAGCACCAGTCCGATGAATGTGCCACTGGTGGCCGCCACTCCGTTGATCCCCATCGCCATGCCCCGCTGGGTCGAGGGAAAGGCATCGGTGAGGATGGCCGACGAATTGGCGAACACCATGGCGCCGCCCACCCCTTGGAACACCCGCATCACGATCAGCCAGGTGGCCCCGTCGGTCCCCGACATCCAGGTGACCGTGAGAAGCAGCGAGAAGAACGTGAACAGGGCGAAGCCGAGGTTGTAGATCTTCACCCGGCCGAACATGTCACCTAATCGGCCGAGGCTGACGACCAGCACGCTGGTCACGACGAGAAAGCCGAGGATCATCCACAGCAGATAGAAGCTGTTGCCGGGCAGGAGCGGGTTGAGCTTGATGCCCCGGAAGATGTCGGGCATGGCGATGAGCACGATCGTGCCGTCGATCGCCACCATGAGCGTGCCCATGGTGGTGTTGACGAGGGCGATCCACTTGTAGCGGTCCGATCGCTGCGCAGCGCTTCCGTTCCTGGACACCCGTGGCGATAGCGCCATGCCTAATGCCGGGAGGTGGCCCTGTCGGGCGGTGATGTATCGGCAGGAACCCGCATATGTTCGCGGGAAAGCTATAGGTCAGTTGACGTGAACGTCAACTGACGGATGCCCCCCATCCGTGCTCGATTGGTCGGACGCTCCGGGCCGATGTGAGGGCGTAGGGAGAGTCCTCGGCGCGTGGGGGCGATCAGTCGAAGATCGGGCGCCGGTCGCGGGTCCGCTTCAACTCGAAGAACCCATCCGTTGAGGTGACGGCCAGCACGCCGTCCCACAGCTTGCCGGCCGCCTCCCCCCGCGGCGCCGGCGTGACCACGGGCCCGAAGAAGGCGCTGCCATCGACGCTGATGACCGGTGTCCCGACGTCGATGCCGACCAGGTCCATCCCGGTGTGGTGCGAGGCCTTGATCGCCTCGTCGAACTCGGTGCTCGTGGCCGCCTCGAGGACCGAGTCGGGCAAGCCGACCTCCGCCACGGCCTCGGCGAGCGACTCGGGGCTGCGGCTCTGCTGGTTGTGGAACCTGGTCCCGATGGCGGTGTAGAGCGGGAGTAGGACATCGTCACCCCGGTCCGCCGCGGCGGCGGCGCAGATCCGCACGGGGCCCCAGGCCTGCTCCAACCTCGCCAAGCGCTCCTCGCTCAACCCCTCGGCCTCATGCTGGGTGAGGTTCAGGTAGGCGAGGGACATCACGTGCCACCGGGTCTTGACCGGCCGCACCTTCTCGACCTCGAGCATCCAGCGAGAGGTGATCCAGGCCCATGGGCACACCGGGTCGAACCAGAAGTCAACGGCAGAAACAGAGTCGCTCATAACCCTCCCAACGCCTCGGATCCCGGCCGTGTTCCCTGGTGCGCCGATGTTTCTTGCGCAAGGGCGGCCGACGTTGGCGGGCGCCTACGGCTTGGCCACGGTCCAGCCGCGGCGGCGGAGCTCGGCCACCAGCAGGTCGGTGCGCATGTGGTGCAAGGCCGGTTCTTCCGGGGCCCGCCGCGGCGCGTGGGCGGCACC
>PMOQ01000040.1:0-18405 GCA_003161255.1 Acidimicrobiaceae bacterium | reverse complement strand
GCCTCCCCGAGGAGCGTCGAGAGCTCCTTCATCTGGCTGGCCGACGCGGGAGGGCCGGACTGCTGGCCGAACGGCATGGGCGAAGTCTGACACGGTGCCGCGACAGCGCCGGGATCCCTCCGGGGGGTCAGCGGATAGGCGCCGGGATGCCCGGGCTCAAGCCGGTGGCTCGGTCGGTTCCCTGAACACCACCGTCGAGCGTTCGGGGTGGTCGGGATCGAGGTGCACCGAGAAGGGGTCGTCCTTGTCCGGCTCCGAGTCGCCCTCGGCCACGATGACCACCTCGTTGTCCACGCGGCCGTAGATCGCGTTGGCCATGCCCAACATGGCGAGCCCGAGCACTGCGCCCCCCGGTGAATGGGTGACCCGCCCGAGGGACGTGACCGGGCGTGCACCGGCGTCGGTAGGGGCGTCGGTCGCCCGCAGCCACGCGAGCCACTGGTCGTCCGTCCATTCCTCGGGATCGGCCGGCGGTCCGTCGGGGAACGCCTGGTCAAAGGCTTCCATGGTTGCCACCGTACCGGCGGCACGTGCGGAGTGGTGCCCGGCTACTCGGCCAGGCCGACCGGCTGCCCCTCGATGATCTGGTCGAGGTACTCGGAGAGCCCGTATCCGACCCGGCCGTCCTCGAGCGTCCATTCGGTGAGGCCCTCGGAGATACGCGTCACGAGCTCGTTGGCGTCCGGGTCCCGCCGGCGGTTGCGGAGCGGGATGAGGTTGAGCACCGACCCGCGCACCACCCACGTCTTGTCGTCGGTGATCAGCTCGGCCTCGATGTTCCGGTGGTAGTTGGCGTCGCCCTCCCAGGTCGAGCGGAGCTTGAAGTCGCGGCAGAGGCGCAGGGCCGTCCCATCCCACACGAAGCCGCCGCGCGTGCCGGCCCCGTCGCGGCGGGCGATCCGCGAACCCATGAACCCGAAGTCCGCCCCGACATTGCCGGTGAGCCAGCGGTAGTACCACGGGGCTTGCCAGTATCGCGGTCCCCAGCTGTGGTCGCGGAGCCCGAACCCGTCGAGGTCCCAGCGCTCGTCCCCGACCTCAATCGAACCGCTGGCCGCTCCCAGCTGCTCGTAGTGGCCCCGGGCGAACTCCTCTCCGGGGCGTTCGTTCGGCTGGTCCGGTTCACCGCCGAACATCGCGGAGGTGCCGCGGTAGACGAGATGTACCGCGCAGTCGGTGTGGGGGTTCGTCGTGAACGCCTGTCGGGGGTCGGCCATCTCGAGGGGGTCGGTGAGCAGGACGACGGGACCCTCGTAGTCGATCCGGAGCTCGACGAACGGCTCCACGACCTCGAATCGCATCCCCGCGGCATCGAAGGCGTCGTTGGTGGTCACGTGGGGACGCCCGAACATGAACGCGACCCGTCCGTCGGGCAGGTAGAGGCAGATCGTCATCTCGCCGGTGCCCTCGTTGGCCCGGTTGCCCAGCCGGAAGAACCCACCCATGCGTGCGGTCGGATCAAAGGCGTTGAAGTACATCGACTCGTTGAAGTTGGGCTCCGGGCCCAAATCGTGCATGTACTCGTCTTCTGGATCGAGCCGGATCGCCATCGGCTCAGGCTATCGGCGCCTTCCCGCGGGCGCCGGGCCCGCTCAGGCGGCCCGGCGTTGGCTCGTCCAGGCCAGTAGCCGCTCCACGGGCCAGGTGTTGACCACCCGTTCCGCGGGCACGCCGGCCTCGATCGCCTGCTCGCAACCGTTGACCGGCCACTCGAGCTGCCCGGGCGCGTGCGCGTCGCTGTCGATCGCAAAGAGGCAGCCCACCTCGATCGCCATCCGGAGGAGCTCGAGCGGGGGATCGCGGCGGTCCGGTCGCGAGTTGATCTCGACGGCGGTGCCGGTGCTGGCGCAGGCCTCGAACACCGCCCTCGCGTCGAAGCTCGATGGCGGGCGCTGGCGGCCCACGATCAACCGGCCGGTGCAGTGCCCGAGGACGTCGGTGTGCGGGCTCTCGATGGCGGCCAACATCCGTGCGGTCATGGGTCGCGACTCCATGCGCAGCTTCGAGTGGACGCTCGCGACGACGAGATCGAGCCCGGCCAGGAGCTTCGGATCCTGGTCCAGTGTCCCGTCCTCCAAGATGTCGACCTCGATCCCGCTCAGCAGCCGGAACGGTGCCAGCGCCTCGTTGACGGCCGTAACCACCCGGAGCTGCTCGACCAGGCGCTCCGGCGAGAGCCCGTGGGCAACCGTGAGCCGCGGGCTGTGATCGGTGAGGACGAGATAGGCATGGCCGCGGTCGCGGGCCGCCTCGGCCATCTCCAGGATCGGACTCCCGCCGTCGGACCAGTCCGAGTGGCTGTGGCAGTCGCCGACCAACGAGGAGAAGAGCCGGCCGATCTCGCCGCCCGGAGCCGGCGGCCGCTCGTCCTCGAGGCGGGTCAGGTACGTCGGCGTGTCTCCCGCCGCCGCCTCCCTGATCACCTGGGCCGTGCTCTTCCCGATGCCGGCCAGATCCTCGAACCGTCCGGACCCGACCAAGGAGGTGAAGCGGTCCTCGTCGAGATCGGCGATCACAGTGGCCGCATGCCTGAACGCCCGCACCTTGAAGGTCGGTTCGTCCTGTGCCTCGAGCAGGTACGCGACCCGCCGGAGCGCCGCCACCGGCTCCATTGGTGCAGCGTACCGGCGTGCTGGACGCAAACCCCCTGATCTTGAGCGGCCGGCGTCGTTAGTGTGCGCGCGTGGACAGAGAGCGCCTCGGCGAGATCGTCGGTGCCGCGCTCGGCGCTCCGGTGGACGTCGAGGACTTGACCCGACTGCCCGGCGGCGCCTCGAAGGAGACCTGGAGCTTCGCCGCACGGAGCCCGGACGGGGAGGTTCGACGGTTCGTCCTGCGCACGGACCGGGCGGGATCGTTCGGGTCGACGATGGCGCTGGAGGCGGTGCTCTTCGGCGCCGCCTCGCGCTGCGGGGTTCCCGTCCCGAGGGTCGTCGCGTCCGGTGACGACACCGACGGGCTGGGCCGGGCGTTCTTGGTGATCGATTTCGTCGATGGTGAGACCATCCCGCGCCGAATACTCCGCGAAGACGAGTTCCGCGACGCCCGGGCGGCCATGGCGGGTCAGTGCGGCCGGATCCTGGCCGACGTCCACCGCATCCCGCCGGCCGAGGTGCCCGGCCTGCCGGGGGGCGATCCGCTCGAGCAGATGCGGAGGCAGCTGGCCCAACTCGGGCAGCCCCACCCCGCGTTCGAGCTGGGTCTCCTCTGGCTGGGTCAGACCCGGCCGTCCTACACGGCCGAGCGGGTGGTCCACGGGGACTTTCGCAACGGCAACCTGATCGTCGGCGCAGACGGCATCCGGGCGGTGCTGGACTGGGAGCTTGCCCACCTGGGAGACCCGATCGAGGACCTCGGGTGGCTGTGCGTGAAGGCCTGGCGGTTCGGGTCGTCGCTCCCCGTCGGCGGGTTCGGCCCGATCGACGAGCTGGTGCGCGCCTACGAGGAGGCCGGAGGCGGGCCGGTCGACGACGCCGAGCTTCACTGGTGGATCGTCTTCGGCACCCTCCGGTGGGGGATCATCTGCATCGCCCAGACGATGACCCATCTGACCGGCGTGGTCAGGTCGGTCGAGTTGGCCGCGATCGGCCGTCGCGTGTGCGAGGTGGAGTCGGACCTGCTCGAGCTCCTGCCATGGACGGCGTCGACTCTCGGGACCGAGATGGTGGCACCCAGTGGGCCGGGTGACCCGTTTCTCGAGGCGGTTCGTACCGGGCCGCCGCACGATGTCCCCTCCGGTGCCCAACTGCTCGAGGCCGTCCGCGAGTTCCTCGAGTCCGACGTGCGTGAGGCCACCGAGGGCCGGGTCCGTTTTCACGCCCGGGTCGCGGCCAACGTGGTTGCCATGGTCGCTCGGGAGCTCGAGCTCGGTCCCGACCAGGCGGTGGCGCACCAACGACGCCTCAGGTCGCTCGGCGTGTCCAGCGAGGAGGCGCTGGCCTCGGCGATCCGTTCCGGCGGGTTCGATGACCGGTTGGGCGAGGTCACCGACGCGGTGCGCTCGACAGTGGCCGACAAGCTGGCGGTGGCCAATCCGGCTTACGGCGCCGCGCCCCAACCCGGCCTTTAGCCGCAGCACTGTCTGATTTGGCCCGGTAAACGGGAGTGTAGTTGGGGTGGCAAATGGTAGCTCAGCGTGATCCGTATCATGCTGTGTCACCGTGCGCGCCCAAACCGCCGACCTGGTCATTCTTGGTCATCCGGTTCCATGCTGACCGGCTGATCTTTCCTGCGGCGGCCGAGGTCGAGCATCGCCTCGCATGGGCACCTGGTTACAGTTTGCGGGATCGAGTCCCGGAGGAGACGACGATGCCGGCCACCAGCTGCGAGGTAATCCGTGGGGTGGCGACGATCACTCTCGACAACCCGGCCAAGCACAACGCGCTGACCCCCGACCTGCTCGACTCGCTCGGCGATCACCTCTCCCTGGTCGCCGCCGACTCGACGGTCCGGGTGGTCGTGCTGACCCATTCCGGCCCGACGTTCTGTGCGGGGGCCAACCTGGGCGACACCCAAGCGCGGCCCCGCTTCGACCTCGTGGCGGTGCTGCGGCTCATACAAGAGATGGAGAAGCCGGTCGTCGCCCGAATCGCCGGGCGATGCCTCGGCGGGGGTGTGGGGCTGGCCGCCGTCTGCGACATCTCGATCGCGGCGAAGGACGCGAGGTTCGCATTCAGCGAGGTCCGCCTCGGTGTCGCACCGGCGATCATCTCGGTCGTGTGCCTGCCCAAGATGCGCCGGTCCGATGCCGCCCTCCTCTTCTTCTCGGGTGAGCAGTTCGACGCGACCCGGGCGGCGGAGGTCGGGCTCATCAATCGGTCCGTCGAGGTCGGCGAGCTCGATCTCGCGGTGACCGAGCTGGTCGAGCGGCTCCTTCTGGGCGGCCCCGGGGCCATGGCCGCGGTGAAACGGATCCTGGTCAGCGTGCCAGCGATGGACCGATCCGACGCCTACGAATGGACGAGGTCGCTGTCGGAGGATCTGTTCGCCTCGGCCGAGGCTGCCTCCGGCATCGCTGCGTTCAGGGAACGCCGGCCGGCCCCGTGGGTGCCGTCAGCGGAGGGGTAGGGATCAGACCGGGAGCACCCCGTGGCGCTTCTGCACGGCCTGGCGATCGACCGGGTCGGCAACCGAGAAGCGGCTGATGATCTCCGCTCGGAGCGTCTCGAACGGGACGACCGCGTCGATGTGCAGGTCGGCCGCGAGCCGGTACAGGTTGACATCCTCCTCGTACTCGCGCCGTTGCGCGGTCACAAAGGCGTCGCGTTCGTCCGGGTCTTCGATCGCGGCGATCCGGTTCGCGAAGACTGCGTTCACCGCCGCCTCGGGCCCCATGACGGCGATCTTGGCCGTGGGCAGCGCCAGCGTGGCCAGAGGGTCGAACGCCGGGCCGCACATCGCGTAGAGGCCGGCGCCGTAGGCCTTGCGCACGATCACCGAGATCTTGGGCACGGTGGCCTCGGTCACGGCCGCGACCATCTTGGCCCCGTGCCGGATGATGCCTTGGCGCTCGACCTGGGTGCCGATCATGAAGCCCGGGACGTCGGCCAGGAACAGCAACGGGACGTTGTAGGCGTCGCACATCCAGATGAACCGGGCCGCCTTGTCGGCCGAGTCGACGAAGAGCACCCCGCCCTTGTTGGCCGGGTTGTTAGCCACCACCCCGACGGCGTGGCCGTCGAGGCGGGCCAACCCGGTGATGATCTCGGGCGCGAACAACGGCTTGATCTCGAACAGGCTGTCGGCGTCGAGGATGCAGTCGAGCACCCCCGACATGTCGTATCCGGCCGAGTCGTCGGCCGGGATCTCCGAACGCGACAGCACCCGCAGGGGGTCGACCGCCGGCGCGGCCGGGGGGAGTTGGCGCCACGACGACGGGAGATAGGAGAACAGGACCCGGGCCTGGTCGATCGCATCCGCGTCGTCGACGGCCAGGTTGTCGCCGCAGCCCGACACGGTGGCGTGCATCCGGGCCCCGCCCATCTCCTCCAACGTCACCCGCTCGCCGATGACCTCCTCGGCCATGCGGGGGGAGCCGAGGTACATCGACGCGTTGCCCTCCACCATGATCACCACGTCGCAGAACGACGGGATGTAGGCCCCGCCGGCCGCCGACGGCCCGAACAGACAGCAGATCTGGGGGGCGACCCCCGAGAGCCTGACCTGGTTGGCGAAGATGCGGCCGGCCCCCCGCCGGCCGGGGAACATCTCCACCTGGTCGGTGATCCGGGCGCCGGCCGAGTCGACGAGCCAGATGATCGGCAGCTCGTTTCGGAGCGCGTGCTCGGTCATCCGGACGATCTTCTCGACGGTCCGGGCACCCCAGGAGCCGGCCTTCACCGTCGGGTCGTTCGCGACGACGCAGACGGCCCGGCCCTCGATGCGGCCGGTCCCGGTCACGACGCCGTCGGCCGGCAGGTCGGGGTCGTTGGTGTTGGCCAGCAGGCCGTCCTCCGAGAAGGTGCCGCGATCGATGAGGAGGGCCAGGCGCTCTCGCACCGGGAGCTTCTTCTGGCGGGCCAGCTTCTCGGCGTCCCTGGCCGCGTTCCCGGCCAGCGCCCGCTCGATGCGGGGACCGAGGTCGTCGGGTTGCCCGCTCACGCGACCGGCAACCCGAGCCCGCGCGCGATCACGAGGCGCTGGATCTCGCTCGTCCCCTCGCCGATCTCGAGGATCTTCGAGTCCCGGTAGAGGCGGGCGACGGGGGACTCCTCCATGAACCCGAAACCGCCGAAGATCTGCGTCGCCGTCCGAGCCGCCGAAACCGCGGCCTCGGTCGAATAGAGCTTGGCCATGGCCGCCGCTTGGCGGTAGGTGTGTTTTGAGTCCTTGTGCCATGCGGCCTTGTAGGTCAGGTTCCTGGCGTTCTCGACGGCGACCGACAGGTCGGCGAGCGAGAAGGCGATCGCTTGGAACCGCCCGATCGGACCGCCAAAGGCGGCCCGATGCTTCGCGTACTCGAGCGAGTGGTCGAGGCAGGCCTGCGCGCAGCCGAGGGCGAGCGCCGCGATGGCGATCCTCCCGTCGTCGAGGATCGAACGGAAGTTCGCGAACCCCGAGCCCAACTCGCCCAAGACCGCCTCGTGGGAGACCGAGCAGTCATCGAGCACGACGTTGTGGGTGTCGCTGGCGTGCCAACCGAGCTTGCGGGGTGCTGGTTCGACGATGAGGCCGGGGCTGCCCGCCGGCACCATGAACGCCGACACCTCGTTCTCGGCCGTCTTCGCGGTGAGCGTGATCACCGAGGTGATCGGGGTCCCCGAGTTCGTGATGAACGCCTTCTCCCCGTTGATCGTCCACTGGTCGGCGGCCCGAGTGGCCCGGGTGCGCGTCGCCCGGGCGTCGCTGCCGCCGTCGGGTTCGGTCAACCCGAACGCCCCGAGCGCCCGACCGGTCAGGAGGTCGGGGAGCCACCGCTGGCGATGCTCGTCGGTGCCGAACCGGAAGATGGGGCTCGCTCCGAGCCCGACCCCCGCCGAGAGGGTGATCCCGACCGACTGGTCGACCCGTCCGATCTCCTCGATGGCCAGGCACATGGCCATGAAGTCGCCACCCCCGCCACCCCACTCCTCGGGGAACGGCAGACCGAACAGGCCGAGGTCGCCCATGGCGTGGACAACCCCGACGGGCAGGCGCCCGGCGAGGTCCCACTCCTCGGTGTGGGGCGCGAGCTCTGCCCGGGCGAAATCTCGAACGGTGCGCTGAAGGGCGAGATGCTCCTCGGTGGGCTGGAAGTCCATCGGCTCTCCTTAGCGATCACTAAGGATACTATCGACCCCGTGAATGCCGAGGTGGCGACAACGGTGGCGCGCGCCCGCCGATCCCGCCATGACGATTTCATTGAAGCGGCCGCGCAGCTGTTCGCCGAGCGTGGCTACGCAGGCACGACCGTCGACGATGTGGGCAACCGGTTGGGCGTCTCCGGCCCGGCGGTGTACTGGCACTTCGCGAGCAAGGAGGCGCTGCTCACCGAGATGCTGTCGGACATCAGCGATCGGCTGCTCGCGGGAGGGAGCCGCTGCGTCTCTTCGGCCGTCGACGACCGTGAGGCATTGGCCAACCTGATCGGCTGGCAGGTCCAGTTCGCGCTCGATCACCCCGAGCTGATCACGGTGCACGCCCGCGACCTGGCCCACGTGCCGGCACCGGCCAGGCAGCGCATTCGCCTCACTCAGCGGCTGTACGCAGAGCAATGGGTGGTCGCGCTCGGCGGCATCGCTCCCGATGTCCCCGAGGCGCTGCGCAGGGCGGCCACGCATGCCGCCATCGGCCTCATCAACTCCACCCCGTATCTCGCCGCGACCTTGAACCGGACCGTGGTTGCCGGCTTGCTCGAGCAGATGGCGTCGGCGGCGCTCTACCGGGCCATCGGCGCGCCGGCGCCCGGGGCCGGTCTGGAGCCCGATGATTGAGCCGGCCGCTGTGTCGATCCGAGAGGTCGGGCCGCGCGACGGCCTCCAGCGCGAGGCACGGTTCGACGTGGCGCGGCGCCTGGCCCTCATCGAGGCGCTCGCTCGATGCGGTTTCTCGGCGATGGAGGTGGCGGCGTTCGTGTCGGAGCGGGCCGTTCCGGCCATGGCCGGTGCAGCCGCCCTGGTCGAGGGCCTGCCAACCGATGGCGGCTGCACCTGGTGGGCGCTCGTTCCGAACCTGATCGGCTGCCAACGGGCCCTCGAGGTGGGCATCGAGCATCTGAGCGTCACCGTCTCGAGCTCGGAGGAGTACAGCCACCGCAACGTCGGCATGAGCGTCGAGGACTCCGCCAACCAGGCCGGGCTGATCATCGAGGCCGCCCCGACGGTCGACGTCGTGGTGTCCTGCGCGTTCGGCTCCCCCTACGAGGGGGCCGCCGACCCGGCTGCGGTCGGCGCTCTTGCGGGGCGGTTCATGGCCGCCGGCGCCACGGTCACGCTGGCCGACACCACCGGTATGGCGACCCCGAGTGTCATTCGACACGTGCTGGCCACGGTCGGCAGCGACGTCGGCCTGCATCTGCACGACACCCGGGGAACGGCGCTCGTGAACGCGTACGCGGCTTTGGAGCTCGGGGTCACCCGCTTCGACACGTCGGTCGGGGGGCTGGGTGGGTCCCCGTTCGCCGACGACGCCGGAGGGAACCTCGCGACCGAGGACCTCGTCTATCTCCTCGACGATCTCGGCACCACCACGGGCATCGACCTCGACCGGCTGCTCGCGGTCGGTTCGGTGCTCAGCGGGTGGCTGGGCCGTCCACTCCCGAGCCGATTGGCCGGTGCCGGCCGGCCTTGAGGCTGCCCTAAATCGGTGGGCCCGGGCGTCGGCGCGTCTCGATAGCTAGCGTGCGGGCTGACCGGACGCGACACGTCGCGCGACGAAAGGCAGAGCCTGATGCGGCTCGGAGCAGGTATCGGGCGGGACGACCCCGCCGCGTTGGTGAAGCGTGCGCAGGGGCTGGAGAAGGCCGGCGTCGAGGTCCTCTGGGCGTCGGAGCTCTACGGGATGGACGCGGTCAGCCTGATGGGGTTCCTGGCCTGCGCCACCGAGACGGTCCAGATCGGTTCGTCGATCCTTCCGTTCTATTCGCGCACGCCGGCCCTGTTGGCCATGAGCGCCGCAGGGATCGATGCGTTGTCGGGGGGCCGGTGCATCCTCGGCATCGGCGCGTCGGGGCCACAGGTCATCGAGGGCTTCCATGGGGTTCCCTTCGACAGCCCGGTCGGCCGGGTCGAGGAGATCATCGACATCTGTCGCACCGTCTGGCGGCGTGAGCCACTGGACTTCCACGGCCGCCACTACGAGGCCCCCCTCGCCCCGGGTCTGGGGCTCGGGCTGGGCAAGCCGCTCAAGATGATCGACCACCCGGTCCGGGACCGGATCCCGATCTACGTCGCGTCCATCGGCCCGAAGAATGTCGAGAGCACGGCCCGCAATGCGGACGGGTGGATCCCGATCTTCTTCTGGCCCGAGCGGTCGGCCCAGGTCTGGGGCGAGTCGCTGGCGAAGGGCGCCAGCAACAGGTCCCCGGACCTCGCCCCGCTCGAGGTGGTGGCGAGCGCCACGGTCGCGATCGGGGATGACCTCGACGATCTTCGCCAGGCCGGAAGGGCCCAGCTGGCGCTGTACATCGGTGGCATGGGCGCGGCCGACATGAACTTCTACAACGACCTCGCGTGCCGCTACGGCCTCGAGGAGGCCGCGGGCAAGATCCAGGAGCTGTACCTCTCCGGCCACAGGGACGAGGCGGCACGCGAGGTTCCCCAAGAGCTGATCGACGCCACGTCGATGATCGGGCCGGCCGGGTACGTGAAGGATCGTCTGGCCGCGCACCGCGAGGCCGGCGTGACGATCCTCAACGCTCGGTTTGCCGGGCCGGACCGGGAGCGGACCATCGGGATGCTGCGCGAGTGGATGGCGGATTGAACGTCCGAACGGAGCGGCCGTGCCCGAGACACTGATCTACGGGGTCGCCGACGGGGTGGCGACGATCACCCTCAACCGGCCGGACCGCCTGAACGCCTTCAACATGACCTTGTTCGGCGAGCTGCTCGAGGCGTTCGACGAGACCGACGCCGATGACGCGGTCCGTGCGGTCGTGGTCACCGGCGCCGGCCGGGCGTTCTGCGCCGGCGCCGATCTCGGCTCGGGTGCGAAGACCTTCCGTTCCACCGTCGACATCGGTGAGGGGCCGGCCCCGCGCGACACCGGAGGGCAGCTCGTGCTGCGCATCTTCCGCTCGCTTAAGCCCGTGATCGCGGCGATCAACGGCCCCGCGGTGGGTGTCGGCGCGTCGATGACCCTGCCCATGGACATCCGGGTTCTGTCCGACGGGGCCAAGGTCGGCTTCGTCTACGCGGCGCGCGGGATCGTCCCCGACGGTGCCGCCAGCTGGTTCCTCCCGAGGATCGTCGGGATCAGCCAGGCCCTCGAGTGGTGTCTCACCGGTCGGGTGTTCCCGGCGGCCGAGGCGCTGGAAGGCGGTCTCGTCCGCAGCCTCCATCCGGCCGACGAGGTCCTGCCGGTCGCGACCGGGCTCGCCCGCGAGATCGCCACCAACGTTGCGCCGGTGTCGGCGGTGATCACGCGTCAGCTCCTCTGGCAGATGCTGGGGGCCGGCCACCCGATGGATGCCCACCGGATCGACTCACGGGCGATCTACGACACCGGCCGCATGGCCGACGCCACCGAGGGGGTCAGGGCGTTCTTGGAGAAGCGACCCGCTCGTTGGTCCCTCACCCCGAACAACGATCTGCCGGACTGGTTTCCCTGGCTACCGGAACCGCCCTACCTGCCTTGAACGCGGGTGGTGACGCCCGGGTGAGACACACAAAGGGGGTGATCCGGTGACTCCGGAGAAGGATCTCGGTCGGCTCCTGGCGTCGATCGAGCCCGAGCTGCACCCGGGCACCTACGTGTTCTGTGCGCTCGGCGACGACGAGCCGCCGCCTGGGCTGGCCGTCCTCATGCTGTTCCGTGAGTCCGAAGGCGTGACCGTCGTCGTCCGGGCCGAAGACGCTCGGTCGGCCGAGCTCGCGTGTGCATTCCCCTGTGAGTGGATCACGCTCGGCGTCGGCTCCGACCTCGCCGCGGTGGGCTTCCTGGCCGAGATCATGGCCAGGCTGGCCGCCACCTCCATCGGGGCAAACGTGGTCTCGGCCTTCCGCCACGACCACCTCTTCGTTCCGGCCGGACGGGGTGGTGAGGCCTTGGCGGCGCTCGAAGACCTGCAGCGCGCCCAACCCGACCGCGGGTAGAGCACCAGGCACATCGGCCGTTTCCGCAGGCCACCGGGCCCGCCGAGGCTCATGATCCCCTCAAACCTGCCTCATCGAATGCTCATACTTGGCCCTTACCTTCGACCTCAGGATCATTCGGCACCACGATCGGAGGCTCGAAATGCACATGACAGGAGCAAACGGAATTCTGACGGTGCCATCGGAGCACCTCCCGGGACTCATCGCCCTGGTCGCGCTCGTCCCACTCATCTGGGTCTCGCTGAACGGCGTGCGGGCGTTGGCCGGCAACGGCTCGAGTCGGGCACAAAGCCTGGTCCGCCGCTTCGACGGCCTCAGCTTCACCGCCAAGGCCGTTCTCTTCGGCTCGCTCGTCGGCGCGGTGGTCCATGCTGCGATCATCCCCACGCACTGGGGCGGCGAGCGGGTGACCGCCATCCTCTTCATCGTCGACACCATCGGGTTCGGCCTCGTCTTCTGGTGGACGTTCATGAGCAAGGCCCACTGGAAGTCCCTCTCGGTGGCGATGCTGGCTGGCACCTTCTGCGCCTACGCCCTCTACATCGTGCGGGGATGGGAGACGATGGACCTCGTCGGGCTCCTGACCACCACGATCGAGTTCGCTGCGGCCCTGGTTGTCCTGTCGCCGATCGCGGCACGATCGGGTTCGAAGACGCGGGAGCGTTGGCTGGCCCTCGGAGCGGTTCCGGTGGCGTTGGTGACGCTGCTCGGCACGGCCACCATCGCGAGCACGGCCGGCACCGCCGCCGCGGCCTCGTCGATGTCGTCCATGTCCGCGAAGACCTCGCCGGCCAAGGCCGGCCCGGCACAATCGGCGGGGTCGTCCACGTCCTCCATGCCATCCGGGTCGTCGAGTTCGTCGATGCCCTCCATGGCACCGACGTCGAGCGGCACAACCACCCCGCTCTCGCTCCCGACGACGTCGCCGGCGGGACCGATCCTGTGGCCCGACAACATGACCACGATGGCCGCCGGCATGGAGATGGCCGAGCCGAACTGCGTCGCCCAGCCCACGGCCGCCCAGCAGGCCGCGGCGGTGGCCCTGGTCGACCAGACGGTGGCGGCGGTCGCCCCGTACAAGAGCCTCGCCGCGGCGAAGGCGGCCGGCTACATCCCGGTCACCAAGAGCGGGGCGAGGATCGTCCACTACATCAATCCGGCCGTCTACCGCGAGGGCATCGACATCAGCCCGACCGCGATCCCGGCTCTCGTCTACGCCAACACGTCGCACGGCGCCGTGTTGCTTGCGGCGATGTATCTCATGGCGAAGACCGGTGGGAGCACACCGCCCCAGCCCGGCGGTTGCCTGACCCAGTGGCACATCCACACCGACCTGTGCTTCAGCTCGGGGAAGGTGGTCGGCAACGACAGTGCAGGGCCGTGCGCGAACGGCAGCGTCAACCAGGTGAGCCAACCGATGATGCACGTCTGGATGACCCCGGTGACCGGCGGCCCGTTGGCCCCGGACCCGCCGGCCCTCACAGAGGTGCAGAGCGCGGCGAGCATGCCCGTTCTCAACCCGCCCAACGGCATCGCCTAGCGATTCCGCGCCGTGCCGGTGGATTCCTGGTCCCGTTCGCCTGCGGCCAGGATCCCCGGCACGGCCCTTTGGGTCTGCCGGCGCGATTGCCGCCCATCCCACCGGAGTGCGTGAAGACAACTCCAGCGGCCGTGGCCAGCTTTTTGGCTACGCTGCGCCACCGGTAGCCTGATTTTCGGAAGACGTCGGGATCCGTCAGGAACCATCGACAAGCGGCAAACGCGCCGTGCGCGGCCGGTCTGGATGGGCTCCGGCAGGACCGGCGCCGCCGAGACGGTCGGGTCACGGGATGGGCGAATGCCCGCCCCGAGAGAAGAACGGAGCACCGCGAACATGGGCGCACTGGACGGCCGGGTGGCCATCATCACCGGGGCAGGGCGAGGCATCGGCAGGGAGCACGCGCTGCTGTTCGCCTCCGAGGGCGCGAAGATCGTCGTGAACGACCTCGGCGGCGCCATCGACGGCAGTGGCGACGACAGGTCGCCGGCCGAGCAGGTGGTCGACGAGATCAAGGGGATGGGCGGCGAGGCAATCGCCAACGCCGACAATGTGGCCGACTGGGAAGGCGGCAAGCGCCTCATCGACTCGGCGGTCGAGGCCTTCGGCGACCTCCATGTGCTGGTCAACAACGCCGGCATCCTGCGTGACCGGGTGCTCATCAACATGACCGAGGACGAGTGGGATTCGGTCATCCACGTGCACCTGAAGGGCCACTTCGTCCCGACACGCCACGCGGCCGCCTACTGGCGGGAGCAGTCCAAGGCGGGCAAGGAGGTCAAGGCCTCCGTCATCAACACCTCGTCGACCTCCGGGCTGATCGGCAACCCGGGTCAGGCCAACTACGGCGCCGCCAAGGCCGGAATCGCCGCGTTCACGGTCATCACCGCCCAGGAGCTGACCCGCTACGGGGTCCGGGTCAACGCGATCGCTCCGGCGGCCCGCACCCGGATGACCGAGAACACACCGGGCCTCTCCGACGTTGTGAAGGCACCCGAGTCTGGCGCGTTCGACGTGTGGGACCCGGCGAACATCTCGCCGCTCGTGGCCTATCTGGCCACCGAGGGCTGCCCCGCCACCGGGAAGGTGTTCTTCGTCCAGGGCGGCACGATCCGGCTCTTCCAGCCCTGGAACATGGCCGACACGATCGACCAACCCGACCGCTGGACCGTGGCCCAGCTCGAGACCGAGATGGGCAAGCTCGGAGTAACGGCTACGTCGTGATCTCCCGGATGCGGGAGGCCAGCTCGGTGGTGTCACCGAGCGCCGCCGTGCCCTGCATCGCCATCAGCTTCGACATGTCCCCGTCGATCCGGATCTTGCCGGCCATGAACGCGGACATGGCCGCCTGGGGGTTGCCTTCGACCAGGAGGGCCTTGGCCGTCTCGTAGTCCAGCGTCACCGTGAGCTCGGCGCCCTCCAGGTGGCCGCGCTCGATGTCGAGATCGCCGCTCGAGGTGTCCACGTGGGCGTCGATCGAGCCGCTGTCCGGGACCTCGGTCACGACCAGGTTGATACGGACCGGGTTGGTGACCGGCGGCATCAGGTGCTTGAACTCGGCGCGGATCTTGCGAGCCTCGGCCACCCACTCGTCGCTCAAGAAGTCGTACGGCATGAGAAGCGCTCCTTTATCTGTCTCGGCTCACGGTCGCGGTCTCGGCGCGGGCCCGGTCGGGGCCGAACGTCCCCCCACGCTGGCACCTGGGATCCGAACGTGTCCGACTGTTTAGCTCGGCCGGCCCACCTCCCGCTCCCATGACCCTCTTCGGGAGCACTGTCGGCCCGGGTAGCATCCCTCGACGTGAGCGCTCCCGTTATGGCAGGTGCAGAACCGTTTTCCGCGACCGGTGGTGCCCACGGGGCGCTGGTCATCCACGGGTTCACCGGGAACCCGTTCTCGATCAAGGGGGTCGCGTCCGCCATCGCCGACGCCGGCCTCACCGTGGAGGCGCCGCTGCTGCCCGGGCACGGGACTGCGGTGGCCGACATGCTCGATACCCGGTGGTCCGACTGGTCGGCGGCGGCCGAGGCGGCATATGTCGATCTCGCAGCGCGCTGTGACTCGGTGGCCGTGGTCGGCCTGTCGATGGGCGGCACCCTCACGTGCTGGCTGGGCGAGAACCACCCCGAGATAGCCGGGCTCGTGCTGATCAACCCGCTCGTGCAGTCGATACCGGCCGACCAGGTCGCGATCCTGCAGGGCATGGTCGAGTCCGGGGAGACGGTCATGGAGGGCATCGGCTCGGACATCGCCGAGCCCGGGGCGACCGAACTGTCCTATCGCGAGACACCGTTGGCCCCGCTCCTCTCGTTGCTCGACGCCGCCGACGGGGTCGGCGCGAAGTTGGCCAACATCTCGTGCCCGGTGCTCCTGCTCTCGAGCCGCGACGACCACGTGGTCCCACCCGCAAACGGTGACACCATCGCGGCTGCGCTCGGCGACCGCTGCGAGCGGATGTGGATGGAGCGGAGCTTCCACGTCTCCACGCTCGACTACGACCGCGACGAGATCGAGAAGCGGGCCACGGAGTTCGTGAGCCGGGTCACCGGATCCGACGGATGAGCGGGGGGGACGCCCGCCCACCGTCCAAGCCCCCGGCGATCGGCCCCGAACAGGTCGCCCATGTCGCCCGCTTGGCGCGGCTCGAGCTGAGCGATGACGAGTTGACTCGTTTCACTGGCCAGTTGGCGGCGGCGTTGGCCTATGCCGCCGAGATCGGCGAGCTCGAGGTCGAAGACCTGGAGCCGATGGCTCACCCGCTGCCGCTGCACAACGTGTTGCGCGACGACGAGCCCGAGCCCACCCTCGACCGCGACACGGTCCTGGCCGAGGCGCCGGCGGCCGAGGACCGCCGGTTCCGGGTGCCCCGGATTCTCGGGGACGAGCCGTGAACGGCGCCGCGATCGCCCTGGCCGACGCCGTGCGGTCGGGGACGCGCTCGGCGAGGGAGTCCGTCGAGGAGTCCCTGCAGAAGATCGCGACGGGCGACCACGAGATCCACGCGTTCTTGGAGGTGCTGGCCGACCAGGCGCTCGAACGGGCCGACGAGATCGACCGCGTCGTGGCATCGGGGTCGGACCCGGGGCGGCTCGCCGGGGTCCCGGTAGCGCTGAAGGACAACCTCTGCACGACCGGCATCCCGACGACGTGCTCGTCGAGAATCCTCGAGGGCTGGCGTCCGCCCTATGACGCCACGGTCGTCGAACGGCTCCGCGCCGCGGGGGCGATCCCCATCGGCAAGACCAACATGGACGAGTTCGCCATGGGGTCCTCGACCGAGAACTCCTGTTCGGGCCCGACCCGCAACCCCCACGACCACGATCGAGTGCCGGGCGGTTCGAGTGGGGGATCGGCCGCGGCGGTCGCGGCGGGCTTCGTGCCGGTGGCGCTCGGATCGGACACGGGTGGGTCGATCCGCCAGCCGGCGGCGCTGTGCGGGGTGGTCGGGATGAAGCCGACCTACGGCGTCGTGTCGCGCTACGGGCTGATCGCGTTCGCGAGCTCGCTCGACCAGATCGGGCCGCTCAGCGCGACGGTCGGCGACGCCGCGCTGATGCTGGAGGTCATCGGCGGCCACGACCGGCGCGACAGCACCTCCCTCGACGCCCCGGCCCCCGATGTCCTGTCGGCTGTCGAGGCGGGCGTCGAGGGGAAGCGGATCGGGCTCGTCACCGAGCTGGTCGAGGACACGGCGCCCGAGGTGGCCGCCCGGGTCCGCGAGGCCGCCGAGGCGCTCGGGTCCGCCGGGGCCCTGGTCGAGGAGATCTCGATCCCCCAGTTCCGCTACGGCCTGGCCGCCTACTACCTGATTGCCCCGGCGGAGGCGTCCTCCAACCTGGCCCGATTCGACGGCGTTCGGTTCGGGCTGCGGGTCGACGCTCCCGACGTCGCCGCGATGAACGTGGCCACCCGGACGGCCGGGTTCGGTGCCGAGGTGAAGCGCCGCATCATGCTCGGAACCTACGCCCTCTCGGCCGGGTACTACGACGCCTACTACGCGAAGGCCCAGCGTGTCCGCACGCTGGTCGCCGACGGGTTCGCCCTCGCCTACCTGAGGTTCGACGCGCTGCTCGGGGCGACGACACCGACGACCGCGTTCGGGATCGGCGACCGGACCGAGGACCCCCTGGCCATGTACCTGTCGGACTCCTGCACGGTGCCGGCCAACCTGGCCGGCCACCCGGCCATCAGCGTTCCGTTCGGTGGCGACGAGCTGGGCCTTCCGGTCGGCGTGCAGGTGATGGCCCCGGCGCTCGGAGAGCCGACCCTGTTCGCGGTGGCGGGCGCCGTCGAACGCGCCGCGCCGGCCCGGGCCGGGGGGAGACGGTGACCGACGCGGGATTAGCGGAGGGTTGGGAGATGGTCATCGGGCTCGAGGTCCACTGCGAGCTCGCGACCCGGACCAAACTGTTCTGCGGCTGCCCGAACGCGTTCGGCGACGAGCCGAACACCAATGTCTGTCCGGTGTGCCTCGGTCTTCCCGGGTCCCTCCCGGTGCTGAATCGCCACGCCGTGGAGCTGGCCATGCGAATCGGGACGGCGCTGGGCTGCGAGATCAGGCCGTCGACGTTCCACCGGAAGAACTACTTCTATCCCGACATGCCGAAGGACTTTCAGATCACCCAGTACGACGCGCCGATCAACACCGGCGGCGGACTCGAGCTCCCGGACGGGTCGACCGTCGGGATCGAGCGGGCCCACCTGGAGGAGGACACCGGCAAGACGACCCACATCGGCGGCACCGGGCGGATCGGCGGCGCCGACTACGCGCTGGTCGACTACAACCGGGCCGGCGTGCCGCTGGTCGAGATCGTGAGCGCCCCCGACGTCCGCTCGGCGGCCCAGGCCCGCGCCTACGCGGGCGAGCTCCGGTCGATCCTCATCGCGACGGGCGCTTCGGACGGGCGCATGGAGGAGGGGTCGATGCGGGTCGACGCGAACGTGTCGGTCCGGCGGCACGGCGAACCCCTGGGCACTCGCTGCGAGATCAAGAACCTCAACTCGATGCGCTCGCTCCTGCGGGCGATCACCTTCGAGGCGGACCGGCAGGTGGTCCAGCTCGGGTCGGGCGAACGGATCGTGCAAGAGACCCGCCACTGGGACGAGGGCGAGGGCACGACGTTGTCGATGCGCTCCAA
>PMOQ01000031.1 GCA_003161255.1 Acidimicrobiaceae bacterium | reverse complement strand
TGGATGGGCCCGGGCCGGATGAGGGCCACCTCGATCACGAGGTCGTAGAAGGTTTCGGGGCGCAGCCGGGGCAGGGTGCCCATCTGGGCCCGGCTCTCCACCTGGAACACCCCGACGGTGTCGGCGCGGCACAGCATCTCGTAGACCCCGGGGTCTTGGGGCAGCTCGGCCAGGTCGAGCACCGGCCCGCCGGAGTCGGCGAGCAGGTCGACCGTGCGGTGCAGCGCCTCGAGCATGCCCAGGCCGAGCAGGTCGAACTTCACCAGCCCGATCGCCGCGCAGTCGTCCTTGTCCCACTGCAACACGGTCCGGCCGGGCTTGGTCGCCCACTCGACCGGGCACACCTCGACCACCGGCCGGTCGCAGATGACCATCCCGCCCGAGTGGACGCCCAGATGCCGCGGGAACCCGTCCATGGCACCGGCCAGGGCGAGGACGGGCCCCGGGATCTCACCCGGCGCGACGTGCTCGGCGTGGGCGAGCGAGCGCCGAGGCTCGAGCTGGCGCGACCACGCGTCGATCGTGCCCTGCGCGTGGCCGAGGGCCTTCGCCGCGTCACGCAACGCCGAGCGGGGTCGATAGGTGATGACGTTGGCCACCTGGGCCGCGTGCAGCCGGCCGTGGCGCTCGTAGACGTACTGGATGACCTCCTCGCGCCGCGTGCTCTCGATGTCCATGTCGATGTCGGGCGGGCCATCGCGCTCGGGGGACAAGAACCGCTCGAACAAGAGCCCGAGCCCGACCGCATCGGCGTTGGTGATCCCCAGGGCGAAGCAGACGGCCGAGTTGGCCGCCGAGCCGCGCCCCTGGCAGTAAATGTCGTTGCGCAGGCAGAACTGGACGATGTCCCACACCACCAGGAAGTAGCCCGGGAACCCGAGCGCCTCGATCACCTCCAGCTCGTGGTCGAGCTGGGCCCACGCCCCCGTGACCCGCTCGGCGTCCCGGGGCCCGTAGCGCCGCGCCGCGCCGCGCTCCACCAGTTCGACGAGGTAGCGCATCTCGTCGGTCCCGTCCGGGACCGGGAACGGCGGCAAGCCGGGCGCGAGCAGCCGGAGGTCGAAGGCCAGCTCCCCGCCGAGCTCGCCCGAGCGCGCCACCGCGCCGGGATAGCGGGCGAACCGCCGGGCCTGCTCGGCCGCCGAGCGGAGGTGCGCGCTCGGGCCGCCGGGCAACCAGCCGTCCATCTCGTCGAGCGAGCGCCGGGCCCGCACCGCCGCGAGCGCGGCGGCGAGCCGGTGGCCCGACGGCGCGGCGTAGTGGGCGTTGGACGTGGCGATCGGGTCGATCCCCCGAGCGATGGCCAGCCGGGCCAGGGCGTCGTTGCGGGCCGAGTCGAACGGCTGGTCGTGGTGCCACAGCTCGACGGCCACGTTGTCGCGCCCGAACCCCTCCACCAACCGGTCGAGGGCACGCGCCGCCGCGCTCGGCCCGCTCGTCGCGAGCGCGGCCGGCACCGTCCCCTTCCGGCACCCCGTGAGGACCAGCCAGTGACCGTCATGGGCCTCGAAGAGGCTCCCGAGCGAGAACGTCGGGTTCCCCTTCTCCCCGCCGGCCAGCTGTGCGTCTGCGATGACGCGGCTCAGCCGGGCGTACCCGGTCGGGTCCCGGGCCAACACGACGAGGTGGGCCCCCTCGGGGTCGGCGATGCCGTTCTGCCGACGGGCCAGGTCGAGGGTCAGCTCGGCACCGAAGACGGTCGGCAGGCCGACCGCCCGCGCCGCCTCGGCGAAGCGGACCACGCCGTAGAGGCCGTCGTGGTCGGTGAGCGCCAGCGCGCCGAGGCCGAGCCGGGCTCCTTCAGCGACCAGCTCCTCGGGATGGGACGCGCCGTCGAGGAAGCTGAAGTTGGAGTGGGCGTGCAGCTCGGCGTAGCCGACACGGTCAGTCATAGGTGGCCTCGACCCACCACTGGTTCCGCTCGACGAAGCACAGGTACGCGGTCCGGTCCTCCCCCACCAGCTGGAACCGGGCCCGACGCCGGCCGGCCCGCGGATCCCACCACCGCTCGTCGAGGAGCCACGGGCCGGCCCACGCGACGACGGCTCCGGCCGGCCCTCCCTCGACCGAGACCGATCCCGGCGCCGCGCTGAGCCGTCCCCGGGCGCTCACCTCGACCGGCCGGTCGACCCCGTCCCTCACCTCGGCCCGGCGGGCCCGGCGATGCACCAGCGCCGGCGCGGGATCGGGGTGCCGGCCCGGCCACGGTCTGTCCTCCCGGACGCCCGGCCGGATGTCCCCCCACGCGACCAGGGACACCCGGTCCCCCGGTCCCCGGCCACCGAGGAGCGCGCCGGTGAAGACGGCGTCGGGACCGAGCATCCCCCGCAGCCGGTCGAGGCCCCGGACGGCCCGGCGGTCGGCCATCGAGACCTCGCCCCAGAAGCCCATCTGTTGACCGCCGGCCGGCATCACCTCGCTGGCGCGGAACGAGAGCCGGATGATCCCGGCGGTCGGGGCCGCCTCGGCAACGGTCCCGGCCAGCCATCCCTCGAGCTGCCACCGCAGCCGCTCCCCCATCGCGTCCGGACCGAGGCCGTCCTCGCTGCGCCAGCGGCGGACGAGCTCTTCGCCGTGGTCCGTCTCCGCAGCGATCGTGAGGAGGGTGCAGGTCAGTCCCCGCTCCTCGAGCTGGGTCATCAGGTCCTCGGCCAACGTCCGCCCTGCGAACGCGGCGACGTCCACCCGTTCGGCCGGCGGGTCGAGCTCGACCACCGAGCCGACCTCGACCGGTGGGGGGCGCGAACGGAGGGAGCGGTCGTCCAGGCCCCGAGCCAGCCGGTAGGCCAGGGCGCCGTCGGGCCCGAACCGGGCCGCGACCATCGCCGGGTCGAGCGCGGCGAACGCGCCGAGCGTTCCGATGCCAAGGCGCACCAGCAGATCGGCCAGCTCCGGGCGCCCGAGGATCTCGACGGGGAACCCGGCCAGGAACTCCTCGGTCCCCGAGCGCGGAACCACCACCGCGCGGCGCGCCGCAAGGGCCGCCGCGAACGGGCCGTTGGCCACCCCGACCCGGACCACCGCATCAGCGACATCGCACGCGGCCGACACCGCGCTGCGCGCGGCCTCGGCCACCGCCCGGCAGAGGGCGCTCTCGCCACCGTGGTACCGAGCCGGGCCGCGCGTCGCCAGCGCGCAGAGACCGGGCCTGGTGACCTCCACCTCGGGGGCCAAGAGCGCGACCGCCGCGACCATCGGGTCAAAGGCGCGGGCCTCGCGGGCCTCGTCGCGTTGGAGGACGACGAGGTCGGCACACCGGCCCTCGGCGGCCCGGCGCCGCATCCCGAGCAGCACCCCCTTGTCGCGCGCGGCGGCCGAACAGCACACCACCCGACCGGCCGCCACCACCGCGACCGGCTCCTCTCCACCGAACCCGGCCGCCACCACCGGCCAGTCCGGGCACCAGACAACCAGGGTGCGGACCACCCCTACCCCGCCCACGCCACCCTCTCGGGCGGCTCGTGCGCCACCACCGTCGGTTCATCCCTGGACCGCCGGGGAACCAACCGGCCATCGGGTCCGGGCAACCAGCAGGTCATCGTCCGGGGGCGGCCGCCAGCGCGTCGTCCCGAGGCCACGACCCTGCCCGGTCGTCGCCGGAGGGTGCCCTCGCCGGCACCGAGCCCCTCCCAGCCGTCGGCCTCCGCGGCCAGTTCGATGTCGGGGCGTTCGGGCCACGCCGGGCCACCCCCTGCGATCATGAGGACCGACCCCCGCTCACGAGCGCGGGCGGCGAGGCGGCGAGCGTCGGCGGAGCGGCAATGCCCAGGCGGGCGGACCACGACCAGGTCCAGCGCATCGAGCAGCACCGCTATGACCGCGGTCCAACTCGGGCCGGGCTCCGGAACCAGGGCGACGCGACCGAGGTCCACACCCATCGCAGCGGTGGCCTCGAGCCCGAGGTCGGGCAGTCCGACCACTGCCGCCCACGAGCCCTGGGAGAGCGGCCCCACCAGGAGTGATAGGAGCAGGGTCACGCCGCCCGGTCCCGAGACCCCGACCAGGCTCCCGCGCTGGAGCCCCGCCCCGGGGAAGAGCGCTCCCAGTGGCTCGTCGACCGGAAGCACCCGTTCGGAGGCCAGGACCGGTCCCGGGCCATGTCCGGGTTGCGGGAGAAGTCCTCCACTCACGCGCGGAGTGTAGCGAACACTTGTTCGCTTTCCAACTGGGTCTCTGGCATCCAGATGGCACGTTCCAGACCTTCGTGAATGCCCTATGTAGCAGTACTGCTACGCTCTTGTTATGCCCGAGATCCCAGCGCGGGAGCTTCGCAATGACGTGAGTGCCGTGCTGCGCCGAGTCGAAGCGGGAGAGCACCTGACGGTGACGGTGAGCGGTCGTCGTGTCGCCGAGCTGGTGCCATTGGCTCCCCGGCCCCGGTCCATCGCTTGGAATGCCTTCATTCGCGGAAGTGACGACTGGCGTGCTGATGCCGAACTGGTCGGTGAGTTGGCCGACCTGCTCCCCGGGACCACTGACGACATGCCTATCCAATGACCGAGCGGTTCGGCGAATCGGCTGTCGAATTGGCGCTCGCCGACACCTCCCTCTTCATCGCCCTCGAACAAGACAGACCGTTGTCTGAACGCCCGCCCCAACGGGTGGCCGTCTCAGTTGTGACAGTCGGCGAGCTCCGACTGGGTGTGTTGGCAGCCGAGACCGGAGAGGTTCGGGCACGTCGATTGGAGACGCTGTCCAAGGTTCAAGAACTCGACCCTCTTCCCATCGACGAGCAAGTCGCTCACTCGTGGGCCACGCTTCGTCTCGCCCTGCGTGACCAAGGCAAGCGGATGCCGATCAACGACTCGTGGATCGCCGCCACCGCGATCGCCAATCGGATCCCGGTCGCATCCCAAGACGGGGATTACGACGACGTTCCCGGAATCACGGTGATCAGGCTTTAACGAGCCGGAACCGCCGGTCGGGGCGCCTGACCAGTTCGCCCACTTCCTCGTTCGCTGGCACACTTAGGCGAATCTGGTCTTTCGTTCCGACTCGAGGTCACCGAACCGGGCGGTGTCCTGGTCGGCCAGGGGGTTCTGGCCGTTCACCGATTCCACGCAGAACTCGCCCTCCGGCGACCTGGTGAAGCGCGCCGAGCCGTCGGCCGAGGCCACCTCGTACGTGTCCGGTGCCGGCGACCATCCGACCATGTCGACGATGGGCTCTAGGTCGGGACTTAGGAGCACCTCGAGGGCGCGGTCTCGCTGCTCGGAGGTGACGGGGGCCAGTGCGCTCATCGCGCCAGCGTACGCACGGGCGGGTGAGCGATCCGGTCGAGAGCATCGGCTGGCAGCGGCGCTGCCAGCCGATGCCGCCTACGCGGTCTGCAGGTTGTGTGCCTCGAATGCGACCTGGTCCGGCGGGCCTCCCGGGCCGTTCTCGACCGAAGCCAGGCCGGGCACGAGCGTGCCGTCACGGAAGGCGTCCCAGGACGCTTCGGAGTCGAAGACGGCCACGATGACGAGGTTGCCATCGGCGATCCCGGCGACGTGGAATGTCTGCCCGGGCGGAAGGCCGTCCTTCGGGTGCACGGCCGCAACGGCGTTGTCGTACTGCTCTTTCGTCGCGCCCTTGAACGTGTGGACGATTGCGTAGGCCATGGTTACCTTCCTCGAACCGGCCGGTCGACCGGCTCGAACCGCCCATCTGAGCACATCACCCATTTCCGCGGGTCGGCACCCGGCTCTGTAGCGTGTCCTCGTGGGCGACAGACAGAAGTGGCAAGCCGAGTACGACCGGTCTTCTCGTCGCGACGTCCCGTTCGAGACCATGTCGGGCGTGCCCCTGGAGCCGGTCTACGGGCCCGAGGACGCCGAGCTGCCCGGGCAATGGCCGTATACCCGGGGCCCGTACGCATCGATGTACCGCTCCCGCCTGTGGACGATGCGCCAGTTCGCCGGCTTCGGGACGGCGGCNNTTCGACATGCCGACGCTCCTCGGACGCGACTCCGACGATCCGCTGGCCAAGGGCGAGGTCGGGCGGGCCGGCGTGGCGGTCGACACCCAGGCCGACATGGAGACGCTGTTCTCGGGGATCGATCTCGGCACGGTCAGCACGTCGATGACCATCAACTCGGCGGCCGCCGTGATCATGGCCATGTACGTGGGCGTGGGCGACCGCACCGGGGTGGCGCGCCACGCCCTCAGCGGCACCATCCAGAACGACATCTTGAAGGAGTACCAGGCCCAGAAGGAGTACGTGTTCCCACCGCGCCCGAGCGTCCGGCTGGTCACCGACCTCATGCGCTTCGCGACAGCCGAGCTTCCGCGGTGGCATCCCGTGTCCATCTCGGGCTACCACATCCGCGAGGCCGGTTCGACGGCGACCCAGGAGCTCGCGTTCACGCTCGCCAACGGGTTCGCGTACGTCGAGGCGGCGCTCGCGGCGGGCCTGGCCGTCGATGAGTTCGCGCCGAGGCTCAGCTTCTTCTTCAACGCGCACATGGACTTCTTCGAGGAGATCGCGAAGTACCGGGCCGCGCGGCGCATCTGGGCCCGTTGGATGCGGGATCGCTACGGAGCGACCGACGGCCGTTCTCTGCAGCTGCGGTTCCACACCCAGACGGCCGGCGTCTCGCTCACGGCCCAACAGCCCGAGGTCAACATGGCCCGGGTCGCGATCGAGGCGTTGAGCGCCGTGCTCGGGGGCACCCAGAGCCTGCACACCGATTCCTACGACGAGGCGCTGGCGCTCCCGACGGAGCGGGCGGCGCGGCTGGCGTTGCGGACCCAGCAGGTCGTCGCCGAGGAGACCGGCGTCGTGCACGTGGCCGATCCGCTCGGCGGGTCCTGGTTCGTCGAGTCCCTCACCGACGAGCTGGAATCGCAGGCCGAATCGATCTTCTCGTACCTGCTCGACGTCGGATCGGGCTCCATGCTCGACGGCGTGATCGCGTCGATCGAGGACGGCTGGTTCGGCACCGAGATCGCCGACGCGGCCTACCAGTTCCAATCGAAGATCACCTCGGGCAAGTGGGTCCAGGTCGGGGTGAACGGGTACACCGACGGCGACGACCACCAGCCCCCCACCCTCTACGTCGAGCCGGAGGTCGAGAGCCGACAGCTGGCCGACCTCGAGTCGATCAAGCAGGCCCGCGACGACGACGCAGTCAGGAGCTCCCTCAAGCGCCTGGAGACCGAGGCGACCGACCCCACGCTCAACCTCATGCCGGCACTGATCGAGGCGGCGGCCCGGTATGTCACCGTCGGCGAGTGCATGGGCGCGCTCGAGTCGGTCTTCGGAACCTGGGTCGAGCGGTCGTACGTGTAGTGCCAGACGATCGCCCGGTCCGCGTGCTCCTGGCCAAGGTCGGCCTGGACGGCCACGACCGCGGGCTGCGGGTGGTGGCGAGGATCCTGCGCGACGGCGGCTTCGAGATCGTCTTCGCGGGCCTGCGCCAGACGACCGAGATGATCACGGCGTCGGTCATCGAGGAGGACGTGGACGTGGTCGGCGTGTCAATGCACAACGGCGCCCACCTGACCCTCGCCCCGGCGGTGGTGGCCTCGCTTCGCAATGCCGGCCTCGACACGCCGGTCGTGGTGGGCGGGATCGTGCCCGACGTGGACCTGCCCAAGATGCTGGAGGCGGGGATCTACGCGGTCCTCGGGCCCGGAGCGTCCAACGCGGAGGTCGTGGCCGTCGTGAAGGCCGCCGCCGCGACGAGGGACGGGGCCTCCGTGAAGCCGACCCCCGCCGGAGGCCGGAGCTGAACGCCGACTGACGCTCCGGGCGCGATGCGACCCACGCCGGGGCGTTCGGGTCCAGGCGCTACGATCCCGCCGGTGTCAGACGTCGTGGTGGTCGGTTCGGGCCCGAACGGACTGGCGGCGGCCGTCGTGCTCGCCCGCAAGGGACTCTCCGTCGAGGTCTTCGAGGGGGCGTCGAGCATCGGCGGTGGCAGCCGGACCGCCGAGCTGACGCTTCCAGGCTTCCATCACGACGTGTGCTCGGCCGTGCACCCGTTGTTGATCGCGTCCCCGTTCTTCCGCGACGTCGACCTGGCCGGACGCGGCGTCGAGCTGCGCACGCCCAAGGTCGCGTTCGCCCATCCGTTGGACGGCGGGCGCGCCGCGGCGCTCCTGTCAACGCTCGACCAGACCGCCGACGCGCTCGGCGAGGACGCGGCCAGGTATCGGAGACTGCTCGGGCCGCTCGTCCGCGACGTCGACAAGATCCTCCCGTCGGTGCTCGCACCGCTGATCACGGTGCCCCGGCACCCGTTTGCGATGGCGCGGTTCGGGGCCATCGGGTTGCAACCGGCCCACTGGATCGCCAGCCGGTTCAAGACCGAGGAGGGCCGGGCGATCGTGGCCGGCGCCGCCGCGCACTCGATGCTCCCCCTCACGGCGCCGCTCACCGGATCCTTCGGGCTGTTGTTCATCATGGTCGCCCACGCGATGGGCTGGCCGGTCGTCGCCGGGGGCAGCCAGCACATCGTCGACGCGCTGCGCGCCGAGCTCGAGTCGTTGGGCGGGCGGGTCGTGACCGACCGTTGGGTGACGAGCCTCGACGAGCTCCCCGAGGCCAAGGCGGTCATGCTCGATGTCTCCCCACGCCAGTTCGTGGAACTGGCCGGCGATCGGCTCGGTCCGCGCAGCCGCCGGTCGCTCGAGCGGTTCCGGTACGGGCCCGGCGTGTGCAAGGTCGACTGGGCGCTGTCGGGACCGGTGCCCTGGGCGGCCCCTGCGTGCCGCGAGGCCGGGACGGTGCACGTGTGCGGCCCGCTCGAAGAGGTGGAGCTGAGCGAGGCCGAGGTGAACGCGGGACGCCACGCCGAGCGGCCCTTCTGCCTGATCGCCCAGGCCAGCATCGTCGACCCGACCCGGGCCCCGGCCGGCCAGCAGACGCTGTGGGGCTACTGCCACGTCCCGTCCGGCTCGACCACCGACATGACCGGGGTCATCGAGGCCCAGATCGAGCGGTTCGCGCCGGGGTTCAAGGACCTGATCCTCGCCCGGTCGACCATGACCGCCGCCGACATGGAGGCACACAACCCCAACTACATCGGGGGTGACATCAACGGCGGCTTCTCGAACCTGCGCCAGACGATCTTCCGGCCGACGCCGCGGCTGAACCCGTACCGGACCGCGTTGAAGGGCGTCTACCTCTGTTCGGCGTCCACCGCTCCGGGTGGCGGGGTGCACGGGATGTGCGGGCTGGGTGCCGCCCGGGCCGCCCTGGCCGACCTCGGCCTCCCGGCCTAGGCACCCGATTCACCCAACCGGCCCGGGCTCGGGCAGGGGTGCCAGCCTCACGCACGCACACGGGTCATCACCCTTGGCCCCGTGCCTGGAAAAACGTACCGTTAGGGCAAGACCACACCAGTGGCGGAGCGGGGGAGTCGAACAATGACCCAGCCAGACCGAATCACCAAGAAGGCCATGCGGATCGATGCGGCGGTCACCTCGATCTCGTGGATCCCGTCGGAGGCCATCTCCGGCCTCAGCACCAAGCTCCCATTTGAGATGGGTGTCGCCCACTACGACCAGGCCCCGCCCGACGTCGTCACCGACCTCGTGGCACTGCGCGACGCCGACAAGTTCCGCTTCGCCAACCAGCTGCGCGGCTGGGCCGAAGTGGAGGACGGGCGCATCGTGAAATACGGCCAGTCCGGTGGCGGGATGATCGGCGCGACCACACTGCGGATCGGTTCGAAGGAGGCGACGTTCCAGGCGGTCGCCCTGAGCGACCTGCATCCCGAGCCGACGGTGAGCGAGACCGAGGTGACCTTCGTCCAGACCTGCGGCGGGAGGACCGGCGTGCCGGCGCCACGGCGGGTCCGCCGACCCCCGTTCGTCCAGTTCTCGGCCCCGCTCGCCTGGACCACGCTCTCGCTCACCCTGCGGGCCGACGGCAAGGTCAGCCAGGAGATGACCGGCGCCAGCCCGTTCCCCCGCCACTGGGTCTACGACTCGGCCGGGAAGCTGTTGTCGAAGAGCGGCGTCATCGACTTCAACAACTGGTACCGGCGGGCGTTCGGCAAGCACAGCCCGTGGGGCGACCGGGACTCCCCCGCCCTCACGACCGAGGTCGAGTCGGCCCTCGAGCGCCAGCTGTCGATCGAGCTCATGCAGGGCTCGGCCAAGCCGAAGATCCGCAACGTGAAGAAGGGCGCCGCGATCACCGAGCAGGGCGAGGCCGGTGACGAGCTGTTCCTCGTCCTCGACGGCGTGGTCCGGATCGAGGTCGACGGGAAGCGCATGGCCGAGTACGGGCCCGGCTCCATGCACGGCGAGCGGGCCATCTTGGAGGGCGGGAAGCGAACCTCCACCATCCGTGCGGTGACCGACTGCAAGCTGGCCGTGGCCGGCGCCGGCGAGATCGACCGGGACGCCCTGACCGAGCTCTCCTCGGGCCACCGCCGGGAGGAGCAGGACTGAGGTGTCGGCGGACGGGCAGCCCGTCGGCGACGTGGGCATCCGGGTCTTCCTGGCCGACGACAACCTCATCGTGCGCGAGGGCGTGCGGGCGCTGTTGTCGCTCGAGCCCGACCTGACCATCGTCGGCACGGCGGCCGACTACGACGGGCTGGTCGCGGGAGCCACCGAGGCGGCGCCCCAGGTCGTCGTGACCGACATCCGGATGCCGCCGTCGTTCCAGCGCGAGGGCATCGACGCGGCCCACGAGATCCGCAAGCGCCACCCGGGGACCGGCGTGGTCGTGCTGTCCCAGTTCGACGACCCCGAGTACGCGATCTCGCTGCTCGAGCAGGGCGCGGCCGGGTACGCATACCTGTTGAAGGACCGGGTCGCCGAGGGCGACCAGCTGGCCCGGGCCGTGCGCACGGTCGCGACGGGTGGCTCGGTGCTCGACCCGACCATCGTCGAGGCCATGGTCCACCCGGTCACCGACAAGAGCGACCTCGGGGTCGCCGACGAGGACCTGCTCCGACTGGTCGCGGAGGGCCGGCCGATCAAGGCCATCGCGGTCGCGCAGGGCACCACCCCCGCTGCGGCGGCCGAGGCGGTCGAGAAGCTCTTCTTGAAGCTGGCCCAGGACGCGAGCGGCGGCGGGCAGAGCTCGCTGCGCCGGCTGCGGATGCTCCACGAGGCCATCGTGAACCGGGAGGAGCAGGGCGAGACGCTCAGCCGCCTCCTTCCCGGTGGCGTCGCCGAGATGCTGCGGAGCCAGGGCCGCCAGGCCGGCGAGACCAAGGAGCTCGTGGTGAGCGTGCTCATGTCCGACATCCGCGGCTACACGACCATCGCCGAGCACGCCGACCCGAGCGCGCTGGCCGGCCAGCTGAACGTGCACCGGAGCGAGATGAACAAGGCGATCCTGTCGGTCGACGGCACGGTGATGCAGTTCGTCGGGGACGCGGTGATGGCGGTCTTCGGCGCCCCCGTCGCGATGGAGGACCACGCCGAGCGGGCCGTGCAGGCCGCGCTCGCGATGCACGAGGCCCAAGACGAGGTGAACCGGAGTTGGCGCGAGCAGGGGCTGGCCGAGTTCGGCCTCGGCATCGGGGTCACCACCGGGCCGGTCGCGGCGGCGCTGCTCGGTTCGGAGGAAAGGCTCGAGTACACGCTGGTCGGCGACACGGTCAACCTGTCCCAGCGGCTCCAGCAGTGGGCCGAGCCCGGGGACACGGTGCTGTCCGAGGCCACCTACCGCGACCTGGCGTCGCCCCCCGAGATGGAGCAGCTGCCGGCCGCCCTCGTGAAGGGCCGGGACACCCCGGTGTCGGCGTGGCGAATCCCGGCGGCGAACAGACCGACCCCCGCACCGCTCGGCGCGGGCTGAGAGGAGAGCCGATGAACGTCATCGAGGCCCGCGGGGTCCGCAAGACCTACGAGTCCGAAGGGGTCCCGGTGCGGGCGCTGCGCGGCCTCGACATGACCATGGCCGAGGGCGAGTTCGTGGCCGTCATGGGCCCGTCGGGGTGCGGCAAGTCGACCCTTCTCAACCTGGTGGCCGGGCTCGACGCCCCGACCGAGGGCGAGATCACGGTCGCCGGAGAATCGCTCACCGACAAGGACGAGAACGACCTTGCCCGCATGCGGCGGCGCCACATCGGCATCGTCTTCCAGTTCTTCAACCTGCTCGAGGGGATGAGCGTGCTCGAGAACGTGACGCTGCCCGCGGTCATCGCCGGGACCAAGCGGCGCCAGGCCGAGAGCCGCGCCCGCGACCTGCTCGACCTGCTCGGCCTGGGCGACAAGGCCCGCAGCGCGCCGGGCGTCTTGTCGGGCGGCCAGCGGCAGCGGTTGGCCATCGCCCGGGCGCTGGCCAACGCGCCGACCCTGCTCCTCGCCGACGAGCCGACCGGCGCGCTCGACTCCGAGGGCGGCCTCGAGGTCCTCGAGCTGTTCCGGCGTCTGCACGCGGGCGGCCAGGCGATCCTCCTCGTCACCCACGACGAGGAGGTGGCGGCGCCGGCTTCTCGGATCATCCGGATGCGCGACGGTCGTGTGGAAGACGACGGCACCGGCAACGCCCAGCCCGAGCCGGTCGGGGGAAGCGCTCCATCGGCAGTCCAGTGAGCGGCCCGATCAGCGCACCGATCGTCGTCAGCCAGCTCGGCAGGACCCGGGAGAAGGAGCGACGCGAACCGGCCAGGCCGGTCCCGGCCCTGCTCGGGGTGGTCCTGGCCGCCATCGCGCTGGTCGGGGGCGTCGCGTCCCCGCTCATCGACCGCCACGGCGACCTCCAGACCGAGGTGGTCCGCGGGATCGTCGTCGTTGTGTTCGCGCTGGCCGGGATCTTCGCGCTGGCCCGTCGGCCGTCGGAGCGCCAGCCGGTCCTGGTGCTGCTGGCGGCCGGGCTCGGTGGGATGGCCACGGTGCTCTCTGCGCTCATCGAGGCGCACGGCCACGGCACCGTGGTTTCCGCGGGGCTGCTCTCGTTCGCCCGCGTCGGCGAGCCGGTCGCGCTGGCCCTGCTGCCGGTCGCGATCATGCACCTGTTGCTCGGCCTTCCCGATGGCAGCTGCCGGCTCGGCCGGTTCGCCATCGGCGCCGGCTACCTGCTCGGCACCGGCCTCGGGATCGTGCTGTGGACACGCCGCCCGACGCTGCCACTGTGGCCGATCGGCCTCGAGCTCCTCGTCGCGCTCGGCGTCGGCGCCATCGGGTCCCAGCGCCGTTACACCCGCTCGTCGGGCCTCGAGCGCCAGCGGATGCAGTGGTTCGGTTGGGCCGCCGCGCTCACGGTCGAGATCCTGCTGGTGGCGCTGGCCATGCGGGGCCTCTGGGAATGGCCGACCCGATACCCGCTGGTGGTGGTGGTGTCGCTGCTCCCGATCGCGGTGGCCGTCGTCATGGGTGGCACCCGCCGCTTCGCCGCTCGCATCGACCGGATCCTCGCCCACACGGTGTCGCTGGCCGGCCTGACCGGGATCGTGGTGGTCGTCTATCTGGTGATCGTGCTCGGCCTCGGGCAGGGCCCGTCCAGCCACGGTGAGCGCTCCCTGCTCGTGTACTCGATGGTGGCGGCCGCCGTCGCCTCGCTCCTCTACGGCCCGGCCCGCCAGCGGCTCGGCCAGGCCGCCAACCGCATCGTCTACGGCGAGCGGGAGGCCCCCGACACCGTGCTGCGGACCTTCGGGAGCCGGCTGTCGCGCGCCATCCCGATGGACGAGCTGCTCCTGCAGGTGGCCGAGTCGCTCCGAAAGACCCTTGCGCTCAGCGCCGCCGAGGTCTGGACCGGCTCGGGCGGCCGGCTGGAGCGGACCATCTCGGTCCCCGACGTGCCGGTCACCCGGCTGGCCCTGAACGAGGAGGAGCGGTCGGTGGTGGCCCGGGCCGGCGTGACCGGGACCGCGTGGCTCGAGGTATGGCTGCCGGCGATGTTGGAGGGCCGCCGGGACTCGATCCTCCGGGTCGCCCCGACCACGCACTCGGGCCAGGTGCTCGGCTTGATCGTTGCGGTCCGGCCGCCCGGCGGCGACCAGTTCACGACCGACGACGACACGATGCTGACCGAGCTGGCCCGCCAGGTCGCCCTGGCCCTGCACAACGTCGAGCTCGACTCGGCCCTCCAGGAGTCACTCGAAGAGGTGCGCCGGCAGGCCGACGAGCTCCAGGCCTCCCGGGCCCGCATCGTCGCGGCGTCCGACGCGGCGCGGCGCCAGATCGAGCGGAACCTCCACGACGGGGCCCAGCAGCACCTGGTCGCGCTGGCGGTCAACGTGCGCCTGGCCCGCAAGCTCGCCGAGACCGACGCCGAGGCGGCCTTCGAGCTGCTCGACCAGCTCGGGATCGACCTCCAGGACGCGGTGCAGGAGCTGCGGGCGTTGGCCCACGGCATCTACCCGCCGCTGCTCATCGACCGCGGGCTCGAGGAGGCGTTGCGGGCCGCGGCCGGCCGGGCCGCGCTCGAGACCGCCGTGGTCGCGACCGACCTCCACCGCTACTCACCCGAGACCGAGGCGGCGGCCTACTTCTGCTGCATGGAGGCGCTGCAGAACGCGGGCAAGCACGCCGGCCAGGGCTCGACGGCCACCGTCAAGGTGTGGGAGGACGAGGGCCGGCTGTTCTTCGAGGTCTCCGACAACGGGGCCGGCTTCGAGATGAAGGGGGCCGCCGGGAAGGGGGCCGGCTTCGTCAACATGTCCGACCGGGTCGGCGCGGTCGGCGGGACGCTCAACGTCGAGTCGACCCCGGGCCAGGGCACGACGATCTCGGGCAGGGTGCCGATCACCGTGCCGGCTCAGCCGAAGGTCGCGGTCTCCTAGAGGCCGAAGCCGTCGTCCTCGGCCCAGACCTTCTCCAAGAGGTCCGGGCCGAACTGCTCCTTGTGCACGTACGCGGCGGCGCCGCAGCGGCGCGCATCGTCGGGCAGGTCCTCGGCGTCATAGGTGGAGAGGAGCACGACCCGGATCGCCGGATGGGCCTCGGTGATCCGGCGGGTCGCCTCGATACCGCCGATGCCCTCCATGTTGATGTCCATGAGGACCAGGTCGGGCGACACCGCGCCGGCCTGGTCGACGGCCTCCTCGCCGGACGTGGCCTCGCCCACTACCTCGAAGCCGGCCGTCGCGCGGACCACCGCCCTGGCCGCGATCCGGAACGGGGCCTGGTCGTCGACGACCAGCACCCTCACGACCTGGTCGGACACAGGACCATCCTGACAGGGCGGTCCAACGGGACATACACAGCCAGCACGTCGCCGCTCGGGGGTGGCTGCACCCCCGAGGGCTCAGCCCTGCGCGGACAAGAAGAGGAGCACCGCCTTCACCCGGCGGTGCACGTCGGGCTCCTGGGACAGGGCGAGCTTCGAGAAGATCGAGTTGATGTGCTTCTCGACCGCGCGCTCGGAGAGCACCAGGGAGGCGGCCACGGCGGCGTTGTTCTTGCCCTGGGCCATCTCGCCCAGGATCTCGGTCTCGCGGGGGGTGAGCACCCGGAGCGGCGAGTCCGACGCCCGCGACCGGGCCGCCACCAGCGCGTCGACGACCTCGGGGTCGATGACCGAACCGCCCCGGGCCACGTCTCGGATGGCCTGGGCCAGCTGGCCGATGTTGGAGACCCGCTCCTTCAAGAGGTAGGCCCGGCCCCGCGAACCGCTCTCCAAGAAGTCGAGCGCGTACCTGGGCTCGGAGTACTGGGACAGGACCACCACGCCCAGGTCGGGGTGCTCGGCCCGCAGCTCGTTGGCCGCCCGGATGCCCTCGTCGGTCCCGGTCGGGGGCATGCGGATGTCGGTGACCACCACGTCGGGGGTCTCGGCGGCCACCGCCGCCATCAGGGAGTCGTAGTCGGCGCACGCTGCCACGACCTCGAGGTCGGGCTCGGAGTTGATGAGCTTTTCGACGCCCTCGCGGACGATGTAGTTGTCCTCGGCCAGGACCACGCGAAGCGTCACGGTTCGAGAGGCTAGTGCCGTGACCACAAACCTTCGCCCTGTTACACCGGCCGGGCACCATCGGCACCGAGCCTCGCCAACGTCGTGCCGACGCTCCACCGGTCGTGCATCGCACGGCACGGATCGAGCTGCGCACCACGCCGGCGCAGCGACGACGCTGCATCGGTCTCTTGCGCTCGGGGGTGACCTCTGGGCGACCGTCCTCGAGTTCAACGAGTACCGTCGGGCCGGCTCATCTCAGCTCTGAGCGACCGAGCGGAGCTGGCAGGCATCGCAGTGGTCCTCGTCGACGAGCGCGGCACCTCTTCGACCTGCCCGCGCTGCGCCGCCCGTGTCGCAAAGCCCAAGGGTCGTGGCTTTGTCTGCCATCACTGTGAACTCCGGGCCCACCGAGACGTGGTGGGCGCCGCCAACATCGCCTCGAGATCTCCTCGAGGCGGCATCGTCATCGACCTCTCGGGGTTGGTGACCACGCACCGTCGAGCCGGCCGGCATCTGCCTGGCCGCGCCCGGCGTGACCCACGACGGGTGGCCATGTCCAAACGTGGCCGCACCGTGGGTCCCTGGCCGGCTGTGGCCCGCCCTGCCGATGTCCCAGAGGGGATCGACGGGGAGTCGCTCGCAAGGGGCAACCGTGCCTCTTGCGAGGAACCGCAACCCTTCGCCCAAAGGGGGGCGAGAGTTACCGGTCACAGCACTAGACGGCACCGCCCGCCCATCGGGGCGAGACGAACGAACCGGCTAGGGCCGGGCCGCGCGCCGTTGGTCGGCCTGGAGCTCGAGCTGGCGGGCCCGCATGCGATCGCCGCGTTCGACGCACTCGTCGCGGAACTCGTTGATGCGGGCCAGGCGCTCGTTGATCCGATCGACCAGCCGGCCGTTGGCCTCGAGTGCGTCGGCCAGGAGGCGCAGCCGCCTCGGCGTCGGGGCGTCGGCCCGCGCGGCCCGGCGGGCCCGCTCGAGCGTGTCCTCCGAGGCCAGCACGTCTTGGATCTCGGCCAGGGTCAGCCCAAGCAGGTCCTGGAGCTCACGGATGTGGGTGACCCGCTCGCGCTCGGCCACCGAGTACAGCCGCTCCCCGCTCCCCCGGTGGGCGAACGGCCTCAGCAGCCCGATCTCCTCCCAGTAGCGGAGGGTGCGGGCGGTCAGGCTGGTCTCCCTGGCCACCTCCCCGATCCGAAGGCGCGGCTCGTCTCGGCCGTCGATCGGCTCGAGGGTCTCGGAACCCGGGACGACGGTCACAGCCCGGCCTCCGCCGGCGCCAGCTCGCCGGCCACGCCCCGCGAACCCCCGGCCGTGCTGCGCCGGGGCTCGGGCTCGCTGTACACGTACTTCCCGCCCCGCATCCACGAGGCGCCCGCGGCGACGATCGAGGCCAGGATCGCGAAGTCGAACGCCGTGTGCAACCCGTGGTCGAACGCCCCCGAGATGAGGTTGGGGAAGTAGCTGTGCGAGAGCAGGTGGACCTGGGCCGCGTGCGGCAGCCGGTGGATCACCTTCGGGCCGAGCAGCGCGACCGTTGGGCTCAGTCCGAGGAACGCTGCGAACAGCGTCGACACCGGGGGCACGTGGGCCACCCGGTTGGCATCGGCGACCGGCACACCCTGGGCCACCAGGCCGTGGAACAAAGAGGTGGACAGCGTTGCCGAGAGCCCGATGATCATCAGCGTGAAGAAGATCCCGATCGAGAGCACCTGCGCGGAGTTTTGGAACGTGGAGTTCATGCCCGAGCCGACACCGCGGTGGGCCGGCGGCAGGCTGTTCATCACGCCGGCCCGGTTGGGCGCCGCGAACGCGCCGGTGGCCAGCCCGTTCAAAAGCAAGAGCAATGCGAAGTCGACGTAGCTGAAGTTGACCGGCAACAGCTCCAACAGGCCGAAGCTGACTGCGCAGCCGAGCATGCCTCCGGTCGCGAACGGTCGGGAGCCATAGCGGTCCGAGAGGAAGCCCGAGATCGGCCCGGCCAGCAGGAAGCCCGCCGTCAACGGGAGCATGTAGATCCCGGCCCACAGCGGGGTCCGGGCGAAGCTGTAACCGTGCAGGGGCAGCCATATCCCCTGGAGCCAGATGATCAGCATGAACATCAGGCCACCCCGGCTGATCCCGGAGAGCAGCGTCGAGACACTGCCGGCGGTGAACGCCCTGATCTTGAACAAGGACAGCTGGAACATCGGATCGAACACCTTCGATTCGATGACCACGAACGCCGCCAGCAGGGCCAGGCCTGAGCCCACCATGGACAGGACGAACGGGCTGGTCCAACCCATGGTGTCGTGGCCATGGGGCTGGATGCCGTAGGTGATGCCCACCATCAGCACGACGAGACCGACAGCAAAGGTGATGTTGCCCAACCAGTCGATCTTGGCCTTGGCGTGCCGAGGCACCTCACGCAGCTTGAGATACGCCCACACCGTGCCGAACAGGCCGACCGGCACCGAGACCAAGAAGATCAGCCGCCACTGGATCGGGCCCAGGACGCCGCCGAGGATCAGGCCGATGAACGAACCGCTGATCGCGAACACTTGGTTTATGCCGAGCGCCATGCCGCGCTGGTTCTCGGGGAACGCATCGGTGAGGATCGCGGAAGAGTTGGCCAACAGGAACGCTGCGCCGACTCCCTGGAAGACCCGCATGATCACGATGTACTGGGCCGCCGCGGCGCCCGACATCCACGTCACCGTGAGCAGCAGCGAGAAGAAGGTGTAGACGGCGAAGCCGAGGTTGTACATCCGCACCCGGCCGTAGAGATCGCCGAGGCGGCCGAGACTGACCACCAACACGCTCGTGATGACGAGGAAGCTGAGAATCATCCAGAGCAGATAGAAACTGTTGCCGGGCAACAGGGGGTTGAGCTTGATCCCCTTGAAGATGTCCGGCAGCGCGATCAGCATGATCGACGAGTCGACGGTGGCCATGAACACGCCGAGCGTCGTGTTGGACAGGGCGATCCACTTGTAGCGGTCGTTGTCTTCGACGGGTCGGTGTCGGCGGTCGACCTTGAGCGCCGAAGAACCACCGCCTGATCGGTTGGACCCCCCTATTCCGTTTGATTCGATGCTCACCCAGCCGTCACCCGTCAGGATATGTTTCCGTTTACGTCAACGGTAAACCGAGCGACCGTCCAAGGGCAAGCCTCCCGGGCCGCCGCGGGTCGGCGGGGTGGCCCGGTGGCAATGATGATGTTGTGACCAACTGCCTGGGGGCCCGTCGGGCCTTGTCGATGCTTCTTTCGGCCGCCGGACTTCTGGCCATGTGCGGGATCGCTGCGACGGGCTCCCCGCCTTCCGCGACTGCGGCGGCCGGCGGGAACTGGATCGTCTATCACCACGATCCGGCCGGGCGCGGGGTGGCGGGCCCGATCGACCTGTCGCGGGCCCGCCAGTCGTGGGTGTCGCCGGTCCTCGACGGTCAGCTCTACGGGGAACCGTTGGTCATCGGCACAACCGTCGTCGTGGCCACCGAGAACGACACCGTGTACGCCCTCAGGGCCCGTACGGGCACGGTTCTCTGGTCGACCCACGTGGGGACGCCCGTGCCGGCGTCGAACCTGCCCTGCGGCGACATCGCACCCACCGTCGGGATCACGTCGACGCCGGTGATCGACCCGGCCCGCCAGGAGATCTTCGTCGTCGCAGACGAGCAGGAGGCCAATGCTCCAGTCCATCAGCTAGTCGGGCTTCGTCTGGCCTCGGGCAAGGTGCTTCTGCGCCAGGACGTCGACCCTCCCCGGATCAACACCGCCGCCACACTGCAGCGGGTCGCGCTCACGCTCGACAACGGGCGGGTCGTCTTCGGCTACGGGGGGAACTACGGCGACTGCTCCACCTACCACGGGTGGGTTGTGTCGGTGCCCGAGACCGGCGGTCCGCTCGCGACCTACGAGGTCGACCCGGCTGCCGGCGATGACCAGGGTGCGGTTTGGATGGGTGGCGCGGCGCCGGTCATCGACGCCGCGGGCAACATCTGGTTCGCCATCGGCAACGGGTCCGTCCAGTCGAGCGGCCGCCCATACGACGGCAGCGACTCCGTCGTCGAGTTGTCGTCCTCGTTGAAACTCCTGCAGTACTTCGCCCCGGCAGGGTGGGCAGCCGACAACGCCAACGACCGTGACCTTGGGTCGGGCTCGCCGGCGCTACTCACCAACGGCCTGGTGGTGCAGGCAGGGAAGTCCCAGACCGCGTACCTCCTGTCACAGAACAAGCTCGGCGGGATCGGGGGTCAGCTGTCGGTGCTGGGCCCGTTCTGCGGAGGGAACGTTGACGGGGGGAACGCCGTCGTCGGCAACGTCGTCTACATGCCCTGCCAGAGCGGGGTCGTGGCCGTCCGAGCCCAATCCTCTCCCCCGTCACTCCAGGTGCAGTGGCAGGCCACCGGCGTGGGCGGCCCCCCGATCGTGGCCGGTGGGCTGGTATGGGCGATCAGCCAGGGCGGAACGCTGGTCGGGCTCAACCAATCATCGGGCTCGGCGACGGAGAGGTTCTCACTCGGGTCGTTGGCCAACCACTTCCCGACGCCGTCGGTCGGTGACGGCCTCCTGCTCGCGCCGGGGCTCGATCGCGTGTACGCGTTCAGCGGCCAGGGCTGAGCGACCACGCCCCGGCCGATCTACGGCTTGGGCTGGAACAGGTTGAAGGCAGCGCCGACCGGATCCGCGACCACGGCGAAAATGCCGGGCTCGACCTCCATCGGCGGCCGATAGACCGTCCCACCAAGGCTCTCGAGCTTCTTGAGGCCCTCTTCGATGTCGTCCACCATGATGTAGACGACCCAGCTGGACGGGAAATCGGACGGCATCTCGGCGGGCTTCTGCATCATCCCGCCGATCGAGCGGCCACCGACCTGCCACTCGGTGTACGCACCGGCTCCCTCGCCGTTGGTGACCGCGCCCCAATCGAAGACGGCCGAATAGAAGGCCTTCTCCTTTTCGGGGTCGTCGCACATGAGCTCGCTCCATCCCCAGGTGCCGGCTTCATTCACGAGGCCGGCCCCCAAGTGGTCGGAGGCTTGTCAGAGCCCGATGGCGGCTCCGTCAGGGTCGGTGAACACGGCCATCCGGCCCGCTTCCCCGACGTCCATGGCCGGCACGATCACGTTCCCGCCATTCGCGGTGACCTTGTCCAGCGTGTCGTCCACGCTCGCGACGTCGACATACGTCGACCACAGGGGCGGCATCGAGGGGTCCATCGACGGGCTGACTCCTGCCACCATTCGGCCGTTGACGCTGGCCATCGAATACCCGCCGAATTCCTCGGGCCCGGGCGGGATCTCCCAACCGAACATGTCGGAGTAGAACTTCCGGCTCTTCTCGATATCGGTCGAAGTCACGTCGACCCACGAAAACACCCCGTGTTCATAGACGTCGATCTGCATTTCGTCTCCTCTCCGCCACCCGAGGAAGTCCGTTTTCCCCGGTCCCAGCCAAGGTAGACGACGGCTGGTACAGGCGCTCGGGGCCGTTTTGGTCGACGTTGCCCCGTTCCCTGTTG
>PMOQ01000026.1:54770-59691 GCA_003161255.1 Acidimicrobiaceae bacterium | reverse complement strand
CGTGCTCGACACGCGCAAGACCACCCCCGGCCTGCGTTCCTTGGAGAAGGCGGCGGTCCGCGCCGGCGGGGGTCACAACCACCGGTTCGGGTTGTTCGACGCGGTGCTGATCAAGGACAACCACCTGGCCGGGCTCGGCATCACGGACGCGGTGGCCAGGGCGCGGGCGATGTGGCCCGGTCGGGCCGTCGAGATCGAGTGCGACCGGATCGGCCAGGTCGAGGAGGCCTGCCGCGCCGGCGCGTCGTCCGTCCTCCTCGACAACATGAGCATCGAGGAGGTCTCGGCGTGCGTCGAACTGGTCGGTGGTCTGCGTCCCGACGGTTCGACCCTGATCGAGGTCTCGGGAGGGGTCACCCTCGAGAGCGCCCCCCACTATGCCGCGGCCGGTGTTGACCTCATCTCGGTGGGTGCGCTGACCCACTCGGCCCCGGTCCTCGACCTCGGCCTCGACCTCGTCACGTCCCGCCGAGCCGGGGAGGACTGATGCTGCTCGCCATCGATGTGGGCAACACCGAGTCGGTCGTCGGCCTCTACGCGAGCGAGGGCGAGGACCTCGACGACACCTCGGCCGATGCGGGCGGCGTCGGCATCGGCCTCGAGAACCACCCGTTGCGGGGGCTGCGCTACCACTGGCGGCTCTCGTCGGTCCCGGACCGCACGCCCGACGAGCACGCGATGCTGCTCACCCAGCTCCTCGACCTCGAGGGCCTCGACATCTCGAGCGCGGTGAGCGGGATCGCCATCAGCTCGTCGGTGCCCGCCATGACCGCCGCGCTCAGGCAGATGGCCATCCGGTGGTTCGCCAAGATCCCCTGCGTCGTCGTCGGCCCCGGCGTGCGCAGCGGCATGCCGATCCTCTACGACGACCCGAAGGAGGTCGGGGCGGACCGCGTGGCCAACGCGATCGGCGCGTTCCACCTCTACGGCGGCCCGACGGTGGTCGTCGACATGGGCACCGCCACCACCTTCGACGCCATCTCGGCGGCCGGCGAGTACCTGGGCGGGGCGATCACCCCGGGCGTCGCGATCAGCATCGAGGCGTTGTTCCAGCACGCCGCCGCCCTGAAGCGGGTCGAGCTGGTCGAGCCGCGCGGGGTGATCGGGCGTTCGACCGCCGAGTCGATCCAGTCCGGCGCGCTGTACGGGTTCGCCGCGCAGGTGGACGGCCTGTGTCGCCGGTTCAAGGACGAGCTCGGCGCGCAGACCACGGTCGTGGCGACCGGCGGCCTGGCCGAGCTCATCTCGCCCCACACCGAGGTGGTCGACCACGTGGAGCCGTGGCTCACCCTGGAGGGCCTCCGGATCGTCTACGAGCGCAACGTCGGCAACGGGGGGGCGGTGGGTCGTTGAGCGACATCCCCTATCGCTACGAGGTCACCCACCCGGCCGCCGGGGTGGTGGCGGGGTGGGGGCATCTCACCGACGGCGAGGAGTCCGGGGACACCGTGTCGGTGGCCGGACGGGTCATGCTGCTGCGCAAGGGCGGCAAGGTCGCGTTCGGCCAGCTGCGCGACTCCAGCGGGTCGATACAGCTGTTCGCGGACGAGAGCACGACGGTCCGCTTCGCCGAGTTCGTGAAGCTCAACCTCGGCGACTGGATCGGCGCCAGCGGCCAGGTCGTCCGGACAAAGCGCGGCGAATTGTCGGTCAAGGTGAAGGAGTGGCGGCTGCTCGCCGGAGCGCGGCGGTCCTTCGGCGACAAGTGGCGCGGCATCACCGACGTCGAGACCCGCTATCGCCAGCGCGAGGTCGACCTGTGGGCCAACGAATCGAGCCGTCGCACCCTGCTCGTTCGGGGCGACATCGTCCGCCGGACCCGCGAACGGCTGTGGGCGCAGGGGTTCGTCGAGGTGGAGACGCCGATCCTGCATCCGGTCCCGGGCGGGGCCGAGGCGCGCCCGTTCATCACCCACCACAACGCGCTCGACACGGACCTGTATCTGCGCATCGCGCCGGAGCTCTACCTGAAGCGATTGGTCGTCGGCGGGTTCGAGAAGGTGTTCGAGATCGGCCGGCTGTTCCGCAACGAGGGCATCTCGCCGCGNNCACAACCCCGAGTTCACGACGCTCGAGCTCTATTGGGCCTACGCCGACTACACCGACCTCATGGTCCTCACCGAGGACCTGGTCGCAGGCATCGCGCTCGACGTCGTCGGGACGACCGTCCTCGAATATCAGGGCCGGCCGCTCGACCTCACCCCGCCGTGGCGGCGGGCGACCATGGTCGAGCTCATCGGCGAGGCGACTGGCAACAACGTCAACGTCCGCACCCCGCGCGACGAGCTGGCCCAGCTGCTGGCGTCGACCGGCGCGCCCGTCGACCCGGCCTGGGGTCCCGGCAAGCTGCTGGCCGAGTACTACGAGAAGTCGACCGAGACCGAGCTGTGGGGGCCGGTGTTCGTCTGCGACTTCCCCCAAGAGGTGTCGCCGCTGGCCCGTCGCCACCGCGACGGTCCCGATCTCGTCGAGCGGTTCGAGCCGGTGGTTGCGGGCCGCGAGCTCGGCAACGCCTTCAGCGAGCTGATCGACCCGGACGATCAGCGGGCGCGGTTCAACGAGCAGGCGGCCCGCCACGCCGCAGGCGACGACGACTTCGGGGCCGACGTCACCGAGGTCGTCGACGAGGAGTACCTGCGCGCCCTCGAGTACGGCCTGCCCCCGACGGCGGGCCTCGGACTCGGCATCGACCGGCTCGCCATGCTGCTCACCGACTCGGCGAACATCCGCGAGGTGATCGCATTCCCGACCCTTCGGCCGGAGCGCCCCGGGGGAGCGCCGGCCGGGGGCTGACCCCCGAGCTCAACCGGGCAGGTCTTCGAGCAGCGACGCGGTCAGCGCGCCGAGCGCGGTCCCGAGTTCTTCGGAGCCGATACCGGCCAGGGCGTCGTTGGCGGTGGCGGCGAACTCGTGGCCGAGGGCAAGCGTGGCCGCGATGCCGCGGGAGCCGGCGACCATGGCCCGTGCCTTGTCTCGCTCCGGGAGCGCGAGCGGCTGGCCGAGCAGGGTCGCGAGCTCGGGCCCGATCTCGGGCTCGGCCAAAGCGTGCAGGACCGGGAGCGTGTACACGCCCTCGGCGAGGTCCTGGCCGGCCGGCTTGCCGAGCTCGCCGTTGGTCGCGACGACATCGAGGATGTCGTCGCGCAGCTGGAATACCATGCCGAAGTTGCGACCGAACTCGGTCAGCGCCTCCACCTCGTCGCGGCTGGCCCCGCCGGTCAGAGCGCCGATGCGGCACGACGTGGCCATGAGCGCGGCGGTCTTGCCCGAGATCGCCTCGAGGTATTGCTCGGCGGTCCGTCCGGTGGAGAACACCGTCTTCACCTCGGACACCTGGCCCTGGCACAGCCGGCCGAGCGTGGTTGCGAGCAGGCGGGCGATCTCGGTCCCGAGGCCCGCCGCGATCTCCGCCGAGCGGGCCAGCAGGTAGTCGCCACCGACGATCGCCATCAGGTTGCCGAAGCGACTGTTGACGCTGTCGGTGCCGCGGCGGATCGTCGCCTCGTCGATCACGTCGTCGTGGTACAGAGACGCCAGGTGCACGAGCTCGACGGATACCGAACCGAGCAGGTCCTCGTGGCTGGCCGCACGCTGGCCGCGGGTGGCCGAGGCCAGGGCCAACATCGGCCGGAGTCGTTTGCCACCGGCCTCGATCAGGTGGGTCGCGACCTGGTCCAAGAACGGGTCACCGGCCGAAACCGCCGACACCAGCATGGGTTCGACGCGGAGCAACTCCTGGTCAAGGCCGTGCAGACCCATGATCTGGACCGGGTTCACCCCGAGCACGTTAGGCGACCCTCCAGCACCGGTGACAGCCGGGCCCACGCACGGGATCTCCTGCGCACGAAAGGGTGCGTCGGGTTCGTGGGGACTGCACCTATAGACTTCGACTACTCGACAAGGGCGCTCGGACTGTCTGAGATGTCCCAGGATCTGAGCCGAGATGGAGGCGGTCCGTGTTCGAACGCTTCACAGACCGGGCACGTAGGGTGCTTGTGCTTGCGCAGGAAGAAGCGCGCATGCTCAATCACAGCTTCATCGGCACCGAGCACATCCTCCTGGGCCTGATCCACGAGGGCGAAGGTGTCGCAGCCAAGGCCCTCGAGTCCCTCGGCATCACCCTCGAGGCGGTGCGCGAGAAGGTGGAAGAGACGATCGGCATGGCCGGCTCGGCGCCGTCCGGGTCGCCGCCCTTCACCCCCAGGGCGAAGAAGGTCCTCGAGCTCTCCCTCCGTGAGGCGCTCCAGCTCGGCCACAGCTACATCGGCACCGAGCACATGCTGCTCGGTCTGGTCCGCGAGGGCGAGGGCGTCGCCGCCCAGGTCCTCGTCAGCCTCGGCGCCGACCTCGGCAGGGTCCGCCAGCAGGTCATCCAGCTGATGTCGGGCTACCAGGGCAAGGAGGCCGTCGGTGCCGGCACCGGCCCCGCCTCGTCCGACGCCCCGACCGGCTCGCCGGTCCTCGACCAATTCGGTCGCAACCTGACCCAGCTCGCCCGCGACGGGAAGCTCGACCCGGTGATCGGGCGCGAGCGCGAGATCGAGCGCGTGATGCAGGTCCTCTCCCGCCGCACCAAGAACAACCCNNGGCGTCGGCAAGACGGCGATCGTCGAGGGCCTGGCCCAGCGCATCGTCGCCAACGACGTCCCAGAGACGCTCACCGGCAAGCAGCTCTACACGCTCGACCTCGGCGCGCTGGTTGCCGGCAGCCGGTACCGCGGTGACTTCGAGGAACGGCTGAAGAAGGTCTTGAAGGAGATTCGCACCCGGGGCGACATCATCTTGTTCATCGACGAGATCCACACGCTCGTCGGCGCGGGTGCCGCCGAGGGCGCCATCGACGCCGCGTCCATCCTGAAGCCGATGCTCGCCCGAGGCGAGCTGCAGACCGTGGGTGCGACCACGCTCGACGAGTACCGCA
>PMOQ01000026.1:49976-54755 GCA_003161255.1 Acidimicrobiaceae bacterium | reverse complement strand
GACCGCTACGAGTCGCACCACGCCGTCACGATCACCGACCAGGCGCTCGTCGCGGCGGCCAACCTCGCCGACCGCTACCTCGCCGACCGTTACCTGCCCGACAAGGCCATCGACCTCATCGACGAGGCCGGCAGCCGGCTGCGCATCCGCCGCATGACGACGCCGCCCAACTACAAGACCCTCGACGAGGAGATCACCCGGATCCGCACCGACAAGGAGACCGCGATCGAACGCGGCGCCTTCGAGCAGGCCAAGAAGCTCTCGGACCAGGAGAAGGAGCGGCTCGACCGCAAGGAGGCCATGGAGGCGGAGTGGCGGCGCGAGGGCGTCGACCTCTTCGACGTGGTCGACGAGGAGGTCATCGCCGAGGTCCTGGCCAACTGGACCGGCATCCCGGTGTACCGCCTCACCGAGGAGGAGACGGCGAAGCTCCTCCGGATGGAAGAGGAGCTGCACAAGCGGGTCATCGGCCAGGAGGAGGCGCTCGCGGCGCTCTCCCGTGCGATCCGGCGGACCCGGGCCGGCCTGAAGGACCCCAAGCGGCCGAGCGGCTCGTTCATCTTCCTCGGTCCGACCGGCGTCGGGAAGACGGAGCTGGCCAAGACGCTGGCCGAGTTCCTCTTCGACGACGAGGACGCCCTCATCCAGCTCGACATGAGCGAGTACATGGAGAAGCACACCGTCTCGCGCCTGGTCGGCTCGCCGCCCGGATACGTGGGCTACGAGGAGGGGGGCCAGCTCACCGAGGCCGTCCGCCGCCGTCCGTTCTCGGTCGTGCTGTTCGACGAGATCGAGAAGGCNNCCGACGTCTTCAACACGCTGCTCCAGATCCTGGAGGACGGCCGCTTGACCGACGCCCAGGGCCGGACGGTCGACTTCAAGAACACCGTGCTGATCATGACCTCCAACCTCGGGACCGCCGACCTGCGCAAGTCGTCGCTCGGCTTTGCCAAGACCTCGGAGGCGGTCACCTACGAGCGGATGAAGGCGAAGGTCAACGACGCCCTGAAGGCCCACTTCCGCCCGGAGTTCTTGAACCGGATCGACGAGGTCATCGTCTTCCACGAGCTCAGCCGCGATGAGGTCATCTCGATCGTCGACCTCATGCTCTCGCGCACCGCCGACCAGCTGGCCACCCAGGGGTTGGCCGTCGAGCTGACACCGGCGGCTCGGGCGCTTCTGGCCGAGCGCGGCTACGACCCTCAGCTCGGTGCGAGGCCGTTGCGTCGGGCCATCCAGCAGCTGGTCGAGGACCCGTTGTCGGAGCGGATCCTCTGGAAGGAGTTCCGGGTCGGCGAGACGATCGTCGTGGATGTGGACGACACGCTGGCCGAGGGCGAGGACCCGAAGCTCAGCTTCAAGGCCGTCGAGGGCTTCCAATCGCCGCCGATGGAGCTCGCCGGAAGCGGCAGCTCGACCGAGTAACTCCTCGGCCCGGGCACCCGGGTCGAGTCTGGTCGTGCCCTCTAGGAGCCCGATTCGGGCTTCCTTCGATGGACCATGTGGGTCCGGGCCTGGTCGCGCGGCCGCACGATCATCTCGTCGATGTCGACATGGCTCGGCCTGGTTGCGACGAAGGCGATGCACGCAGCGATGTCGTCGGCACAGAGCGCATCGACGCCCGCGTAGACGGCCGCCGCCCGGTCAACGTCGCCGCGGAAGCGCACCAGGGAGAACTCGGTCTCGACCATCCCCGGATCGATCTCGCTCACCCGGACCGGCTGGCCGAGGAGCTCCATGCGCAGCACGTCGGTGATGGCGCGCTCGGCCGACTTGGCGGCGCTGTATCCGGCCCCGCCCGGATACCGTTCGAACGACGCAACGGAGCCGATGTTGATCACGAGACCGTCGCCCGATGCGATCAAACGGCCGAGGAGTGCGCGGGTCATCCGAAGGGTGCCCATCACGTTGGTCTCCCACATCTGGCGCCAGTGCTCCTCATCGGCCTGTGCGATCGGCTCGAGCCCGAGGGCGCCTCCGGCGTTGTTGACCAACACCCGGCAGTCACCGACCTCAGCGCAGAACGCGTCGACGGAGGCCTGATCGGTGACGTCGAGTGCGATGGCCCGGGCCCGGGGGAGCTCGCCGGCGATGGCGTCGATCCGGTCGCGCCGACGGGCGCCCAGCACGACGTCGAAGCCGGCTGCGGTCAGGTGTCGAGCCGCGGCCTCGCCGATCCCGCTCGACGCGCCGGTCACGACGGCGGTCCCTCCTGCGTTGGGCTCGCTCGTGATGGTCCACCTCCCGCTCGACGCCGAGACCGGCCGGCCACGGCCACCGGACCCGTCCGGTCTAGCAGCCGATCGCAGCCCGGCCCCGGGCGGACACCGACCCGCCCGGTGACGACCGGGTCACCGGCGCAGCCCGTGACCGACATGGCACGATCCACGGGTGCATATCGTCGGGCTGGACCACGTGCAGTTCTGCCTCCCCCCGGGCCGGGAGGAGGAGGCGGATCGCTTCTACGTCGACATGCTCGGCTTCGAGGCCGAGGAGAAGCCGCCGGCGCTGGCGGCCCGGGGCGGCCGGTGGTATCGATCGGGATCGGTCCGGTATCACCTGGGCAGTGACGACGACTTCCGCCCGGCCACGCGCTCGCACCCGGCGTTCGTCGTCGACGACCTGAGCGTGCTGGTGGCGGCCCTGTCCGATCGGGGCATACCCGTCGAATGGGATGAGAACATCCCCGGCGTCGGGCGCTGCTACGTGTCGGACCCCTTCGGGAACCGGCTGGAGCTGGTCGCCTCGGCCTGACACCGTGTCGGCCAACGCGGGTACCGTGGTCGAGGAAACAGGAGTGCAACGTGGCTGAGCAGATCTCTTTCGTCGACTACCTGGTGCTCGACCCCGAGCCGCGCCTCGTCGCGCACGAGTGTGACTCGTGCTCGGCCCGGTTCTTCGACCACCGCAACGCATGTGCCTCGTGCGGCTCCACCTCGTTTCACGATGCCGAGATCGCGACGACCGGCGAGGTCCGCGCGTTCACCATCGTGTCCCTCGCCGCGCCAGGCGTCCCGGTCCCGTTCGCGGCGGCCGTCGTCGACTGCGGCGGGACAAGCGTGCGGGCAAACCTGCTCAACGTGCCGCCCGACCCCGAGCACATCTCGCTCGGGATGAAGGTCAGGCTGGCGACGACCGTCGTCGGCGTGGACAGCGCCGGAACCGAAGCCATCGGCTTCGGCTTCGAACCACTGGAAGGGACAACCAATGGCCAGTGAAGACATCTGGATCGTCGGCATCCACATGACGAAGTTCGGGAAGCACCCCGACCGCGACATCGTCGACCTGGCGTCCGAAGCGGTCATGGGCGCGCTGGGCGACGGCGGCATGTCGATGCGGGACGTCGGCGTGGTCGCGGCCGGCAACCTCATGGGCGGTCCGGGCTCGATCGGCCAGCAGATCCAAAAGCAGGTCGGCCAGACCGGAGCCCCCGTCTACAACGTGGCCAACGCCTGCGCGACCGGCGCGACCGCGCTGCGCACCGCGATCATGGCGTTGAAGGCCGGAGAGTGCGATACCGGGCTCGCCGTCGGGGTCGAGAAGCTCGCCGGGGCCGGGCTCCTCGCGGGAAGCACCCGGGCGGACGACGCCGACACCTGGACAAGGAGGGGCCGCTACGGCCAGGTCGCGGCGATCGACGGCCGGATCGGCACCGAGACCATGCCCGGGGTCTTCGCCCAGATCGGGATGGAGTACGGCCATCGCTACGGGGGCGTCGACTTCGAGCTCTTCGCCAAGATCTCCGAGAAGAACCACGCCCACTCGACCCTCAACCCGCTGGCCAGCTACCAGAAGCGGTTCACCCTGGAAGAGATCATGGGCGACGTGATGATCGCCTACCCCAACACGAGGCCCATGTGCTCGGCCAACTGTGACGGCGCCGCGGCGGCGGTGGTGGTCACCGACGCCAAGCGCAAGACCCTGTCCCTCGAGCAGCAGCGCCGATCGGTCAAGGTGGCCGCCTCGGTGCTCACGACCGACCCCTACGAGGAGGCCTGCCAGGTCCTCCCGAACGTCAACACGCTGACCAAGAACGCGGCCGCCCAGGCGTACGAGGCCGCGGGGATCGGCCCGGCCGACCTCGACCTGGTCGAGCTGCACGACTGCTTCGCCACGGCCGAGCTCGTCCACTACGACAACCTCGGGTTGTGCGAGGAGGGCGGGGCCGCCGACTTCTTCCGGTCCGGGGCCACCTGGCGGGACGGCACCACCCCGGTCAACGTGTCGGGCGGCCTCGAGTCCAAGGGCCACCCGATCGCGGCCACCGGCATCGCCAACGTCTGGGAGATCTGCCACCACCTCCGGGGCGAGGCGGGCGACCGCCAGATCGAGGGGGCCAGGGTCGGGCTCGCCCACGTCATCGGCCTCGGCTCGGCGTGCGGGGTCCACATCTTGGAGCGCGCCGCCGCCTAGCCACGGAACCGCTGCCAGGGCCAACATGTAGAATGGTTGGGCCTGCTACGCCCGACCGACGGTGTCGGGGCGGCTTTCGCGAGATCGAGATGCCGGAGTTTTCCTGTCGCGGGCTCCCGGCCGTATCGGCATGATCGAAGGAGTTCGGTTGGCGAAGTCCAAGTTCAAGGTCGGGGACAAGGTCGTGTATCCCCACCACGGCGCGGCGGTAGTCGAGCGCCGCGAGACCAAAGAGGCGTTCGGCGAGAAGCGCGAATACCTCGTCCTGCGCCTCGCCTACGGGGACCTCACCCTCATGGTCCCGGCCGACAACACCGAGGGGGTCGGCCTGCGCGAGGTGATCAACGACGAGGAGGTCGAGGAGGT
>PMOQ01000026.1:40699-49942 GCA_003161255.1 Acidimicrobiaceae bacterium | reverse complement strand
TCCGGCGACATCTACCAGGTCGCCGAGGTGGTGCGGAACCTGTCCATCCGGGACAAGGACAAGGGGCTCTCGGCCGGGGAGAAGCGCATGCTCAGCCGGGCCCGTCAGATCCTCGTCTCCGAGCTCACCTTTGCCCTCGCGGTCGACGAGGAGACCGCGGAGCTGCGCCTCAACGAAGCGCTTCCCTAGCCGCGCCGATGGGCCGGATCTGGGGGATCGTCGTGGCCGGCGGTTCCGCAACTCGCTTCGGTGAGGCCAAGCAGTTCCTGTCGCTGGCCGGGCAGCCGGTGGCGGATCGTGCGGTCGCCGCCTGCCGTGCCGTCTGTGACTCGGTGGTGCTCGTCGTGCCCTCCGATGTGGTCTCGAGCGGGGTCGCCGACGACCATGGGGCCGACGTCTCGGTCCCGGGGGGCGCGACGCGGGCCGGGTCGGTGCGCGCCGGGCTCCGTGCGGTCGGGCCGGAGGCCGAGATCGTGGTGGTGCACGACGCAGCCCGACCACTGGCCGGCCCGGAATTGTTCAAGGCGGTCGTGGCCGCGCTCGAAGCGGACGGTGTCGCGGGGGCGATCTGCGCGGTGCCGGTGACCGACACCGTGAAGCGGGTCGCGCGGGTGGGTGGGGGCGACCCCTCGGTCGTCGAGACGCTGGACCGCTCCCAGCTGGTGGCCGTGCAGACGCCGCAGGCGTTCTCGGTCGATGTGCTCCGCCGGGCCCACGAGGGCGAGCCCGAGGCCACCGACGACGCGGCCCTGGTCGAGGCGCTCGGGCTCACCGTGTCGGTGGTGCCCGGCGACCCCGACAACCTGAAGCTGACGACACCGGCCGACCTGGCCCGGGCCGAGCAGTTGGCGGTCCGCTGAGGTGCGGGTCGGCCAGGGATTCGACGTCCACCCGTTTGCGCCCGATCCGATGCGGCGGCTGGTGCTCGGTGGCGTCGAGATCACCGGCGCGCGCGGCCTGGCCGGCCACAGCGACGCCGATGTCGTCGCCCATGCCCTGACCGATGCGGTGCTGGGAGCGGCGGCGCTCGGGGACATCGGGAGCCATTTCCCGGACTCGGATCCGGCGTTCGCCGGCGCCGATAGCCTGCGCCTCCTCGAGACGGCGGTCGAGCGTGCTCGCGCAGCCGGCTGGGAGCCGGTCAACGGCGACCTGACGGTGGTGGCCGAGGCCCCGCGGCTCGCGCCGTTCGTCGTGGCCATGGCCGAAGCGCTGACGAACGTGCTCGGTGCACCGGTCTCGGTCAAGGCCACCCGGGCCGAGGGACTGGGGTCGATCGGCCGGGCCGAGGGCATCGCCTGCCTGGCCGTGGTGTTGCTCCGCCCGACCGGTGGCGCAACGTGAGCCCACCCTCCGGACGGGGCAGGCCAGGTCGGGTGCCGGACCGGCCCCGCGTCGACCGGGCGGCGTCGGTCAGGCGGCCGCTCCACCCGCTGGGGGGTGACCAGGTGGAGGGGCGCCGGGCGGTGCTGGAGCTGCTGTCGGCCGGGCGGCGCCGGGTCCGAAAGGTCCGGGTCGCCGAGGGCCAGGACCCCTCTCCCCAGCTCGACGAGATCGAGCGTCTCGCGTCGCGCCGGGGCATCCCCCTCGAGACGGTGCCGCGGGTCCGGCTCGACAACGAGGCCAAGACCTTCGCTCCCCAGGGGGTGATCGCGACGGCCGCCCCGGTCGAGTTGTTCGAGCTCGGCCAGTTGGCCGCCCCTCGACGAGGAACCCCGTTCCTGCTGGTGGTGGCCGGGGTCACCGATCCCCAGAATCTCGGCGCGCTCCTGCGCAGCGCCGCCTGCGCGGGTGTCACCGGCGTGGTGCTGGCCAAGCATCGGGCCGCACACCTGTCGCCTTCGGTGGTGAAGGTGGCCGCCGGCGCCGTCGAGCACCTGTCCTTCTGCGTGGTCGGGGGGATCCCGGCCGCACTGGCCGAGCTGACCCGGGCCGGCGTGTTCACGATCGGCCTGGCCGCCGACGGGGACCGCTCCCTCTACGACCTCACGCTGGGCGACGCCCCGGTCGCGCTGGTGGTCGGGGGCGAGGAGCGGGGCCTGGCCCCCCTGGTCCGGCGCCGCTGCGACGAGGTGGTGGCCATCCCGCAACCGAGTGGCGTGGCGTCGCTCAACGTGGCCGCCGCCGGCACGATCGCCTGCTTCGAGGTCGCGCGTGGTCGAGCGGCCGCCCCCATTGGGTCCTGAGGAGCTCCCCCGGGGACAGCCGCGCCGACCCGAGCGCCGGTCCCAGCGCCAGCAGGTTGGCCGGCACCAGCGCACCGGCGCCGCCGGCCGCCGTGACCAGGCGAGAACGACCGGGTCGGGGACCACCCCGATGCTGTTCGCGAAGAGGCGCCACCTCGCCCGTACGTCGGCCGTCGCATCCGTCAGCCCTGGCCAGCGCGGTTGGCGGTCAACGAGGCGGACAAACCCATCCCTGGGCTTCTGTGCCGGAGATCGAAAATAGCTCTTGTACTGGACTTTTGAGAGCCGGTGGTGGGACTCGAACCCACGACCTGACGATTACAAATCGCCTGCGCTTCCAGCTGCGCCACACCGGCGGTTTCCAAGGCTACGGCTGCTCACAGCCAGGTTGGTTCACGGCTCCCCTTGCGCCCACCGGCGACCGTTGGCAGTCTGGCCTCCGTGGACCGTCCTGATCCGTCGAATTCGGGAGGCGGGCCAGGGGGCCGTCAGATCGTTCTGGGCCGTGCGCTCGCGGTCATCGTCGCGGCCGTCGTGCTCGGCGCCGTGATCCTCCAGTCGGGCGGCCACTCACCGGTGGTCGCCCTGGGCACCTCCAACCTGCCCTTGAACGGGGTCACGCCCACGACGACGCCCCGCCATCCCGCGACCTCGACCTCGACGACCCTGTCGCATGCCGGGGTGACGGTTCTCGTCGCGAACAGCTCGACGACCGGCGGCGTGGCCGCGGGCTACTCGACCGTGTTGCAGCACGCCGGGTGGACCCTCCTGCCTCCGGTGACGGCCAAGGCTCCCGTCCACGCGACCAGTTCGGTGTACTACGCAGCCAACAAACGTCCGGACGCGGACGCCATCGCGGCGGCACTCGGGATCCCGGATTCGGCGGTGTTTCCGGTGAGCGCGGCGACGCCAGTGACCGATACCGCGGGGGCCGACGTCGTGCTGGTGATCGGCTCCGATCTGGCCGCGAAGACACCGCCCAGCACGGTGCCGCCCAGCACGGTGCCGCCCACGACGACGACCACGACCACGACGCACAAGAGCACGACCACGACCACGACGCACAAGAGCACGACCACGACCACGACGCACAAGTCCTCGGCCGGTTGACCATGCTCGTGCCGGGCGCGCTCGAGCCGCTCTGCGCGAGTCCCGGGTCATCGGCGCTGTTCCTCGACTTCGACGGGACCCTGTCACCGATCGTCGCCGACCCGGCGCTCGCCCGCCCGCTCGACGGCGTGCCGGGTCTGTTGAACGAACTGGGTGCCCGCATCGGCGTTGTTGCGGTGGTTTCCGGCCGGCCCGCCGCGTTCTTGAGCGAACACCTCGGCAGGCCGACCGGTGTTCGACTCATCGGCCTCTACGGCTTGGAGGAGGTCGGCGAACCGGCCGGTCCGACGGTCGATCCCGGGTCGCTGGCTCGTTGGCGACCGGTCATGGTCGACCTCGCCGACATGGCCGAGCGCGGCGCGCCGGCCGGGGTGTCGGTGGAGAGGAAGCCGCTCGGATTCACCTTGCACTTTCGCAACGCGCCCGAGGAGGAGGGCTGGGTGGCGCGGTTCGCAGACGAGCAGCGGGAACGGACCGGCCTGGTCGTTCAGCCGGGCCGGATGGCGGTCGAGCTGCGTCCGGGCATCGAGACGGACAAGGGAACCGTGGTCCGTTCCCTGGCTGCGGGGAGCACGGCGGCCTGTTGCTTCGGTGACGACCTCGGTGACCTTGCGGCGTTCGACGCGTTGGCCGAGCTCGGCGCGGCCGGCATGCCGGTGGTCCGGGTGGCGGTCACCGACGGCGAGAGCCCGGTTGCGGTGGCGGAGGGCGCCGATGTGGTCGTGGTTGGGCCCGAAGGCGCGCTGGAACTGCTTGTGGCCTTGGTGGGCGCGATACGCGGTTAGTCGTGGTGGGCGGCGGCCGCCCGGAGCTGATCGTCCAGCCAGTCCGACGCCGTCCGAGAGCCGATGACCGCGGTGAGTCGGGCCGCCCGGCGAGCCCGATCTTCTGGTGCCATCAAGAGTGCGACCTCGAGGGCGTCGGCCGTTGCGGTGATGTCGTAGGGGTTGACCCCGATCGCACCCTCGGACAGCTCGGTCCATGCCCCGGCCTGCCGAGACAGCACCAGCACGCCGTCGCGCTCGTTGAGCAGCGGTCCCTCCTTGGCCACCATGTTCATCCCGTCGCGGATCGGATTGACCAACAGCACGTCGTAGGAGCGCAGGCCGGCCAGCGAGCTTGGGTAGTCGTCGGCGGGGTCGTAGAGGATCGGGGTCCACTCGGGCGTCCCGAAGCGTTCGTTGATCCGCGCGACGGTGTGCTCGACTTCCGATGCGTACCCGATGTAGTCGGCCAGGCTCTCGCGCGATGGGTAGCCGAACGCCGCGAAGACAACGTCGCCCCGCCAGCGCGGCCGGGTCTCGAGCAGCTCCTCGAACGCCCAGAAGCCTCTGAGCAGGTTCTTCGACAGCTCGATGCGGTCGACCCGAACGATGAGACGGCGATCGGCCGTCGCCTCGGCCAGCCGCTTGGCGGCCGCCAGCGTGGCCGGGTCCTCCGCCGACGCCGCGAGCGCCTTCGGGCTGGGTCCGAGCGGGGCCACGAAGGTCGGCGGGGCGGCGTCGGTGCCGGCGGCCTCGGCCAGCTCGGGTTGGCCATAGCAACGGCGGAAGGCGGACGCCCACCGCTCGGTGTGGAAGCCGCACGCGCCGAACCCGGCCAGGCCTGCCAACAGCTCTCCGGCCGCCGTCACCGGGAGGACCCCCACCATGTCGGGCTCGCCGAACGGCGTGTGCAGGAAGTGGACCGTCGAGAGGTCGGGCCTGGCCTCGGCCAGCATCGAACCGAGGAGTGAGAGGTGGTAGTCCTGCACGAGCACCGTGGCGCCCTCGGGTGCCTCCTCGATGACGGCGTTGGCGAACTGGCGGTTGTAGCGACGGAAGCCGGCCCACGCCTCGTGCCAGTGCCAATCGAACCGGGGCCGACGGGCCAGGTCGAACAGGTGGTGGTGGCAGAACCACAGCGTTCCGTTGGAGATGACCTCGTAGGCCATCTGGAACACCGCGGGCTCGGTTTCGACGGGGACGACCACGATGCCGTCCGCCTCCATCAGGCCTTCCTTCGCCGCCACCCGGTCGGCTTCGCCGAGTGTCGCCGCGACCCACGTCGCACCGGATCCGGCCAGGAGCGGTCGCAGCGTGCCGGCGAGGCCGCCGCTCGCGCCGGAGGCCACCGGTCGGCCGGCCTCGAAACGGAACGACACCGGTCCCCGGTTGGAGACCACCACGATGTCGGTCATCCCACCCGACGCTACTGGGGCCATGCCCCGGGCAGGGAGGTCAACCCGGCGGGATGCCGGTGATGCCCGCTCGACCGAGCGCGGTGCGCAACACGTCGTCGGCCTGGGGCCGCAGCTCCGCCAGCGGGCGGTTGCGGTGCACGCGCACGCCCAGGTCGACCTGTGCGATCGACTCGGCGCCGAAACCGCGTGCGACGTCGATGAGCAGGCCGATCTCGACGCCATAACCGGGTGCGAAGCCGACCTTTTCGAAGACCCACCGGTGCGCGGCCGTCTCTCCGGCCAGGGGTTGGCGGACCTCGGCCAGCTGCGGGAACAGCAGCTCGATGAGGGGCCGGGCCAGCAGCTCGGTGACCCGGCCGCCGCCCGAGGGCTGGCCGTTGATGGGCCGCTCGTAGAAGCCCTTCACGAGCACCGCCTCATCCACGAGCAGGGGGCCGACGAGCCGGGGCACGAAATCGGGGTTGGCGTTCTCCACATCGGCGTCGAGGAACACGACGACGTCCCCATCGGTGGCCCCGAGCGCGTCCGCCATCGCCGCACCCTTGTCGCCCCCGGGCCGGCGGGTCACGACCCTGGCGCCGGCCTCACGGGCGGTGGCCGCCGTGGCGTCGCTCGACCCGTCGTCGACAACCACCAGCTCGTCGACGAGGCCCGATCCCCCCTGGGCGAGGTGGGGGAGGATCGAGGCCTCGATGACCCGGGCGACGGTGCGCTCCTCGTCGCGGGCCGGAAGGCACACCGAGACCCTGCGGAGGCCCTTGGCATCGAGGACCACCTGGAGGCCGAAATGCTCCTGGCTGTAAGTGCGCACGCTAGGCACGAGACCAATCCTCCCACCGCATCAGGTCCCTGGGTTTACCGGTTTGCCCAGCTGAACGGAGCGTGGGCGAATGCGTTGACGCGGGGTGCCCGGATCGAGCACGATGGTGTGATCATCCAGAGCGGCTGAGGGACGGGCCCTGCGACGCCGCGGCAACCAGTACGAACCCGGAGGACCGCCTGGCGGCCCCGGGGAGTAACAGGTGCCAATGCCCGACCGATGAGGAGGACATTGTGAATTACGTCACTGGGCTGCGCTGCCGGGAGTGTGGCCGTCAATACCCCGCCGAAGCGCTGCACGTCTGCGACTTCTGCTTCGGCCCGCTCGAGGTCGCCTACGACTACGAGCGCATCGCCGCGACGATCAGCCCGGAGAGCATCGCCGCGGGCCCCCGCACGATCTGGCGCTACCGGGATCTCCTGCCGGTCGACGACGATGCGCCGGTCGATCTCGGGGCCGGCTTCACGCCGCTGCTCCGGGCCGACCGCCTGGCCGCTGAGCTCGGGTTGGGGGAGCTCTGGATCAAGAACGACACGGCCAACCCGACGGGGTCGTTCAAGGACCGGGTCGTCTCGGTGGCGCTCACCAAGGCCCGCCAGCTCGGGTTCAAGGTGGCGGCCTGCGCATCCACCGGCAACCTGGCCAACTCGGTGGCCGCGCACGCCGCCCGGGCCGGGATGGCGTCGATCGTCCTCATCCCCGAAGACCTGGAGCGGGCCAAGGTGACGATGACGGCCGTCTACGGCGGCACCGTCATCGCAGTGAAGGGCAGCTACGACGACGTCAACCGCCTCTGTGCCGAGCTGACCAGCGAGCACCCCTCGTGGGCGTTCGTCAACGTGAACGTCCGCACCTACTACGCCGAGGGCTCCAAGACCCTGGCCTTCGAGGTGGCCGAGCAGCTCGGCTGGCGGGCCCCGGACCACGTGGTCGTCCCGATCGCTTCGGGGAGCCAGCTGACCAAGGTGGCCAAGGGGTTCTCGGAACTGGTGAAGGTGGGCCTGCTCGAGCACCAGGCGGTCCGCGTCTCGGGCGCCCAGGCCGAGGGGTGCTCGCCGGTCGCCACGGCATTCGCCAACGGGGCCGACGCGATCTCGCCGGTCAAGCCGTGCACCATCGCGAAGTCGCTCTCGATCGGAAATCCGGCCGACGGCTGGTATGCGCTCGACGCCATCCGCCGTTCGGGCGGGTCGTGCGCGGCGGTGACCGACGCGGAGGTGCTCGACGGGATCAGGCTGCTGGCCCGGACCGAGGGTATTTTTGCCGAGACGGCGGGCGGGGTGACGATCGCCACCCTGGCCAAGCTGGCCGCGTCGGGCGACGTCCGGCGCGACGAGTGCGTGGTCGCCCTGGTGACGGGCCACGGTTTGAAGACCGTCGAGGCCCTGAGCGACACCGTCGGGCCCACCGTCACGATCAACCCGAGCCTCGGGGACTTCGACGCCGCCCTCGGCGAGGACCTTTTGATCGAGGAGTCCCGATGAGCGTCTCCGTGCGTGTCCCGACGCAGCTCCGGACCTTGACGGCGGGCAAGGGCGAGGTGGAGGTCGAGGGGTCGACAGTGGGGGCCGCCCTCAAGGCCCTCGACGCGGCACATCCGGGGTTCGCCGAGCGCCTGTTCGACGAGGGGGGAAACCTCCGGCGCTTCGTCAACGTGTTCCTGGCCGACGAGGACGTCCGGTTCCTGGACGGCCTTGAGACCCCCGTCTCGGCCGGTCAGACCGTCTCCATCGTGCCTGCGGTCGCCGGCGGCTGACCCCGAGGGGCGGTTGCGCCGCCCCGACCAAGCGTGGTTTGCTGTTGGCACTCGACAAACGAGAGTGCCAACGACCCGCTAAACTGGGGTCCGACTCGCCGGCCGTCTAGGTCGGTCGACATACGGAGGACAGGCCCGCCATGCCCAAAATGATCGCCTTTGACGAAGACGCCCGGCGTGCGCTCGAGACCGGCATGAACAAGCTGGCCGACGCCGTTCGCGTGACCCTCGGCCCGAAGGGCCGCAACGTGGTCCTGGACAAGAAGTGGGGCGCCCCCACCATCACCAACGATGGCGTCTCCATCGCCAAGGAGATCGAGCTCGAGGACCCCTACGAGCGGATCGGCGCCGAGCTGGTCAAGGAAGTGGCGAAGAAGACCGACGACGTGGCCGGTGACGGGACGACGACGGCGACCGTGCTGGCGTGGGCGATGGTCCACGAGGGACTCCGCAACGTCGCCGCCGGGGCCAACCCGATGTCGCTGAAGAAGGGCATCGAGGCAGGTGTCGAGGAGGCCGTCACGGCCATCCACGCCATCTCGAAGGAGACCGAGTCCAAGTCCCAGATCGCCCAGGTGGCCAGCATCTCTGCCGCCGACACCGAGATCGGCGAGATGATCGCCGAGGCCATCGACAAGGTCGGCAAGGACGGCGTCATCACCGTCGAGGAGTCCCAGACCTTCGGCATGGATATGGACCTGGTCGAGGGGATGCGCTTCGACAAGGGCTACATCTCGCCGTACTTCGTGACCGACCCCGAGCGGATGGAAGCCTCCTTGGAAGACGCCTACGTCCTCCTGGTCGGCTCCAAGATCTCGGCCGTCCGGGACCTGCTCCCGGTGCTGGAAAAGGTCATGCAGACGGGCAAGCCGCTCGTGATCATCGCCGAGGACGTCGACGGGGAGGCCCTGGCCACCCTGGTCGTCAACAAGATCCGCGGCACCTTCAAGAGCGTCGGCGTCAAGGCCCCCGGGTTCGGAGAGCGCCGCAAGGCCATGCTCCAGGACATGGCGATCCTGACCGGTGCCCAGGTCGTCACCGAAGAGGTGGGCCTGAAGCTGGAGAACATCGGTCTCGACCTCTTGGGCAAGGCCCGCAAGATCGTGGTGACCAAGGACGAGACCACCATCGTCGAGGGTTCCGGCGACGAGTCGGACATCAAGGGTCGCATCAACCAGATCAAGGCCGA
>PMOQ01000026.1:0-40674 GCA_003161255.1 Acidimicrobiaceae bacterium | reverse complement strand
CGCATCGAGGACGCCGTCTCGACCACCAAGGCGGCCATCGAGGAGGGCGTCGTGCCCGGCGGTGGCGTGGCCCTCCTGCGCGCCCAGAAGAACGTCCTGGCGCTCGCCGAGAAGCTCGAAGGCGACGAGGCGACCGGCGCCCGGATCGTGGCCCGGGCTGTCGAGGAGCCGCTGAAGCAGATCGCCGTGAACGCGGGCCTGGAAGGCGGCGTCGTGGTCGAGCGGGTGCGCGAGATGAAGAACCCCGCAGACGGGCTCAACGCAGCCACCATGGAGTACGGCGACCTGTTCAAGGCCGGCGTCATCGACGCTGCGAAGGTCACCCGGTCGGCGCTCCAGAACGCAGCCTCGATCGCGGCGCTCTTCCTCACCACCGAGGCGGTCATCGTCGACAAGCCCGAGGAGAGGGCTCCCGCCATGCCCGGCGGGGGCATGGACGACTTCTAAACCCGCCGTACCCGGTCCGGAGCGAGCAACCCCTCGCCCCGGGCCGCCCGGGCTTTCGTTCCTAGACTGACTGCGATGAGTCGGTCGAATGACGAGCCCCTGGTCCCCACGGAGGGCCTGGGCGTGCTGCACCTATTCTGCCGGCTGCGCGGCCCCGTCGACGCGGCAGCCGTCCGGGACGCGGAGAAGCATCTGGTGAGCGAGGGGGGCCAGCTGGTCACGGCGGCCATTCTGGGCCACAAGGCCGATGCCGGGTTCGTGGCCATCGGCCCCGATCTCTGGGCGCTGTGGGAGTTCCAGCGGGCCTGCGGCCGGGCCGGCCTCGACATCGTCTCGTCCTACGTCTCGCTCACCGAGGTGTCCGAGTATGCGGCCGGCGCCCCCGAGGAGATGCGGCGGGCCCGCCTGTTCCCGCAGTTGCCGCCCGATGGGATGCCTGCGTTCTGCTTCTACCCGATGTCGAAGCGGCGCAACGCCGACCACAACTGGTACGCGCTCGACTTCGAGGAACGCAAGCGGCTCATGCTCGCCCACGGGGCGCTGGGCCGGACGTTTCGGGGCCGCGTCCTCCAGCTCATCACCGGTTCGACCGGGCTCGACGACTGGGAGTGGGGCGTGACCCTGTTCGCACCGCACCCCGACGACCTGAAGGCGTGCGTGTACGAGATGCGTTTCGACGAGGCCTCGGCCCACTACGCCGAGTTCGGGCCCTTCTATAGCGGCATGGTCGCCGACATCGACGAGGTGTTGGGATCGGAGACGGGCGGTTGAGCGTCCCGGCATCGCTGGCCGCGCTCGAAGAGGAGCTTGCCTCCCTCGACCGGGTGGTCGTCGCATTCAGCGGGGGCGCCGACTCGGCGTTCTTGGCCAAGGTGGCCCACGACACGCTTGGGGCCGACCGCGCCCTGGCCGCGACCGCGATCTCCCCGTCGCTGGCGCCGGCCGAGGAGGCCGACTGCCGCGCGTTGGCCGAGGAGTGGGGGCTGCGCTGGATTGGGGTCCCGACCAACGAGATGGATGATCCGGACTATGTCGCCAACGACTCTGACCGGTGTGCGAGGTGCAAGATGGCCCTTATGGACGCGTTGGCACCCATGGCCGCTGCCGAGGGTGCAATCGTCGTCCTCGGCGTCAACCTCGACGACCTGTCGGACCACCGCCCCGGACAGAGGGCGGCAAGCGATCTCGGTGCCCGCTTCCCGTTGGTGAACGCGGGATTCGACAAGGCGGCGGTGCGGGATTGGTCGAGACGTCTCGGCCTCCGGACGTGGGACAAGCCCGCCGCGGCGTGCCTCTCGTCGCGGATCCCCTACGGGACCCCGGTGACCCTGGGCTCGCTGCGGTCGATCGCCGAGGCTGAGGCTGCGCTCGGCGCGTTGGGCTTCGCGCAGCTCCGGGTGCGTCACCACGGGTCGGTGGCCCGGATCGAGGTCGAGGTGGACGCGCTGGGCGATGTGCTGGCCCAACGCACCGAGGTCGTCGATGCCGTGCGGGGGGCCGGGTATGTCTACGTCACCCTCGACCTGGCCGGGTTCCGCTCGGGCAGTATGAACGAGACGCTTGGGGAGGCCGGCCGATGAGCACGTCAACGATCGAGGTGCGGGTGAAGCTGACCTTCCCCGACTCGCTGATCCGGGTGCCGGTGCTGGCCCGGCTCACCCGGACCTTCGACGTCGAACCCAACATCAGGCGGGCCAACGTCGAGGAGTACCAGGGTTGGATCATCTGTGAGCTGGTCGGTGCGGCGGGAGCCATCGAGTCCGCCGTGGCCTGGTTGCGCGACGAGGGCGTCGGGGTCGACCTGCTGGGCGACGTGCTGGAGGGCTGAGCGGGCTCAGGGAGCGGGTGGGTCGTCCGGTCGCTTGGGTACCTGCCACCCCGCCGAAGAGACCCGGCGAGGCTCATAGAAGAGGCAGCCGTCCGGGCACGCGAACGGGAGGGGTTCGTTGGCGTCCATCTTGCACCGCTCGACTTTGTCGTTTCCCCGGGTCGTTTGCATGATGTAGTGCCGGCAGTCCTCGTTCACGGCCACCCGGACATTCTGGTCCACGAGCCCGTGTCTGCGGCCTCATCAGGCCGCCGACCCGCTCTGTGGGTCGGGCTAGCGTCGCGGCCGTGGCCGAGAGTGTCCCCGACAAGGTGCTCCTTCGCTGGAGCGAGAGCCTGGCCGCGATCGCCCGGACCGGTCTCGGGTTCACCGAGAGCCTCTATGAGAAGGAGCGCTTCGAAGAGGTGCTCCGGGTCGCGGCAGACATCCGCGCCGCGGCCGACCTCGGTTTCGACGGGGTGGAGGATGCCGGCGGGCTGGTCGAGGAGTGGCTCGGGCAGGTCATGCCCGGGATCCCCGGGTACGTGACGCCGAAGGTCGCGGTCGGGGCGGCGGTCGGCAACGACAACGGCGAGCTCCTGCTCATCAAGCGGGCCGACTCGGGGGTGTGGCTGTACCCGACCGGGTGGTGCGATGTCGGCTACTCGGCCGCCGAGGTCGCGGCGAAGGAAGTGCTCGAGGAAACCGGCATCGAGTCCGAGCCGGTGCGGCTCATCGCGGTGCTTGACGGGCTGCGTCTCGGCTTCACTCGGATCCCGCTGTACTCGCTCGTCTTCTACTGCCGAGCGACCGGCGGCACGCTCAACCCGCACCCGCTCGAGTGTCAGGACGTCGGGTGGTTCTCGCCGGACAAGCTGCCGAACCCCCTGGTGGGCGTGGAACGTTGGGGCGAGCACGTGTTCGCGGCGATCCGTGGCGAGGTCCGCGAGGTGCTCTACGACCGGATCCGCAGGCCGATGTGGCGGGGAACGATCGACGAGCAGGGCACGGAGGCGGCCGAGAGGTGAGCGCCGCGCCGGGTTCAGAGACCGGCGGAGACGGCATCAGCGTCGAGATCGCGCTGACCGCGGACCCGGAGCTCTTCGGGTCGATGGCCCGGCTGTTGCCCCAGCTTTCGACGTCCGCCGACCCACTCACCGCATACGAGCTCGAAGGCATCATCGAATCGCCGGCGACGACGCTGTTCGTCGCTCGCGACTCGGGCCACGACATCGTCGGCGCGCTCACCCTCGTGGTGTTCCGTGCCCCGACCGGGGTGCGAGGGTGGATCGAAGACGTGGTGGTCGACGAATCGGTCCGCGGCGCCGGCATCGGCTCGGCGCTGGTCGAAGCTGCGATCACCGAGGCCCGGCGGGCCGAGGCTCGCACGGTCGATCTCACGTCCCGTCCCGATCGCACGGACGCCAACCGCCTGTACCAGCGGCTCGGGTTCGAGCGCCGCGAGACCAACGTCTACCGGTTAAGTCTCGGCGCGTAGATCGCCCGATCGGCGTTCAGCGCAGGATCCGGGACAGCCGCCGATCGGCCAGCACCTTCCCCTTGGTCTGGCAGCGGGGGCAATAGACCACCTCGTGGGACTCGAACCGCACGCTCCGCAGCGGCTCGGCACAGTTGAGGCACGGCTCTCCGGCGCGGTTGTGCACGAGGAACCGTTCGCCGAGTCGCGGTGCTGACAGCCCACCGGTCCTGGTGCGCTCACGCTCGAGCGCTTCCGCCACGACCGAGCGTGCCGAGTCGACGAGAAGTTCGCGCTCGGCCTTCGACAAAGCCCGCAGCGAGACAAAGGGGGAAAGCCGGGCTCGATTCAACGTGTCGTCGGCGTAGCCACGGCCGATGCCCGCGACGAAGTGTTGGTCGCGGAGCAGGGTGTGGACCTGCCGCGTGCTGTCGCCATCGAGGATCAGCGCCGCGAACGCGGGATCCTCGGGCTCGGGCCCGAGCGTCGCCATCGGGCCGTCATCGCCCTCCTCGAGCACCCACCACCCGGCCTTGCGCTGCGTGCCATGCTCCCGGACCAACACCGCGGTGTCACCGAACACCAAACGAACGAGAGACCCCCGGGGCTTGGTCGCCTTCGGGGGTGACTCGATGTCGAGCCGTCCGGCCTGGGAGAGGTGGATGAGGATCCGACGGCCACCCGCGAACCGGACCACCAGGAACTTCCCGCGCCGACCGACCCCCTCGACCGGGACGCCGATCAGCTCCTCGGGCGTTGGCGCGAAGGTCTTCAGACTGGAGAACCCCAAAAGGTCCGTCCGCGACAGTGCCCGATCCGACAGGGCTGCATCGAGACGCTCGGAGAGCGCCTGCATCTCGGGGAGCTCAGGCATGGTCGGTGGCCGATCCGGGCCAGTGTACGGGCTGGGATCGTGCACACGGCAGGGCTCCACCCCAGATACGGTGGCCGCTTCGAGGGCTGCCGGTGGCGAGGAAGGGATGCGATGACGGGGCACAGCGTTGATCTCGCGCTGTTGGTGCTGCGGGTGGGTGTCGGAGCGGTCTTCCTCGCCCACGGGATCAACCACGTGTTCGGTGGCGGCAAGATCGCCGGCACCGGACGGTGGTTCGAGAGCCTTGGCATGCGGCCGGGATGGCTGCATGCCTGGACGGCCAGCCTCACCGAGGTCGGGGCGGGGGCGCTGCTCGTGCTGGGCCTGCTCACACCGGTGGCGGGCGCAGGCGTCGTCGGCGTGATGCTCGTCGCGTGGATCACCAACCACGCCAAGAAGGGGTTCTTCATCTTCCGGCCCGGCGAGGGTTACGAGTATGTGATGACCCTCACCTTGCTCGGGTTGGTCATCTCGATTCTCGGGCCCGGGACCTGGAGCCTCGACCACGTCACCAAACTCGAACCCCACCTCGTCGGGTGGACCGGCCTGTGGATCGCACTCGGCGCAGGCGGTGGCGGGGCGCTGGCGCTCCTGGCCGGGTTCTGGCGCCCGGAGCGCAAGCCCGCACCGACGCCTGACCCGGGGCCGCCGACCCCCTGACCAGGTCTGATGACCGGTACGCTCCCGGCTGTGCGTTGGTTGGACGACCGGAGTGGGGACGGGATTCGGGAGCGGCGGTTCGAGCTCCTTCGTGGCTCGCGGACGGTGCCGGGGGTGCTCTGGACCCCCGTCGGAGCTGGTTCGGCCACCCCGCTGGTCCTCGTCGGGCACGGCGCCTCGGGTCACAAGGGGGCCGACTACGTCATCGACCTGGCGAAGCGCCTGGTCGGCCGGGGCCTGGCCGCCGCGGCCATCGACGGACCCGTTCACGGCGACCGGCGGCTGGACGGCGGGGAGAACGCACAGCTGGCCTTCCTCGAGTTCTGCCAGGCCTGGTCGTCCGATCCGTCGATGACCGACGAGATGGTCGCTGACTGGTCAGGCGTCCTCGACGGGTTGGTCGGCCTGGACGAGCTTCGCGGCGGTCGGGTCGGGTGGTGGGGGGTCTCCATGGGGACGATCATCGGGCTGCCGTTCGTGGCGGCCGAGCCCCGCATCGATGCCGCCGTGCTCGGGCTCATGGGACTGACCGGGCCGACCAGGGACCGAATCGCCGAGGACGCGCCAAGCATCGAATGCCCGGTGCTGTTCTTGATCCAGTGGGACGACGAGCTCTTCGCGCGGGAGTGGACGCTCGGGCTCTTCGACGCCATCGGCAGCCCGGACAAGCGATTGCACTCCCATCCCGGTCGCCATGGAGACCTGCCCCCGGAGGCGTTCCGGTCGAGCGAGTCCTTCCTCGTCCGCCGGTTGGCCCCCGGAGCTCCTCGCTAGGCCGGCTCGTTGGCCTCCGACGGGCCGATGCCGGGAGCGCGTCCGGTGCCCTCGGACAGCTCCCGCCACGCTTGTTCGGCCCTCGAGGCAACCTCGGCCGTCGAGAGCCCGGTTGCCGCCGCGACCCGCACCACGTCGTCGAACTCGGCCTTCACCCGACCCCCGCCGACCTTCACGCGGACCGGCAGACCGGCGACATCGACCGGCTCGATCATCCGTGCGGCCGGCCACCGTTCGCCGGTGAGCGCACGCACGCCGAACGTGCCGGTGGTGGTGCGGAGCACGTCGCGCAACGTCTCGGACAGCGCGGGGTCCGACAACGCGTGGACCGTGTGCCCGGGCCGGCCCTTCTTCATCACGACCGGTGTCACCCACGCGTCGTGGGCGCCGGCGTCGAGCAGCGATCGCAGCGCATGGGCGAGCTGCTCGCCGGTGGCGTCGTCAAGGTTGGCTTCCAGGACCACGACCGGCTGGCCACCAGCGCTCGCGTGCGCGGCCGGGTCCGCCATGCCGACGACCACCTGGGTGCAGTTCGGAAGGTTGTCGAGGTCCCGACTGCCTGCGCCGAAGCCGGTGCTGGCGATCTGCATGGGCGGCATCGCGCCGAACGACGATGACAACGCAGCGAGGATCGCGGCGCCGGTCGGTGTGGTGAGCTCCACCGACACCTCTCTGCCGTAGGTCGGCACGCCCTGGAGGAGTCGCACGACCGCCGGCGCCGGGTTCGGCAGCAGGCCGTGCGAGCTGCGCACCACGCCGACGCCGGTGGCGACCGACGATGCCTTGATCGAGTCCACGCCGAGGACCTCGAGTGCCGCCGCGGTGCCGACGACGTCCACGATCGCGTCGTGGCCGCCGACCTCGTGGAAGTGCACCTGGTCGGACGGTCGACGGTGCAGGTGCCCTTCGACCTCGGCGAGAACGGCGAACACGGCCAGGGCCCGGGTCTCGACGCGCGGGGGAAGCTCCGCCGCCTTCACGAGCTCGACGATGTTGGCGTGGGTTCGCACCACGACGTCGTCGAGGGCCGACACCACGGCTCGGGTGCACGCGATGCCGCCTCGCAGCACGGGTTCCGTCTCGAGCTCCCATCCCGAGAACGGCACGCGACGCAGCAACCTTCGGACCTCGTCGACGTCCGCACCCGCGTCGATCAGGCTGCCGAGCGCCATGTCCCCGGCGATCCCGGAGAAGCAATGGAACCAGGCGACCGTGTGAGTGGCTGGCGACCCGGCGGTCACGGCAACATGCGAGCGACGGCGCACGCCGCCCCAAACCCGTTGTCGATGCCGACCACGGTGATCCCAGAAGCGCACGAGGCGAGCATGGCCAGCAGGGCGGTGATGCCGCCGAACGCGGCGCCGTATCCGACACTTGTCGGAACCGCGATCACCGGTGCGGCCGCTATTCCGCCGACCACGCTGGCCAGCGCTCCCTCCATGCCTGCGACGACGACGATGGCGTCGGCCTCGGCGACCTCGTCGATCGAGTTGAGCAACCGGTGCACTCCGGCCACGCCGCAGTCGGCCAGCAGGCTTGGTGTGAACCCGAGCGCGATGAGGACGGCGCGGCACTCGTCGGCCACGGAAAGGTCGGCAGTGCCGGCGGTCAAGATCAGGATCCGCGCGGTGCGCGCGGGCGACGGCCGCCACGTTGCCGTCGCGAGCGCGCCGGTGGAGGTGATGGTGTGCTCCTCGACGCCGGCGTCGGTCGCTGCTTGGACCGCCACTTCGACTTGGGCGGCGTCGGCCCGTGTCAACAGGACCGGCCCGGGTGAGCCGGCCAGAAGCTCGGCGACGATCGCCCCGCACTGTTTGGGGGTCTTGCCGGGCCCATAGACGGCCTCCGGCAGGCCCTGGCGGAGCTGGCGGTGGTGGTCGATCCGGGCGAATCCAAGGTCGGCGAATGGCAGTCGCCGAAGCTGGCGGACCGCGTCCTCGACCGAGCAGTTCCCGGCTGAGACATCGGCCAAAAGTCGTTCGAGGGCGGGCTGATCCATGCCGTTCACTATCCTGCCCGGGTGTGGGGACCTCTGTGACATCCGTGGCGTACTTCGGGCCCGCCGGTACATTCACTGAGCAGGCACTATTGACGCAGCCTGACTACGCGGCCGCCGATCGCCAACCCCTGCCCACGATCATCGACGTGCTCGAGGCGGTGAGCGTCGGGCGTGTCGATCTCGGGTTCGTCCCGATCGAGAACGGCATCGAGGGAACCGTGCCGATCACCCTCGATGGGCTGGTGTTCGACTTCGACCTTCTCATCCAGCGAGAGGTGGTGCTGGACATCCACCTTGCCCTCATGGCGAATGAGGGAACCCAGCTATCGGACGTCAAAAGTGTCCTCTCGTTTCCCCACGCTCTCGCTCAGTGTCGGAAGTTTCTGGCGGCAAAGGTGCCGGCTGCGGCGAGCGTGGCCGCCCCCTCCACCGCCGAGGCGGCACGGATGCTCGGCGAGAGTCCCGACAGGAGCATGGCGGTCATCGCCCCGCCGTCCGCGGCAGCCGTCTATGGACTCGTCGTCCTGGCCGAGGAGATCGAGGACCACCCGGAGAACCAGACCCGCTTCGTGTCGGTGGCGAGCTCGGGAATACCGGGCCCAACGGGGCACGACCACACGAGCATCGTGTGCTTCCAGCGGCTCGACCATCCGGGGAGTCTTCACTCGATCGTCGGCCAGTTCTCGTCCCGTGATATCAACCTGACGAAGCTGGAGTCTCGGCCAACCAAGCGGGGTCTCGGGGACTACTGCTTCGTCATCGACCTCGAGGGCCACATCGCCGACGAGGTCGTGGCGGACTGCCTGCGGGACCTCCACGCGACGCAGGCCCGGGTGAAGTTGCTCGGTTCATATCCGGCTGCGGGCGACCACGGCCCCGGAACGCGGCGCGAGGCCGAACAGTCCTGGCTTAGCGCCGACCAGTGGGTTCGCTCACTGCGATCACAGATCAGCGAGGATGGCCCGTAGCTCTTGATCGCGGACAAACCGCGGTCGAGTTCGGAGGGATGGCAGAGCGGACGAATGCGCGGCTCTTGAAAAGCCGTGGGACCTCGGTTCCCGTGGGTTCGAATCCCACTCCCTCCGCTCTGATCAGATCGAAGATGCCGGGGGACCGGCGATTGAGCTGCGCGCCTGATCGGCGGGGACCGGGGCGGTCGTCTGCCCCAGTCGACCGAGTCAGCCAGGCGGAACTGGCCGTTGCTCGGCAGCGCCAAGTGGATCGGAAGGGCAGGGTGGTTCGGTCTGATTGTTACCCTCGGTTCGCCTTCCGCGCACGCTCTTATTCAAACCCATCGTCTAGAGCGGCTTGGAGGCGAAAGCGAGCCGCTGCGACAGCGTCGGGGATGGTTTTCGCGTAGTACGGAATGAAGAGCACAGCCTGCTGAACCACCCAGCCTCGGGCGCGGGCCCACGTCCCAGCGTCAAAGTTGAGCGCGGCTCGAAAAGCAGTCCGGGCCTCTGGGGGCAGTGACCAGGCCAGCATCCCCTCGCACGCTGGATCACCGACACCAGCACTGCTCCAGTCGAGAATGCCAGCCAGGCGACCATCGTGCACGAGGACGTTTCCGGGAAGCAGATCGCCGTGCACCCATACTGGTGGTCCGGGCCACGGCTGAGCGTCCAGCGCAGATTGCCAGACGTTCGTTGCCCGATTGCTATCAATGGTTTTACCGAGTCCCCTGATCGCGGCCCGGGTCGCCCCGTCAACCCGCAACGGCGATTGCCCACGGGGGCCGGCAGCTGGACCATCGATTGTCTCGACTGATTCGAGCGATTTGACGAACGCCGCGAGGTCTTGTCCGAGCCATCTCGAGTCAGAAGCCTGACGATGCTGCAGATCCTCGCCGTCCAGCCATCGATAGACCAGCCAAGGGAACGGGTAACCGTGTCCGGGCTCCCCCCTCGCCAACGGCTTCGGCACGGCCACTGGAAGTTGTGGTCCAAGCCGCGGTAACCATACGAATTCCTTGTCAACTTGCTGCACGGCCCACTCGATCCGTGGCAAGCGCACCCCCATTTCCGGACCGAGGCGGTAAATGGCATTGTCCGTGCCGGTGGAGGTGATCCGTTGCAGCGGTAGGTGACTCCAGTGTGGAAACTGATCACCGATCAGGTTCCGTACAAGGTGACCATCGATCGGCACCTCACCGGCATGTAGCGAGGGCGGCGAGTCGTTGTCGTTCATTATCTGATTGAGTATGCGCGCACGTGCTTGGATTTTCAAACGGATCACGCATATTCATTGGCCGTAAGCAAACTATGACCGGACGCCCAGATCGAACACGTGAAGGAGCTTGGGCGAAGGGTTGGAAAACAGTCTCAAGCTGTTCGCTTCGTGGGCGGTCCGTCGCGGCGCTCTTTCGTTCGTCCGTGACTTACGACGCCACCCGTTCTGCCGAGATGATCGGAGGCTTGCGAGCGGTCCGGGGTGCCGTCCTGGTGGTCTTCCGCTCAGCAGACTCGCGCGTCGCCATCTCGGCAAAGCGCGGCCGCCGTGTTGGAGCCGTTGCCCGGACCGTGGCGACCACCGCCTCACACGTCCGGCTTAGGAGCGCGACGTCAACCGGGACCACCAACGCGCGCCCGCACTGAGGCCACCATCCAATGACCCGCAGCGGGATCTCGCTGTGTCGATCATCGAGAGTGACCGTGAGCGCCGTGAGGCCCAACTCAGCCCGCGCGGTCGGGCCGGGACGACCGGTCATCATCGAGAACAGGACCGGCTGCGGACCGAACGAACCATCGCCGGACAGGGCCCGTGCGAGCACCTCGATCCGACCTCGGAGCAGGACGTGACCCGAAGAGCCAACCACAACCGATCGGTCACCCCCGACGGCCGGCCGGCCTAGTTTGGTCCAGTCGAGCGCAGTGAGAAGTTGGGTGGTCCAGACCACCGCCTCGGCTTGCACGACTGCCCGACCACCGATCGCCAGGCCGGCGAGCCAGCCAGAGAGCGAGTCGGGTCGCCGTTCATCGTCGGCTCGACGGATGAGACGCGCGATCGCTTCGTGTGTCGCTTGAACGGGGGTGAGCCGCGGGTTGGAGAGGCACGCTCGAACGCTCTCGACGCCGATCGGCCGGCGGGCTGTCCAGGGTGTCCACCTGAACGGGCTGTCTGCTTCGTTCTTCCCGGTCATCGAGTTCCGCAGGCGGTAGGTGTCTATCCGAACTCGGTCCTTTGGGTCGAGAGGTCCCGCGGCCATTTGGAGCTCGCACTCGAAGGTGTGCCGGAGCCGGTGCAGCTCGGAAAGCTCGACCAGCGGAGGACTCGGGGCCAGGAGAACTTCGGTCAGAGAGGCCGCCTTGGGGAGCGCGGTCGATGGGATCGATGTTCCAACCATCAGCCCTCCTCAACCATTCGGCCAATGGCCGTCAAGACTCGACGTACCGAAGACGTCAGGAGCTCGTCGTCGACATCTTCGGCATCGACCTCACCGGTGCGCGAGTAGAAGGTGGCCAGCCGGAACGGAGCGGCCCCGCCTCTCAGTGTCTCGAGCAACGCATAGAACCTGAGGTCCTCCCGGTCCTCAACGCGAGCCCTTCCCGATTTCAGTTCGATCAAGCCGACAGAAGCCCGGCCGCTCGACGGTGCGCCCACGATGAGATCGACCACGCCGACGAGGACGACGTCACCTCCGGCCAGTGGGACAGCGATCCGTTCCTGGGTCCGCGGCAACCAGGCGGGAGAAAGGCGTGGCCACCGGGTGAGGAGGATTCTCGCCTGAGCATTGAGTTCGTTCTGGAAATCGACCAGCTGTTGTCCGGCGAGTCCGTGGACGAAGTCGACCACTTCGGATCGCCGTGGATCGACGCGCAATGCGTCGATCCCGTCCTTCACCGGGTCGTCAATGTGCCCGGTTGTCACAAGTTGCCTGAACAGTGCGTCCATCACCGCCCCGAGGGCCATCGAGTCCGTGATGGTCGCCTTGGTGTTCCGTGGGTCCACGCGATCGCTCAGTGTGTCCCGCAGGGTTTGTTTGCTCACGACGAGGGGGGTCACCAGGCCCGCCGTCAGGGAGCACAGCCCGTCTTCCAGCCAGTCCCGCAGCCCGCCCGATAGCCCGGGATCGACCCGGGGCCGGTGGCTCGAGGTCCCTCGGATCGACGCCAGAACATCGGCCCCGGTCGTCGGGACCGGGCGAGTGCTGGGCTGTCGCAGGTCCTCCGCGATCATTTGGTCTGCCATGGGACCACCATGACCGCGCCCTGTGACAGGACCCCGAGGCCCCGACCTAACCTCTCGGTCGATGGCTCAGCTCGGCTTCGCTCCAGCTGCCGACGTGGCGTTCGGGATCGTCTTCGGCGTGTTCGTGTTCGCGTTCTTGGTGCTCGCGTTCATCGCCATCCGCTGGGGGGTCCGTCGAGACAGACCGGGCCGCCAAGCTTGGAGGCAACGCCACTTCGACGCCTCAGCGAGATCGAGGCAGACCTCTGCGAACGGTTCCACTATTGCAAAACCAAAGGACGATGACCGACCCTGATCTGACCGCAACGAGAAGCCATCGGCATGTGGCGAGCCGCCCTGGTCGGCTCCGCTCGGTCGTTCGGGCGCGTCTCCGTCGATCCGGGTCGGGGCTCACCGCGTTCGTGCTCGCCGGCGGGGGAACCCGGGGGGCGGTGCAGGTCGGCATGTTGTCGGAGCTGGTCGATCGGGGGATCCGGGCCGATCGTGTGTACGGCGCTTCGGTCGGGGCGGTGAACGCCTGCGCATATGCGGGCGAGCCGACCGTCGATGGCATGAAACGGCTGGAGCAGGTTTGGGACAACCTCCGTCCCGACGATGTATTCCCGAGAAACCTGGTCCACGGCCCGTGGATGTTCTTCCAGCAACGACAATCGGTTTACGCGAACATCGGCTTGCGCAAGGTCCTCGAGTCGGGACTCTCGATCGACCGGATCGAGGACGCAACGATTCCCGTCGAGGTCGTGGCCACCTCCTTGTTGGACGGGGGCGAACGGTGGCTCTCGAGCGGTCCGGTCGTTGACGCCGCGCTCGCCTCTGCCGCGATACCCGGAGTCTTCCCGCCAGTCTTGATAAACGACGAGCCGATGATCGACGGCGGGGTGGTCAACAACGTGCCGATCAGTCGAGCGATCGCCGCAGGGGCAACGAAGATCTACGTTCTCCTCTGCGGGCCGACCCGCAACACACCCCGTATCGGGAAACGGCCGATCGAATCGGTCGTCTCAGCCTTCTTTACCAGCGTTCATTCGAGGTTCGCGAGAGAGATGCAGCAGCTTCCGAAAGGCGTGGAGCTGATCGTGTTCAGCGGTGGGGAACGACCGATCGATGACTTCCGAGACTTTGGGGCATCCCCCGAGATGGTCGAGGCGGGTCGTCACGAGGTCCGCAGTGTGCTCGACGGCTTCTCCAAACCGTCACAGCCCGGTGATGGACTGAGCTGATGGGACTGACCCTCGATCTGGCCACACCCGCCTCCGATCAGGTGCTCGACCTGTTCCACCCGATCGTCCGGTCGTGGTTCACGCGCCAGTTCCCCAAGGGTCCGACCGAACCTCAAACGGCTGCGTGGCCGTTGATCGCGCAAGGCAAGGACGTGCTGGTCGCATCGCCGACCGGGACGGGCAAGACGTTGACCGGCTTTTTGGTGGCCATCGACGCGGCGTGTCGGTTAACGGCGACCGACGCAGAAGCGGACCCCGGACCGGGTCCGCGGGTGCTTTACATCTCCCCCCTCCGGGCGTTGGCAGCCGACGTCCATCAGAACCTCCAGGTCCCGCTCAATGGGATCCGGGCCGAGGCGGAACGACTCGGGCTGCCGGTTCCCGAGGTATCGGTGGCCACGCGCACCGGGGACACCCCTCCGGCCGAACGGCGTGCCATGCACAAGGCGCCGCCGCACCTCCTCGTGACGACGCCAGAGTCGTTGTACCTGCTTCTCACGGCGGCGTCTTCGCGATCGGTGCTGCGCCACGTCCGAACCGTCATCGTCGACGAGGTGCACACCCTGGCCAGGGACAAGCGCGGCAGCCATCTTTCGCTGAGCCTCGAGCGATTGGCCCATCTGGTCGAATCGGGGGGCGGGCACCTCCAGCGGATCGGCCTCTCGGCGACCCAGAAGCCGCTCGAGGTCGTTGCGCGCCTTCTGTGCGGGGTCGGACCCGATCGGCCCATGCCTGAGATAGTCGATTGCGGCCACCGCCGTGGGTTGGATGTCGCCATCGAACTTCCCGATGCCGACCTGGAAGCGGTCGCGCCACAGGGCCAGTTCGGCGAGATCCTGGACCGAATCGCCGACCTGGTTCGCGAGCACAAGACGACGCTGGTCTTCGTCAACACCCGCAAGCTCGCCGAGCGAGTCGCGCATCAGTTGGCCGAGCGACTCGAGACGGATCAAGAGGCAGGCGGCGACGGTTTCGTCGTGGCCGCCCACCACGGGAGCCTGTCGTCGGAACGCAGACGAATCGTCGAGGCTCGGTTGCGAGCCGGATCGCTTCGGGCGCTGGTCGCGACCGCGTCGCTCGAGCTGGGCATAGATGTCGGCCCGGTTGAGCTTGTCTGCCAGATCGGGTCTCCCCGGTCGATCGGCACCTTCCTGCAGCGGGTCGGCCGGGCGAATCACCAACTCGAAGGGACGCCGGCGGGTCGCCTCTTCCCTATGACCCGCGACGAGCTCGTCGAGTGCGTGGCCCTGCTGTGTGCAGTCAGGTCCGGTCAACTCGATCTGCTGCACCCCCAGGAGCACCCCCTCGATGTTCTCGCGCAACAGGTCGTGGCCGAGGTAGCGGGGGAAGGCGAGTGGAGCGAGTCGGGCCTGTTCGAGCTGATCCGCCGGGCGGCACCGTACGAGCGCCTGACCAAAGAGGACTTCGAGTCGGTCATCGAGCTGGTCTCGGAGGGGATCTTCACCGGACGTGGCCGCCGGGGTGCCCACGTGCACCGCGACGGGGTCAACGGGCTGTTGCGGCCCCGCCGGGGTGCCGGCCTGGCCGCGTTGACGAGCGGTGGCGCGATCCCCGAGACCGGCGACTACCGGGTTGTGCTCGATCCCGAGGGCTTGACCGTCGGGTCGGTGCACGAGGACTTTGCGGTCGAGGCCACCATCGGCGACATCTTCCTTCTCGGCACGCACTCGTGGCAGGTGAAGAAGGTGGAAGTCGGCACGGTCAGGGTCCACGACGCCGGTCAGCTACCCCCGACGATTCCGTTTTGGTTGGGCGAGGCCCCGGCCAGGACGATGGAACTGTCGGCCGAGGTCAGCAAGCTCCGGGAGTCCGTCGAGACCTGCCTGATCGACCGCGACGAGAGTCGGGCACGCGCACTCGTCCGGGAGCGGGCGGCGACCGGTGAGGACGTCGCCGATCAGGTCGTGGCGTATCTCGCCGCCGGTCGGGCCGCTCTCGGTGTCCTCCCGACCCAGGACCGATTGGTGATCGAGCGATGCTTCGACGAGAGCGAGGGAACCCAGCTGATCATCCACGCGCCGTTCGGCGGGGGCATCAACCGGGCGTTCGGCCTCGCACTCCGCAAGCGGTTCTGCGTGTCCTTCGACTTCGAGCTCCAGGCGGCGGCCGACGATGACACGGTGGTGCTCTCGCTCGGTCCGCAGCACAGCTTCCCCCTGTCGGACGTCCCGGGCATGCTGCCGAGCCACAAGGCCGAGGAGGCCCTGATCCAGGCCATCCTCCCGCATCCGATGTTCGCGTCGAGGTGGCGGTGGAACCTCACGCGATCGCTCGTGGTGCCCCGGTCTCGAAATGGCCAGCGCAGACCGATCCATCTCCAACGGATGGAGGCCGACGATCTGTTGGCCGCGATATGGCCGGCGTTGGCGGCATGCCAGGAGAATGCGCCTCCGGGCCCGATCGCGGTGCCCGACCACGTCTTGGCCCGCCAGACCATCACCGACTGCCTTCACGAGGCGCTCGACGTGGACGGTCTGGTCGACGTCCTGACGCGCATCGAGTCCGGCGACCTCGACGTCCACTTCGTCGAATCGGTCGAGCCGTCCCCGTTGGCGCATGGCATCCTCTCGGGTCGCCCATACACGTTCCTTGACGACGCCCCCCTCGAAGAGCGACGGTCCAGGTCCGTGGCGATCCCTCGGGGGCTTAACCCGAGGCCGGACCTGATCGTGGCACCCCACGAGCTCGCCCCGCTCGATCCCGACGCCGTCGACACGGTGCTCGAGCAGATCGGGCCGACGCCGCGGAACGCTGACGAACTGCACGATCTCCTCCTGTCCCTCGTGATCGCCCGGCCGGTTGGGCGCTGGGAAGAGAAGTTCCAGGGGCTCGTCGACACCGGCCGGGCGTCGGTGGTCGACGGAAACTGGGTCGCGACCGAACGCTTGGAGATGGCGCTTTCGATTGGTGACGACGACGCCGCGGCGGCGGCGTGCGTCAACGGACACCTCGAAGTCTCGGGACCGGTCTCCGTAGAGTCGCTTACGTCGGCCGACCCACTGCCGATCGGGACCGTAAGGGGTGTCCCGCTGTCGGTGCTCCGAACAAAGACTGCGCTGGCTCGTCTCGAGGCCGCGGGCAGCGCGATGCAGCTCCCCGGCGGCCAGTGGTGCGCCCGCCACCTCCTGGTCCGCATGCATGCGGCGAGTCGATCGCGACGGCGAAACCGGGTCGAGCCGGCGAGCATCGCCCAGTTCGTGCAGTTCCTGGCCCGCTGGCAGCACGTCGCGCCGGGCACGCAACTTGAAGGCCGGTCGGGTTTGCTGCAGACCATCGAACAGCTGGCGGGCATCGAGGTCGCCGCGGGCGAATGGGAGTCCCGCGTCCTGCCGGCTCGTGTCGTCGGCTACCAGCCCCGTTGGCTCGACGAGCTCTGTCTCTCCGGTGAGGTCGCGTGGGGACGGTTGACCCCCCGACCCGAGGCGGCGGAAACGAGCGACGGGACGCGACGGGGCGCCTCGACCCCGTCGCCATCGACGCCGCTCGCGATTGCCCCGAGGGAGGACTTCGGTTGGCTCCTCTCAGCGGTCAGGACCGGCGAGCCGGCGGCCGAACCGACGGTCGGTTCGGCCGCGGACGTCCTCGCAGTGCTGCGTCAGCGTGGCGCCTGCTTCCGGGCCGACCTGCCCGGAGCGTCGGGACGCATGCCTGCCGAGGTCGATGAAGGACTGTGGGATCTGGTGGCCCGCGGGCTGGTTACCGCCGACGCGTTCTCAGCCGTGCGGGCGTTGCTCGGCTCGCGCCGGGCCCGCGGCGGCGCCCACAACCGGGCCCGGTCACGACATCTCGCCCTGGCGCGGCGTCGTAGCCAGGTGGGCTCTGGAACCGGAGAGGGGCGGTGGGCCGTGATGCCGAGCGACGCCTCCGACGGGGACCCGGAGTTCGAGACGGCGATCGATGAGCTGGCCGAGGCCGTGGCGTGGCAGCTCCTCAGCCGGTGGGGGATCGTGGCATGGGAGCTGTGGTCGCGGGAGTCCCTGCGAGTCCCGTGGCGCGAGGTGATGCGGGCGCTCAGGAGGCTCGAGGCGCGCGGGATCGCGCTGGGCGGCCGGTTTGTGGCTGGCCTGGCCGGAGAGCAGTACGCGATGCCCGAGGCGGCCCAGATGCTCGCGGCGACTCGTCGTGGCGATTCTCGGTACGAGGAGGTCGTGGTCGCAGCGACGGACCCCCTCAACCTGACCGGCACCGTGCTCGGGGGCCGGCGCATCCCCGCGGTTCGCAACCGTGAGGTCGCGTACCGGGGCGGGGTGCTGATCGAGGAACACGCCTCTGCCTGAACGCCGGGCCCTGGGATACTGGGCCGGTGGTTTCGTCGGTGTCCGTGGACCTCAACGCCGACGTCGGCGAGCGGTTCGACTCGTGGGAGGCCGGCGATGACGAGGCGATCATGCGGATCGTCACCACGGTCCACATCGCCTGCGGGTTCCATTCCGGGGACGCGACGATCATGGCCGAGACGGTCGCCGCCGCGGTGCGATTCGGTGTGGAGATAGGAGCACATCCGTCGTACCCCGATCGCGAAGGCTTCGGAAGACGGCCCATGGAGATCGACCCACGCCAGATACGCGCCGACGTGCTGTACCAGATCGGGGCGCTCGACGGGATCGCCCGCCGGGCGGGCAGCCGCGTCCGCTCGGTCAAGGCCCACGGCGCCCTGTACAACCGGATGGCGGTTGACAGCGATTGCGCCGAGGCCGTTGTCCTGGCAACGAAGGACTTCTCCGATGACCTGTGGCTGGTGGTGCCTGCCGGGTCATTGGCGGTGGGTGTGGCTCGTTCCTCCGGCTTGAAGGTGGCCGAGGAGGCGTTTTGCGACCGCGGCTACCTGGCCGACGGCAGTCTCTCGTCGCGAGGCGACGAGGGAGCCGTGATCACGGATCCCGACGAAGCGGCCCGGCGGGCGGTACGGCTCGCCTGCGAAGGTGAGGTCGACACGATCGACGGCGCCACGCTCCGGCTCGCGCCGGCGACCCTGTGTGTCCATGGGGACACCCCTGGTGCGGCGCGGCTGGCCCACGTCGTTCGCACGGCGCTCGAGGGCGCCGGGTTGACGGTGGGTTCGTTCGTCGCCCGGTGACGTCGGCTCGCGGAATCGCTCGTTCGCACTCGCCTTACGACATCCGGCCGTTCGGTGACGCGGCACTGGCGATTGCCGCGCGATCGGCCGAGGCCGCCGGTGCCCTCGGGGTGGCCATTCGTGGGGCCGGCATCGACGGCGTCGTCGACGTCGTGGGCGGGTTCGATTCGGTGCTCGTCATCTACGAGCCCGGCCTCACCGACTTCGACCGGGTCGCCGCCCTGGTTCGATCGGTCAGGGTGCGCCCGGCACAGGGCACCGCAGCGAAGATGGTCGTCCTTCCAACCTGCTTCGACGGGCCCGACCTGGACGAGGTGGGGCGGATCAGCGGACTGGGCGCGGCGGGTGTCGAACGGGCGCTGCTCAGGGTGACGCTACGCGTGTCGGTGCTGGGCTTCACGCCCGGCTTTGCCTACCTGACCGGCTTGCCGAGGCGGCTGCGCCGGGTGCCACGCCGACCCACGCCGCGTACATCGGTCCCGGCCGGGTCGCTCGCGCTGGCGGGCGGGCACGCGGCGGTCTACCCGCAGGCGACGCCGGGCGGTTGGCACCTTGTCGGCCGGACCGACGTTGCGCTGTTCGACCCCGACTCGCCACCCTACGCGTTGTTGGCTCCCGGGGACCTGGTCCGCCTTCGCGCCGTTGCACCGGACGATCTCCAACCGATCGACGCGGCACCCGTGAAGCGGCCGCTCCTCCGGGCACCCGACGCCGTCTTCTCGGTCATCGACCCCGGGCTGTTCTCGACGGCGCAGGATCGCGGTCGCCGCGGCGTGGCCCATCTGGGTGTCCCGCGCGCCGGCGCAGCCGACCCGGTGTCGGCGGCGTTGGCCAACGCGCTACTCGGCAACCCACCGGATGCGGCCGTTCTCGAGTGCACCGTCTCGGGCCCGACGCTCTTGTGCCGGACCGAGACCCACGCCGCGGTGGTGGGCCCGAGCGCCGAGGTCACGCTCGACGGCCTGGAAATCGCCCCCGGTCGGGTCTTCCCGGTCGCGCTCGGACAACGGTTGGCGCTCGGCTCGAGCGGGCACGGGTTGCGGGCGTACCTGGCCGTGAGGGGAGGCTTCACCACGCCCTCTGTTCTCGGATCGCGCTCCAGCGACCGCCTGACCGGGCTGGGCTTCGGGCCGGTAGTCGCGGGCGATGAACTCGGGGCCGGGCCGGCCGCCGGGCCGATGGCCGACCATCTCGTGGCAGGGGTCCGTGCAGGGTCTCCCGGCCCCCGGCAGCTGCGCGTAACGGTGGTGGATGGTGAGGAAGCGTGGCCCGGCTTGTGGGATCGCCCGTTCGACGTCACCGAAGCGAGCGACAGGGTGGGGCTCCGCCTCCGACCGACCGGTGACCCGCCGATTGCTCCGTTGGCAGGCGACACCGGTTCGGCCGGCACCACGGTCGGCACGGTCCAGATACCACCAGACGGCAACCCGGTCGTGCTGATGGTGGACCACGCGACCACCGGCGGATACCCGGTCGGGGCGGTCGTGATCTCGGCCGACCTCGGCGAGCTCGGTCAGTGCCGCCCTGGTGACACGGTCGAGCTGGTGGTGGTCACGGCGGAGGAGGCCGGGGCCGCGTTGCGCGCACTTCGCCGATGGGTGGACGGAGCCGTGATCGGCCCGTACCCGGTGCAGGCCGGCTGATTCAGCCCACCAAGAGCCTGATGCCGGTGCCGAGGCCGATTGCGACCACGATGACCCGCAGGGCCGCCGCGGGGAGCTTTCGGACCAACGTTGCGCCGAGGTAGCCGCCGACCAGGCACCCGATGGCCAACATCCCGGCCGCCTGCCACTGCAGTTGCCCGTGGATGATGAACACGATCGCGGCAACCCCGTTCGCGAGCACCGAGAGCACCGCCCTGATCCCGCTGGCCCGGGCCAGGGTGTCGGGGAGGGTGAGCCCGAGCACGGCCAGGATGATGACGCCCATCGCCGCACCGAAATAGCCGCCGTAGACCGCGGCGAGGAACATCCCAACGCCGAGCGCGACCGGCCGGGCGCGCAGGGCCGATTGTTCGCCGGCCAGCCACCGCCGGAGCAACGGCGCCATCGCGAAGAGCCCCGACGCGAAGAGCACGAGCCACGGCGCCAGCCGGGTGAACGCAGCCGACGGCGTCGTCAGTAGCAGGATCGCGCCGACCGTCGCGCCGACGATGGTGAGCGGCGCCAGCATTCGGAAGTGGTCGCGCTGGTCCGCGATCTCCTTGCGGAACCCGGCCACACCGCCGAGGTAGCCGGGCCAGATCCCGACGGTCGAGGTCACGTTGGCCACGATGGCCGGGTATCCGAGCGCGAGCAGCACCGGGAACGAGATCAGCGTCCCGCCGCCGGCAACGCCGTTGAACAGCCCGGCGCCGAGCCCGGCCAGGACCAAGAGGGCGTCGCGTCCGGAGGTCAGGTGGACGGTTGTGAAGAGCGCCAACGCCCCGCCGTGGAGCACCGATGTGGCGTCAGGCGGGGCCGGGAGTGGGCAGATCGTCGGCGGGTTCGGGTCGATCCGGGCCCGCCGTCACGATCGGTGCTGGGTGCGCCAACGACACCGAGCCCAGGTGAGACGAACCGTTGGGGGCCGAGACGGGTGGGCGGTGCGTGATCGGCATGCGGATGCCGCCGACGGTGCCCGGTTCCTCTTCGAAGCAGAGGTGCTCGAGGACATCGGAGAGGCGCTGCCATTCGTCCCCGTTGAGCACCTTGACCCGGGTGCGGGCTCGATCGAGCAAACCTTCCGCTTCGCGTCGCGAGTCCTCGGCAACGGTGCCCATCAGGAACACGGAAGCGCGAGACAGCGGCGGTTGCGCGCGAGTAGCCAGGGAGTGGAGGCGGTCCATGGACACCTCGCAGTCTTGGAGGCTCCCCAAGAGGTCCTGGAGTCGGGCGAGACGGCGTATGAAGTGCGTGGCCGGCTCGCCGTACACGTCCTGGACGAACTCGAGTGCGTATCGCAGTCGCTTGCAGCGAATGCGCAGCTTGTGAAAATCGGCCGCTTCACCGGTTCGGCGGGCCCGTCGGGATGCCTTGACCGCCGCCCGGTGGCGCTGTTCGATGAGCCCCGGGAGCACACGGGTCGCTGGAAGGTGGCCGGCCGCCGACCGTTGCCCGGCCCCCTGTTGGGCCAGCGCCATCAGGCTCGACGCCAGCCGTTCGTAGCGGGGGGAGTCGAGCGCGTGGAGCAGGATCGCCCGCGCTCGGTCACGCTCGCGGGTCATGACGGCCCGAAGCTCGTCGACGGGAGCGGTCGCGCCCGTGGTGGACGCCCATGTGCTCTGCCACTCCGGCGAGCTGTCTAGGCGGTCGAGCTGGACGTCGAGGTCCCGAACGGTCCCGAGAACCTGGGTGAGCCATGCCAGCTCGGGCGAAAGGGCGGCGAACTGGGGCGGGAGGATGTCGGCGAACACGTCGAGCGCCGCGCGCAACCGTCGAGTCGCCACCCGCATGTCGTGGAGCTCCTCGGCGTCCTCGCCGAGCCGGGTGCCGGCCTCGCGTGCGACCATCGCACCGAGTTGTCTCCGCACGACGGCATCGGCGAGCGCCCCGATGGTGGTGTCCGGGGTGACGGCCGTCGATCCGAGATTGATCGCCGACGGGATCACGTAGCCGCGGGCGAGCACTCCGGCTTCGAACTTGGACAGTGCGGCGGGAGCGAGCCCCGACGACCGCTGGAGGTCCTCGACGAGCGGGGCCAGCACCTCGACCCAGGCCGCCTGCACCTCCACCTCGACTCGCAGGAGCCGCATGGGGTTCTGGTCATCGATCGCGATGGCGGTCTCGTCGAGCGCGATCTCGGCGACGTCCTCCCCGCCGAGGTGCAGCACGAACGGCCGGCGACGGGTCTGGACCTCGAGCACCTGGTTGAGGGGCCGCCGCCCGATGAGGGCGGCGACGCGCCAGCCCACCGGTCCGGCGTCTTCGATCCACCGCCCGGGGCCACCGAGGAATGGCTCATTGACCTCCCGTCGGCGTCGTGGACCCGATCCGTTGCCCCTTGGCTCGTCGGCCAGCGCCTTCAGCGTGACCTGGTGCTTGTTCTTGGCGTTTCGTACCCGCAGCACGTAACCCGCCCGGGCGATTCGCCAGTCGTCGGTGTCGAGGTAACGGTCCTCCTGCACGATGGTCGGCCCCTGTACCGCCGTCACCGGGCCCAGAGCGGCGATCGAGGTTGTGCCCGCGGCGAGAGAGGCCAGCCAGCGCCCGGCCGGACGCAGGTCGAGAGCGTCGAATTGCCACTCGATCTCGATCGCGTCGACCTGGCCATCCCCTGGACCGATGGTCATGCGCCGAGGCTACCGCCGGGCGGGATGAGCTGCCCTTTCGGGCACGTCGGGGGCGGTTTCCGGGAGCCTGCCAAGCGCCCGAGTTGCACGCAATTGCCACCCCGCGGCGCCCGCGGATGGGTATGGTCCTGACGTGACCGAACCGCGGAACACCGCCGTCGAGGTCGACGATCGGACCTCGGAGCTGATCCTGGCCGCAGGGGGCCTGGTCATCCGCCGATCGAAGCCGGATCGCGTCGAGATCGCCATCGTCCATCGCCCGATCCGTGAGGATTGGTCCTATCCGAAGGGCAAGGTCGAGCCGAAGGAGACCCTGACCGAGTGCGCTCTGCGCGAGGTGCTCGAGGAGACCGGCCTGCGCTGTCGCATCGTCTCGTTCGTGGGGACGACCGAATACCGGGACCGAAAGGACCGCCGGAAGATCGCCGCGTACTGGGTGATGACGCCCGATGGGGGAAAGTTCCGCTCGAGCGAAGAGGTCGACGAGATGCGCTGGGTCGAGTTGGGCGAAGCGGCACGGCTCCTCACCTATGAGCGCGACCGGGAGTTGCTGGTGACCCTGCAGGAGCCGGCCGCCTGGATCTTTCGCCAACTGCGCTCTTCCGCCTGACCCGCCCGGCCGAAATCCGACTCACCTAAGATCGGTTCGTTCCGGTCGGCCCGGCGCGAGGAGGTCGTGATGAGCGAGTACGGATTGAGGATCGGTAGCGCAGAGATCGGATCGGCGGGGCCGATCGCGTTCGGGCCCGACGGGATCCTGTTCCTGGCCGACAACGAGGCTGCGAAGGTCTTCGCGGTCGACGTCGCCGATCCGGGTCAGAAGAGCGAGGCGGAGCCCTTCGACCTTGAGAACGTCGACGAGCGCGTTGGCTCGTTCCTTGGCTGCGAGGCCGCCGACGTCATCGTCCGGGACATGGCCGTCCACCCGTCGTCGCACAATGTGTACCTGTCGGTGCAGCGCGGCCGGGGTGACGCGGGCCAGTCGGTGCTGGTGCGCATCGACCGCGTCGACGGCTCGGTCTCGCACGTTGCGCTCAACGAGGTGCCGGTTGCCGTCGTGACGATCGCCGACGCCCCGGCCGAGGACGACGAGCGGCTCGATATCACGTTGCCGCAGGGCGACGAAGGCGAGGACTTGGAGATTCGCGGCAGGACGATCCGAATCCTTCGTCGACCGATCCGCACCTCGACGGTCACGGACATGGCGTATGTGGATGGGTCGCTCCTGGTCGCCGGGCTCTCGAACGAGGAGTTCTCCTCCAAGCTCCGGCGGATCCCGTTCCCGTTCACCGACGATGTCGTCGACAACAGCCTCGAGATCTTTCACGTATCGCACGGCAAGTGGGAAACGGCGGCACCGATCCGCACCTTTGTTCCTTACGACGGCGGTCGGAGCATCCTGGCCAGCTACACCTGCACGCCGGTGGTGCACTTCCCGCTCTCGGACATGAAGCCTGGTACCAAGACCGTCGGTCGCACCGTCGCCGAGCTCGGTGCCATGAACCAGCCGCTCGACATGGTGTCCTTCGTCCAAGACGGCGAGGAGCACCTGCTCGTCGCGAACAGCCGTCACGGCCTCGTGAAGATCGCCTGTCGCGACATCGACGCCCAGGAGCCGCTCACCGAGCCCCAAAAACCGGTCGGGGTGCCCAGGGAGACGGAGGATCTGCAGGGCATCACCTGCTTGGCCAACCTCAGTGAGGGTCACGTGCTGGCGCTCCAGGTCGACGGCGACAGGCGTCACCTCCGGACGCTGAAGACCGCCTCCCTCTGACCCGTCCCGTCACCGTGGCCGAGGTGTCGTGGTCGCGCTGGGGTATCGAGGAATGCCTCCGGTTCCGTGACCTGGCTCCGGGGTCCGTGGTCCATGTCCGCCCCGGCGCCAGCTTCGACCCGAATCTCCCGCCCATGGCGGGGCAGCTCCTTCATGACCGCGATGAGGTGTGCTTCGTCCCCCGGTTCCCGTTTGTCGAGGGCACGGCGTATGGGGTTGTCGTCGACGGCGTCGCAACCACCGTCATCGTCCGCCCTCGAGCGGACCTCCCCGCGACGGCCGAGGTGGTCGATGTCCATCCGACAGGGGACACCGTGCCCCGCAACCTCCTCCGGTTCTATGTCGCGTTCTCGGCACCGATGGGTGAGGGATGTGCGGCCGAACATGTCGGGCTCTTTGATTGCTCCGGAAACGAGATGGTCGGAGCGCTCCTGGCGACGGATCACGAACTGTGGGACGGACATCGGCGCCGCCTCACGGTCCTGTTGGACCCCGCCCGCATCAAACGCGGCATCGTGGGGCACCTGGAGGCCAGCTACCCGCTGCGCGAGGGAACCGCGTTCACGCTTGTCATCGAACAGGGCTTCCATGACGCGCACGGAACGCCGCTTCGAACCCGATATGAGCGTCGTTACGAGGTCGGGGCCGACCAGCGTGGCCGCGTCGACCCGGACCGGTGGGGTCTGTCGGTCGCTCCCGCCCACACCGGCGACCCGCTCCAAGTCGGGTTCGATCGACCGCTCGATTTCGGCCTCCTCGGCCGTTGCCTGTTTGTGAAAGGACCCGACGGTGGCCGGGTCGAAGGTTCTCCGGAGATCGGGCACAGCGAGCGCTCATGGCGTTTTCAACCGGCGACGCCGTGGGCGCCGGGTCCCCATCGCCTCGTCGTCAATCCGATCCTCGAAGACGTCGCGGGCAACTCGGTCGACCGGGTGTTCGATCGGGATCTGACGCGATCCGAGGACGATCCGCGCCCGGCCGGTGCCGTCGCGAGGACATTTCAGCCGCGCTGATATGACGGCCGGTGGCGGGGCACCCTATAACCACTCCAGGTCCGGGGTCTGTAGGCTCTCTTCTTGTGCCTTCGCGCCCCTGCGGGTGTGTCTGGTGCCCGGGTCGAGTCGCCTCTTGGGGCGCCTCAACCCCGGTTGGAGAGGTGCGAGAGCGGCCGAATCGGACTCACTGCTAATGAGTTGACTGGGGAAAACCCGGTCCGAGGGTTCAAATCCCTCCCTCTCCGCCAGTTGAATCAGGTTTGAACCCCGGGCAGCAACAAGCGGCCCGGGGTTCTTTACGCCCGGCCCCCGGCCAGCCATGGCGGCCCTGGGGGTGGACCGGTGCAAGTACGTAAGACCAGCGGCCTCTCGGGCCCTCGTGGGTGCCTCTGAGGAGCGCCCCGGAGCAGCGTCTGCCTCTGCGGCAAGGTCGGATAGCAGTCCGAACTCTGGCCGCGCAACGGTGTCAGCTACGAACGGCTTGCCTTCCTCCCCGACTTCGATGCGGATCTGGGCGAAGAACGCCTGGTTGACGAGCTTGCGTCCCTCGCCGGGAAGCTTCCGATAGAACGCTCCCGCATGGGCGGCCAGCTGCAGCGCCGTCTCTAGGTGGCTGCGCAGCATCCGATGGTCAGCGCCGGCTTGGCTGATGAGGTCCTTAGCGTTAGCCAGCTCGGCCTGGACCTGACTCTGGCGTGGCTTCAGGTCCTCCAGCGAGATGGCTTCGGTCAGGTAGGCATCGATGAGCTTCTGCTTCTGCCGCTCAAGGGTGATGATCCGGCGTTGCTGCGTCGCCAGTGTCTTGGCTCGACGCTGGTCCACCTTGGCGAATTCGGCATCGACGTCCTCTCTCAAGTCTTCCAAGGTGGTCGGGTGGATAGTTATGCCGTCCCACATATCGACAACGCAGGCCTCGACAACAGCCGCGGCCATGTAGGGCAGGCGGCAGGTGGTGCGCTTGAGATGACGGCCGAGGCAGAAGAAGTAGGCGTACTCGCCACCACGACCCTTGGAGTAGCCAAACCCCAGACGCTCACCGCAGCGTTTGCAGTAGACGGTGCCCTTTAGGTACTGCAGGTGCTTCCACGACCGATCACCAGCCAAGCGTCGAGACGACAGCACACTCTGAACGTGCTGGAAGGTGATCTCGTCAATCAGCGGTTCGTGGTTGCCGTCGTAGATCACGCCGCCGTAGCGAAGCTTGCCGATGTAGTACGGATTCGACAGCAGCCGGTGGACCATCGAGCGGGTCAGGGGTGAGCCGACAAACTTGGCGGTCGTTCGACTCTTGAGGCCGCGCTCCTCGAGCTCGTGAGTGAGTTCAGCGATGCTGACTTGGCCGGTGGCATACATCTCGAAGGCCCACTTGATGTGCTCGGCCCGCTCGTCGTCGATCTCGATGGTCTTGACCTCTCGCCCATCAGTCCGCTGGCGAGCGTTGAGGTAGCCGAGCGGTGCGTACGAAGGCGTGCCACCGCGACGAGCCTTTTCGTGCAGCCCCTTCTTGGCTTCTTGGCTGAGGTTGTTGGAGTAGAACTCGGAGATGGCGGCCATGATGCCGTGCAGCAGGACGCCAGCCGGTGTGGCATCGATGGCTTCGGAGGCCGAAACCAAGGTGGCGCCGGCCGTATGGATGGCCAGCCCAATCGCTACGTCGTCCGCTCGATCACGAGCGAGGCGGTCGACCTTGTGGACGATGACGAAGTCGACGCCACCAGTCTTGAGGCGTTCCAGTAGAGCTTGAAGCGCAGGCCGATCGGCCGAGCGGGCCGAGGCACCAGCATCGACGAACTCCTCGACCACCTCCGCTTCGAGTGCAGCCGCCTTACGTCGACAGGCGTCGCGTTGGGCCGGGATGGAGTAGCCCTCGGCCTCGCCGCCCTGGCTGGCCTGGCGAGCCGTCGAGACGCGCAGGTAGAGGATCGCGCGCTTGGCAAGGCCACTATTTGCGGTTTTGGGAGCCTCCATACCCTCAATTTACCAGGCCCTGGCCCGGATTGGACCCGGCGGAATAACCAAAGAGCGGCCCTGTTTGGTGCTATTTGTCCGCGCTTTTAGACAGTAAAGAACCTGGAAATAGCAGTATAATACTTCTCAGAGAATACCCGTTATGAAGCACAAAGGGAAAGAAGTAAGCAACAAAGGACCTCGGCGTCCACCAAGCCTGCGCCCTGAGACCTGGGAGTTTATTGGTAGGCAGCTTTCTTTGCGCAGTCCTGCCATCCGGACTCACCTACGTGGCCTCGGTTATTCGTTACGAGATAACGCATCCGCCAACACGGTACTTACGGTGATAGCTGCAGAACCCGGCCCGGCGTTGGTCGAACTGGGGATCACACACCACCCCGAACTCCTCCGCGACTCAGTCGTTTCCCTGCGTGGTGGCGTCGAATACGTAATTACATCTGACGCAGCAGCAGCGATCGCCGAAGAACAGCCCAAGATCACATTGCGCCTGTTAGGCGGCAGCGAACAACGATCCTTCCGGCTCCATCAGGTTACAAGCGCGATCGTCAGGGCTGGCTGTTTCGACCAGCTTGACCCTCGCTAGCCTTTACCGCCGCCAAGAACTCGAGTGCCGGTCCTCGCCAGAGTCTTTCTCGTGCGCGTCCCGGGCGTCGTGCCATGCGTGGCTTGTCTCGCCCTGACTCGCATCGGTCTCCTTGGAGGCATCACTTTGGTTGTAGCCACCGCCGGTCTGGTTACTTACCTCGTCAGCAGCCGAATTACCGGTTGAGGAGTAGCCGGCCGCGAGCTGGGCGTCGGCATTAGCGTCGTAGGATCCATCACCTGCCATCAGGCACCTTCTTCTTGTCTCTGTCGACTTCCGACAAGAGCCGACTCCTTTTCTCTCAGATGTAATCCTTCCAGGCAATCGCCGGTCATTCAATCGCTACATATAGGCCCCTCTTGGTCAAAACACCCACATCTTGTGTTCGCATGGCAATCTCCAAATACTCGAAAGGTGACGACACCCGAATGGTCGCCCGGGCTGAAGTAGCTCACGCATCCTCGTTGACCTGGCGGGCGGTAGGTACGTAGCGTCGGCGGCATGAATGAGGTCATCCCGTGCCCTGTCTGCGACGGGCCACTTCACCACGTCGAAGGTGGGTTCCGGCGGACTGCCCGCGGCTTGCACCCCGGCGTGATGACTTGCCTGGCGTGCTTTCAGCGCACTGGCCAGAACGTTGCCTATGGGATCGAGGGCGACAAGGTGATCAGAGAGGTTGAGGTCGTCTGGCCTGACTGACCATCGCCCATCTCTCCAGGGGGGATCCGTAGGCTTTCGCCGTGTCGGAATCTGAGGTTGACCAGGGCAAGAGTCCGCCCAAGGAACGTCACTGGCGCGCCTTGATCGTTGGGATGGGGCTGCTATTGGTCGTAGCCTGGTTCGGTCGGACCCACCCAAGCATTAGTACGTCGGGCTGGGGCTTCCTGGCGATCATCGGGGTTGGCATCTGTACCTGGTTCGCTTACGAGGCGGACGAGAAGCAACGTTCCTGAGGTGCCACGACGGCACAAGGTCGTCACCAGCTGCTTCAAGTTCCTTTACCTTCACGTACGTGCAGCGAGACTCGTGAACCGTTTGCCGAACCGCTCTAGCGATCATGGCAAGATTGGATCGCAAGAATGTTAGAGAGTCGTCGCCAATCTTGATGTAAAATACCTGGTGGCGAGGGGTGTCTAGTCGACGCGACCGGACTACCGATCGGACATCCCAGGAGGGCTAACGGGCTAGTTCGTCAAGCAAGCGCTGGACCTGCAGCCATAGGTTGTGGTGCGCGGCTTGACCCGCCCTCCCCGCCAGCCGGCCAAATGCCGGGATGCCGCGGGCAGTCGGTCCGATGAGACGACATGGATACGTCGAGCGGCCAGGGAGTGGACGTGGGCGAACAGCGGTACTGGCTTCAGACGTTGGGGTGTCCGAAGAACCGCGTCGACTCGGACAAGCTCGACGGGGTGCTTGTGGCCGACGGGTATCTCCCTGCTACCTCTCCCGACACGGCGGATCTCGTCGTCGTGAACACGTGTGCGTTCATCGAGGCGGCGCGACAGGAGTCGATTGACACCGTCTTGACCCTCGACCTGCAACGACGTCCCGGTTCTCGACTCGTCGTCACCGGCTGCATGGCGGAGCGCTACGGCGAGGAGCTGGCTGTGGCACTGCCGGAGGTCGATCTCGTGGCCGGCTTCGGCGTGTCCCTCGCCCCACCGACGGGTGCGCCGGTGTCGCTCCGGCGACGCGGGTCGACCCCCGCCCCCTCGGCGTCCGCCCGCTCGTTCGACCTCCTCGAGCTGCCCCGACCGGCCTCCCGGGAGTCGTGGGCGTACCTGAAGGCCGCCGAGGGGTGCGACCGTGCGTGTGGCTTCTGCGCGATCCCGAGCTTCCGGGGCCCGCAGCGATCGCGCTCGATGCGCGACCTGATCGCCGAGGTCGAGGCGCTCGTGTCCGGCGACGGCGATTTGCCCGGGGTGAAGGAGATCGTGATCGTCGCGCAGGACCTCGCCTCTTATGGGCGCGACCGATCGACCCGGCGCCAGCGGAGGCTGGGCGGAGACCCCGAAGGAGAGCGGAGCGTCGTCGAGCTCGTGCGAGCGGTTGCGGCGATCGCGGAACGAACCCGGCTGCTCTATCTCTATCCCTCCTCGTTGACCGACCCGCTGGTCGACGCGATCTTGGACACCGGGGTCCCGTACTTCGATCTGTCTCTACAGCACGTCTCTCGGCCGCTCATGGCCCGGATGCGCCGCTGGGGGGACAAGAGTCGGTTCCTCGACCGGATCGAACGCATCCGCCGGCTCGACAACATGGCGACGTTCCGGTCCTCGTTCATCCTCGGGTATCCGGGCGAAACCGAGGCCGACCATGACCAGCTGCTTTCGTTCTTGTCGGAGGCCGAGCTCGACTGGGCCGGTTTCTTCCTCTTTTCGGCCGAGGAAGGGACGCTCGCCTACGATCTTGACGACCAGGTCGATCCCGGTCTCGCGCTCGAGCGCATGCGCGAATGCGCCGAGCTGCAGGACCGGATCACGGCCGAGCGCCGCGATCGCCTCGTCGGCCAGCAACGCTCGGTCCTTGTTGACGCAGCGGGAGTGGGGCGGACCGTGCACGAGGCACCCGAGATCGATGGAGTGGTTCGGATCCCCGATTCGCTCGGGGCCGGGTCGATCATGGACATGACGATCGTCGAGTCGCTCGGCGTCGATGTCGTCGCGGTCCCGGTGCCGGCCGGCATCCGGGCCGCCGTGACCGACACATCGGGAGTCGGGGCGCCGTGACCGATACGGCCGGACACTCGTTCGGGCCGTCCGCGCTGGCCACCCCCGCCAACGCCCTGACGGTGGCCAGGCTGCTGGCCGCGCCCGTGTTCGTCGCCGTCATCCTCAACCGGGGAGCCAGCTGGTGGACGGTGGCCGTCGGCGCCATCGTCGCCGGCACCGACGGAGCCGACGGCTGGATCGCCCGCCGCCAGGGGACCACCCGTTCGGGAGCGTTCCTCGACCCGCTGGCGGACAAGGTCGTTGTGCTGAGCGCGCTGTTCTTGCTCAGCTACCTGCACACCCTGCCCTGGTTCCCGGTCGTCTTGATCGGTGCTCGTGAATTCCTGATGAGCGTCTACCGGGCCTGGATCGGGCGGCACGGCGTCTCCATCCCGGCACGCGGCTCGGCCAAGATCAAGACCCTGGTCCAGGACCTGGCCATCGCCGCGTGCCTGATACCGCCCCTCGCACCCCGTCACACGTTGCAGCTGGTGATGATCTGGGTCGCAGCAGCGATCACCATCTTCACCGGCCTGCAGTACCTGATCGACGGTCGACGCGCCGCCAGGTCCGAGCCGGCATGAGGATCGAGATCGTCGCGGTCGGCACCGAGCTTCTCCTCGGCCAGATCGCGGACACCAACTCGGCGTGGCTGGGCGAGCATCTGGCCGAAGCCGGCGTCGCCTCGCACTTCCACCAGGCCGTCGGCGACAACAAGGCGCGCATCGTCCTCGCCTTCCGCACCGCACTTGCGCGGAGCGACGGCATCATCGTCTGTGGCGGGCTCGGCCCGACCCAGGACGACATCACGAGGGAGGCGATCGCGGAGGTCATGAACGTGCCGCTGGTTCGTGACGAGCAGGTCGTCGAGCGGATCAAGGTGATGTTCATGAGCCGCAGACGTGAGATGCCCGACAACAACCTCCGGCAGGCCGACGTCCCGACGGGGGCGGCGATCATCGAACAGACCAGGGGGACGGCCCCCGGACTGATCTGCCAGCTCGGCAACAAGGTCATCTACGCGGTTCCGGGCGTCCCCCATGAGATGAAGGAGATGTTCGAACGTGGCATCCTCCCGGACCTGCACCGCCGCATGGCCGAGGCGGGCGAAGAGGCAGTCATCAGGAGCAGGGTCATCCGGACCTGGGGGGCCAGCGAGTCCGGCCTGGCCGAAGCGCTCGATGATCGCGTCGAAGAGCTCGACCACCGGGAGGTAGACGACGGGTCCACCCTCACCATCGCCTTCCTAGCCAGCGGGATCGAGGGCATCAAGGTCCGACTCACCGCCCGCGCCCGGACCGAGGCGGAGGCCGACGAGGTGTTGGCCCGGGAAGAGAAGCAGGTGCGGACGATCTTGGAAGAGCGCCTTGGTGACATCATCTTCGGCACTGACGACGAGGCCATGGAGCACGCGGTGGCCAAGCTTCTCGTCCCCCGGGACCTCACCCTCGGGCTGGCGGAATCGCTGACCGGTGGGTTGATCGGCGCTCGCCTCGTGAACGTCCCTGGTTCAAGCCGGTGGTTCAAGGGCTGCATCGTCGCGTACGACTCGGCGGTCAAACATTCGCTGCTCGGTGTCCCCCCGGGCCCGGTCGTGTCCGCGAACGCGGCCGAGAGGATGGCCGAGGGTGCCCGGGTGGCCCTCGGGGCAGACGTGGGGCTCGGCATCACCGGTGTGGCCGGTCCGGACGAGCAAGACGGCCAGGCTCCGGGGACCGTGTTCGTGGGCATCGCGCTGCCGGGTCAGCCGGTTGTCAGCCAACAGCTCCATCTTCCGGGTGATCGTGAGCGAGTGCGCCAGTTCTCGTCGATCTCGGCCCTCGACATGTTGCGGCGGTCACTCATCGGTTGGGCCGCTTAGGCGACGGGTCTCGGCTCGCTGCGACGGCCGATCAGGCTCGGCGGTCCGGAGCTGGTCCGAGAGCAGGTCTGCCGGATCGATCCCTAACGCGGCGGCGATCCGTTCGACGGTCTTGAGCGTGACGTTGCGCTCTCCTCTCTCGAGTCCGCCCATATAGGTCCGGTGGATCTCCAGAGCATCGGCAAACGCCTCCTGGCTCAACCCCTTGCCCTTGCGAAGGATTCGAAGGTTGCGCCCAAGCCGCTGCTGCAGGTCCCCCTCCACGGGTCAACCCTGGGCCATTGCTACTTCTCGATCTACATATCGATAGGTAGCAGATGTGCCGGATCAGCGGCTCGGTTCCGCCGCGTCGCCCTTCACGAGCCGCTCAGGTGGAGGTGCGGACGCCACGTATCGTCCGCTTCCGGCCAGGCGTCCAGTTCGAACACCGACCGACCGTCGGCGCGCAGTTGCACGCCGATCGCCGGACCCAGCTCGACCGGCCCGGGATGCGAAGATGCAACGGCAAACAGGAGCAATTCCGGACCCGGCTCACCGTTGACCGCCGGCAGCTCCAGTCGCAGTTCGGCGACGTCCGCGAATACCTCGCCGACGATCCTCGGACGGTCCTCGTCATCGACCACCACGATCTGGCGAGTCCGAATCTCGTCGGCGAACGAACGGACCGTTCGCTCGAGTCCGGCCACCAGTCGTTCGAGGTGCTCGAGACGGCTCGTCGTCTGATCGTTTCCAATGTGCTTGGGCTCCATCGTTTCTCCCTCCGGGTCGCGGCCGTGACAACTGGTGCGGCCGAATCGGTCGAGAACGACCAACGCGCAGCACGATCTGTCCACCGAAGGGGACTCATCGGATTGCTAACCGCGCCGTGTGACATGGCGCCGACCTGACTACGGGCCCTTGCTGCCGTCAATCGACTCGCGGATCAGATCTGCGTGACCCGCGTGCCGGGCTGTCTCCTCGATCAGATGGAGCAGCACCCACCTGCGGTTCAGCCCGGTAGCGGAGAGCGAGTCGAGATCGGTCACCACCGAGAGGATGTCCCGATCCTGGTCGATGATCTCTTCGTACAGGCGGCGGATTTTCTCGATGGTGTCCGCGGGCTCCAGTTCAAGCTCGGAGTCGTCCGGGGGTGGCCACAAGCCCGGCACATCTCGCCGCGCGATTTCAAGCTGGAACCATCGGCGCTCGACGTAAGCGAGATGTTTGACGAGCGTCAGCATGCAGAACTCGCTGGCGGTCGGATGCTCGATCGCCTGCACCTCGCTCAGCCCGTCGAGCTTTCGCAGAACCGCGGCCCGCTGCTCCTCCAAGAACATGCTCAACCCGGCCAGCTCGTTCGGCGGGCCCTCGAACGCCGCCGGCATGAATCGGCCTCCTCGGAAGGTGCAAATGCATGGCCCATGATGCATCACCGTCCAAAATGAGCGGATGCGCCTCTTCGTCGCGGTCTGGCCGACCGACCAGGTTCGCGATCGGCTCGCCGGAGCGATCGCGGCTCAGGAGACCGCCGACCTTCGGTGGGTAAAGCCCGAGAACTGGCACGTGACGTTGGCCTTCTTGGGGTCCGTTCCAGATGACGAGCTCGATGCCCTGGCGGCGGATTTGCGGTCGATCCAGTCGCAAGGCCTGCGGTGCGCCGCCTCGCTGGGCACCCACACCGCGACCATGGGCCGGTCCGTCCTCTGCCTGCCGACGACCGGCCTCGACGAGTTAGCCAGGGCGGTCAGGGAGTCCACTGGGCCGTTCAGCCGGGCCTCTGATCGAGACCGACCCTTCGCCGGCCATCTGACTCTGGCCAGGGCCCGCCGGAGCCGAGCGGTGCCGGACCACGCGGTCGGCCTAGCCGTGTCGACCGTTGGCTCGGGTGTCGCCGTCTCCATGACGTGGCTGGTGTCGGAGGTCAGACTGGTCGTTTCCGAGGAGGGCCGTCAGGGAACCGAGTACTCGCCGCTTGCGTTCGTCGCGCTGGCAGGGTGACCCGGGATCCACATACGAACATGTGTTCGGGATTAGGGTGAGCGCAGGCCCAGTTCGCGACTCGTTGACACACCCCCTCCGTAGTGTCGGTCCGGATCGCGACGCAAGAGGAAAAGGGAGAGGCAGATGACTGAGGAGCGTGACAAGGCGCTCGGTGTGGCACTTGGCCAGATCGAGAAGCAGTTCGGCAAGGGCTCGATCATGCGGATGGGCGAGACCGCCCACATGGCCATCGAAGCCATCCCGACCGGCGCCCTGTCCCTCGACCTCGCGTTGGGGATCGGCGGCCTACCCCGAGGGCGGATCGTGGAGGTCTACGGACCCGAGTCGTCCGGCAAGTCGACTCTGGCCATGCACGTCGTCGCCGAAGCCCAACGCAACGGCGGCATCTGTGCCTATATCGACGCCGAGCACGCGATGGACCCCATCTACGCCAAGGCGATCGGCGTCAACGTGGATGATCTGTTGATCTCCCAGCCCGACACCGGGGAGCAGGCTCTCGAGATCTCCGACATGTTGATCCGCTCGGGCGCCCTCGACGTGCTCGTCATCGACTCGGTGGCCGCGCTCACCCCGAGGGCGGAGCTGGACGGGGAGATGGGGGACACCCACGTCGGGCTGCAGGCCCGACTGATGTCCCAGGCGCTCCGCAAGCTCACCGGGACGCTTTCCAAATCGCGGACCATCGCCGTATTCATCAACCAGCTTCGGGAGAAGGTCGGCGTCATCTACGGCTCGCCGGAGATCACCCCCGGCGGCCGTGCGCTCAAGTTCTACGCGTCCATCCGGATCGACATCCGCCGGATCGAGCAGATCAAGGACGGCGCTGAAATCGTCGGCAACCGGACCCGGGCAAAGGTGGTGAAGAACAAGTGTGGAGCCCCGTTCAAGCAGGCCGAGTTCGACATCATGTACGGCAAGGGCATCAGCCGTGAGGGCTCGCTGCTCGACGTCGCCGTTGACTTGGGGTTCGTCAAGAAGTCCGGGGCATGGTTCACCTACGAGGGGGAGCAGCTCGGTCAAGGACGGGAGAACGTCAAGCTGTTCCTGATCGAGAACCCTCAGCTGATGGCCGAGATCGACCAGCGGGTGCGCGAGCGGCTCGCGCCGGTCATCGAAGAAGACGCCGATGACGACGCCGACGCCGACTCCGAAGTCGACCGAGACGACCTGCCAATCTCGTTGGACTGACGTACCGGGTTGGCTTTCCGATCTACGGGGTGGTCGTCACCGGGATCGTGCTCGGTACCAGTTCCACCCAGGTTCGACCGGGCTGCAGCGGTATCGGAGCCCCTGCCGACGAGATGAACTGCGTGGGCTGGCCCAAGGCGTCGCGCTGCCACGTGCCGGTGATCTCGACGCCATTTCGAAAGATCTCGGCCGAACCGCTTGCGTCTTGGTAGAGATTTGCCTGTACTTCGAGGCCGCCCTCTTCGTTCTCGAGCCACGGTCCGTAGGTGACCTGCACCACCTGGACGATGACGTTGGCCGCGGAGTTCTGGACCCCGTCGCTCAGGAGATCCGGCGTGGCGCCGTAGGATCGCAGGTACTGGTTCATCGCCGGGCTGTAGGTCCAATCGACGTTAGATGTACCCGAGAACGGTATAGCGATTGCTGAAGCGGGCATGCCGGTCGGCACCGTCGCCGAGAAGGAGAAGACGGGAGCCGGCGGTGCCGATTCCCCCGGTTGAAGTGCCCAGAGTGACGCCGTGGCGGTATAGGTGTCGTAGGGCGCGAACCGTCCGGGAGGGTGCTGCACAACCGAACCGTCGATCCGGAGATCGTTCTCGATGATCGGCGACGCCTCGATGTTGGAAAGCACGGGCGCGATGCCTCCGACGTTCACGAGAAGCGGCCGACCGAACTGGCCGAGGATGCCGATGTCGATGTTCCGGGCCGATCGGATCGGTCCGACGAGCGCGGCATCCTGACATTGGAAGACGGCGACGTATCGGGTGATCCCTCCTTCGACCGGCTCCTCGAACACGATGTCGGCCAAGTCGAGGCCGCTCTGCGGCCGGGCTTGGGTGTAGTTGTCCACCTTCACGGCGAGCGCCGGCCGCTGCGGGACGGCCCCGGTCGGTGCCGGCAGATCGGTCAGGGGACACCTCGCAACTGGAGCGGCCACGTGCGGCTTCGATACCCGATGGGTTCTGGCCTTCGGGTGGGACGGCGAGGCACAGGCCGCGAGCATGAGACTGGCGACGCACAGCACCGCGGCGCCGTGGACCCAGGTGCGCATGGATCTCAAACGGATGGACACCCGGGACTGTCCCGAACTCTCAGGCAGCGTTCGTCCCCTGGGCCGACGGGGCCCGAGCGGCCGCCCCCGAGTAGACGGCGTCCCATGTTCCCGAGGACGGCTGCTTCTCGGACGCCGGCCCCGAACCGAAGGTTCCGTAGACGTTCTCCATGGCCCGGAGAAGCACATCGGTGACCCCCGGGATCGGTTGGGGAACGATGTTCCAGGGGAACCCCGTCGTATTCGACAGCTTGAAGACCCATGACGACATGCCGGTCGCGAGTACGCCGCCGGCGCCGGGGTTCGAGAAGTACGTGATGTCGGACCAGTTGTTCTGGCCCGGGACGGGGGAGTGTCCGAACACGTCGACGTTCGGCGGCCCGGGGAGGGATGGGACGTATCGGTCGTACTCCCCCTGGACGACCCCCGCAAGCCTCGTGCCGTCCGGCAGTCCGCAGCCCTTCCACAACCACGAGGACCCGTCGCTGACAACGAGGTCCGCGTTCGCCCCGACGGATTGGTACGTGCTGCCGATGAGCGTGCTCTCCGGGTTGTTCAACGGTGCCTGGTTCCAGTCGACCGTGGTCAGCCCGGGGCTGGCTCGGCTCGCGGGGTCTTCGGCGGCGTTCTTGTAACACGCCTGAAGGCGGTTCGGTCCGACGCTGGACGGCTGGAGGCGGATCTGGCGGTAACACGCGTTGGCACCCAGAAACGCGAGATTGGTCCCGCCCGCCAACGCGTTCTGGGCGGCTGAGCGCATCTCGTAGGACCAGTACTCGTCGTGGCCAAGCGTGAACAACGCCTGGTGCTGACCGAGCCGCGCCGGGCTGTTGTGCAGATCGACGTCGGTCCAGTACGTCATGTCCAGCCCGATCTGCTCCATTTGATACAGAAGCGGGAATTCGTTGCCGAAGAAGTCTGCGGCGCCCTGTGCCCATGTTTGGGGATACGGGCGGTCGAAGGAAACGATGCGTGCTCGATTGGCGAAGTTCTGGCCGCCGTTCGCGACGCGTCCGTAGTAGAGGCTGTAGCCGCCCCAAAGGTTGTAGGCCTGCCAGCACGACACGCTGTTCTGCATCACGTACGTCGCCGTGCTCGCGTCATCACGCACGGTAAGTGGGATGTACTGCTGCTCACCCCCGCTCCCGACCAGCTTCAAGAGGTAGTTGCCCGGTGGCCACTCGGAGGTGACGTTCAGGGTCATGCTGGGGTTCCAGGGGCAAGAGACCGTGTTGACCCCGGGGGTGACGGTCGCCGGTGCCTGAACGACGCCAGCCACCGTGTCGCTCGTCTCGATGAGCCGGCCGCCCAGGCCCTGGTAGTAGCCCATGCGGTAGGCCTCGACGTGGAACGACGCGGCGGTGGTGCTCACGAACAGGACCAACCCGTCGCCCGGGATGGCGCTCACCTGGCTGGCGTAGCCCTCGATCGCGTGCGCCGTCTGGATCCCCGTGACCACCCAGTTGTTGGTCCCGGACTTCGCGTTCTCCTCGATGAGCCAGCGGGCCGTAGGCACGACGACCCCGCTATCGAGGACCGTTTGGGTCACCGCGGGTAGTGGCTGGTGCTTCGGGTGGTGCTTTGCGTGGGCCGGGATCCTGTGCGCAGCCCTGCCGCCCATGCCGGTAATGGCGAGCCCACCGGCGGCCGCGAGGGCACCCTGAAGGAAGCGTCTCCGTCCTATCCGTAGCTCGGGAAGCAAGGGATTGCCCTCCCGGCCGGCACCCCCGGTGGCCTCGGGCATGACCCGAGATTAGCCAACCGTTGGCACGCCGAACACAGCGCCTGCACTGGAGCTTCGCGGCTCGACACAAGTGCTGGCGGTAGCGTTTCGGGGTGTCCTCGCGGCGATTGACCAACTTCGTCCGGCGGTCGGCGGGCGAAGCAATCCGGCGCACGACCCGCTGGGCACGGATTGCCGCCGCGGTCGGGCCCAACGATGCTCCGGCCCGCCGATTCGGGGCGTTCGGGAGGGGCAGCTGTCTTGTCTTTCCCCAGGGCACCATTTTCAACGAGCACCGGATCCGGATCGGCTGCGACACGATCATCGGACCGTATGCGTCGGTGACCGCAGGAATGGCCGAGGGCCAGGAGATCCTGAGCGACCCGGTGGTCGAGATCGGGGACCGGTGCCTGATCGGACGGGGTAGCCACATCGTCGGCCACTGGAACATCCATCTGGGTGACGACATCCAGACCGGCCCTTACGTGTACATCACCGATCAGAACCATTCGTACATCGATCCCGACGAACCGATCGGCTCGCAGATCCCGGTCGAAGCCGCAGTGCGGATCGGGTCTGGTAGCTGGCTTGGGGCAAACGCGATCATCTTGCCCGGCTCGATCATCGGTGAGCACGTCGTGGTTGCGGCGGGTGCCGTCGTGCGTGGAGAGGTTCCCGACCATTGCGTCGTGGCCGGCGTGCCCGCACGGGTGATTCGGCGATATGTCGCCGGCGAGGGTTGGATAGCCGTGGGAGACGAGGTGCCGGCCTGACGTCGGATCGGCATCGGGCACCGGCGCCGCTGGCGGTACAGAATCGGACAGGTGGGCACGGTTTCGACTCGGTTGGCATCGGCCGACGATCTCAATCGAATCTTGGAGATCGTGGGCGGTCTTCCCGACTACTTCACATCGGATGTGCCCGGAAAGATCCGCTCCGACTTCCCCCTCTGCTGGTCCCTCGTGATCGTCGAAGACGGCGTCGTTGCCGGGTTCGTGGTCGTGGACTGGAGATCGTCCGAGGTGGCCGAGTTCCTGTGGGCCGCCGTCGATGCCGGTCGGCGGGACGCAGGCCTCGGGACAAGATTGGTGGACGACGTCCTCGCCACTCTGTTCGATGATGGCGTCCATCTCGTCGAGCTAAAGACCCTGGACTCCTCTTCGGGCTACCAACCCTACGAGGCGACGAGAGCCTTCTGGGAAGGTCGGGGCTTTCTCAAGATCGATGTGATCGATCCGTTCCCCGGATGGCAGCCCGGGAATCCCTGTGCTCTCTACGTGAGAGCACTCGTGTCCTAGGTGCGCGCTCCAGCTCGTTAGCCGAGCACGGACTCCCAGCAGTACGTGAACTCTCCTTGCAACGAGCGGTCATAACTCGACAATCGACGGGCCTGGAAGGCCGGGTTGTCCCCAACGGGTGGGTAGGTGATGTTCAAGGGTCCCGATGGTTCGAAGCCAAACCGGCGGTAGTAGCCGGGACTGCCCAAGAGGACGATGAGCGGGAAGCCGGCCGCCTCTGCCCGGCGAAGGAGCTCGAACATGAGCGCGCTGCCAATGCCGTTTCGTTGGCGCGATGGGGACACCGCCAGCGGGGCTACGCCGGGTACCTTTTCCCCGCCGAGATCGCCGAGGCTCGCAAGAACGTGTCCCACGACCGCGTCCTGATCGATCGCGACGAGCTCGAGCCCGATCGGAATCAGACCGGAGGCCCATGAGTGGATCACGATCGTCGCCTCCTCTTGTCGGTCGCGTCCGTCGACACTGAACGCGTCCCGAACGAGACCCAAGATGTCGTCGTGGTCACCGGTGGTGGCTGAGCGAAGAGTGAGACCAGTTGGCATCGAGCCAAAAGTAGTCGTGGTCCCAGGCCCGACCAGGCTGCGTTGCGGAGTTCGAGGACAGGTCGGAAGCGAGGATCGCGTCAGCCGACCAGGGACAATTGGTCCGGGTCGTCTGAAGACGGACGAGGCAGACTGGGTGGGCCGCCCGGGGCTCGAACCCGGCACCTTGGGATTAAAAGTCCATTC
>PMOQ01000095.1 GCA_003161255.1 Acidimicrobiaceae bacterium | reverse complement strand
CGCTCCCGCCTTCTTGGTGGCCGGTGCCTTCGCCGCGGCCGCCTTGTTCTTGGCCTTCATGTCCTGTTTGTAGGAGCGGACGAGGTCGAGAGAGCTCTGGTCGGTGATGTCGGCGACGGAGCGATGGGTGGCGGGATCGCCGTAGGGGACCGAGACCTCCTGCCAACCCGGAGGTGAGACCGACAGCTGCTTGCCGAGGAGGGCGACGAAGATCTTCGCCTTCTGCTCGCCGAATCCCGGGAGCTGACGGACGCGGCCGAGCAGCTCGGAGCCTGACGTCACTCCCTGCCAGACGCCCTCGGCCTTCCCGTCGTACTTCTCGACCAGCAGCCGGCACAGCTCCTGGACCCGACCGGCCATCGAACCGGGATAGCGGTGCAGCGCCGGCCTGGCCGAGAAAGCGGCGGCCAGGGCTTCTGGGTCCATGGCCGCGATCTCCCGGGCGTCGAGATCACGGCCGAGACGCCGACGGAGCTCGGCGGGACCGGCGAAGGCCCACTCGAGCGGTACCTGTTGATCGAGGACCATCCCGATCAACAGGGCCAGGGGATCCTGTGACAGCAGCGCGTCGGCTTCAGGATTTCCGGACAGTCGGAGCGTGACCATGGCAGGAAACTGTAGATCGGGGAGTGTTGCGCGAGGATCGGCCCCATTGCTGGTCCGACCGCTGGGCGACGACGACTGGTCGTGGAAGAACGAGTCGCTGCGGCGGGTCTGGAGATCGAGCTCCGTGGCCCGCCGGGGTGAGCTCGTCGAGGCGGCCGAGCTCGCCGGCTTCGTGGCCGTGGTCGATGACCAGAGGGTGGGTCTCCTCAGTTACGACCGACGGGGCGACGAGATGGAGCTCGTCTTCGAGCTCGCCCTCAGATAAGCGCCAACGGGGTCAGACGGCCCAGGGGTCGGCCGAGGCGGGGTCGATCCCGTAGGCGGCCATGGCGTCGGTGACCTCCTCGGGCTTGGCCTCACCGTGCTGGGCCAGGGCGGCGAGGACGGCCACGACGATGTGGGCGGCGTCGACCTCGAAGAAGCGACGGAGCGCCGCCCGGGTGTCGGAGCGGCCGAAGCCGTCGGTGCCGAGAGAGGTGAAGGGCCGCGGGATGAACCGGGCCACCTGATCGGGGACGGCCCGCAGGTAGTCGGACACCGCCACCACCGGTCCGCTGCCGGCCAGGAGGGACTCGGTGACGAAGGGGACCCGGGGGGCGTCGGTCGGGTGCAGCCGGTTGGCCCGCTCCACCGAGAGGGCGTCGTCGCGGAGCTCGCTGTAGGAGGTGACGGACCAGGCGTCGGCCGAGACCCCCCAGTCGGCGGCCAGGATGCTCCGGGCCTCCATGGCCGCCTGCCACATCGGACCGGAGAAGAGCAGCGTGGCGTGGCGGGCCCCGCCGGCCTCGCCCGCCCCGCCGGGGAGCTCGGCCGGACCGGCGAAGGAGTAGAGGCCGCGGATGATCCCGTCGCGGATGCGGTCCCCGTCGGGCCCCGTTGGCAGGGGCGGCATCAGGTAGTTCTCGTTGTAGAGGGTGAGGTACCAGAAGCGGTCTTCGGGCTCGGGACCGAGGATGGCGCTAACCGCTCTCTCCATGATGACGGCGATCTCGTAGGCGAAGGCGGGGTCGTAGATCCGGGCCGCCGGGTTGACCGAGGCGAGCAGGGGGGAGTGGCCGTCGTCGTGCTGGAGGCCCTCGCCCTGGAGGGTGGTCCGGCCCGCCGTGCAGCCGGCCAGGATCCCCCGGCCCCGGATGTCACCGAGGAGCCAGATCAGGTCGCCCACCCGCTGGAAGCCGAACATGGAATAGAAGAGGAAGATCGGCAGCATCGGCTGGCCCCAGGTGGCGTACGCGGTGGAGAGGGCGATGAAGGAGGCCATCGATCCGGCCTCGGTGATGCCCTCCTCCAGGACCTGACCTTTCTTGTCCTCGGCGTAGCGGAGAATCAGGTCGGAGTCGACGGGGGTGTAGCGCTGGCCCTCGGGCGCGTAGATCTTGGTCTCGGCGATGAGGGGCTCGAGGCCGAAGGTCCGGGCCTCGTCGGGGACGATGGGGGCGACCAGCCGGCCGATGGCCGGGTCGCGGACCAGGTTCCGCAGGAGGCGGGCAAAGGCCATCGTGGTCGAGGCCTCCTGCTTCCCCGAACCGGCCATCAGGTCGGTGAAGACGCTGGCCGCCGGGGCCGGGGCCGGCTTGGGCCGGACCACCCGGGAGGGGACGGGGCCGGCCAGGACCTTCCGGCGGGCCGAGAGGTATTCGTGGGCGGCGGAGCCCTCCGGGGGCCGGTAGTAGGGGGGCTGGTCGGCGTCGAGGGCCTCGTCGGGGATCTCCTCCTGCAGGTAGAGCCTGTCCCGGAGCACCGACAACTGGGCCTTGGTCATCTTCTTGATCTGGTGGGTGGCGTTGCGGGCCTCGATCTCGGGGCCGAGGGTCCAGCCCTTCACCGTCTTGGCCAGGATGGCCGTGGGCTGGCCCGTCTGTTCGGTGGCCGCCTTGTAGGCGGCGTAGAGCTTCCGGTAGTCGTGCCCGCCCCGGGGGAGCGTCCGCAGCTCGTCGTCGCTCAGGTGCTCGACCAGCCGGCGCAGGCGCGGGTCGGGCCCGAAGAAGTTCTCCCGGATGTACGAGCCCGACTCGGTCGCGTACTTCTGGAACTCACCGTCGACCGTGGTGTTCATCCGGTCGAGAAGGACGCCGTCGACGTCGCGGGCCAGCAGCTCGTCCCACCGAGAACCCCAGATGACCTTGATGACGTTCCACCCGGCGCCGCGGAACACGGCCTCGAGCTCCTGGATGATCTTGCCGTTCCCTCGCACCGGCCCGTCGAGGCGCTGCAGGTTGCAGTTGACGACGAACACGAGGTTGTCGAGGTGCTCGCGCCCGGCCACTCCCAGGGCACCGATCGACTCGGGTTCGTCCATCTCCCCGTCGCCGACGAAGCACCACACGCGGCTGTCGCTCGTGTCGACCAGTTCGCGCAGGTGGAGGTAGCGGTTGATGTGGGCCTGATAGATGGCGGTGATCGGGCCGAGGCCCATCGACACAGTCGGGAACTCCCAGAAGTCGGGCAGGAGTCGTGGGTGCGGGTAGCTCGGTAGCCCGTTGCCTCCGACCTCGTGGCGGAAGTTGTCCAGCTGCTCTTCGCTCAGCCGCCCCTCGACGTACGCGCGCGCGTAGATGCCGGGCGACGCGTGGCCCTGGATGAACACCTGGTCCCCCGCACCGCCGTTCGCCTTGCCGCGGAAGAAGTGGTTGAACCCGACCTCGTACAGCGACGCCGAGCTCGCGTAGGTCGACAGGTGGCCGCCGATGCCCTCGGTCCTCGCGTTGGCACGGGTCACCATGACCGCGGCGTTCCACCGGATGAACGCCCGTATGCGCCGTTCGAGATGCTCGTCGCCCGGGAACCACGGCTCGTCGGAGGCCGAGATGCTGTTCACGTACGGCGTCGACACGGTCGCCGGGAAGTCGACCTGCAAGCTCCGGGCGCGCTCGAGCAGCTTCATGAGGAGGAAACGGGCCCTCGTTCGTCCGTGCACGTCGACCACGGCACCGAACGAGTCCAGCCATTCGGCCGTCTCCGCCGGATCGATGTCGGGGATCTGGTGCGAGATGCCGTCAAAGAGCACGGTTCATGATCCCACCCACGCGATGCCCTGTGAACACCGCCTGTCATGAGCCGATCGGAGAGTTCGACGTGTTACTAATAACCGGTGAGTAACGAACCGGTCGTCGTCTACACCGACGGCTCGTGCCTCGGGAACCCGGGTCCCGGGGGCTGGGCCTGGGCGATCCCCGACGGCCCCTACGCGAACGGAGGTGAGCCACGAACCACCAACCAGCGCATGGAGATCACGGCGGTGATCGAGGCGCTGCGCACGATCGGCAGGAACGATGGTCCGACCCCGATCACCGTGGTCAGTGACTCCACCTATGTCGTGAAGTGCTTCCAGGACCGGTGGTGGGAGGGCTGGCTGCGCCGGGACTGGAAGAACTCCCAGCGACAGCCGGTCGCCAACCGGGACCTGTGGGAGCCGCTCCTCGAGCTGGCGCTCGATTCTGACCGCGAGATCGCCTTCCGGTGGGTGAAGGGGCACAGCGGCGACCGTTGGAACGACTTCGTGGACGAGCTGGCCGTCGCCGCAGCCACGGAGGCCCGCGAGTCGCCCTGAGCGAGGGGTGCGGGAGTGGTGGTCCGGGCGCACAGCGCCGTACCATCGGGCCCATGGAACTCAACAGCGACAGCTCGGCGATCGTCACCGGAGGGGCCTCGGGCCTCGGCGCGGCGACGGCCCGGGCCCTGTCTGAGCGAGGCGCCCGGGTGATCGTGTTCGACCGGAACGAGGTCGGCGCCAAGCAGGTCGCCGGCGAGGTGGGCGGGGACTACGTCGCCGGGGACGTCACCGACACCGACGACTGCCAGAAGGCCGTCGACCTGGCCGCGAGCGCCGGCACCCTGCGGGTGGCCGTCAACTGTGCCGGCACCGGTTGGGCCGAGCGGACCATCAATCGTGACGGCACCCCGCACAGCCCCGGGGGGTTCGAGTTCCTCCTGAAGCTCAACGTGATCGGGACGTTCAACGTCATGACGAGGGCCGCCGCCGCGATCGCCAAGACGGAGCCGACCGAGGACGGGGAGCGCGGCGTGATCGTGAACACCGCCTCGGTCGCCGCGTTCGACGGCCAGATCGGTCAGCTCGCCTATTCCGCGTCCAAGGGGGCCGTGGTCGGCATGACCCTGCCGGCCGCACGCGACCTGTCGGTCGTCGGCATCCGCGTGCTGACCATCGCACCCGGCCTCTTCGACACCCCGCTGCTGGCGACGCTGCCGGAGCCGCAACGCAAGGCTCTCGGGGAGTCGGTCCTGTTCCCGAAGGTTCTCGGGATGCCGTCCCAGTACGGGCAGCTGGTCGTCGACATCGTCGGAAACCGGTACCTGAACGCCGAGGTCATCCGTCTCGACGGCGGCATCCGGATGCCGCCGAAGTGATCGACTCCACGATGGTCGGCCGATGAAGTTCCGGGAGGTCGGAGGGGTCCGGCTGTCGGCCGTCGGACTGGGCACATGGCAGTTCGGTTCGCGTGAGTGGGGGTACGGGCCCGTCTACGCGCAGGGCATCGCCCCCGAGGTCGTCGGCGGCTCGCTCGACCTCGGGGTGAACCTGGTCGACACCGCCGAGATCTACGGGTTCGGACGCTCCGAGCGCATCGTCGGGGAGGCGTTGGCCGACCGACGCGATGAGGCGTTCATCGCGACCAAGCTCTTCCCGGTCGCACCGTTCGACCCCGTCGTGACCCGTCGCGCCCGGGCCAGCGCGGCCAGGCTCGGTGTCGAGGTCATCGATCTGTACCAGGTCCACTGGCCGAACCCGGTGGTGCCCCTGTCCGCGACCATGGGTCCGCTGTCCCGGCTCCAACGCGACGGCCTCATCCGGCACATCGGGGTGAGCAACTTCCAGCTGCCCCGCTGGCGGTCCGCGGAGGAGCTGCTCGGCGGGCCGGTGCTCAGCAATCAGGTCCGCTACAACCTGGTCGACCGGCGGATCGAGCGCGAGACCCTGCCGTGGGCCCAGGAGCACGACCGGCTGATCCTCGCCTACAGCCCGCTCCAGCAGGGCCTGCTCTCGGGACGCTATGGCCCCGACAACCTGCCCAAGGGCTTCCGGGCCAACACGTCGGACTTCCTGCCCGAGAACCTGCGCCGGATCGAGCCGCTGCTCGAGGTGTTGCGCAGTGTCGCGCAGGCCCACGAGGCCTCCCCGGCCCAGGTCGCGCTGGCCTGGTGTCTCCGCCGCCCGAACGTCATCGTGATCCCGGGCGCGTCATCGGTCGCCCAGGCCGAGTCCAACGCCGCGGCGGCCGAACTCGACCTGACCGACGACGAGGATGCCGAGCTCACCGCGGCGTCGGACGCCTATGCCCCGATCCGGGGCGCCGCGGCGGTCGGCAGTCTGGGCAAGCGAGCCGCTGGCCGGCTCGCTGAGCGGGTCCGCGGCGTCGCCGACGGGTTGCGCGCGTAGAGGTAGGAGTCGCTGGTCACCGCCGATAGGGTGGGCGCGATCGACCGATTCGGTCGCCAAGGGGTCCCGCTCCGGTGCGAACCGCAGCGACCGGGCTCCGCTCGGGGAGGGGCGAAGCCGAAAAGAAACCGACCAGAGGAGCTGATGCGGTGACGACAACGGGGACGCAGTTCGATGTCGTCGTCATTGGGGGCGGCCCGGGTGGCTATGCGACCGCCCTCTACGGGGCGGCGGCCGGGCTCTCGGTGGCCATCGTCGAGCGCGACAAGGTCGGGGGGACCTGCCTGCACCGCGGGTGCGTTCCGGCGAAGGAGTTCCTCGAGACCGCCGCCGTCTATCGCACCGTGAAGGGCGCGGCGGAGTTCGGTATCGAGAGCGGGGACCCGACTGTCGACTTCGCGGTCAGCCAGGGCCGGAAGAACGCGGTGGTCGATCGTCTCTTCCGCGGCCTGTCGGGGCTCTTGAAGGGGCGAAAGGTCACCGTGCTGTCCGGGACCGGGACGTTGCTACCGGGCCGGCGGGTGCGGGTGAGTGACGGGCCGGACGCCGGCACCGAGGTCACGGGTCGCAACGTCGTGCTGGCCGCCGGGTCGGTCCCGCGCACGCTGCCCGGCCTCCCCGTCGACGGGAGGACCGTCGTCACCTCGGACGAGTTCTTGGACCTGGACCGGATCCCGGAGTCGGCCGTGGTCATCGGCGGGGGTGCCATCGGGTGCGAGTTCGCCTCGCTCCTTTCCGACCTGGGCGCACGCGTCTCGGTCGTCGAGGCGTTGGACACGATCCTGACCGGCTGCGACGCCGAGGTGGCGGCCGTCGTCAACCGGTCTTTCAAGAAGCGGGGCATCGAGCTGCACACCGGGGCCCAGGTGAAGGGCTTCGTGGTGAACCCCGACGGGGTGGGCGGGGTGCTGCACCTGACCGATGGTCCCGAGATCGAGACCGAGATGGTCGTGGTGTCGGTGGGCCGACGGGCCCGGACCGAGGGTCTGGTCGGGGAGGGCACCGCTGTCGTGATCGACGAACGGGGCTTCGTGGTCGCGGACGGTTACCAACGCACCCACGAGCCGAGCGTGTGGGCGGTCGGCGACGTCGTCGCCGGCACCCCCCAGCTCGCCCACGTCGGTTTCGCCGAGGCGATCGTCGCGATCCACTGCATGCTCGGCGAGCCCGCCTCCCCGGTCGACTACGAGCGGGTGCCGTGGGCCATCTACTGCCACCCCGAGGTCGCGTTCGCGGGCCTGACCGAGGAGCAGGCGAAGGCCCGCGGCCTGGACGTGATGGTCAAGAAGGACCCGTTCGGAGGCAACAGTCGGGCCCAGATCATCGGTGACACCGAGGGTCTCGTGAAGGTCGTGGTCGAGCGGCGCGCCGACGGGGCGGAGGGAGCGATCCTCGGGGTCCACATGGTCGGCCCGTGGGTCACCGAACAGCTGGGGGCCGGCTATCTCGCGGTCAACTGGGAGGCCACGCCGAGCGAGGTCGCGCAGTTCATCCAGCCGCATCCGTCGCTCTCCGAGACCTTCGGTGAGACCGTGCAGGCCTTGACCGGAAGGGGGCTCCACGTTGGCTGACGTGACCATGCCACAGCTGGGCGAGACGGTGACCGAGGGCACCATCACCAAGTGGATGAAGGCGATCGGGGACCAGGTCGAGCGCGACGAGCCGCTGTTCGAGGTGTCGACGGACAAGGTCGATACGGAGGTCCCGTCTCCGGCCGCCGGCGTGCTCTCGGAGATCCTGGTGCCAGAGGGCGAGACCGTGGACGTCGGAACCCGGCTGGCCGTGATCGGTGACGGTCAGGCCGCGCCGGCCGACGCGGGGGCGGCAACTCCCGCTCCGCCCGAGGCCGCGCCGGAGCCGAGCCGCCCGCAACCAGCGGTCGCCGAGGTCATCCCGCCCCCGGCCAGCCCACCGCCGGTCCCGCCAGCCTTCGCAGCCGGACCAGCGCAAGAGCCCGCCGCCAACGAGCAGGACGCGTCGATGTTGTTGTCGCCGATGGTCCGGCGCCTCCTGTCCGACAACGGGATCGACCCCAGCCAGGTGCGGGGCAGCGGCCTCGGGGGCCGGATCACCCGAGAGGACGTGCTGGCACTCATCGACGCACAACACGCGAACGGCCCCGCACGGGCCCCCTCGGTTCCCGCCGCGGAGGGCTCGCCGGCCACCCGGGCCGCCCCGACCCAGCCGCCGGCGCCGCTCCCGGCCCCCAGCGCCCCACGGGCCGTCGTACCCTCGGCGGGGGATCTGGTGGTCCCGTTCTCCAACGTGCGCCGTCGCACGGCCGAGCACATGGTTCGTTCGAAATCGACCTCCCCTCACGCGTTCATCGCCGCGGAGACCGACTTCGAGAATGTCGAACGGGTCCGGCGCTCGCACGGGGCCCGGTTCCGGGCCGAGGAGGGCTTCTCGCTCACCTACCTCCCGTTCGTCGCGCGCGCCGCAGTCGAGGCGCTGCGCGAGTACCCGAACCTGAACGCCTCGGTGTCGGAGGACGCATTGGTCGTGCACGCCGAGATCAACCTCGGGATCGCCGTCGATCTCGACTTCGAGGGCCTGATCGTGCCGGTGGTGCACCGGGCCGAGGAGGTCACCCTCCGGGGGATCGCGCGCCGGGTCCGTGACCTCGCCGACCGGGCCCGCACGCGCCAGCTGAGCGCGGACGACATCGTGGGCGGCACGTTCTCGATCACCAACGACGGCCCGTTCGGCACGTACTTCACCGTGCCGATCATCAACCAGCCCCAGGTGGCCATCCTCGCGACCGACGGCGTGAAGCGGAAGCCGGTGGTGGTCGTGGCCGCGGACGGGAGCGAGTCGATCGCCATCCATTCGGTCGGCGTCCTCGGCATGTCCTGGGACCACCGCGCCGTCGACGGGGCCTATGTCTCCGCGTACCTGCGCCGGGTCGGGGAGCTCTTGGGTACCCGCGACTGGTCCGCCGAGCTCTGATCCGACCGATGCTGCGGGTCCGAAGGCTCGGGACCGTCCCCTACGACGAGGCCTACGCGCTCCAGCGGGCACTGTCGGAGCGGGCCCGCGACGACTACCTGCTCGTGCTCGAGCACCCGCACGTGTTCACGCTCGGGGTGCGGGCCGACCCGGCCAACGTGCTCGGTGACCCCGAGGCGCTGGGCGCGGATCTCGTGCGGACCGACCGCGGTGGCGACGTCACCTACCACGGACCCGGCCAGCTGGTCGTGTACCCGGTCCTGACCGTCGCCGACCGCCTCTCGGCCGGGCGCGACCACGTGCACCGCCTCGAGCAGGTCGTGATCGACACGCTCGGCTCCCTCGGCGTCGAGCGTGTCGGCCGTCTGGAGGGCTACCCGGGCATCTGGCTCGATCCCGCCTCGGCCGACGCGGCCAAGGTCGCCGCGGTCGGGGTGCGCACCGTCCGGGTCGCCGACGGCCGCCGCCGGACGATGCACGGCGTGGCCCTGAACGTCGATTGCGACCTCTCGATGTTCGCCCAGATCGTGCCGTGCGGCATCAGCGACCGACCGGTCACGTCGCTCGCCGCATCCGGGCACGCGGTCTCGATGGCCGACACGGTGGACGCGCTGGTCGAGCGGGCCGTGGCGGTGTGGGGTAGCTCGGGCGTGGACGACCGCGCGGTGACCGTCCCGAGGCGGACCGGGCAGCCGGTGGCGCTGGCCTCGACCCCCGAGGGGCGTGCGCCCATGCGCCGGCTCCGACAGGCCGGGGTCGACCCTTCCGCCGGCCTGCCGGTCGCGGTGCGCAAGCCGCCGTGGCTGCGGGTCCCGGCCCGGATGGGCGTCGACTTCCGCTCGGTCAAAAGCACGATCGGCTCGCTCTCGCTGGTCACCGTGTGCGAGGAGGCCGGTTGCCCCAACATCTTCGAGTGCTGGAACGACGGCACCGCGACCTTCATGGTCAACGGGTCCCGTTGCACGCGGGCCTGCGGTTTCTGCCAGGTCGACACCCGACACCCGCTCCCGCTCGACCCCGGCGAGCCCGACCGGGTCGGGGAGGCGGTGGCGCTGATGAACCTCGCCCACGCCGTGGTGACGTGCGTCGCCCGTGACGACCTCGGAGACGGCGGGGCCGGTGCGATCGCCGCGACCGTCGACGCCATCAGGCGCCACCGCCCCGGGACCACGGTCGAGACGCTGATCTCGGACTGCAAGGGCGTCGGCCGCTCGCTCGAGCTCGTCTTCGCGGCCCGGCCCGACGTCTTGAACCACAACATCGAGACAGTGGCCCGACTCCAGCGGGCCGTCCGTCCGTCGGCCGGCTACGCGCGCAGCCTGGCCGTGCTGGCCCGGGCGGCCGACGCGGGCCTGGTCGTCAAGTCGGGCCTGATGGTCGGTCTCGGCGAGAGCGAGGACGAGGTGGTGGCGACGCTGGCCGACCTCGCCTCGGTGGGGGTGCGGATCGCGACGATCGGCCACTACCTGCGGCCGAGCGCGGCCCACCTGCCGGTGGCGCGGTGGTGGAGGCCCGAGGAGTTCGACGCCCTGGCGACGGCCGGCCGCGCGGTCGGGCTCGACCACGTGGAGTCCTCGCCGCTGACACGGTCCTCGTACCACGCCCGCGACGCCGCAGACGCGGTGCGCGTCCAGCGATCGTTCGAGGCGGTGCCGGGCTGACCGTCCGCCGCGCCGGAGCGTGGCGTCAGGCCTATGGGTGGTTCAGATCAGTTGCGCTTGGCGACGTGCGGGGTCCAGCCGGCGCCGTCCCAGTACCGCAAGGTGTCCGGAGCGCCGGCCGGGTCGGGTAGCCAACTGGCCGGGGTGCCCGGCGGCGGAATCGCGGGCGCTGCGGGTGCGGGCGGCGGGGGGGGAGGCGCCGGTGCCATCTGGCCCCCGAACCCTGCGAACGGGTCGGGCTGGGCCGGTGCGCCGCCGTATCCCTGTCCGCCCATGGAGCCGGGTGCCTGCAGCGTTCCGACGTCGCTGTAGTACGAGGCCGCGGACGGGGCGGTCGCCGCGTGTCCGGCCCCGGCCTTGGCGGGCCTGCTGTTGCGCCGGTACAGCACGAGGATGGTCCCGAGGAGGATGACCACGACGGCAAGGATCAGGACTTCGATCATCTTTGTGCTGCTGCCCAGGGCCGCGAGCACCGTTGTCTTGTGCGTTCCCACGAACCGAACGGTATCGCCCCGACTCCGGACAAACGGGGATATCCGGGTGCCGCGACCGGGGTGCGCGTGCCGGATCGGCGTTACGCGATGAAGTACTTGGCCTGGGGGTGCGCGCAGATGATGGCGTCGGTGGTCTGTTCCGGTTCGAGCTGGGAGTTTTCGCTCATCGCGACGCCGATGCGGTCGGCACCCAGGAGCTCGACCACCTTGGCGTTGTCGCCCAGGTCCGGGCAGGCCGGATAGCCCCAGGAGTACCGGCCACCCCGGTACTGCTGGCGGAACAGGCCGGTGAGGGTCGGCCCGTCCTCGTCGGCGTAGCCGAGCTCCTCGCGGATCCGGCGGTGCCAGTGCTCGGCCAACGCCTCGGTCATCTCGACCCCGAGGCCGTGCAGGAACAGGTAGTTCTGGTACTCGTTGTCGCCGAACAGCTTGGCCGCCTCCTCGGAGACCTGGCGGCCCATGGTGACCAGCTGGAAGCTCGCCCAGTCCGGCTCGCCGGATGACTCCGACCGGAAGAAGTCGGCGATGCACAGCCACGGCTCCTTCCCCTGCCGCGGGAAGGTGAACCGCACGATCTCGTTGTCCCGGCCCTCGTCCTCGTAGACGACGAGGTCGTCCCCTTGTGCGTTGGCCGGGAAGTGGCCCCACACGACTTGGGGGACGAGGAGGTCGGCCTCCTTGGCCTTGGCCAACTGCTCGCGCAGCACCGCGGAGACGCGCTCTTTGAATTCGGGGTCCTTCTCCTCGGTGGCCTTGTCCGGGCGGAAGCCCCACTGGTTCCTGAACAACGAGGTCAGGTTGAGGTACTTCGCGATCTCGTCGATCGGGATGCCCTTGGCCACCCGGCTGCCGATGAACGGCGGCTTGAACACCGGGTTGTCGGTGGCCACCTCGGGCGAGCGCTCCGGCGCGTTCTCCGGGCGCGGCTTGACGGTCAGGCCCGATCGGGCGGGCACCTTGCGCTCTGAGATCTCGCGACCGAACGTCGCATCCTCGGCACCACCCTTGATCTCCATCAACCGCTCCATGGTCCGGAGCCCCTCGAAGGCGTCGCGCCCGTAGAAGACCCGGCCGGTGTAGACGGTGCGGAGGTCCCGTTCGACGTAGGTCCGGGTGAGCGCGGCACCGCCCAGGAGCACCGGGATGTGGGCCAGGCGCCGGTCGTTCAGCTCCTCGAGGTTGTCGCGCATGATGAGGGTGGACTTCACCAGCAGGCCGCTCATGCCGATCGCGTCGGCGTGGCGCTCCTCGGCCGCGCTGATCATCTCGCCGATGCCGACCTTGATGCCGAGGTTGACGACCTCGTAGCCGTTGTTGGTGAAGATGATGTCGACCAGGTTCTTGCCGATGTCGTGGACGTCACCCTTCACCGTGGCCAGCACGATCGTCCCCTTGCCACCCTGGTCGATCTTCTCCATGTGCGGCTCGAGGTATGCCACCGCGCCCTTCATCGTCTCGGCGGAGGACAGGACGAACGGGAGCTGCATCTCGCCGGAGGCGAACAGCTCGCCGACGGTCCGCATCCCGGCCAGCAGGAACTCGTTGATGACCACCAGGGGTGCAAAGCCGGCCTCGAGCGCCTCGTCGAGGTCCGACTCGAGCCCGGTGCGGTTTCCGTCGACGATCCTTTGCTCGAGGCGGCGATCGACCGGCCAGTCCAGGTACTCCTCGACGCTGGTGGACTTGATCGAGACCCCCTCGAACAGCCCGAGGAGCTCCTGGAGGGGGTCGTACCCGTCCCGGCGACGGTCGTAGACGAGATCGAGGCAGACCTCCCGCACCCGCTCGTCGATCTTGGACAACGGAAGGATCTTCGACGCGTGCACGATCGCGGCATCGAGCCCTGCCTCCACGCACTCGTGCAGGAAGACCGAGTTCAACGTCTGGCGGGCCGCCGGGTTCAAACCGAACGAGACGTTGGACAGGCCGAGGATGGTGGACACCCCGGGGAGCTCCGCCTTGATGCGCCGGATCCCCTCGATCGTCTCGATGCCGTCTCGCCGGCTCTCCTCCATCCCGGTCGACAACGGCAGCGCCAGCGGGTCGAAGAAGAGGTCCTCGGGCGCGAGGCCGTACCGGTCGATGGCGATGGTCGCGATCGCCTTGGCCGCCCGCACCTTCCAATCGGCCGTGCGGGCCTGCCCCTCCTCGTCGATGCAGGTGCACACGACCGCCGCGCCGAACGTGCGGGCGAGGCGGAGGAACGTGTCGAGCCGGGTTCCCGGGCCGTCGCCGTCCTCCAGGTTGACCGAGTTGAGCATCGCCCGCCCACCCAACCAGTGCAGTGCCGTCTCCGCGACCGGGCCTTCGGTCGTGTCGACCATGATCGGCACACTCGATTGGGTGGCCAGCCGGCTGATCAGCTCGCCCATGTCGGCGACGCCGTCCTCGCCGGTGTAGTCGACGCAGACGTCGATCAGGTGCGAGCCCTCCTTCACCTGGTCGCGCGCGATGGCGACGCAGGTGTCCCAGTCGGCGGCGAGCATCGCCTCGCGGAACTGGCGCGATCCGTTGGCGTTGGCCCGCTCGCCGACCACGAGGAAGGACGTGTCCTGGTGGAACGGCATGGCGGAGTAGATGGACGCCGCCGCCGGTTCGGGCTCGGGCGAACGTGGCGCCGGCGTCGCCGTGGCGCACCGCTCGACCACTGCGGCCAGGTGGGCCGGCGTGGTGCCGCAGCACCCCCCGACGGCCCGGACCCCGAATTCCGTGATGAACCGGTGATGGTGGTCGGCCAGCTGGTCCGGCGTGAGGTCGTAGTGCATCTTGCCGTCCACGACGCTCGGCAGGCCGGCATTGGGCTGGCACGAGATCGGGACGGTGCTGTTGGCCGACAGGTACCGGAGGGCCTCGCCCATCTCGGCCGGCCCGGTGGCGCAGTTGAGCCCGACCACATCGACCTGCATCGCGTCGAGCGTCGTGAGGGCGGCCGCGATCTCGGTCCCGGGCAGCATGCGGCCGGTCAACTCGATGGTGACCTGGACCTGCAACGGCACCTGAAGGTTCTGCGCGGCCATGGCCCGCCGGGCACCATTGATGGCGGCCTTGGCACCGAGGAGGTCGTAGACGGTCTCGATGATGAGCAGGTCGACGCCGCCCTCGAGCAGCGCCAGCGCCTGCTCCTCATAGGCATCGCGCAGGTTGGCGTAGGAGATCTGGCCGAGCGTGGCGAACTTCGTCCCGGGGCCCATGCTGCCGGCAACCCAGATGGGCCGCTCGGGCGTCGCGTACTCCGCCGCCACCCGCCTGGCCAGCCCGGCTGCGGCCAGGTTGATCTCGGACGCCCGGTCCGGGATCTGGTACTCGGCGAGCACCACCGAGAAAGCGCCGAACGTGTTGGTCTCGATGACGTCGACGCCGACGTCGAGGAACGAGCGGTGCAGCTGCTCGATCAGGTTGGGCGCGGTGAGCGCCAGCATCTCGTAACAGCCCTCCAGCTGGAGGCCGCCGAACACCTCGGCCTCGAGGCCGAGGGGCTGGAGGTTGGTCACCGCGGCGCCGTCGAACACCACGACCCGCTCCCGCAGGGCGGTCAGGTAGCTCGAGGAGGCCGGGCCCAGGCGGCCCAAGGGCACGTCGGAAGCGGTCATGGACCTCCAAGGATACTGGCGGACCCCGGTAGCATCCGCACCCATGCGCATCTACACGCGCAAAGGGGACGACGGCACGACCGGGTTGCTCTTTGGCGGACGAGTGTCCAAGAACTCGTCACGTATTGAGACCAACGGCGCCGTCGACGAGGCCCAGGCCGCCTTGGGCGTCGCCCGCGCCGAGGCCAGCCCCGGTTCCGACCTCGACCAGATCCTGATCGGCCTCGAGAGGGATCTCTACGTGCTGATGGCCGAGGTCGCGACCGCGACCAAGAACCGGCACAAGTTGCAGCCGGGGACATCGCAGGTCACGACCGGGATGGTCGATGCATTGGAGACCCGGATCGACCAGTTGTCCGAGCTGACCACGATGCCGACCGAGTTCGTCATCCCGGGGGCAAACCGGCGTTCGGCGACCCTCGATGTGGCCCGCACCGCCGTACGGCGTGCCGAACGGGTGGCGGTCTCCGAGCCGATCGAGGGCTCCCTCGTCGTCACCTACCTCAACCGGCTGTCCGATCTGGTCTGGACGATGGCGCGCTGGCAGGAGGGCGACGAGCACCTCGAAGCCCGCTCGCAGGAACCCGCCACGAAGGAGCACAGATGAGCCTGTCCATCGAGGTCGTCGAGCCAGATCGGTTGGGCGAGACCCCGATCGTGGCGGTGTTCGCGTTCGCCGCGCCGGGGGAGGGGGACCCCACCCTTGTCCCCGGTCTTCCGGCCGTGCGCGCCGAACTCGGTCTGCCGAGCGAGCTCGACGCCGCCGAGTGCGCGCGGGAGGGCTTCCACGGCAAGCTCGGCCAGGTGCTGAAGCTGGCCGGTTCGGTCGATAGGCGGGTCTTCGTGATCGGGCTCGGGAACGCCGACGGCGTGAACGCCGAGCGCTGGCGCCGGGGCGCGGCCGCCCTCGTCCGAGCGGCCGGCGAGGCCGGCGAAGCGGCCCTCGTGGTCCCTCCGGACGCGCCGGGTGCGGCGCTGGCCGAGGGTGCGGCGTTGGCGGCGTACCGTTTCGACACCTACCGGTCCAAGCCCTCGCCCTCTGCGCTCGGCCGGTTGCTCGTCGTCACCGACTCCGACGCGGTCCGCGAGGCGGTCCAGGCCGGCGTTGTCGCCGCGGACGCGGTGTGCTTCGCGCGGGATCTGGTCAACACGCCGCCGAGCGACCTCAATCCGACCCAGCTGGCCGACCAGGCGACCGAGCGACTGGCCGGCCGGGCGGGTATCACCGTCGAGGTCTGGGATGCGGACAAGGTCGAGGCCGAGAGGCTGGGGGGCCTGCTCGCCGTCGCCCGCGGGTCGGTTCAGCCGCCGCGGCTGGTGATCGCTCGCTACGAACCTGCCGACCCGGTCGAGGTCGACGGGCGGGTCCCTCACGTCGTGCTGGTCGGCAAGGGCATCACCTTCGACTCGGGAGGCCTGTCCCTCAAGACGGCCGACGGCATGACCACCATGAAGACCGATATGAGCGGTGCCGCCATCGTGTTGGCGGCGATCTCCGCGTGTGGTGAGCTCGACGTCGGCGTCAAGGTGACCGCGATCGCCCCGGTGACCGAGAACATGCCTGGCCCGAACGCGGTGAAGCCCGGCGACGTGTTCCGGGCCCGCAACGGCGCCACCATCGAGGTCCTCAACACCGACGCCGAAGGTCGCCTCGTCCTCGCCGACGGTCTGTCGCTCGCCGCCGAGCTCGAGCCCGACGCGATCATCGACGTGGCCACGCTGACCGGTGCCGCGGTGGTCGCGCTCGGTCGCGGGATCGGCGCCCTGTTCGGGACGGACCAGGACCTGATGGACCGGGTGCGGGAGGCAGGTGCGTCGGCCGGCGAACCGATGTGGCCGATGCCGCTTCCGGACGACTACGCGGACCACATCGACTCCGAGGTGGCCGACATGAAGAACATGGGCCGGGCCGGTGAGGCCGGTTCGATCGCGGCGGCGCTGCTCCTGGCCCGGTTCGTCGGCGACGTGCCGTGGGCGCACCTCGACATCGCGGGTCCGGCCCGCTCGGGCGAGTCGTCCGGCTACCTCACCAAGGGTGCGACGGCGTTCGGCGTCCGGACCCTGCTCGGCCTGCTGGCGTCATATCGACAGTCCTAGGGGCTGCTGCTTCGGAGCCTCCGACCCAGTTCAGCCGCCCGTGGCCGCGTAGGGCCGATCAGCGACAGCCTCGGGCGACCAGGCCCACCGCGCCGCCTCGAACGCGGTCGCCGGGTGGACACCGCGCCTGAGCAGGTGGCGCTCGATGCATGCGTCGTCGACGCCGAGGTCTCGGAGGTCGAGGGCGACGAGCCGAGCCCGTCGTCGCAGCCGCACCGACTCGTTGGGCTCCGGCTCCGCCGCCTCCCACTCCCGATGGCGCTCCTGGAGCGCGATCGGCAGCCGGAGAAGTTGGCGACGCGCTACAAATGGAAGTCGGGTTCGGACCGCGATCTCATCGTCACCCGTCCGCTTGGCTAGGCCATAGTGCACACATCTCTCGACCGCTCGGAGCAGGGGAGAGTGTCGGCTGGATCTGCCGCCCAGGCCAAGGGATTCTGCAAGCTCATCCAGATCGACGTCGAACCCATCCGACTCGATATCGAGCCGATCGACAAGACGACGTAGCAGCCACGTCGCCGACGGACCTAAGACAGGCAACCAAAATGTCTCGGCGTAATAGGAGCGAGAGTCGATGGCGAACGCATCGCCTTTCCCGTCGATCCAAGGGACGACGCCCAACGCCGGAGGTTGCTTCGAATCGATGCCAACCCCGTGCGACGGAGTGGGAATGATCGGGAAAGGTTCCATGCTCAATAGTGGGTCGATCGACCTTGCGGCGAACCTTGCTTGGCCACTTCCCGAGATTCGAGGTACCGGTGGGGTCGCCTATGACTCGAGAAGGATCAACGGGTTCGTTCGCCGAAAGGCGGGACCTCGGGAATCCAGCGTTTCATGAAGGAGTCGAACATGGGCACAGTGAAGTCGATCACTCCCCATCTTGGTGAGTAACAAAGTGCCTTCTTAAGAAGACCATCTCGAACCGGCCCCAGCGCAGTTGTTCTTTTTGACAGGAGGGACGCGACATCGGATGTCCGGACAGGCCCGGGTCCGATCTCGGCCATCGCACGCAGATACGCACGTTCGGCGTCGCTTGTACGGCCGGTCCGGACCCTAAAGAATCCGTCATCCAGTTCGGCAGTGGCAACGGGAATGCTTCGCTCGACATCGTCCAGGGTTATCAGCGCGGGTCCCTCTGCTGCCTCCCAGGCTTGTTTCCCGTATTCCTGGAGGAAGTAGGGGTAGCCCCTTGTGACTTCGACGACCCGGTCCAAGGCGTCGTCGGTCCATTGAACATTCTCGTCCGCCGCTGGGAGATCTAGCGCTTCTCTTGCCTGGTCCTGGGCGAGAGTGTCGATGTCAGGGAATGTGAACACCCGCTCGGCGTAGGACTTAGCCTCGCCGGTTAGTGTCGCCAGGGACGGAAGTCCCGCACCCGCGACAGTGATCGGAAGCGCGAGCTGCGTCGCCCGGTGCAACCCCATCACGAGTGCTTCCAACGTGGCCAGCTTCACATAGTGCACCTCATCGACCGTGATCAGAACGCCGGTGTCATGGTCACGTGCAACCTCTCCGAGCTCGACAAAAAGGCCAGCCAAGTCGGTGGCAAGGTCGCCGGAGTCCGCAGGTCCATGTACAGCATCGACGTCGATGTTGAGTTCCAGACCGTCAGGCAGTCGGATGTTGAATGCTTTGAGGACGCCGAGTGCTCGATGCACGCGCTCGCCGATCCGGCGTTTGGCATCCATGGAGAGCAGGAGTCTCCGAAACGCGGCCGCGAGCCGCTGGGGCAGCTCTCCGTCCTCGCCAACCTCGATGTGTTCGTGGAAATACCCGCGGCCCTCGGCAAGCCGTTCAAATTCATTCAACAGAACCGTCTTTCCCACGCCTCGAAGCCCTGTCAGCATCTGGCTCCGCCCGTCCCGGCCGGTCCGCAACCGTTGTAGGGCAACGTCCAACGCTTCGATCTCTCGGTCGCGACCAACAAGCGCTGGTGGGCGCGTCCCAGCTCCAGGACTGTAGGGATTTCTGACCGGATCCACGATGGGATTATAGCGTTCCCAACGATTTATAGGGAAAGCTCTATAAATCTCCTAAACCACTAGAAATTATGGGTTCGTTGGCTTGTAGCCGCCAGCCGGTCCGGGCCATCAGCGCCCGTTGGGAAGCAGGCCCGCGTGCGAAAGGTTCCATTTAGCGGTGTATTCGCAGGTCCCGTCGGTGTAGACGACGGTGACAGTCGATCGGAAGGTGGTGATCCCCTTCGGTTCGGGTAGAACCTGCAACCGGGCTCCGGAGGGAGAGACGGGGGAGGGAGGGCAACCCGCGGTTGTTGGTGTGCGGCGTATCACCAACACGGTGGTCGTCGATGCCGACGGGACCGAGATCTTTCGCGTCGGCTGAGCCGGGTTCCCCGGCGGGAGCCACGCTCCCAACGACAGCACCAGTGTTACCAACGCAAGAGCGCCAATCAGAGCTCCTCCCCGACGTCGACCGAGTCCGCGCAAACGCAGCCGGAGCCCCGTAGCGGCGATGTTCACGCACTGGCCCCAACGCAGTTCCCGGGCGTCGGCGAGGTCGTCGATCAGCATCCCGAAATCGCCCCGGTATCTGTGGCGGGTTTGCGTCGGAGCGAGGCGGAACAGCCAGCGGGCGATCCTGAGCTTCACGCGAGCCCGCCTTGAAGCCGGGCCAGTCCGGTCTGGGCGACACGCGCTGACTCCTCGAGCCGGGTTCGCAGGAGCTCGGCGCCCAAGGCAGTGATCCGGTAGGGAAGACGACGGTCGACAGCTGGGAGTGACTCAACCAGACCGGACTCTTCGAGCGTGCTGAGACAGCCGTAGAGCGTCCCCGGCCCGAGTCGGACACCAGCGAAATCTTGGATGTCCTTGATCAGGGCATAACCGTGTTTCGCTCCACCGGCCAGGCTGGCCAGGATCAAGGCGCTTCGCTCGGACAATCGATTTTTACTCACGGTAGACCTCGCTAGCTCCGATCCCGATGTAACGGTCCTCGTTATATCGGAAATCGACTGATTGCGGAGACGGGCGCCACCGATCGGATGTCTTGCCTGGGGCGGTGGCGCTTGTGCGGTGTCAAACTCGCAAGGCGTAGAGGACCCGGGGGTCGATGGTGGGTGTTGTCGAGGTCGGGGAGGCAGTTGTCGCCTACGAGGTCCAGGGCGACGGCGACCCAGTGATCATGGTGCACGGGTCTGCCGGCAGCCGGGCTCATTGGATGTTCACCGCTCCGGCGATGGTGGAACGTAACCGGCTGGTGTTGATGGAGTACTCGGGCGGCGGGGAGACGACCGACGCCGGTGGTCCGCTCGATGTCAACGGGCTGGTCGATCAGGTCCTCGGGGTCGCGGACGCCGAGAACCTGGACGGGTTCCACGTGGCCGGGTGGTCCCTCGGAGCGGTGATCGCGGCTGCCACGGCCGCCCGGGCGCCCGAACGGGTGCGATCGGCGGCGCTCATCTGCGGATGGGCCCGATCGGACGCCTACATGCGGTTCGCGTTCGACCTGTGGATCCGATTGATGGCGGAGGCCCCGGAGCTTTTCCAGCGATATCTGTTCCAGATCGGTTTCACGCCGGCGTGGTTCGCCGAGACGGGCGACGCCATCGAACTGGTGCTGGAGGCGGGCGCCGGTGTCTCGGCCGGAGCGGCCCGGCACATGGATCTCGACCGGCGGGTCGACATCTCGGACCGCTTGGCCGCGATCAGCTCGCCCACCCGCGTCATCGGCGCTCGGCGTGACATCGTGGTCCCGTTCGAGCACTCGGTGGAGCTCGCCGAATCAATTGAAGGCGCCGAGCTCGTCGAGCTCGACTGCGGCCACTTCGTGCCGTTCGAGCGGCCCGCAGAGTTGGCCGCCTCGTTGACGGACTTCTTCGCTCGTCACTAGGCGCATTGAGCGGCCCAGTCGGGCCCGGCTCGCGTAGGGTGCGGGCAGTCGGGAAAGGGGTAACTCCATGGAGCGATTCGAGGGGCGGATCGCCGTCGTGACCGGCGGCGGGACCGGGATGGGTCGAGAACTGGTCCGCCAGCTCGCTGCGGACGGATGCCACGTGGCGACCTGCGACGTGTCCGTCGAGGACATGGAGGAGACCAAGCGCCTCGCGTTGGAGGACGCGCCGGGCGGGACGCGGGTGACGACGTTCCGCGCCGACGTCTCCGACGAGGCCCAGGTGGTCGCCTTCCGCGAGGCGGTGAAGAAGGAGCACGGCACCGATCACATCAATCTGCTGTTCAACAACGCCGGCATCGGCGGCGGCGGCAGCCTGGTCAACGACGACCGGGCCGAATGGGAGCGGACCTTTGGTGTCGACTGGGGCGGTGTCTACAACGGCACCCGCACCTTCCTCCCGATGCTGATGGCTGCAGACGAGGGCCACCTCGTCAACACCAGCAGTGTCAACGGGCTGTGGGCGTCCATCGGTCCGACCACCTCTCACACCGCCTACAGCGCCGCCAAATTCGCCGTGCGGGGATTCAGCGAGGCCCTCATCACCGACCTTCGGCTCAACGCGCCCCATGTTCGGGTGTCGGTCGTGATGCCCGGACACATCGGGACCTCGATCGTCATCAACTCGGGCAAGGCCCACGGCCGGACCCCCGAGTTGATGACCGACGAGGACCTGTCCCGGATGCGCCGGCAGCTGGCCGCCCGGGGCCTGCCCGTCGAGGCCATCTCCGACGAGGACCTGCGCAAGGGGGCCCAGATGATGGGTGAGGGCTTTCGCGACAACGCCCCGACCACCAGCAAGCAGGCCGCGACGATCATCCTCGAAGGGGTCCGGGCGAACCGGTGGCGCATCCTGGTCGGGGAGGATGCCGAGCAGCTCGACCGCGAGGTCCGTGCCGACCCCGAGCACGCCTACGACCCCGAATTTTGGGAGGCGCTGCAGGCCAAGGGGGTCTTCGGGGTGTTCAACCGCTAAGGCGCCCCCGCGGCCCGCGAGGTTTCCTCACCACCGGGACGAGTGCACCACCCCGGCGCCGGTCGTCGGACGACGACGGTGTGACTCCGACGGGCGGTCTTGGCCGTCGGGCGTGCCGATGAGTACGGCGCCGAACAGCCGCCAACCCGCGGGCACACCAAGCGCGCCAAGGAGCTCGTCCTCGCCGCGGAAGTTCCCGAGGAACACCGCCCCGAGGCCGGCCGCAGTGACGCCCAGAAGGAGCAGCATCGTCGAGCAGCCGGCATCGCCGAACCAATAGGGGATCGGCCATGACCCGGTCCCGTCGCCGTGTTCGCTCGGCCCGAGGCCCGAACCCTCCTTGTCGGGCTCGCCGTAGCGCTCCACATACGCGGAGGGCGAGCAGAGCGACAGGGCCACGACCGGGGCCCGGGACATGCCCGGGTAGCGCTCCGAGCCGCTGCGCCAGTCGGCGGTGGTGGCGTGCTCCCAGTAGATGGCCGTGTCGGGACCTTGGAGCACCACCCACGCGACGCCCCGGGTGTTGCCGGCCGAGGGCCCCCGGAGGGAGTCGTCCAAAAGCCGACCGACCAGTTCCGCGTCGACCGGGTCGGCAGCGAAGCTGCGCACCATCCGCCGTTGCCGGATCGCCTCGGTGAGCTCCATCGTCGGTCCTTTCGGGCTGCGCCGGCCGAGGTCGACCAACCGGGAATGTTGAGTGCGCTGGTAGGGTTTTACTCCCAGATAGACCGCTCCGAGTTGGGAGTAGCGCCATGCCTAGTGCTCGAGAACTGTTGAATGCAGCCAAGGCCAGAATTACCGAGGTCGACCCCGACGAGGCTGCAACCAGACTCAACACGTCGATCTTCCTCGACGTGCGCGAGCCCGAGGAGTACGACCAGGGCGCGATCCCCGGCGCCATCCACCTGCCCCGGGGCAACCTGGAGTTCCAGGTCGAGGGAAAGCTGCCCGACAAGGACGCCCCGGTAGTCGTCTATTGCGCCGGCGGCGTCCGATCGGCCTTCGCCGCAGACACCATGGCCGACCTCGGCTACAAGGACGCGGTCTCGCTCATCGGGGGCTTCAACCGGTGGAAGGACGAGGGCCGTCCGTGGTCGACGCCCCAGACCCTGACGCCCGACCAGCGCAACCGCTACCAGCGCCACCTGCTCCTTCCCGAGGTCGGCGAGGCCGGCCAGCAGAAGCTGCTCGACTCCAAGGTCCTGCTGCTCGGGGCCGGTGGGCTGGGCTCCCCGGCGGCGCTGTACCTGGCCGCCGCCGGGGTGGGCACGCTCGGCATCATCGACATGGACGTNNCGCAAGGTCGACTCGGCCAAGAAGACCCTCACCGCCATCAACCCCGACGTGAACGTGTCCACCTACGACGTCCGCCTGGGCGCCGACAACATCTTGGACATCATCGACGGCTACGACCTGATCGTCGACGGGACGGACAACTTCCCGACCCGCTACCTGGTCAACGACGCGTCGCTGTTGAAGCGGATCCCGGTCGTGCACGGGTCGATCTTCCGGTTCGAGGGACAGGTCACGATCTTCGATCCCTACAACGGGCCCTGCTACCGGTGCCTCATCCCCGAGCCGCCGCCGGCGGAGCTGGCCCCGTCGTGCTCGGAGGCCGGCGTGCTCGGCGTCCTGCCCGGGATCGTCGGGTCGATCCAGGCACTCGAGGCCATCAAGATGCTGCTCCACCTGGGCGACCCGCTGGTCGGCCGGCTGCTGTCGTTCGACGCGCTCGACGAGTCGTTCCGCGCCTTCAAGGTGCGGCGGGACCCCGAGTGCCCCGCCTGCGGGCCCAACGCGGGGCCGATCGTCATCGCGGAGTACGACGAGTTGTGCATGCCTCATCCCCACTGAGTCCCTGCCTCACCCGAGGGCTCTAACCTTCAGGTCGTGAGCCCCGAGGCGAACCAGAGCCCTGAGCGACGCACGGACTCGGGCATCGAGATCCGTCCCGTCTACGGTCCCGCCGACCTCGAGGGCTGGGACCCGGCGGCCCGGCTCGGCGAGCCCGGGCACGAGCCCTACACCCGGGGCGTCCACCCCGACATGTACCGGAGTCGGCTGTGGACCATGCGCCAGTACGCGGGGTTCGGGACGGCCGAGTCGACCAACAGCCGGTTCAAGTTCCTGCTCTCGGCGGGCCAGACGGGGCTGTCGTGCGCCTTCGACCTGCCCACCCAGATGGGGTACGACTCCGATCACGAGAAGTCGGAGGGCGAGGTCGGCAAGGTCGGCGTGGCGATCGACTCGCTGGCCGACATGCGGCTGCTGCTGGCCGACCTGCCGCTCGACAAGGTCACGACGTCGATGACCATCAACTCCACGGCGTCGATCCTGCTGCTGCTCTACCAATTGGTGGCCGAGGAGCAGGGGGTCCCCGGGAACCAGCTCGGCGGGACGATCCAGAACGACATCTTGAAGGA
>PMOQ01000041.1 GCA_003161255.1 Acidimicrobiaceae bacterium | reverse complement strand
TGGCCGGATCGTTGTCGTGGTGGCGGTCGGTGCTTTAGAGGGTGGCGTAGTGGATAACGTCGTGGTACTTGAGGAGCTGGTTGTCAGTGATGCGGGCGTCTTCGTCGTCGACGTGGCCGCGATGATGCCTGCAATGGCTCCGACGAGCAGAATGGCAACACCGAGGGCAAGCCACAGGCGTCGGCGTGGACGACGTTGACGCGCGGGCGGTCGTCTGACAGGTGGTGGTGGCATAGCCATTGGATGCGTCCGACTGGCGCTATGGGTTCGTCAAGGGAAACAGAACTGCCGACTTATTGGTTCTGTCCGCAGTAGAGCTGTACAGCCATGCTGTCTTGGGAAACCGTTTGGGTTCCGAGCAGATTGGAATTGTTGGTCGAGATGGCGGATTGTGCCGAAGTCACCAGGGTCTGGGCATCGCTTTGGATCGAGGTAGGCAAACTCGGCACGTAGGACGCGTACTGGGTGATGAGGCTCTGGTGGCCTGCGAGGAAGGCGAGTACCCCGGCTGCGTCGGTGGCGTTTTGTGTACCCGCGTTAATGGCGCTCGAAACCGAGCAAAAGGGGCTTCCTTTGCCTGCAGCGAAATATGCCGGAAGCGGATTGCCGTTCCCGTCAACCCCGCAGTACGTATCTATGGCCCCGCCGCCGAGCGAGGGGTTGTTCAGGAGGTTGGGGTTTCTTTTGGCGATGGCAGCTAAAGCGGCCTTAACAAGCGCCCGAACGTCCCTGCCGATCTTGCCGGTTGGGGCATCCTTCTTCATCGCTGCGAGCGCGGCGCGCTTCGCCTTCAGCACGGCCAGGAAGCCTGAGGCGGAGGTGACGTTCGCACCGGCCTTGTCGATCGAGTCATTGGCGGCGCAGAAGGCGGTCTTGACAGGATGTGTTGTGGCACCGGCCTTGGGGATTTTCCCCCCAATGGCCGCCACCCCGAACGTCAACAACCCCAATACCACTGTGGCCACGACGAACATCTTCCGCAACGAGTACTCCCTGAGTCCAGCAAATGGCGAAGCATATTGTCCACGGTCAGTCCCTGCGCTGCAAATCAAAGTGGTGCAGAATGGTTGACAGTTGGGTACTTCATGACATGCCGCGCCATCACCAGAGGGTCGCGATGTTCCCAGTGCGAGGTGCCCAATCACCACGCTCAGCGGGCTTGGTGCCCGGCCGCTCGCATTCCCGACAAGGAGTGGTGATGACGAGGCCGGCCGAGGCGATCGCGTAGATCCCCCGAGCACGAGTCCGGCCATCACGAACTGCCGCATCCTGCGGTACCGCCCCCTCTGGCCGGCAGGCTCGGTCAGATTGCTGACATCGACGTCGATGCTGATACGAACCAGGCAACGACCGGGGCTTACTACGGCCAATACACCCTCTGACCAGGACGTTCTGGGGTATGTGTGGACCCCTTCTGACCCTTAGGGCCGGCCTCCGAAATTGCATGGAGGCCGTGTTAGGCCACTAGGTGGCCGGCAACGCCCGGTCGGGGGCGTCGACCGACTCGTCACTGGTCCGCTCGGACCTTGTCCTTCAGCGCCGGCACGATGGGTGGCGCTTCCTTCCAGTTCGGAATGCCCGAGTCTTCCTTGGCCACCGGGAACCTGTCCTCGTTGACCTGAGCCCAATGCGAGTGGTTGAGCTCGTGCAGCGTGAAGCAGGCATTGAGGGCGTTGTAGAAGCCCATGTTGTCGACGGTCTGGTTCACCGACTCCTTGATGAGCAGCGCGGTCATGGTGGGCAGCCGAGCGATCCGCTGGGCGAATTCGAGTGTCCGGTCGGCCAGCTCATCGGCGGGGAACACCTTGCTCACCATGCCGAGTCGGTGGGCCTCGTCGGCGTCGATGGAGTCCCCCGTCAGCAGAAGCTCCTTTGCCTTCCGGGGTCCGAACTCCCAGGGATGGGCGAAGTACTCGACCCCGCACATTCCGAGTCGCGCGCCGACGACATCGGCAAAGTTGGCGCCCTCGGCGGAAACGATGAGGTCACACGCCCAAAGAAGCATGAGCCCCGCTGCATAGACCTCACCGTGAGCCTGGCCGATTGTGATCTTGCGCAGATTCCGCCAGCGGCGAGTGTTCTCGAAGAAGTAGTGCCACTCCTGCAACATCAGCGCCTCGGCGCCCTTGCGCTGGGCCCCGTTGATCGTGCGCGTTGGGTGCTGGGTTGGCCCGGGCATTCCTTCCTCGCGGGCAGCCTTGGACCCGAGGTCGTGGCCAGACGAGAACATCGGACCCGTGCCTCCGAGGATGACCACACGCACGTCGTCGTTGGCCTCGGCCTGCAAGAACGCGTCGTTCAGCTCGACGAGGAGTCCCCTGTTCTGCGCGTTTCTCGCATCGGGCCGGTTGAGCATGATGCGCACGACCCTGCCGGAGTCGAGCGTCTCGTAGAGCAGGAACTTGTAGTCAGGCATTTGGGCTCCCTTTGGGCACGTCCGTTCATCGCGATGATGGCACGAACGTGGCGATCCGCGTCATGCGATGCGGGTGAACACCCGGCCGCCCCACGTCGGGCGACCGGCCGCGGACCGTTAATTCGCTGCTCCGACCGATGCGTCGACACGCATGAGCCGGGCAAGGTTGCCGCCCATGATGTTCTGCAGGTCCTCCTCGGGGAGTCCCGACGGCAGGTGGTCGACATAGCTGCACGGCTCTGCCAGCCCCTCGGGGTGTGGAAAGTCCGACCCGAACAGCACGTGATCGGCACCGATCGTGTCGATAAGCCCCTGCAGGTCGTCCTCGTGGAACGGACTGATGCTTACGTTGTTCTTGAACTGCTCGACCGGGTCCTTCTCGAACTCCTGGGGAATCTTCTTGTAGACGTCCTCCAGGTGGTGCACAAAGCTCGTCACCCACTCACTGCCACTTTCGATCGACGCGACCCGGAGATCCGGGAAACGGGAGAACACGCCGTGGCAGCAAAGGGCCGCCATCGAGTCCTCCATCGGTCGCTTGCCCGCCGTGAACATGCGGAAGGCGTCCAGACGGAATGGCAGCATCTCGCTCGGACCAGTCCAGTCACTCGAATACCTCGAGTAACCACTGTCCGACGAGTGCATACAGACAAGGATGTCGGCGTCTTCGACCGCCTTCCAGAAGGGGTCGAACTCGGGGTACCCGAACGACCGTGACCCGCGGAATCCGGGCACGGGGGCCGGCCGGATGAGGATCGTCTTGGCACCCCGCTCGACCAGCCATTCGAGCTCCTCGATCGCCTTCTCCACGATGGGCAGGGTGACAACCGGCACCGCGAAGATGCGGCCTTCGTAGTTGAACGTCCACTCCTCGTGGATCCATTCGTTGAGCGAGTGAATGGCGGCATGGGTCAGTTCCGGGTCGTCGCGCATGCGCTCTTCGAGAAGGCTGGCCAGGGTCGGGAACATGAGCGAACGGTCCACGCCCAGCTCGTCCATCAGCTCGACCCGGGGCGCCGGCTCCCGGAAGGCCGGAATGCTGCGCATCGGATCCCCGATCAGCTCCCGGTACGACTTGCCGTCGGGATTGCCCCTCCGGAAGTACTCCTCCTGCGCACCGGGGCGGGCGACCACCTCGAAGGTCGGGTTGGGGATGTACTCGCTGATCGTGCCTCGGATCATGATCTTCGTGCGCCCGTGGAGCTCGACGTAATCGACGGCGCCCTTGTAACGATCCGGCAGGTGCCGCGTGAACGAGTCCTGGGTCTCGTAGAAGTGGTTGTCGGCGTCAAAGACAGGGAAATCGCAGACTCTAGGCATGGTGGCCACGGTAATAGCTTTTGACTGCGACGTCAATATCATAGTTTTGGCTCACCAGCGGGAACTGGACGGGTGCGACCGGTTCTTCGCGTCGGACAAACCCTGCCGTCGTTTGGCCCGGTGGCATACCATGTTGGCGGCGTTCAATTGCGACGTCGATATCAATACTGCAGGGGCTTCTGCCGCTCCGGGCATGACAGGAACGTGATGCGACCGCTTCCCGAACTGACGTCGGCGAACGAGTGGTTCTGGAAGTCGGGATCTGACGACGTCCTTCGCATCCAGGGCTGCGACAACTGCGGGCAGCTCGTACACCCGCCGGTGCCAATCTGCCCGTACTGCCGGAGCAGGTCGTGGACGCCGACCGCGACGTCGGGCCGTGGCACCGTCGTCGGGTTCACCGTGAACTCCCATCGTTGGCTGCCCGGTTTCGATCCGCCGTACGTCATCGCCAACGTCGCCCTGGCCGAGGATGCCCGAGTCCACCTCACCACCAACATCGTCGGTTGCGAACCGTCCGACGTTCGGATCGGCCAGGAGGTCTCGGTCCGTTTCGAGCAACAAGAAGACGTTTGGCTGCCCCTGTTCGAAACCACCGGGGCCCTCGACCCCATCGACCGCGTCGCGGAACCGGTCCGCCCCGTGCCACGCCCCCCGGTCAGCGAGGAGCGCTTTGAGCACCGTGCCGTCCTGAGCGGTATCGGGCGGTCACGAATCGGTCGTCGCCTCATGCTCGACCCGCGGTCCCTGGCAATCGATGCGTGCCTCCAAGCGGTCGCGGACGCCGGGCTGCAGCTCGAGGACATCGACGGTCTCTCGACCTACCCGGGCATGGGGGGCATGGGAATGAGCGAGGGCGGTCCTACCGCGATCGAGGAAGCCCTCAGGATCCACCCGACCTGGATCAACGGTGGGGGTGACCTTCCCGGGCCGGGAGGCTCGGTCATTGCCGCGGCCCTGGCGGTCTCGGCGGGCCTCTGCCGCCACGTGCTGACCTTCCGCACGGTATGGGAGTCGACATACGCGGCGCTCGTCGCCAGCGGTGCGATCGGACAGGGAGGAACCGGCCAGCGGGTATCTGGTCCCTTCCGTGAATGGCGTGCTCCGTTCGGCGCCATGTCGGCGGCCAACTGGATCGCCATGAACGCCCATCAGTACATGCACCGCTACGGCGCGCCGCGAGAGATGCTCGGGCTGATCGCCATCAACGCGCGGAAGAACGCCGCCCTGAACCCGGTGGCCATCTATCGGGACCCGATGACGATGGACGACTACCTGGCGGCACGCCCCGTCAGCTCTCCGTTCGGACTGTACGACTGCGATGTCCCATGCGACGGATCGATTGCGGTGGTCGTCTCGGACGCGTCCGTCGCAGGCGACCTCCCCCACCCGGCGGTGCGGATCGAAGCCGTCGGCACCCAGATCCTGGAGCGGGTGTCGTGGGACCAGGGAACCCTCACCCACGAACCTCAGGTTCTCGGCCAGTCCGCGCACCTGTGGACGAGGACGGACATGCGTCCCTCGGACGTCGATCTGGCGCTCGTCTATGACGGCTTCACTTTCAACGCCGTCTCGTGGATCGAGGGTCTCGGCTTTTGTGGGTTTGGCGAGACCTACGACTGGCTTGACGGTGGTCGCCGCATCGCCCTCGATGGCGAGCTCCCGATCAACCCGCATGGTGGTCAGCTCTCGGAAGGACGGACACACGGCTTCGGGTTCATACACGAAGCGGTGGTGCAGCTCCGCCACGACGCCGGCGAGCGACAGGTCGCCGGGGCGACGACGGCCGTGGTCACCTCCGGCGGCGGAACGCCTTCCGGTGTGCTGCTCCTGCAGCGAATGGACGCGTGACATGGAAAAAGAGCCCCAGGTCCGCCAGCGGTTGGGGAACGGCGAAGGTGCATTGACATCGCCGAGCAACGAACCCGTACCGAGGCAAGGAGGCGTGTCCTCACCGCGGCCGACAGCGAGCGAGAAACCCAGCGGACCGCGGTCGCGTAAGGGAGCCGAGACGAGGGCTCGGCTCGTGACCGCAGCGAAGGAGATATTCGAGAAAGACGGCTTCCTCGACGCCCGAATCTCAGACATCGCCGAACGCGCCGGCCTGTCGCACGGGTCCTTCTACCACTACTTCGAATCCAAAGAGGAGGTCTTCCGGGAGGTTGCCGCCGAGGTCGACGAATGGCTCAGCGCTCCCCTGGAAAAGGTCATCCTCGATCCGACCTCGGCCGCGGGCCCTTGCGAGCGCATCCACGAAGCGATCAAGGTCTACCTACAGAGCTATCGCGACGAGGCGCGCATCATGGGCGTGATCGAGCAGGTGGCCCGCATCGATCAACCGGCCAATGCGTCTCGATCCGAACGCCACCAGAAATACCTCGCGGAGATGGCAGAGTCCATCCGGAGCCTCCAGCGTCACGGCCTCATAGACGATCGGCTCGACCCGACCATCGCTGCGGCGGGCCTCGGTTCGATGACCTACCGGTTCCCGGAGATGTGGTTCGTCCAGGGGCTCTTTGACTGCGATTTCGACAAGGGTGTCGAACAGCTGACGCTGCTCTTCGTGAGGGCCTTGGGGCTGCGAGAGGGCTCCTGGGGCGCGGCCGCGCCATCTGCCGGCCAGACTTAAGCCACGAGTAAGCGGGCGTCGCGAACGTCAGCGGGGCCCGGCCCGAGCTTCCCGACGATCCCCTACGAACCTGTCGGCCGGCTGCGCGGGACGTCTCGAAAGGGGACGTCCCGGTCCAGGGTGCGCTCCCGGGGCATGGCGAGCACGCGCTCGCTGATCACGTTGCGTGCCATCTCTAGCGTGCCGCCCGCGATGCTCCCCACCTGACGCATGAGGAAACTCACCGCAGTCTCTGAGGCCGCGCTCTCGTCGGTCCAGGCTGCCCCGGCCGATCCGGCGACCTCGAGCGCGAGCGTGCTGATCCTCGAGGCCGTGGTGCCCTTGAACAACCGGCCGATGGCCGCCGCCTGGTCGGACAACCGGCCAGACTTGATGCTCTCGGTGACCCGCTTCATCAACTCGTCGCTCACGATCTCGAGCATGCGCGCCTCGCCCACCAGATCGCGCACCGAGGGATCGTCCATGCGACCGTGCTCGCGGGCAATGCCCAACACGCGTGTCGCGGCCGTTCCGGCCTGGCGCCCCCCGTCGGGCACGCTCACATACGGCGAGCTGTACAGCATCCGCTCGTGGAACATCCACCGGGTACCGACGGTCCAGCCGTCGTCGACCTCCCCGACCCGGTCTGAGTCGGGAACGATCACGTCGGTCATGAACTCCTGGCAGAACTCCCGCGAGCCGTTAATCATCTCGATCCGGTGCACCTCGACGCCGGACTGATGGATCGGCAGCATGAAAACCGACAGGCCTCGGTGTTTGGGAACGTCCCAGTTGGTGCGGGCGAGGCACAGCCCCCAGTCCGACCACCACGCTCCGGTGGTCCACACCTTGGAGCCGTTCAACACCCACTGCTCGCCGTCTCGGATCGCAGTCGTCAGTGCTCCGGCAACATCGGAGCCGCCGCTCGGCTCGGAGAGGAACTGCATCCAGAGCTCCTCTCCCTTCAAGATGGCCGGGATGTGGCGGAGCTTCTGCTCCTCGGTGCCGAACTCGAGCAGGACGGTCGCGCACGGCGAAAGGGTGGGGACCTGCATGCGGGCGGGGTACTCGTAACCGACCAATTCCTGGTTCAGGACCTTCTGGTGCCCCGGAGAGAGACCCTGCCCGCCATAGGCGCGCGGAAAGCAGATCCCCGCGAACCCGCCGTCGAACAGCTTGCGCTGGAGCTCCCGGTCCCGGGCCACGGAGGCCAGCTCGGCCTCCTCGCTGCCGCCGAAACGTCCCCACCGCATCTCGTCGGCCGTGGCCGGTCGCAGGTTGGCCCCGATCCACGATCGGGCGCGCTCGCGGAAGCTCTCGAGATCCTCGAGCTGCTCGGGGATCTGTGCTCCCTCGGTCGACACTGCACTCATGCCGCCACCTCCCGTCTGTCCAGGATCGCACCGATCCGCTGTCGGTGTTCTCCCGGCGTGCCGGCCAGCGAGCGGTCGACCGTGAAACGCCGGAGGAACAGGTGCAGATCGTGCTCGAACGTGACGCCGATGCCGCCGTGCATCTGGACGCAGTCCTGCACCACCTCGGCGCCGTACTGACCGATGAACGCCTTGGCCGCGCTGGCCAGCTCGGCGGCATCGGGCGAGCCCTCCTCGATGGCGTAACTGGCCGCGTCACTGATCGCGTGGCTCGCCTCGACCCAGGTGAGCATGTCGGCGAACCGATGCTTCAGCGCCTGGTAGGACGCCAGCGGCCTCCCGAAGGCATAGCGGTCGAAAGACCACTCGACGGTCATGTCGAACGCGGCCTGCATCGCCCCGACCGCCTCGGCATTCAAAATGGCCAGGGTCCGGAGGAACTGCGCCTCGACGTCGGTCGAGGCTTCCCCCGGTGCCCCAACGATCGCTTCTTCAGGCAACCGGACATCGTCGAACGTGACCGCGCCGAAGCGCCTGGTGAGATCCGTCGTACGCAAAGGCTCGATCGATACCCCCGCCGCCGACGCCGGAACGAGCACCTGGGTGATGCCACCCCCATCGTGACCGGTCACGAGGAGATGACCGGCCTGGCCGGCGGATTCCACCGGACTCACCGTGCCAGTGACGACCACCTCGCCGCCGTCGCGGCGGATCTCGACCGTCGGGACCCACACACCGGGGACCGAGCTCAGCTCGGGGGCACACCAGCTGGCGATTCCGGTCCCCGCCACCAAATCAGCGATCACATCGGGGTGGGCGTCGCGCGCGCTCAGGGCCCCCGCGACGACGTTCGTCGACACCAGCGGCCCGGGTGCGGCGTGCCGGCCGAACTCGTACGCAACCAAGCAGAGGTCCACGAGGCCGGCCCCGCTGATCGTGCCACCACCGTGGGCCTCACCGACCAGAAACGACGTCCAGCCGAGCTCGGCACCCCGACGCCAGTAGTCCGCGTCGAAGCCGGCCGTGTCCTTCTGCAGCCGGCGTACCTCATTCGGGGGCGCCTGCTCGACCAGGAATCGCTCGGTCGTCTCCCTGAAGAACTCCTGATCGGAGGTCAGCGCGAGCAGCATCGGGGCACCTCGTTCTCGAACTGTGTCAAAGGCATCGGCAGGTGGGGCGGTGTCACGCAGCGGTCTTCAGAATGCGCCGATCCCGGTCGCTTCGTTACGGCGACGCCACTCCCCGCGTGGCATCCGGGTCGTGTCGACGTCGCGGGCGCGCGCCCTGAGTGCGCCCACCGTCGTCTGTTCGCGCGGCGTATGCGCGAGGGGGTCCCAGTCGAAGAACCGTGTCGCGTTCTGCCAGGTGATCTTGTGGATCTCCTCGTCGCTGGCGCCGGCGTTCTGGAGCTCCTTCCATGCGAATTCGGGCGACTCGGGCCACGTGGTGTCGGTGTGTGGATAGTCGCACTCCCAGGCGATGATGTCCACGCCGATGTCGTGCCTGAGTTTGAGGCCAGCGGGGTCGGTGATGAAGCAGGCCAGGAAGTGGTCCCGAAACACCTCGGAAGGCAGCTTCCCCCCGAAGTCGTTGTGGATCCAGGTCTGGTTGACGTAATGGCGGTCCGCCCGTTCGAGGTAGAAGGGGATCCACCCGATGCCCCCCTCGGAGAGGGCGACCCGCAGTCCGGGGAACGTTCGGAGCGTCGGCCCGAACAGGAGGTCCTGAGCGGTCAGGACGACCAGCTGCGTCGGCATCACGATGGCGTGGTCGACCGGCGCCTCGGGCGCCAGCCGAATCAGGTCTCCTGACCCTCCAATGTGGAGGCACAGCACCATGTTCTCCTCGACCAGGGCGGCCAGCATGGGGTCCCAGTGGCCCGAGAGGAAGCTCGGCCAACCCTGTGCGTGCGGCGCCTCCAGGAAGCTGATGCCCCGGCAACCCTTGGCCGCGATGCGGCGGATCTCGGCCACGGCCAGGTCGACGTCCCACATCGGCACGATGCCGAGCGGGATGAAGCGGCCCGGATACGAGCCGCACCACTCGTCGATGTGCCAGTCGTTGTAGGCCTGCAGCATGACGAAGGACAGGTCCTTGTCACCGGCCTCGGTGAAGGTACGGGCGTTGAAGCCCGCCATCGTCGGAAAGCACATGGACGCAAGAACGCCGTTGGCATCCATGTCGCGGACGCGCTCGTGGACGTCGAAGCATCCGGGTCGCATCTCAGCGAACACCCCCGGGCTCATGCCCCACTCTTCAGAGGGCCAACCGACCGTGGCCGCCATGCCGAAGCGGGTGGTCGTCGCCGAGCCCTGGAAGACCCAGGCGTCGTTACCGTTCTCGTCCCGAACGATCTTCGGCGCCTGATCGCGCCACTTGGCGGGCACGTGGCGCTCGTACATATCGGGAGGCTCGATCGAGTGATCGTCGATGCTGACGAGAATCATGTCGTCCATGTGCATGCTGTGCTCCGGTCCTCGAGTCGATGTCACGAGCGGACCGGTCGAGCAGGGATCCGGTCCGGTCCGGGAAGCGCTGGACTGGTGACGGTCACTACGTGCTCCTCGCCCGTCACTCCTTTGGCCACGCCAACGACTTCAGCTCCAGGTACTGGTCGAACCCGGCCGTCCCGTTCTGGCGACCGATCCCGCTGTGCTTGTAGCCCCCGAAGGGGAGGTCCGCACCGTACGGGGCGCCTCCATTGATGGAGAGGCCGCCGGTCCGTATGCGCCGGGCGACGGCCAGCGACCGTTCGAGGGAGCCCGAGAAGACCCCCCCGGACAGTCCGTACTTGCTGTCGTTGGCGATCCGCACCGCGTCGTCATCGTCCTCGAAGGGGATGGCGACGAGAACCGGCCCGAAGATCTCCTCCTGGGCGATCGTCATCGAGTTGTCGACATCGGTGAACAACGTCGGCTCCACGAAGAACCCCTTCGGATAATCGGCAGGCCGGCCGCCCCCCACGGCCAGGGTCGCGCCCTCGGAGACCCCCTTCTCGATGTACCCCAACACCCGGTCGCGCTGTTTTGCCGAGATCAGCGGGCCCATGATCACGTCGGGACGCTGTGGATCGCCGTAGGGCACCGCCCCCATGAACTCCTTCAGCAATTCCACGCCCTCGTCGTAGCGCGAACGTGGCAGCAGCATCCGAGTTTGGATGGCGCAACCCTGCCCGGCGTGGAAGCACACGCCGAGGCCCATCATCGCCGCGAGTCCAAGGTCAGCGTCCTCGAGGACGATCGTGGCCGACTTCCCTCCGAGCTCGAGGAACACCCGCTTCATGGTGGCGGCTCCCTTCTCCATGATGCGCTGGCCGACCGAAGTCGAACCGGTGAAGGAGATCATGTCGACCTTGGGCGAGAGCGTCAGCTCCTCGCCGACCAGGTGGTCCGCCGACGTCACGACACTGAGGACGCCGGCCGGGATGTCGGTGCGTTCCGCGACGACGCGTCCGAGCAGCGTCGCGTTCCAAGGCGTGTCGGGCGCCGGCTTCAGCACGACGGTGTTGCCGGTGGCGAGCGCCTGACCCAGCTTGTTCAGCGTGACCTCAATGGGGAAGTTCCACGGGACGATCGCGCCGACCACCCCGACCGGCTCCCGCCAGATCTGACGCACGTTGAGCGCTCCCGTCATGGCCATGGCGTCGGGAAGCTCGGTGATCCATTCGAACTCCTCGATGAGCTTGGCCGGGTACGAGAGCGCGTCGGTGAGCGGGGCATCCAGCTGTGGGCCGTTCGTCGTCATGCGCGGGCAGCCGACCTCGAGGATGAGCTGCTCGCGCAACTCCTCCTGCTCGGCCTGGAGTGCCTCCTGCAGCTGCTCGAGGCACTTCTTGCGAAACGCGTGGTTGGTCGACCAGTCGGTCTCGTCGAAGGCTCGTCGCGCCGCGTCGATCGCCCGGTGCATTTCGGCGGCTGAGGCGTCGGCCACCTGCCCGAGGACCTCCTCGGTCGCCGGGTTGATGTTGTCGAAGGTCTGCCCCGACTCGGCTTCGACGAGCTTGCCGTCGATCAGCATCCTCGACTCTGGATGCACCTTCAATGCCTCGGCCACGGTCCGCTTCCTCTCGTCGTTTGGATCGATCTATCCCAGGAGCGCCGACCCGCCCCCGGTCGCGACACGACCGCCGCCGGATCACGGCCTGCGGCGCTATCGCGCGGAGGGTATCTGACTTTGACGTCGTCGTCAAAAATGGCTATAGGATCACTGCCGCGACGAGGCTTGGGCAGCGCGGCCCACCCGCACACCGTGGCCCGGCCGATCTCGGCGCTCGGGCGACGGGCCGCCGACGTCCTCAAGCGAAGGAGACGCATGTTCACCATTGAGGCGTTCCTCGACGCGTTGACGCTCGAGCCCGTCGGTGACGATCGGTACAGAGCTTCCAACATCCCCTCCGAGCACAACGTGGTCTTCGGCGGCCAACTGCTCGCGCAGTCCGTGATGGCGGGCCTGGCCGGCCAGGAGGCCAAGACGGTCAAGACGATCCACACCGTGTTCGCCCGGGCGGCCTCGCCCGACGCCCCACTCGACATCGCCGTCGAGCGGATGCACGGCGGCCGATCGGTGGCGAGCAGCACCGTAACGATCAGCCAGAGCGACCAGATCTGCACGCGCTCGTTGGTGCTTCTGACCGCCGACGAGCCCGACGTGATCCGGCACGCGGATACACCCCGATCGTCGTCGAGTCCCGATGAAACAGAGATCCGAAGCTCGGGCGCCTGGGAGATCGGCGTCGTCGGAGCGGTGGACATCAACGACCCCGAGTTGGTGGGTCCGCCCGAGCTCGACGTGTGGGTTCGCTTCGTGGGCGCGCCCGACGATCCGGCCACTGACCAAGCGCTCGTCGCGTACTCGACCGACGGCTTTCTCATCGGAACGGCGATGCGCCCACACAAAGGGGTGGGCCAAGCCCAGGCGCACATAACGCTGTCGACCGGGGTCCTCAGCCACACGCTGACGTACCACGAGCCCTGCCCGGCTTCCGAGTGGCACCTGATCCAACAGTGGAGCTCCTATGCGGGCCACGGCCGCACCTACGGTAGGGGCGACATCTTCCGCTCCGACGGGCAGCTCGCGGCCTCGTTTGTCCAGGACGCCATGATCCGTGCCCGCAGCGGAGGACCCGGCAGGCTCTGAAGGCGCCGGACCGCGCGGGGATCTCAGGTCGCCCGCGTCGTCCCGCTGCGGATGGCGGCCACGATGCCGCCGTCGACCGCCAGATCGATTCCGGTCACGAACGAGCCCTCGTCCGAGAGGAGGAAGGCGACCGCCGCCGCCACCTCGTCTGCGGCGCCCTCGCGCCCGAGCGGGCTGAGCTGGACCAGCATGTCGCTGGTCGGCCGGGCCGCCGCTTCCTGCTTGCCCATGGGGGTGTCGATGATCCCCGGAGACACCGAGCAGATCCGGGCACCGACCTGGCCGAAGGCGGTCGCCTGGCGCCGGACCAGCCGCTGCACCCCGCGTTTGGCCCACGTATAGGCGGTGCCGGAGTCCTCTAGCTCGGGGCCGACGGCCTCGCGGATGCGATCGAGGAACCGGTCGTCCAGGGGGTCGTCGAGCACCGCGTCGGCGGCGACGTCCACGTCCGTCATGGCGAGCAGCGGGGCCATCGACGCGAAGCACACGATGGCCGTGCCCACGGTCGCGGGCTGCCGGCACGCATCGACGATCAGCGCCGTGCCGACCAGGTCGACGAGGATCATCTCGCGCCAATCGCCCATAGTCGGCGACACCCCGGCCGAGTGCACCACCGCGCGCAGGCTGCCCGACTCCGCGGCCCGGGCGAACAGTCGGGCAACGCCGTCGCGCTCGGTCACGTCGAGCGTGACCGGCTCGAGTTCGGCCCGCACCGGCTCCGTGGCGAGGCGCTCCACCGTCCGGTCCAGCGCCTCGGCGTCGCGGTCGGCGAGCAGGAGGACGTCGACCAGGTCGGCCACACGCCTGGCGCAAGCGGCGCCCATGCCCCGGGCCGCTCCGGTCACGATGCCCACCGTCATGCGTCTCTCCACTCGCTCGCCAAGAGGTGTCCGCCGCCGGACAGTAGTGTCCGTCCGGACCTCACACGAGGGGAGACAGGTGGCAGACGACCTGGGCGCGAGCGGACTCCGCCTCGAGCGCGACGGCCCCATCGCCTGGTGCGTGATCGACCGGCCGGAGGCGAGGAACGCCCTCACGCCGGCGATGTACTTCGGCATCAAGCGGGCCGTCCGGCTCGTCAACCGGGATCCGGACCTGGCGGCCCTCATCATCACCGGGGCGGGCGACGTCTTCGCCCCCGGGGGCGATCTCGGGGGCCGGTCGCAGCCCGGCGACCAGCCGCTGCCCGACATCGGCCATGACATCCTGCCCTTCCTCGAGATCCGCGATAGCCGGGCCCCCGTCGTCGCCGCGGTGAACGGGATCTGCCAGGCGGGCGGGCTGCTTATCGCGATGCTGGCCGACATCGCTGTCGTGAGCGACCGGGCGACCTTCCGGGCCCCCGAGCTCCTCCGCGGCATCCCCGACGCCACCTATGCGGCGGTGCTCCCGGCGCACGTCGGCATCGCCGTCGCGCGCGACCTGTTGCTGTCCGGCCGCCGCTTCGACGCCGCCGAGGCCTTGGCGCTCGGGGTGATCTCGCGCGTCGTCCCCCACGACCGGCTGCGGGCCGCCGCCGTCGAGGCGGTGCGCGAGATCCTGCAGACGCCGCCGATGGCGCGCATGCACGTGAAGCGGATGCTCAACGAGCGCTACGGGCTGATCGACTACCAGACGATGTTCTGGGCGCTCGAGGAGTCACCCGAGCCGCGCGAGGGGATGCTCGCCTTCATGGAGAAGCGGCCACCGAGCTGGCTCCCAGAGGGTCTGCCCACCGACTGAAGCAGGCCGGACCCGGCCCTTCAGCGGGTCACGGCCCCCAGGCAAAAGGCGGTGACCCGGTCGATCTCCGCCCGGGTGGGCGCGGTCCGCCGCCACAGGCAGTCCGAGAGCATGCCCAGCGTGGCGTGCGCCGCCAGCGCGGCGTCGAGCTCGGGCGTGTCGCTGCCCAGCGCGGCGAACGGCTCGTAAAGGAGGGGGGCGAGGGGGGCGCTGGCGAAGTGCCGGCCGGCCGCGATCCCCCCGTCGGCGCCGCTCCCGTTCCAGAGCACAGCAAGCGTGGTGGCCGCGATTCCGCCCGCCGCCTGCGCCAGCACCCCCTCGACCCATCGTCGGACCTGCAGCTCGGGCGTGGCCTCCTTGGCCAGCTGGTGGGCCAGGTAGCCGCGCAGGCGCTCGGCCCCGTCCTCCAAGATGGCGGTGACGAGCGCCTCCTTCGAGCGGAAGTGGCGGTAGAAGGCCTCGTTGGACAGGCCGGCGGCGGCCACGATGTCGGCTACCCGAGGGCGCGACGACGTGCCGTTCGTGCGCATGAGCTGGAGTGCCGCGTCGAGCAGCCGCCGCACCTCACCCTCGTACTCGCTCTCCCGCTTGGCGAGGGTGCGACGCACGATCCGGCCGGCGACGCCGGTCTCGACGGAGGTATCGGGATCTGGTATTGCATTCTTGATAGTCAGAATCATATTCTGGCATCGACGCGGGAGGCGCACATGTCCTGGGACTTCGAGACCGACCCCGAGTATCAGAAGAAGCTGGACTGGGCCGACCGGTTCGTGCGGGAGGAGGTCGAGCCGCTCGACCTCGCCTTCCCACACCTCCAGTTTGTCCCCCTGGAGGGCAAGCGGCGCGAGGCCATTGACCCGCTCAAGGACGAGGTCCGACGCCAGGGCCTCTGGGCGACCCACCTCGGACCCGAGCTCGGCGGCCAGGGCTTCGGACAGCTCAAGCTGGCGCTGCTCAACGAGATCCTGGGCCGGTCCTCGTGGGCCCCGATCGTGTTCGGCTGCCAGGCCCCCGATACCGGCAACGCCGAGATCATCGCCCACTACGGCAGCCCCGAGCAGAAGGCGCGCTACCTGCAGCCGCTGCTCGACGGCGAGTGCTTCTCGTGCTACTCAATGACCGAGCCCCATGCCGGAGCCGACCCGACGCTCTTCAAGACCCGGGCCGAGCGCGACGGCGACGAGTGGGTGATCAACGGCTGGAAGTTCTTCTCCTCCAACGCCAGGACGGCGTCGTTCCTCATCGTGATGGTGGTCACGAACCCCGAGGTGAGCGCGTACCAGGGGATGTCGATGTTCCTCGTGCCGACGGACACGCCCGGCGTGAACATCGTGCGCAACGTCGGCCTGTACGGCGAGCCACTCAACGAGGGCTCCCACGCACTCATCCACTACGAGGACGTCCACGTTCCCGCCGAGGCGGTCCTCGGTGGCGAGGGGCAGGCCTTCGCGATCGCCCAGACCCGCCTCGGCGGCGGCCGGATCCACCACGCGATGCGCACGATCGGCAGCGCCCAGAAGGCGATCGACATGATGTGCGAACGAGCGCTCAGCCGGGAGACCGCCGGCGGCCTGCTGGCCGACAAGCAGTTCGTGCAGGGGTACATCGCCGACTCGTACGCGCAGTTGATCCAGTTCCGGCTGTTCGTCCTCTACACCGCATGGGAGATCGACAAGTACAACGACTACCGGCGGGTGCGCAAGGACATCGCCACCGCCAAGGTCGTCATGCCGACCGTGCTGCACGACATCGCCTGGCGGGCCATGCAGGTGCACGGGGCGCTCGGGACCACCAACGAGATGCCGTTCTTCGGGATGATCCACGGCGCGGGGGTCATGGGCCTGGCGGACGGCCCGACCGAGGTGCACAAGGTCACGGTCGCCCGCCAGGTGCTCCGGGACTACAAGCCGAGCGACGACGTGTGGCCGACGCAGTGGATCCCGAGGCGGGTGGAGGCGGCCAAGGCCAAGTTCGCCGAATACCTCGAGCTCGAAGTGGGGAACCAGTGAGCGCGCTCGACGATGCCCCGACCGCGACGGTCGACGTCGAGCGGCTGACGAGCTGGCTGGACGACCAGGGCCTCGGCCAGGGGAGCCGGCTGGAGCACCGCTACGTCTCGGGGGGCAGCCAGAACGAGATCTACGAGCTGCACCGTGGCGACCTGCACTGCGCCCTGCGCATACCGCCGCCGACGGCACCCGCCTCCCGGGACGACGGCATCGTGCGGGAGTGGCGGATCATCGAGGCGCTCAACGGGACCGACGTGCCGAGCACCGAGGCGATCGCAGTATGCACGGATCCTTCGGTGCTCGGGCGGACCTTCTACCTCATGGGGTTCGTCGACGGGTGGTCGCCGATGCAGACGAGGCGGGAGTGGCCGGCGCCCTTCGACACCGACATCGACGAGCGACGCGGCCTCGCCTTCCAGCTGGTCGAGGGCATCGCGCTGCTCTCCAAGGTCGACTGGCAGGCCAAGGGCCTGAGCGACCTCGGCCGTCCCGACGGTTTCCACGAGCGCCAGGTCGAGCGCTGGACCGCCTTCCTCGAGCGCATCAAGGGCCGCGAGCTCCCCGGATTCGACGAGGCGTCGGCGTGGCTGCGCACCCACCGGCCGATCGACTACATCCCCGGCCTCATGCACGGCGACTACCAGTTCGCCAACGTGATGTTCAAGCACGGAGCACCGGCCCGGCTGGCGGCGATCGTCGACTGGGAGATGGGCACCGTGGGCGACCCCAAGCTCGACCTAGCCTGGGTCGTCCACATCTGGCCCGAGGACATGAGTGGGGGCGACGGCAGCGTCGGTGGCTACGTGGACATGACCGACATGCCGTCGCGGACCGAGGTGTTGGGACACTACGCGGCCACCTCGGGTCGCCAGGTCGACGACATCGACTACTACTGCGTCCTGGCCAAGTGGAAGCTGGCCATCGTGCTCGAGCAGGGCTTTCAGCGAGCGAGCGGCGACGAGAAGCTGGCCGGTTTCGGGCCCGTCGTGCTCGATCTCATGGCAGGGGCAGCCGAGTTCGCCGAGACGACCGACTACGCGGTGCTGGCCACGCCGGACGCTTCGTGAGACCGGTGTCCACGCAGCTGCACGCCACCACCACAACCTGAGGTGCGCGCCGCACTTTGCCGAACATACGGCGGCCCCGAGGTCGTAGAAGTGTGTGAGGTCCCGGCACCCGTGCTCGAGGCGGGCCAGGTCCGGGTCGCGGTGCACACGGGAGCCGTCAACTTCCCCGACGTCCTGCTGATCGCCAACACGTACCAGATCTCGGTCCCGACACCGTTCATCCCGGGCAGCGAGTTCGCAGGCGCGGTGGTCGAGGTCTCGGGCGGAGTCGAGGGCGTGACCGTGGGCGACCGGGTCTTCGGGTCCACCATGGTCGGTGCCTTCGCAGAGGAAGTCGTCGTGCCGGCGACATCGCTCACGCAGATCCCGTTGGGCGTCGATGACCGCGCGGCGTCGGCCTTCGGTGTGGCGTTCCGCACCGCATATCACGTGCTGCGCTCGGTCGCGGCCCTCAAGCAGGGCGAGGAGCTGGTCGTCCTCGGTGCCGGGGGCGGGGTCGGTACGGCGACAGTGCAACTCGGAGCCGCCCTCGGTGCGACCGTGACCGCGGTGGCCTCCACGGTCGAGAAGCTTGAGGCGGCCCGCTCCTGCGGTGCGCAACGGCTCATTGCCCACCGGGACGGCGACCTGCGCGAGGCCCTGCGATCGGCCCTGCCCTCGGGGAGCGATGTGGTCGTGGACCCGGTGGGAGGCGACCTCGCCGAGCCCGCCCTGCGCTCGCTTCGCTGGGGCGGCCGCTTCGTCACGGTCGGCTACGCGTCGGGGACCATCCCCCGCATACCTCTTAACCTGGTTCTCCTGAAGGGCATCGAAATCCTGGGGTTCGAGTTCCGGGGCTTCGGCTTGCACATGCCCGACGAGACGGCCCGCAACGAGCGCGAGCTCCTCGGGCTCCTCGAAGATGGCCGCGCCGTACCCCTGATCGGCGCCACCTTCGATCTCTCCGAAGCGGCGGCCGCCTTGCGCCACGTCGCCGAGGGTCACGCCGTCGGCAAGGTGGTGCTGCAGGTGCGGCCCGATGGCGGGTCCTCCTGAAGCCAGGGTGCGCCGGCCCGGCTTGGACGCAATACGGGGCTCGCGGTCTACTATCGACGTCGATGTCAATTCGCAAGGGTCGCCGACCCGGGCGAGGCAGTCGGAGGGAGGACGAGGCATGGCGACCGCGGTGATGGAGGGTGTCCGCGTCCTCGAGGTGGCGGAGCACACATTCGTGCCGGCCGCCTCGGCCCTGCTGTCCGACTGGGGGGCCGACGTCATCAAGATCGAGCCCATCGAGCGCGGGGACGCGATGCGCGGTCTCGCGTCCACGGGCGTGATGGCCATCACCGGCGACGTGCACCCGCTCCTCGAGCACTCGAACCGCGGCAAGCGGAGCCTGGCCCTCGATCTGGCCTCCCCCGAGGGTCTCGAGATCCTCTACGACCTCGCCGGCACCGCCGACGTCTTCCTCACCAACAAGCTGCCCCGAGTCCGCAAGAAGCTCAAGATCGAGCTCGAGGACATCCGGGCGCACAACCCGAAGATCATCTACGTCGCCGGCACCGGGCACGGTGAACGGGGGCCCGACGCGGACCAGGGCTCCTACGACGCCCTGGCGTTCTGGAGCCGTGCCGGGGTCGCCATGGGTGTGAAGCCGGCCGACTCGGACCGCCTCCCGCCGCCACCCGGGCCGGGTTTCGGGGACTCCATCGGCGCGATGACCATCGCCGGGGGGATCATGGGCGCGCTGTTCCACCGCGAACGGACCGGCGAGGCCACCACGGTCGACGTTTCCCTGCTCGGCACCGGCATGTGGTCCATGGGCCAGTCCTTCGCCATGTCGCTCCTAAGCAATGTCGCCTGGCAGGGGCCGCCGTCCAACGCACCGCGCATGAACCCGTTGACGGCCAACTATGTGACCAAAGACGACCGCTTCCTCTCCTTCTGCTGCCTCCAGGCCGGGAAGTACTGGGCGCCGCTCTGCGACGCCATCGGGCGACCCGAGTTGGCCACCGACCCCCGGTTCGCCGACCACGCCACGCTGCTCGAGCACTGTGCAGAGGCTCAGGAGATCCTGCGGACGACCTTCGCTGATCGCCCGTTGGCCGAGTGGCGAGAACGGCTGGCCGACTTCACCGGGCAATGGTGCGTGGCCCAGGACACGCTTGAAGCGACGGCCGATCCCCAGGCGGTCGCAAACGGATACCTGCAGGACTGCGAGACCGCGGCGGGCTCCTCATTCAGGCTTGTCGCGGCGCCGGCACAGTTCGGCGGCGAGCCCGCTCCCGTCGGTCGGGCCCCCGGGTTCAACGAGCACGGCGACGCGATCCTGGCCGAGCTCGGAATCGACTGGGACACGATCGTGGACCTCAAGGTCCGCTCGGTCGTCGGCTGATCTACTCGTCCACTCATCTATCTGTTCATCTATCTGTCAGGAAGGAACTGATGTCACTATTCGACGCATTTCGCTACGACGGGAAGAGGGTCCTCGTCGTCGGTGGCGCCACCGGCATGGGGGCCGCCACGGCTGAGCTAGCCCAGGCGGCCGGCGCCGAGGTGGTCGTCATGGACTTCGCCGAGGTGAAACTCCCCGGAGCCAAGGCCATCCGGGTCAACCTGGCCGAACAGGCTTCGATCGATGCCGCGGTCGACGAGTGCGGGGGCCCGGTGCACGCGCTGTTTGCGTGTGCCGGCGTGGCCGACGGCACGCCGGGGATCGAGAAGATCAACTTCATCGGGCACCGCCACCTCATCGATCGCATGCTGGCGGCGGGCATGCTCTCGCGCGGGGCCGCGATCGGGTTCATCTCATCCGCCGCCGGGCTGGGCTGGGAGGCCAACCTCACCGAGCTGAAGGAGTACCTGGACACGCCCGACTTCGACACGGCCGCGGCCTGGGTCGCCGAGCACAACAAGGCGGACTACCTGTCGACCAAGCAGGCGATCTGCGCGTATGTGGCCCGGCAGGCGTTCCCGCTGCTCAAGCAGGGCATCCGCATCAACGCCATCTGCCCGGGCCCGACCGACACGCCGCTCGCCCAGGCGAACAAGGACCTGTGGCTCGGCTTCGGTGCCGACTATCGCGGCGAGGTGGGGATCGAAGCCTCCACGCCGCTCGAACAGGCCTACCCCCTCGTCTTCTTGTGCAGCGACGCGGCCTCGGTGATCACCGGCATCACCATGATCACGGACGCCGGCTACATCAGCTCGGGGGTCACCGATTCGTTCCCGCCCGCCGCCCCGGCCGCGCTGTTCCTGCTCGGCCGGATGTAAGACGTCGGCGCTCGGAACCGCCACGCCGGTGCGCGCGTGCGGGCCCGAGCGCCGGTAGGGACGATGGACTCGGGGCCGACGGCACCTCGTGATCACCGCTGGAGGACGCATGGCCACCACAGCGAACGCCGGGCCCGGGCCCGGCGAGCGACATGTCCTTCGGGACCTTGGTTTCGCGACCGCCCGATCGGGGGACGAGTTGCACGGCTCCGCCACGATCGTCGACGAGATGCACGTTCCCGGAACCGAGCACCTGCGCACGTCGATACTCGCAATCTGGACCGACACGCTCGCCGGTCTGCTCGCGGTCGACGCGACCTCTCCACGGGTCCCGGTCACCCTCGAGCTCGACATTCACCTCTTTCGGCCGGCACCGGGCTCGGGCGTCGTCCACGGTGTCGGCAAGATCGTGAAGTCTGGGCGCACGGTGATGGTCGCCGGAGTCGACTTCACCGACGGAGGCGGCGGGCCGATCGGGTTTGGTGCGGCCTCGTTCATGGCCGCGCCTGACAGTCGTTTGGTCTTCACGTCGCCAACCAGCCTGGGCCAGAGCATCCCCGAGGGGTCGCGGCTCGACGCCCCGTTCGCCGAGCGTGCCGGCTGCGAGCGACAGGGCCCCGGCGAGGCGGTGCTGGCTCGTTCCGATCAGATGTTCAACTCATCTGACACGGTCAACGGCGGCCTCATCGCATTGACGGCCGAAGAGGCTGCGCTCTCGCTCTGCCCTGGCGCGACTCTGGCCTCGCTGGCGTTGCGATACCTCCAGCCGGTCCGGATGGGGCCGACCATCGCCGTCGCAGAGGTCCGTGACGGCTTGGGGCGGATCGAGGTGCGTGACGACGGGAACGACGGCCGACTGTGCGTCGTGGCCACGAGCCGAACCTTTCCGACGCAGCACGAGGCCCGAGCGCCGGCCGAGGGACCGTGGCACGATGCGATGAGCCGGAAGGGAACACTATGAAGGTGCAGCGCCGTGGGCGCAGGACCGCGATGAGCCAGCAGGAGCGCGACGCCTTCTTGACGACCGAGCGGACCTGCCGGGTCGCGAGCGTCGGGGGGGACGGATCGCCACACGTCACCCCCCTGTGGTTCGTGTGGGACGGCACCTCGCTCTGGCTGACCTCGATCGTCCAGAGCCAACGTTGGAGCGACCTCCAGCGGGACAATCGGGTCAGCGTCATCGTGGACGCCGGGTCCGAGTTCATGGAGCTCCGTGGGGTGGAGCTCCGGGGTATCGCCCATGTGGTGGGCGAGGTCCCGCGGACCGGCGAGCCGCTTCCGGATCTGGACGCCCCCGAACGGCTCTTCGCCGACAAGTACGCGGGGGGCAACCTCCGCCACGACGGCCGTCACGGCTGGCTCCGGATCGCCCCCGAAAAGATCGTGAGCTGGGACTTCCGGAAGCTGACCGGCTGAGGACCTCGGTCGGGTCGCCCGCAGCACGATACCCTCGGACATCGACGTCGAGATCGGGATTGGAGACTGCATGAAGCCCCAACGCTGCGTCGCCCAGGGTCTGTTCGAGTGGCCGTCCGACGAGCCGACCGTCAGCGGGTCGCGTTGTGATTCGTGCTCGTTCGTGACGTTCCCGGCGCAGGATGCGTGCCCCCGCTGCGGGGCCGTCGCCACCACCCCCATCCAGCTCGCCCGGACGGGGACGTTGTGGACCTGGACCCGACAGCGGTTCCAACCGAAGAACCCGCCATACATCGGAACCGAGCCGGCCAGCGAGTTCCAACCCTATGGGGTCGGCTTCATCGAGCTCCCCGAGGGTCGGATCGAGGCCCGGATAGCCGGCGACATCGACCAGGAGTTGCGAATCGGCATGCCGATGGAGCTGACGGTGGTGCCATTCGCGACCGACGCGGACGGCACCGAGGTCCTCACCTACGCGTTCCGCCCGATCGAGAGCTGAGGTTGGTCATGGACGATGTCGCCATCATCGGGGTCGGTCTGCACCCCTTCGGGCGGTTCCCGGGCACCTCTGCCATCGAGATGGGCGCCAAGGCCGCCCGATCGGCACTGGCCGACGCCGGTATCACCTGGAAGGACGTCCAGTTCGCCTTCGCGGGCAGCTACGAGGTGGACAACCCCGACGCGGTCGTGAACTACCTGGGCCTGACCGGTCTCCCGTTCACCGACGTCTACAACGGCTGCGCGACCGCTGCGAGCGCGTTGTCGCAGGCGGCCAACACCATCAGGCTCGGCGAGTACGACATCGGCATGGCCATGGGCATGGACAAGCACCTCCCGGGCGCCTTTGCAGCGGATCCGGTGCAATACGGCGTGCCGAGCTGGTACGGGGAGACGGGGCTCTTCCTCACGCCCAAGTTCTTCGCCATGAAGATCCAGCGCTACATGTACGACTTCGACATCACCCCGCCGACCCTCGCCCGGGTGGCAGCAAAGAACTACCGCAACGGCGCGCGCAACCCGAATGCATTCCGGCGCCAAGAGCTGAGCGAGGAGGCGATTCTCCAGTCGCCAATGGTCAACGACCCGCTGACCCAGTACATGTTCTGCTCGCCAAACGAAGGCGCGGCAGCGGTTGTCCTGTGCCGAGCGGAGATCGCGCACCGATTCACAGCCGCGCCGATCTACCTGAAGGCGTCGGTGGTGCGCACGCGGCGTCTCGGGGCCTTCGAGGTGCACAGCCCGTGGGTCCCGCCCGAGCGTGCCGACTCGCCGACCGTCGACGCCTCACGGGCGGCCTACGAGATCGCCGGTCTCGGACCCGAAGATGTCGATGTGGTCCAACTCCAGGACACCGATGCCGGAGCCGAGGTCATCCACATGGCCGAGAACGGGTTTTGCAAGGACGGCGAACAGGAGGCGCTGCTGTCGGCCGGCGGCACCGAGATCGGGGGCAGCCTCCCGATCAACACCGACGGCGGCCTCATCTCCAACGGAGAACCTATCGGAGCCTCCGGCCTCCGCCAGATCCACGAACTGGTGCTCCAGCTCCGGCGAGCCTCCGGCGACAGGCAGGTCCCCGGGACTCCTCGGGTCGGCTACAGCCAGCTCTACGGAGCGCCCGGGACTGCCGGCGTGGCCATCGTGTCGACCTAACGTTCAACGGCTCTCCACCGCGGGCAATCCCGCGTCCCAAGAACGTCGTTGCTCGGAGGCTGATCGATCGCGACCTGCGGCAGGATGGAGGCGGTGGGCCACGAAGAGCGGATGCCCGAGGGGCGTAGCGGTACCAAGGTGTGGCGGTCGAGCCGGGGCGTTCATCGCACGACGGGGCCGTGGACGCCGACGGTCCATGCATTCCTGCGACACCTCGAGGCCGTCGGCTTTACCGGCGCTCCACCCGTTATTGGGATGGATGATGCCGGCCGGGAGGTCCTCAGCTTCATCGAGGGCGAGGTGTTGGCGGACCCAGCGTGGCAACCGGGCCACCCGACGCCGTGGCCGGGGTGGGCGCAGTCCGACGACTGTCTCGTAGAGTCGGCCCGTCTGCTCCGCAGACTGCACGAGGCGTCGGCCACCTTTGTGCCACCGGACAACGCGGTGTGGAGACAGCACACCGGCCCGGCGTTGGGTGGCGACGAGATCGTGTGTCATGGAGACGTTGGGCCGCACAACACTGTGTACCGCGGCGGGATACCGGTCGCCTTCATCGACTGGGACGCGATTCGACCGAACCATCCGCTAGTTGAGTTCGGCAATGCGGCGTGGCACTTCGTGCCACTCGGAAACGACGCGTACTTCGAGGAGAGCGGTTTCCCAGTTCGGCCCGATCTCGCGGGCCGGCTCGCGCTGTTCGCACGCGAGTATGGCGTGGTTGATCGAGCCGAAGCGGCTTGGGCTCTACACCAGGCCAAGCAACGGAGCGTAGAAGCCGCGAAGTTCTGGCCGATCTCGCCGGCTGAGGGCGCAGAGGTCTTACGGTTAATCGCGAGCGAACTCGAGTGGCTTGACGACGGCCTCGAGGGCCTCGTGTCAAGGCTCAACTGATCTGCCCTATCGACACGCGCCGGGTCAGGTGGCGACAGAACCCTTCACTGCGCGCTCGTCGCGTCGCGAACCAAGACCGTATAACCCATCGACGAGCGGGCACGACCAACTCAAGAGCGCTCAGTCCTCGATGGAGATGGCGTTCTTGGGGCAAACCCGGGCCGCGGCGAGCATCTTCTCGCGCAACTCCTCGGGAGGGTTCTCGTTGAGAACGTAGAGCAGGTCGTCGTCGCGCACCTCGAAGACCTCTGGGGCGACGTCCATGCAGAGGGCATTGCTCTCGCACAGGTCGAAGTTGACGACGACACGCATCAAGACTCCCTTCCGGGGTGGGCGATCGGTGACCACGCACATGCTAGGGGACGGCGATTCCGTCGATCCTCACTCGTACCAACCGCCGTTCTCCACAGTGCTCTCCGGTGATGAGTGAGCGCGCGGCCACCGGCTTGTCTCCGCCGACACCCGGGCAAGCCGGTTCCATCAGGATCCTTCCACGAACGTGCGGGTGAAGTCCGGCCCCGGTTCGGAGGAGGCAAGGCGGGCCCACAGCGAGGTCCCCCCTCAATCGTTCTTGTAGACGTGGCCGTCCTTCATCACGAACCGCACGTCCTTGGTGACCTTGATGTCCTCCGACGGGTCCCCGGGCACGGCGATCACGTCGGCCAGGTAGCCGGGAGCGAGGCGGCCGAGGTCGTGCTCCCGCTCGATGAGCTCAGCGCTCGTGACCGTCGCCGCTTGCAGAGCCTGCATCGGAGTCATGCCGCGATCGACCATGGCGATCAGCTCGTCGGCCTGGGTGCCGTGCGGGATCGCCGGTGCGTCGGACCCGCACGCCACCTTGACCCCGAGCTCGATCGCCTTGCCCATCATCCGGCGGGCCCTGGGGAAGATCTCTGCGGCCTTCTTCTGGAAGGCCGGATGGATCCGGCCGACGTCCATATGGTCGGCGAGGGCACAGGTGCCGACGAGGAAGGTTCCCTTCTCGACCATGAGCGCGAGGGTCTCGTCGGTGGCCAGCGACCCGTGCTCGATGCAGTCGACCCCGGCCCGGAGGCACGCCCGGATGCCGGCATCGCCGTGGGCGTGCGCGGCGACCCGCAGTCCGACCCGGTGGGCCTCATCGACGATGGCGGCCAGCTCCTCGTCGGAATACTGCTGGGCCCCCGCCGCCGAGCTGAACGACATGATGCCGCCCGATGCCGAGATCTTGATCACCTTGACGCCGTACTTGATCTGGTAGCGGACCGCCTTGCGAACCTCGGGGACCCCGTTGGCGATCCCCTGCTCCACGCTCTGGGGCATGATTCCCGGCGCGAGCCCCTGGAACATCGTGGGGTCGAGGTGCCCGCCGGTCGGGGTGATGGCGTGGCCGGCCGCGATGATGCGGGGACCGGGGAACCAGCCCTGGTCGACGGCCCTTGCCAGGTCGACGTCGAGCATGAACCCGGCCGTGTAGACCATGAGGCCCAGGTTCCGCACCGTGGTGAAACCGGCCATCAGTGTCGTCTTGCAATTCACCGCGCCGCGCAGCGTCCGGTACACGGGCGAGTCCTTCACGCCGTGCATCGGGTCGGGCAGTCCCTCCGGGCCGCCGGGGCCCCCGATGAGCATGTTGAGCTCCATGTCCATGAGCCCGGGCAGGAGCGTCACGTCGCCGAGATCGATCTCGCCGGCGCCGGCCGGGAGCTCGGCCGGGTTCACCGCCACGATCTGGTTGCCCTCGATCACGAGCACGGCCGGCGAGCGCACCTCTCCGGCCACGACGTCGACCCAGCGGTCGGATCGCAGGATGGTCACGTCACTCATCGCACTCCTTCTACTGGATCGGCTCGTCGCCACTCATCGTCGTGCGGTGCATCTCGCGAGACGAGTTGGGATCGTAGGGACAGGCACGGTGCAGAACTCCGGTGTTGTCCCAGATCACCAGGTCCCCCACCGTCCATTGGTGCCGGAAGACACGATCCTGGGCGGTTGCCCGCGCCAGCAGTTCGTCGAGGAGCGCCCTCCCCTCGTCCATGCCCATGCCAACGACTTGCGACGCCGAGGCGCCGATCACGAGGGAGCGCCGGCCGGAGCGGTGGCGCCACACGAGGGGGTGCTCCTTGTCCGGCTTCTCGTGCCAGCGGGCCAGCTCCTCGGGCGACGGATCCGGGTTTACGAGACGCTGGGACGCCTCGAACGAGTGCAGGATGCGGAGCCGCCCGAGGCGCTCCTTGGCCTCCTCTGTGAGGTCGTCGTATGCCGCATAGGTGCTGGCGAACTCGGTATCGCCTCCGATCGCCGCGATCGCGTGTGCGCTGAGCATGGTCGCCTTCGTCGGGACATCGTCTTGGGCGCCGTCAAGGTGCCAGGCGAACGTCCCCTTGAGATACTCGGCGTTGGGGTTCTTCTTCGGGTCCAGCGTCACCAGGTAGATCTTGGGCGGTTCGGCAGGCTCGGGCTTGCCCACGTCGTCGAGCTTCTTGGAGAAGGCGATCTGGGTCTCGTCGTCGATGTGCAGCTCGCGGAAGACGAGCGCGCCGTGCTCCTCGAGCGCCTCCATGCACGCCGCCGGAAGCGCCTCGTCCACCAGCAGCTGGTCGACCTCGACCCCGAGGACCTCGGCTCCGACGTTCGTTCCAAGCTTCTTGGTCGCGAGGGTGCTCACGGTCGTGCTCCTTTATACGGTGGCGGCGTAGGCCTCGGGAGTGGGTCAATTTGATTTGTCACAACCGCATTCCGCACTATCTCAACATCAGCCGTCGGTCCCTCGGTAGGAGGGGGCGTGAAACTGCTTTCCAGAGCTTCCGACGTAAAGCTCAATGTACGCGGAGGGTTGAAATTGACCCACTACCCAGACCCAGCATCGTGCCGGCACGGCGGGCGAATGCTATTGAGGGTGCACATTCCTGTCAAGCGCCCTAGCACGCAGCGATAGCGATATATCCCTATTATGAGAAGGCCATTTTCTCTCCGAAAGGACCCCGCATGCGGATCGGTCTCATGGTCGGCCCCGAGCGCGGACGCTACGCGACGAAGGTGGATCGACTGCGCGCCGACGCCCGGTGGGCCGAGGAAACCGGGTTGGACTCCATCTGGATCCCGCAGATCCCCGACGACTTCGACGCGATGACGGCGGCGGCGGTCACGGGCGCCGTCACCTCGAGGATCGAGATCGGGACGGCCATCGTGCCCGTCCAGCCCCGGCACCCCATCGCCCTGGCCCAGCAGGCCCTGTCGGTCCAGACCGTGTGCGGCGGTCGCTTCGTCCTCGGGCTGGGCGTGTCCCATCACTGGATCATCGAGGAGATGCTCGGACTCCCCTACGAGCGCCAGGCGCTGACCATGCGCAACTACCTCGACGTCCTGGATCAGGCGCTGCGCGGCCCCGGACCGGTCGAGGTCGAGAACGAGCTGTTCCGGATCCACAACCCCCTCGACATCACCGATATCGCGCCCACACCCGTGCTCATCGCCGCGTTGGGCCCCGTGATGTTGCAGCTGGCCGGGGCTCGGGCCGACGGGACCAGCCTGTGGCTGGCCGACGAGCGGACCATCTCTTCGCACGTCGTGCCCACCATCACCCGGGCCGCCGGGGCGGCGGGCCGCCCGGCACCGAGGATCCTGGCCGGTGTGCCGGTGTGCCTGTGCCGGGATGACGAGGTCAACGAGGCCGTCGAGCGGACGAACCGGGTGCTGAGCGAGGCCGTGACCTCACCCAACTACCAGCGGTTGATGGAGCACGGCGATGCCCGCGCCATCGGCGACGTGCTCATCGCCGGGAGCGAGTCGGCCATGGAACAGCGGTTGCGCAGTTTTGCGAGCGCCGGGCTCACCGACCTCAACGCGCGGGTCGTGGCCATCGGCACGGGCCGCGACGAACTCAAGGCGTCGGCCGAGCGGACACGGGCGTTCCTGGCCTCGGTCGCGCCCTCGCTCCGCGCGGCGGGCTGATCCGGACCGAGGGAGCTGGCCGCGAGCGACGGGTTGCTCGCCCCCCGCCTCCGCCCGGCGGGCTCAGACCCTCGGACCGGCGAGGATGCCGGCCGAGACGAACTGCCACATCTGATCGGCGCCCTGATCGCCGTGGCGGAGGCCAGCGGTGCCGCTGATCGTCGGCGCGTAGGCGGCGTTGAACATGATCGTGGACAAGATGGCGCCGGCGGCGTCCTCGTACTCAAGGCCGGGACGAACCACGCCGGACCCGACCGACTCGGCCAGGATCTTCTCCAAGAGGGTGACCAGGGGCACGAAGGCTCTCGACGCCTCGGCCTGGTGGGCGGTCAGCAACTGGTGACAGAACTCGGCCATCACCGGCGTCGGGTTGTTCTTGGAGGCGTGACCCTTGGTGGCCGGCAGGCACATGCGGTAGTACTCGACGACGAAGCAGTGCAGCCGATCGAGCGGCGTGGTCGCCCGGGAGACATGCTCCTCGAGGCGGTCGGCCGTCGACCGGATCGCCTCGTCGAAGAGGGCCAGGAGCAGCTCATGCTTGCCCGCGAAGTACTGGTAGAAGCTGCGCAGCGATTGCCCGGAGCGGTCGACCACCTCCTGGACGGTGAACTCCTTACCGGATTCGGCGGAGGCCAGGAGCTCGAATCCCGCATCGAGGAAGCGCTGCACGCGGCCCTCGCTGCGCACCCGGGCCGAGTCGAGGGACCTGGCCACCGCGAGGTCGCGTCTGCGCACCGGCGCATCCGTACTCGGTACAGCTGCGGCGGGGTGTTCGCTCGGCATCGCCGGAGCCTATTCCGTTTTCGCCAAATGAGAGCAGGACTCTCCCTAGCCCCCGACGCGCTGAGAAGTAATCCGCAACGGTGATTCTGGGAATCTGGGGCGCTGCTAACCCCAAACGGCACCGACTCCGGACGCTGTTATCGTGGCTCGGCATTGTCATGGACAGCGGGCCGCCCCGGCACGGGCGCCAACGCTGGTGGCTCGGAGCACGCTCCCTGCGCTCCCGGAGACCAAGAGAGCTATGGAGCAATCGCAAATCGCCGACATCATCGAAGTCGAGCAGCTGCTGGCTCGGTACGCCGTCGGCATGACCCAGAACGACATCGACGCGGTCATCGAGGTGTTCACGCCCGACGGCACGTACAGCGCCTTCGGGTCGACGTACCAGCTCAGTGACTTTCCGGTGCTGGTGGAGGCCGCACCCAAGGGCCTATTCCTCACCGGGACGCCGTTGCTCGATCTGGACGGCGACACCGGCACCGGCCACCAGACGCTCTGTTTCGTGGACCAGACCAACCACCACATGCGCATCGGCTGGTACGCCGACTCGTACCGGCGGACCGAGGTGGGATGGCGGCTGCACACGCGCGCGATGACCTTCCTCAGACGGAGCGGGGCCCGGGACTCGGGGAAGCCGCACGACCCGACCCGTCCGACGCCCTCGGAAGCGCGGACCAGCTAAACGACCCCGATGGAGCTCGATGCGTTCAAGGTGGCGGTGGACGCCTGGCTGGACGAGCATGAACGCGAGCTGGCCTGCGACTACGAGGGCGTCGGGACCCTCGATCAGCAGGTGGCCCAGCTGCGCAAGGTCATGGGGATGGCCTACGCCGCCGGTTTCATGCGCATGGGCTGGCCCGAGCGGGCGGGCGGGCTCGGGGGCTCCAACCTGCTGCGGGCATACCTGGGCGAGGTGCTGACGGCCCGCGACCTGGTCGAGGCCGGCATCTACTCCCTGCCCGAGGTCCTGGCCCCGACCATGATCGACTACGCGCCGGAGGCGCTCGCGGCCGAGATGGTGCCAAAACTGCTCTCCGGCGATGAGATCTGGTGCCAGGGGTTCTCCGAACCGGGCACCGGGAGCAACCTCGGCTCCCTGGCCTGCCGGGCCACACACACCGATGCGGGCTGGCGGATCAACGGCCAGAAGGTGTGGACGAGCCTGGCCCAGTACGCGCAACGGTGCGTCCTCCTGACGAGGACGGGGACCCCCGAATCCGCACACCGCGGGATCACCGCGATGTTCATCGACATGGACAGCCCGGGCATCACGGTCCGGCCCATCGAATCGATGCACGGTGCGGAGGAGTTTTGCGAGGTCTTCTACGACGATGTCGTGGTCCCGCTCGACCGGGTCCTCGGAGAGGTCGACGGTGGGTGGTCCATCGCCATGGACCTCCTCCCCTACGAACGGAGCACCGCCCTATGGCACCGGGCGTCATACCTCCACCGGCGGCTGGGGCAACTGGTTTCGGCCGCACCCGCCGGGACGCTCGACCCGACCGCGGTGGGTGAGGCGACCCAGTTGTTGTGGGCATTCCGGGCCCGATCACGGGCGACCCAACGCCGACTGGCCGCTGGCGAAACCCTGGGGTCGGAGACCTCCATCGACAAGGTGCTCGTCGCGACGGCCGAGCAAGCCATCTTCGACCTCGTCGCAGAGGGGCTCGGCCCCGATGTCGCGACCGGGGACGATCCGGTGAGCGCTCGCTGGCGGGCCGAGTTCCTGTACTCCCGCGCGGCGACGATCTATGGCGGGAGCGCCGAGATCCAGCGCAACATCATCGCCCGCAGGTTGCTCGGGCTCGGCGACGACCGCTGATGGAAGCGTCCGAGCTCGAGCTCTTCCGACGCGGCATCCGCCACGCCACCGAGACGTGCGGCGACGAGGCGCTCGACGCAGCGCTCGACGAGCTCGGGTGGCGCGATGCCCTGGTGGCCGACCGGAACACCGCCGTCTCGCTGCTTTTCGAGGCACAAGGGTCGACCGTGGTCGACTCCTCCGCGCTGGACTGGCTGCTGGCCGCCGCGCTCGGCGGGCAGGACGGCGGTCGCACCTCGGTCGTCCTCCCTCTCCTCAGGCGGGCCGCGCCACCCGGACGGGTCAGCGCCGGGCGGTGCGAGGTGCACGGGCTCGGGACAAGGACCGTCGCGCGTGCGGACGAAACGGTCGTCGTCGCCGAGGCCGACGGGGGTCCGGTCGCCTTCACGGTGAAGGCATCCTCGCTCGAGCTCCGTCCGGTGCGGGGGCTCGATCCCGCGCTCGGCATCGTCGAGGTCACCGGCGACCTCAACGCGGCGGCCGGCAGGCCGGTCGACTGGGAGGCGGCGGCCTCCGTCGGGCAGCTCGCCGTCGGGCACGAGCTGGTCGGCCTGGCGCGAGCGATGCTCGAGCTGGCCCGACAGCATGCCCTCGATCGTGTCCAGTTCGGACGCCCGATCAGCTCGTTCCAAGCCATCCGGCACCGCCTGGCCGAGAGCCTGGTCGCCGTCGAGGCCGCCGACGGGCTGCTGGCCGCGGCCTGGGAAGATCCGTCCCCGGTCATGGCGGCGATGGCCAAGGGGCTGGCGGGCCGGTCCGCGCGCGCCGTGGCACGCCACGCCCAACAGGTGCTGGCCGGCATCGGGTTCACCACCGAACACCCGCTCCATCGCTACGTCCGTCGCACGATCGTGATCGATCAGCTGCTCGGTGCGAGCAGCGTGCTCACCCGCCAGCTCGGGGAGGACGTGCTCGAGCGCGGCACGTTGCCGCCGACCCTCCCGCTGTGAGCCGATCGGCGAGGTGGTCACGCCCAGCCGGGCCGGCGCGGCGCTCGATTATGCTGATGGCACTTTTTGATAACCAGGTTTCCGCCCGGCGCGAGACCACGAACGGACAGAGGTAGCGCGATGACCCCAGCCGCAAGCCACGAAGTGAGGATGCTCGTCGACGGTGAGCTCATCGGGTCCGACTCGGGCAAGACGTTCGACAACGTCAACCCGGCGACCGAGGAGATCGTCGGCCAGGTGGCCGACGCGTCGAACGCCGAGATGCACCGCGCCATCGACGCGGCGCGGCGGGCCTTCGACGAGACCGACTGGTCGTCCAACCGCGAACTGCGAAAGCGGTGCCTCTCCCAGCTGCAAGAAGCGCTCGCGAACGAGCGCGAGGAGCTGCGCGAGGAGCTCATCTTGGAGGTGGGCTGCCCGCGCATGACCACCCATGCCAACCAACTCGACATCCCTCTGGTCGGCGCGCTGGGCTACCCCATCTCGATGATCGACGAGTACGCCTGGAGGACCGACCTCCCGGAGGGCACCGACCGACGTGGGAACCGCCACACGCGCCAGGTCTGGAAGGAGCCGGTCGGCGTGGTGGGCGCGATCGTCCCGTGGAACTTCCCGCTCGAGGTCACGCTGAACAAGCTGGGCCAGGCGCTGGCCACCGGGAACACGGTGATCCTCAAGCCCGCGCCGAACACGCCGTGGAACGCCACCCGAATCGGGCGGCTCGTGGCCGAGCACACCGACTTCCCGCCGGGAGTTCTCAACGTGGTGACCTCGTCGGACCACTTCGTCGGCGAGGAGCTGACGCTCTCGCCCAAGGTCGACCTGATCTCGTTCACCGGCTCGACCGTCGTCGGCAAGCGGATCATGGAGAAGGGCGCCGCGACCCTCAAGCGCGTCTTCCTCGAGCTCGGCGGAAAGTCCGCCACGATCGTGCTCGACGACGCCGAGTTCGCCACATCGGTCCCTTCCGGGATCGCCGTCTGCTTCCACGGCGGGCAGGGGTGCGCCATCCAGACCCGGATGCTCCTGCCACGTTCCCGCTACGACGAGGGTGTGGAGATCCTGAAGGCCACGCTCGGCTCGGTGGCCTACGGGGATCCACAGGGTCCCGACGTCATCATGGGCCCGCTCGTCTCGGAAAGACAGCGCGACCGAGTGCTCGGCTACATCGACCAGGGGGTCAAGGAGGGGGCGACGCTGGCCCTCGGCGGGAGCCGCCCGGCCCATCTCCCGACCGGCTGGTACGTCGAGCCGACCCTCTTCACCGACGTGGACAACTCGATGACCATCGCCCAGGAGGAGATCTTCGGGCCGGTGCTGGTCGCCATCCCCTTCGACGACGACGACCATGCGGTGCAGATCGCCAACGACAGCGTCTACGGACTCTCGGGTGGGGTCTTCTCGGGCTCGCTCGACCGCGCGATGAGCGTCGCCGAACGCATCCGGACCGGGACCTTCGCCGTCAACGGTGGCATGGCCCTCGGGGCGGCGGACATGCCCTTCGGCGGCTACAAGCACAGCGGGATCGGCCGCCAGAACGGGGTGGCCGGGTTCGACCAGTACGTCGAGACCAAGTCGGTGGCCTGGCCGACCGCCCCCTAGATGCCCCGACCGGGCGGGTCGCGGCCCCAGGAGCACCGAGTCGAGATGCGAGCGTCGCGCGACCGCGCCACCCGTGCCGAACCCCCCGGATGACCACGACCCGGTCCTGCGGGTACACGGCTACCACCAGCTCCGGATCAAGCGGGTCGTGCGGGAGACCGACGATGCGCGGTCATTCGTGCTCGACGTCCCGAGCGAGCTCGCCGAGACCTTCCGCTACCGGCCCGGTCAGTTCTGCACCTTCCGGGTCCGCATCGGAGGCGACGAGCAGCTGCGGTCCTATTCGATGTCGAGCGCGCCGGAGACCGACAGCGACCTGACCGTCACCGTCAAGCGGGTGGCCGGCGGACTGGTGTCCAACTGGATGCTGGACAACCTCACCGACGGGGACATGCTCGAGCTCACCAGGCCGGCGGGGGTGTTCTGCCCCCAGGAGACCGAACGCCCGGTGATGGCGTTGTGCGGTGGCAGCGGGATCACGCCGGTGATGTCCATCACCAAGCACGTCCTCACCACCACGCAACGTCCGGTCACGCTCCTGTACGCGAACCGCGACCGAGCTTCGGTGATCTTCGACCAGGCGCTGACCGCGCTCTCCGAACGGCACCCGGGCCGGATGGAGCTCGTTTCCCACTTCGACTCTGACGCCGGGTTCGTCGTGGCCGAAACCGTCGCCGACTTCGCCCGGCGCGGGCCCGACGCCGACTTCTACATCTGCGGCCCGGGGCCCTTCATGGATCTCGTGGAATCGGTGCTCGGCGATCTCGGCATCGACCCAAGCCGCATCTTCATCGAGCGCTTCTTGGTCGCGCAGCAGGAGAAGGACGCCCAGGCGTTGGCCGGCTCGGCCGACCCCACGACGCAGATGCCCGCTCACGTCACGGTGATTCTGGCCGGCAAGACAACGGTGCTCGACTACCACGCCGGCGACACGGTGCTCGAGACGGCCCGGCGGGGCGGCCTGCGCCCGCCGTTCTCCTGCGAGGCCGGCAACTGCGCCACCTGCATGGCCTTCCTCAAGTTGGGATCGGTCACCATGCGGGCCAACAACGCGCTGACCGATGAGGAGGTCGAGGAGGGCTGGATCCTGACCTGCCAGTCCCTGCCGACCGGTCAGGACGCGATCGTCGAGTACGAGGCGATGTGAACGCCGCGGGCTGCAACGCCTCCGAGGCCCGACGTCGGGCGGGCGCCGAGGGCGCGCCGTGCCGGCCGGCTCAGGGAATGGGCTCGACCAGGAGGTCCAGGTAGGCGGCACCGGTGTCGGGGATCCGGGGCTGGCCCCACACCTCGACGGGGAAGGACACCATGACCATCGAGTACAAGAGGCGCAGCAGGTTGAGCGCGTCGTCCGGCATCTCGTCGAGGGGGAACTTGTCGCAGTAGACCATGGCCTCCTCGGCTCGGGCCGTCACGGCGTCGTAGAGCGCCTGCATCTCCGTCATGGACGAGGACAGCCGCTCCATGTAGCGCTCCTGCTCGGTGGCCAGGCACCACTTGGCTGCGAAGGGCTCGAGCTCGGAGAACTCGCTCGGCAACAGGGCATCGATCACCGCTTCACACCTCCGTGAGCTGGCGCTTGTAGTCGTCGACCCACTCGCCCGCCACCTTGTGCAGGTGTCGGCACAGGACCTCTTGGTCCCCGAGCGGGAACCGGTCGAGCACGCGGGACTCGAGCATCGTCTGCGTCGCCTCGAGCGTGTTGGCGTCCTGGTGGCCGTACTCCTTGAACGAGAGGGCCGCCAGCTCGTGCGCCACGCGCTCACGCGCCGTCTTGGCCGGGACGAAGTACAGCGTGCCCTCGAAGATGTGTTGGTTCGATGCGGTGGGCCAGTAGTGATAGGTGAGGTACCAGGACTGCCCCCAGATCAGGATCACGAAGTTCGGGAAGATCTGGAACGAGTCGAGGCCCCAAGGGTCACACCCCGCCGGGTTGAGGCCGGCCGGCTGCTGCTCGAAGTTGAGGTCGGGCATGTCCCAGGGGCCGAAGAGCCCGCTGCGGGTGAGGATCTCCATGGGCTTGAGCTGGTTGGGGGCCAGGTTCCAGGGATGGATGCCGGCGGTGCTCACCACGCGGTGCGGGCCGTCGATCCCGTAGTACGGGGCCTCGAAGCCGGCCTTTTGTGCCGCCGCCGAGAAGTCGGGCGGGGTCTGCTTCGCGTGCAGAACCGGTGCATGGTAAAACTCCTGGAAGGCGTCCAGATAGAGCTTCCAGTTTGCGTTCACGGGCGACCGGTAGAACCACCGCTCGCTCTGCAGGTGGAACGGATAGTTCTCGAGCGCGGTGACCATCGGGCCGAGGAACTCGGTGAGGCTCTGCTCGGGCTCCTTGCCGAGGTGGATGAAGATGAACCCCGCCCAGACGTCGCAGTGCACGGGCACCAGCCCGTAGTCGGCCTTGTCGAGGTCGAAGAACTCTTGCTCTTGTTGCACGAACGAGCACGAGCCGTCGAGGTCGTAGCGCCAACCGTGGTACTTGCACACGAACTGGCGGGATATCCCGCTCGTCTCCTCCTTCGGGAAGTCGTTCCAGACGAGCTTGTTGCCCCGGTGGCGGCAGACGTTGTGGAACGCCCGCACCTGGCCCTCGCGGTCGCGCACGATGATGACCGAGGTCCTGGCGACCACCAGCTCCTTCGTGAAGTAGCTGCCGTTGCGGGGGAGCTGCTCGACCCGGCCCACGTTCAGCCAGGCCCGCTTGAAGATGGCCTCCCGCTCGAGCTCGAAGAACTCCGTCGAGATGGAGTCCTCGTAGGACATCGGCTCGGTACCCAGCCCGTAGTGCTCGGTCCAGCTGCCTTCGGGTGGTTTGGGGAAACGCGCCATCAGCCCGTCCTCTGCTCGAGGGTGTAAGACGAGGGGATGGTAGCACGCCTCTCTATAAATGAGAAGGGCGTTTCCACCGTGTGGGGAGCTACGCGGCCCCCTCGGCGAGCGAGGCCTTGTGCAGGGTGTTGGCCGCCAGCCGCATGTGCGCTGCGTCCATGAGCCTGCCGTCACGCCCGATGGCGCCGACGCCACCGGACTCCGCCTCGCGGTAGGCGGCCATGGCCGCCCGGGCCTCTGCCACCTCGTCGGGCGTCGGCGAGAAGACCTCGTTGGCGATGGGCACCTGGCTCGGGTGGATCGCCCACTTGCCGTCAAAACCCAGCGCGCTCGCCTGGAGCGCCGAGCGCCGGTAGCCCTCGGGGTCCTGATAGGCCGGATACGGCGCGTCGATGGCGTCGACCATGCCGGCGCGCGCCGCCGCCAGCACCTGGACCCGGGCGAAGTGCCAGAAGTCCCCCGGGTAGGGGGCCACGGGCTCGAAGTTGTCGTCGACGCGGGCCCGCATCGACGCCGAGAGATCGCCGGCGCCGAAGATGAGCGCCTCGAGGCGGTCGCTCGATCGCGCGATGTCGAGCGCGTTGAGCAGCCCCTCCGCGTCTTCGATCAGCACCTCGAGGCCGATTCGCTTGGTCAGGCCAAGCTTCGCCTCCAGCTGGCCCAGCAGCACGTCGACCCACCAGACGTCGCGGGCGGAGCGCACCTTCGGCACGATCAGGACGTCCAGGGCGTCGCGGGCCCCGGTGACCACCTCGATGATGTCCCCGTGGCACCACGGGGTCTCGAGGCCGTTCACGCGCACCGCCCGCACGGTCCGCCCCCAGTCCAATCCGGTGAGCGCGCCGACGGCGATCGCCCGTGCCGACTCCTTCATGCTCGGCGCGCAGGCATCCTCGAGGTCGAGGAACACCAGGTCTGCGCCCACCGACGGGGCCTTCTCGCACATGCGTTCGGAGCTGGCCGGGGTGGCCAGTTCGGACCGCCGGGCTCGGGGTTCACGCACGAGGACCTCCTTGGTCGGGCTCAGATGGTGCCGGACGCGCGCAGCGCCGCGAGGTGCTCGGCGTCGATCCCGAGCAGGCCACCGTAGATCGCGTCGTTGTCCGCGCCGAGGTCCTGCCCGAGGTGGTCCACCCGGCCCGGGGTCTCGCTCATCACCACGACAGGCCCCTGAACGGTCGCCGTGCCGAAGTCCGGGTCGTCGACCTGGATGAAGGTGCCTCTCGCCAACAGGTGCTCGTCGGACAGCAGCTGGCGGGCATCGTAGATCGGGGCCGCTGCCACCTCGGCCGCCTCGAACACGGCCATCACGTCGTCGAGCGTTCGCTTGGCGATCCAGTCGGCGACGGCCTGGTCGATCTCGAGCGCGTGGTCCCGGCGTCGGACCGGTTCGATGTAGTCGGGGTCCTCGGCCAGGTCGGCCCGGTCGACGGCCCGGTAGATCCGCACGACCAGGTTGGGCGACGCGCTGGAGATGGCCACCCACTGGTCGTCGGCCGTGCGGTAGGCGTTGCGGGGCGCGCTGGCATCGAGGCGGTTGCCCACCCGGCCGGGGATCTTGCCCAGCTGGTTGTAGGTCAGCGTCGAGGTCTCGATGAGGCGGGCCAGGGGCTCGATCAGGTTGACGTCGATCAGCTGGCCGCCACCGCCGCGCACGTCGCGGTGGTACAGCGCCATCATCACGGCGTAGGTGGCGGACTGGGCGGCCACGCCGTCGGCCAGGAAGAAGGGCGGGAGGGTCGGCGGCCCGTCGGTCTGCCCGGTCACGTGCGCGAACCCGCTCATCGCCTCGGCCAGGGTGCCGAACCCGGGCCGGTCGCTCTTCGGCCCGCCCCGCCCGTACCCGGTCACGTGCAACATCACGAGCTGCGGGTGCGCCGCGTGCACCGACTCGTAGTCGAGGCCCCAGCGGGCCAGCGCGCTCGGGCGGTTGTTGATCACGAGCACGTCGCTCGCACCGAGCAGCCGGTGGAAGATCTCCTGTCCGTCGAGACTCCGAAGGTCGAGGGTGACGCAGCGCTTGTTGCGGCTCACGCTCTTCCAGAGCAGGCCGATGCCGTCCTTGAGCTCGCCCCAGGTCCGGAGCGGGTCGCCGGTGCCCGGTTGCTCGACCTTGATGACCTCCGCGCCGAACTCCCCGAGGGCGGTGGCCACCATCGGGCCCGCGGCGAGCGTCGAGGCGTCGATGACCCGAATGCCGTGGAGGACGGACTCTTGTTCAGGCACGGCGCGACGACGCTGGGCGCTCGAGGCCGAGATGCTCCCGCAGCGTGGTGCCGGTGTAGCGGTCCCGGAACACGCCGCGGCGCTGCAGCTCGGGCACCACCAGCCGGACGACGTCCTCATACGCCCCAGGGCAATGGGTGGCGGCGATGACGAAACCGTCGCACGCGCCCCCGTCGAACCACTCCTCCATCTGGTCGGCGATGTCTGGACCGGTGCCGACGAAGCGCGGACCCTGCAGGAGCGTGGCCCGGTGGCCGGCCAGATCGGCCAGGGTCACCGTTTCGCCGCCGATGTGCGTCTTGATGTTCTGGACGAGGCCGCGGATCCCCGATACCGACTCGATGAGCTCGTCGGTGATGGGGGTGTCGAGCTCGAGCCCGGAGAAGTCGTAGTTCATCAGCTCGGAGAGCAGCGTGAGCGACGCCAGCGGGTCGACCAGGTCGTGCAGGAACAGCTGCTCGCGCTCTTCGGCGTGGGCCTTCGACTCCCCGACGACGGTGTAGGCCATGGGGAGCATCTTGACCGTGTCGGGGTTCCGGCCCCGAGCGGCGATCTGCTCCTTCTGGTCCTTGTAGTGCGACCGCGCGATGTCGATGCCAGGATCCCCGGTGAAGATCAGCTCGGCCCAGCGCGCCGCGAAGTCCCGGCCCCGTCCCGACGATCCGGCCTGGAGCAGCACCGGCCGGCCCTGGGGGCACCGTGGAACGGTGAGCGGGCCGCGCACCTTGAACCACTCGCCGTCGTGGTCGAGCTGGTGGACCTTGGTCGGGTCCGCGAAGAGCGGGGTGGCCCGGTCGAGCACCAGCGCGTCGTCATCCCAGCTGTCCCACAACCCCACCGTCGCCTCCAAGAACTCGTCGGCACGGTCGTAGCGTGCGTCGTGGGGGAGGACCTCGGTCATGCCGTAGTTCTGGGCCTCGCTGTCGTTGACCGAGGTCACCACGTTCCACGCCGCTCGGCCGCCGGAGAGGTGATCGAGCGTGGCGAAGGTGCGGGCGACGTGGAACGGCGTGTAGTAGGTCGTCGAATAGGTGGCGCCGAGCCCGATCCGGCTCGTGACGGCAGCGGCCACCCCGAGCACGATGCTGAGGTCGAGCTTCACCGGACGGGCCCCGGTGCGAACGGCCTCGGCCACCGACCCGCCGTAGATCCCGGGCATGGCCAGGCGGTCGTCGAAGAACATGAGGTCGAAGCAGCCCTCCTCGAGCGTGCGCGCAAGCTTTTCGTAGTAGCTCGCCTTGAGGAACCCGTGCTCGGTAGCGGGATGCCGCCACGAGCCGGCGTAGACCGTCGCGTTGCCGGCCTGCATGAACCCCACCAGCGACATCTGCCGTCTCGAGCGCTCAACCACGGTTCTCCTTCGTCCCGGAACCGCCCAATTTAAGGTGTAATATTTCAGATATCAAACTGATCAGCGCCACCATCAGGGCCCAGGCGGCCAACGAGCTGCGGGACCGGATCCTCACCGGCCGCCTCCGGCCCGGTGACCGGCTCGACCTCGAGCGGCTGACCGCCGAATTCGGGATCAGCCGGACCCCGGTGCGCGAGGCCCTGCTCGAGTTGTCCTATGAGGGGCTCGTGGCCATCACGCCGCGCAGCGGCATCACGGTGGTCGGCATCACCCCCGAGGACGCCGTTGACAGCTTTGGCATCCTCGCCGCCCTGGCCGGCAAGGCGGCCGAGATGGCGACCACCCGCATCGGCTCGGCCGAGCTGGACGAGCTCCGGGTGCTGGCCACGGCGATCGACGACGCCGACGACGTGGTCGCCGCCAACCGCCGCTTTCACCGCGCCGTCAACCTGGCCGCCGGCTCGCCCCGGCTCATCACCCACCTGCGCCAGGCCGTCCGCGTCGTGCCGGGCAACTACTTCGAGGTGTTCCCCGAGCAGGAGCAGCGGAGTCGACGCGAGCATGCCGAGCTCCTCGACGCCATCGCGCGAGGCGATGGGCCCGCCGCGCGCACCATCGCCGAGGCGCACGTGCTCACCGCCGGAGAGGCCCTCGGCGGGTGGCTCGCCGGGCTGGCGACCCACCGCTCCCCTGCCTCGCCTCACTGACGACTCCCGATCGGGAGGCGCGTTCACTCCGCCCTCTTCTTCTCCGCCTTGAGGAGATTGTCGAGGTTGGCCCGCAGCTCGGGCGTCGTGAACGAACGGTCCTCGGCGGTCAGGGCGAAGTCCAGCGTGGCCAGCACGGCCCGCTCGAGCTGGATGTTGAGGATCCGCTTGGTGTCCTCGACGGCCCCCTTGGGCAGCCGGGCGATGCGGCGTGCGCAGGCCATCGCCTGGTCCATCACCTCCCCGTCGGGGCAGACGTGGTTGACCAGGCCCATCTCGGCGGCCCGACGCGCCGGGATCCGGTCGCCGGTCAGGGCGTACTCCTTGGCCAGCTGCAGGCTCGTGAGAAGCGGCCACACCACCGGCCCGCCGTCGGCCGCCACCAACCCGACCATCACGTGGGGGTCGGCCAGGTGCGCGCTCTCGGCCATGAAGACGATGTCGGACAGGGCGACGAGGCTGCAGCCGAGCCCGACCGCCGGCCCGTTCACGGCGGCGATGATGGGCATGCGGCAACCCACCATCCCGGTCACGATCTGGCGACCGTGCGTGAGGCTCGTGTGCCGGAGCGCACCGTCTCGGGACAGCTCGTCGATGTAGTTGAAGTCCCCGCCGGCCGAGAAGGCGCGCCCGGCACCGGTGAGCACGGCTACCCGTGCCTCCTCGTCCGCGTCCAGTTGGGGGAACAGCGCCGCGAGGCCGGCGTGGAGTTGGTGGTTGGTGGCGTTCAGTTGTTCGGGCCGGTTCAGCGTGACCACCCGGATGGGGCCGTCGTCGCTGACGAGGAGCTCGTCGGGAAGGTCGTAGTTGGTCATGAGATTGGCAACTCCAGGATTCGGCTGGCGATGAGATTGCGTTGGATCTGCGACGTGCCGCCCATGACGCTCTGGGCCCGGCTGTAGAGATACACCTTGAGCCAGGTGTCATCGCCCTCCGTGGGCGCGGCACCCCCGATCGAGAGGGCGGCGTGGCCGACCGCCTGCTCGACCCAGGTCATCAGAAGCTTGTCGACGGAGCCCTCGGGCCCGTGCGAGACGCCGTCGAGCCGATCCGACAACCGTCGGCTCACGTGGCATCGCAGCATCTCGGCCTCGACGAGCGCCCACGCCAGATCTCGGCGCGACTCGGGCCCGTGCTCGTCGGGCCGCTCCTTCACGGCGCGCACGAGCTCCTTGACGAGCTTGCCGTAGCGGGCCACGTAGCCCAGCTCGCCGGGTTCGCGTTCATGGCTGACCACGGTCATGGCCAGTCGCCAGCCCTCGCCGGGCTCGCCGACCATGTTCGACGCGTCGACCCGGGCCCCGTCGAAGATGACCTCCCCGAACTCGCGGGTGATGCCGTTGATCATCCGGATCGGCCGCTGCTCGATGGCGCCCTGGCCCATGGGGACGATGAAGGCCGAGATCCCGCGATGCTTGGGCACCTCCGGATCGGTGCGCGCCAACACGAGGCACCAGTCGGCGGCGTCCGAGTAGCTCGTCCACACCTTGTGGCCGGTGACGACGTACTCGGAGCCTTCCCGCACCGCCTGCGTGCGCAAGGACGCGAGGTCAGAGCCGGCGTCGGGCTCGCTGAACCCCTGGCACCAACGGTCCCGGCCGCTCACCAGACCCGGCAGGAAGCGGCGCTGCACGTCCTCGTTCCCGTGCCGGAGCAGCCCCTGGACGAGGTACCCCACGCTCGGCCGCGGCGGGGCCCCGGCGGCGATGATCTCCTCGTCGAGGATCACCTCGTAGACGCTCGGGAGGCCGTGCCCACCGGCCTCCTTGGGCCACGACAGGCCGAAGAAGCCGGCGGCGTACAGCGTCTGGTGCCAGGCCGCCTGCCCGGCCCAGTACTCGTCCGACGTCGACGAGGGTGGGAGGCCGGGGTTGTTGTTGCCGAGCCACTCCCGCAGGCGGAGGCGGAACGCCAGCTCTTCGGGCGAATCACCGAAGTCCATCGCCGCCCCCGATCCCGTGCGCGGCCAGTACCCGGGCCAGATTGGCCCCGACCCCGCCCAGCACCTCGCTCGAGAGCAGCGCGCGGCGGAGGAAGACGTGGGCGAGGCACTCCCAGGTGTTGCCGATGCCGCCGTGAACCTGGATCGCGGTCTCGCAGACCGAGCGGGCCGCCCGGGCGCAGTAGGCCTTCGCGGCCGACGCCGCCACGAGCGCGTCTCGGCCGTCCAACGCGTCGACGGCCCACGCGGCGTGCAGCGCGATGCTCGCGGACCCTTCCGTGGCGACGTAGGCGTCGGCGAGGAGGTGCTGGACAGCCTGGAAGGACCCGATGGCCGCGCCGTACTGGCGGCGCGAACGGGCGTAGTCGCACGCGATGGTGACCGCTCCCCGCATCACTCCGACGAGGTCGGCGCAGGTGACGGCCAGCCCGAGACCGCGCCACCTCGCGAGGTCGTCGGGACCGAGCGGATGGTGTAGCCCCTCGATCGGCGACACCGTCGCACCCGGCGAACAGCTAGCCACCGGCCGGGTCAGGTCGACGCTCGTTGTCCCGCCGTCCACGGCGATCGTGCCGATCGCGTACTCGTCGCCCTCGCGGAGCAGCACCAGTGCGGACGTCGCCTCGTATGCGTCAAGCGCTACGGCCCCCGGGCCAAGGGTGCCCCCGAGCGCGACGGCGGGCTCCGACAGATCCGCGCCGAGCGCGATGGTCTCTGCGGTGCTGCCCGGTGGCGCGCCCGCAAGCCGCCGAAGGTCCGCCGCCAGCGTCGGGCCGAGAAATGCCGTGTCGGCGAGGCCCCGGCCGAGCTCCTCCGCGACGACTGCGACCTCGACCCCCGTCGCCCACGGGCTCCCATCGTCGGTAGCCGTACGCAGCTCGAGCCAGCCCGACGCCACCACCGCGGCCTCCAACTTTCCGGCGCGCTCGGTGTCGTCGAGCTCCGCGACGGTCTGGGGGCACAGCCGATCGACCATCTGCCTGGCCGCATCCCGGAGCGTGACCTGCTCGGGTGAGAGACGGACGTCCATTCAGCCCACCCTCGTCGCGAGACCGGTTCGGTTCCACTCGTCGCGCAGGGTACGGCGGAGCACCTTGCCCGACGGCGTCCTCGGGATGGCGTCGACGATCACGACGCGGTGGAGGCGCTTGTAGCCGGCCAGCGCGTCGCCGACCATCCGCTGGAGTTCCTCGGGTCCGACGTCGGATCCCTGCTCAAGCTGCACCGCCGCCACCGGGACCTCGCCGGCCCGCTCGTCGGCCACGCCGAACACCGCGCAGTCGACCACCGCCGGATGGCCATGGAGGACCGCCTCGAGCTCGGCCGGCGCGACCTGGAAACCGCTCACCTTGATCATCTCCTTGCAGCGGTCGGTGAGGTGCACCCAGCCGTCGGGTTCCAACCATCCCACGTCGCCGGTGCGGTACCAGCCGTCGGCGAACGCGTCGGCGGTGGCCTCGTCGGGCAGGTACCCGGCCATCGCCGAGGCGCTCTCGACCTGGATCTCGCCCATCTCCCCCGGCGCCAGTAGCGCTCCGGTGTCGAGGTCCACCACCCGCAGGACGACGTCACCGACCGGCAGGCCGGCGGAGTCGAGCCGCCACGCGCCGGGATCCCCGACCGGATTGGCCGTGATCACCGGCACCTCGCTCGTCCCGTATGCGGGGAGCCAGCGCACCCCGGTGCGTGCCGTCACCGCCTCGGCGACCGCGGCCGTCACCGGCGTGGCCCCCCACATGATGTAGCGCAGCGACGAGAGGTCGAACCGCTCCAGGTCCGGATGGTTGGCCAGGGCCAGCGCGATCGGGGCAACCGCCATCTCGAGGGTCATCGACTCTTCCTCGATGAAGCGCAGCTCCTCGTCGAGGTCGAACCTCCGGTGGAGGCGGACGGTCGCGCCGGCCGCGGCCGCGGCGAGCAGGTTCAAGAGACCCAGGATGTGGGACGGCGGGGTGGCGACCTGGAACCGGTCGTCATGGCCGAGACCGAGCGCCCGGCACCAGTGCGACGTGGCCAGGTGCATGGACCCGTGCGTGTGGCGAACCGCCTTCGGCGTGCCGGTCGTGCCGGAGCTGAAGACGAGAACCGCTTCGTCGGTGTCCGCCACCTCAACGCCCGGCGCGAGCAGTGAGCTGGTGCGGTCGAAGACCGACGCCGCACGATCGTCGTCAAGGTCGAGGACCCTGCCGACCCCCAGGTGATCCATCAGCAGCCCGACGCCCGGCCCGTCGGCCACGGCGTAGCCGGGCGCGGTGAGGCCGACCGCTGACCCGACCTCGACCGCCTTCCATGCGGGGTTGAGCAGGACGGACGCAGCACCGAGCTTGCTCACGGCCTGGACGCTCACGACGAACTCGGGTCGATTGGAAGTCATGACCGCGACGCGGTCACCGCCGCCAAGGCCCCGCCGGGCCAGATGGTGCGCCAATGCGTTGGAGGCTCGATCGAGGGCCCCGAAGGTCCAGAGATCCGGGCCAGCGAACACGGCCGGATGATCCGGGAATTGGTCCGCTGTCGACTCGAGCCCGCGGTGCATGAGGCCCGTCGTCATGGGGGAAACATTCTTCTCCAAATTGAGATTCAGCGTCAACAGGATTGAAGGCACGGTTATCGGCTTGACGAAGGCCGTTCCGACGTGACCGGCGCCTACGCGCCCCCGCTCCCCCGTCGCTCGGATAGCTCCGCCAGCACCGCCTCGGAGTGCTCGCCGAGCCGCGGCGCCGGCGCAGCCGGCCGGACCGCCAGGTCCGAGAAGCTGACCGGGCCGTTGACCGACTTTCCCGACGGCCCGTCGGTCTCGTTGGGCAGCTCCAGGAACCCGTCGTTCGCGGCGAGCTGCGGATCCTCCAGCACCTCCGCCGGGCCCTGGGCCGGTGCCCACCAGACGCCCTCGCGGTCGAACCGCTCGGCCCAGACATCGAGGGGCTGCGCCGCGATGACCTCGTCCAAGATGGCGATCACCTCGGTGCGGCTCTTGCGGATGGTGCCTGCGTCGGCGAAACGGGGGTCGGAAAGCAGGTCCTCCCGTCCGAGGGCGCGGCAAATCGGGCCGACGTGGCGATCCGCCTCGAGTCCGGTGAAGAAGAACCACCGGCCGTCGGCCGCTCGGTACGAGTTCATCAACGGGGTCTGGTTGTTCTGCCTGGCCTCCGCCCGGGCAACCTTGCCCACCGTCGCCTGGAGGCTGAGGTCCCACCCGAGCACATAGGTGCCGGTCCGCAGGAGTGACACCTCGACGACCCGGCCGCGCCCGGTGTGGCGCTGCTCGAGCACCGCGGCGAGCACTCCCGAGAGCGCGGCGAGCCCGCTGACGTGGTCCCCGATGCCTCCCCGCGCGTTGAGCGGAACACCCTCGGCGTTGGCCATCTGGACCGAGAGGCCCGACCGAGCCCAGAAGGCTCCGATGTCGTAGGCGGGCCGGTTCCGGTCGTCGCCGCGCAGTCCGTAGCCGCTGATCGAGCAGTACACGAGGTGGGGGTGCCGCGCCACGGTCGCGGACGGTTCGAGGCCGAGCGCGTCGAGCGCGTCGGGCCGCAGGTTGCTCACGAAGACGTCCGCCGTCTGGAGGAGCTCCTCGAGACGGTCCCGATCAACTTGCCCGCGCAGGTCGAGCACGACGCTGCGCTTCCCCCGGTTGTCCTGCGCGAACGCCGGGTTGGGGAAGTCCTGGCCGATCCCGAGCGAGCCGAACGCGTGCCGCATCGGGTCACCGGTCGGCGACTCGATCTTTATGACGTCGGCACCCCAGTCCGCGAGCAGCGCCGCCGCGGACGGCGCCGCGACCCACACGCCCAGCTCGACGACGCGCAGCTCGGCCAGGGCCGAAAGGCCGATCGGTTGGGTCGCGCTCATGTCGGCGCGCCTTCGCCGTGGCCGGCCGTGACCCGATCCCGCAGCACATCCTTCATGACCTTCCCCGTCGCGTTCAGGGGCAGCTCGTCCACGATCTGGACCATCCGCGGCACCTTGTAGTTGGCCATCTGGTCACGGCTCCATTGGATGATCTCGTCGGGGGAGACATCCCCCGACACGACGAGGAAGGCCATGCCAACCTCGCCGAGGCGGGGGTCGGGGATGCCGATCACCGCGGACTGTCGGATGGCCGGATGGCGCAACAACGCGTTCTCGATCTCGGCCGGATAGGCGTTGAAGCCCCCGACGATGAACATGTCCTTGACCCGACCGACGATTCGCAGGCGACCGGCGGCGTCGAGCACGCCCAGATCACCGGTGCGCAACCACCCGTCGGGAGAAAGCACCTTGGCGGTCTCCTCGGGGTCGTCCAGGTAGCCCGCCATCACGCTCCCTCCGCGGATGAGCACCTCGCCGGGCTCGCCGGCGTCCGCGTCACGGTCGCCCTCGGCGACGATGCGGATCTCGAATCCGGGCCGGGGCCGCCCGACCGTGGTTGCGATGGCCTGGAAGTCGTCCCCGTCCGACGTCGCGGCGGCCGTGCCACCCTCGGTGAGCCCGTACCCGGTCACGATCTTGGAGAACGGGAGCTCGTCGTGGATCCGGCGGATCAGCTCGACCGGGATGTCGGCGGCGCCGGTCACCGCGACGCGCAGGCTCGAGAGGTCGTGACGATGTCGGTCCGGGTGGTCGAGGATGGCCTGGTAAAGCGTCGGCGGTCCCGGGAGCACGGTGACGTGCTCGGCCTCCACACGCGATAGCACCCGGTCGACGTCGAACACCGCCTCGGGCAGCATCGTGGCGCCGCTCGCAACGCTGGACAGGATCCCCGATTTCAGACCGAACATGTGGAAATACGGGTTGACCATCAGGTAGGAGTCGCCCGCGCCGAGTCCCGTCATGGCGACCCAGTCGGTGGCGACGGTGAGCGTCCTGGAATGCGTCATGACGACGCCCTTTGGGACTCCGGTCGTCCCGGAGGTGAAGAGGATGTCGGAGGGATCCTCGGGTCCGAGCGCGGCGCTACGGCGCTCCACCTCGGCCACCGACTCCGGCGTTACCCGATCGAGGAAGTCCGACCAACCGAGCGCCGGTTCGGCCGCGGGCCCCCGGGCCACGACGATCGTCTCGAGGTCCGGGAGCTCTAGCCCGGTGTCGGCCAGCATGCCCAGGTAGTCGTTGCCGAGGAAGTCGGTGACGGTGACGAGGACGCGAGCGCGGCTCCGAGACAGGATCTCGGCCGCCTCGGGACCCTTGAACCTCGTGTTCACCGGGACCAGCACCCCGCCGGCGGCGAAGATCCCGAACACCGCGACCACCCACTCGGCGCTGTTGAAGGCCCAGATGGCGACCCGGTCGCCGGGGGTCACACCCGAGACGACGAGCGCGGCGGCGAACTCCCGGGCCGCCTGCCCCAGCTGCCCGTACGAAAGCGTGGTGTCCCCGTCTCGAACGGCCGCGCCCTGTGGGCGCCGGCTGACCGTGCTCGCCAGCATCGCCGGGATCGTCGGCCACGTGCGCCCGGACGGGGCGCTCACCTGGGGTTGGGCGCCCACGGGGAGCCGATTGAGAACGATGCTCTTTTCACACAAAAATGTTACTTTCAAGCGGTCTGCTCCCGAAGAGCCGGGCGGGGGCACCGCCCCCCAAATCAGCAAGCGAGGCGAGATGGCCATAGCTGCGCTCGAGCCGTACTACGACCCCTACGACTTCGACATCGACGCCGACCCGTACCCCGTGTGGAAGCGGCTGCGCGACGAGGCTCCTCTCTACTTCAACGAGAAGTACGGCTTCTTCGCGGTGAGCCGTTACGACGACGTCGAGTCCTGCCTGGTCGACTGGCAGACCTACAGCTCCGCCAAGGGCTCTGTGCTGGAGTTCATCAAGGCCGGAGTGCAGATGCCGCCGGGCATGTTCATCTTCGAGGACCCACCGGACCACGATCTGCACCGGGGGTTGCTCAGCCGTGTGTTCACACCCCGCCGCCTTGCCGCGATCGAGCCCCAGGTCCGCGCCTTCGCGGCCCGCAGCCTGGACCGCCTCGTGGGCAATGGCGGCTTCGACTTCATCGCCGACCTGGGTAGCGAGATACCGATGCGGACCATCGGGATGCTCCTCGGGGTGCCCGAGGAGGACCAACAGACCCTCCGAGACCAGATGGACGCGAGCCTGCAGCTGGCCGACGGCGTCATGCCCGATCATCCCTCCGCGGACGGAGCCGGCCAACTCGCGACGGACTATGCCGATTACGTCGACTGGCGCAAGGAGCATCCCTCCGACGACCTCATGACCGAGCTGATCACCGCCGAGTTCACCGATGTGAACGGGACGGTCCGGACGCTCACCCGGGACGAGGTGCTCGGCTACATCGGGCTCCTCGCCGGCGCGGGCAACGAGACAACGACGCGCCTGATCGGTTGGGCAGCCAAGCTTCTTGCCGAGCATCCCGACCAGCGCAGGGACCTCGTCGACGAACCGGCACTCATCCCGAACGCAATCGAGGAGTGCCTGCGCTACGAGGCGCCCTCCCCCGTCCAGTCCCGCTCTGTGACGCGGGACGTCGAGCACCACGGTCTCCCGGTCCCGGCCGGCAGCATCATGGTGCTCCTCAACGGGTCAGCCAACCGGGACGAGCGCCAGTTCCCAGACCCGGACCGGTTCGACATCCACCGGCCGGTCCAGCGCCACCTGAGCCTCGGGTACGGAATCCACTTCTGTCTCGGTGCGCACCTCGCCCGCCTGGAGGGCCGGGTCGCGCTCGAAGAGGTGTTGAAGCGCTTCCCCGAGTGGGAGATCGACATGGACAACGCCGTGCAGGCCCGCACCTCCACCGTGCGCGGGTGGGAGAAGCTCCCGGTCTTCACGCCGTAGACCACGAGACCGGGACTTCGGGTTCGACAACAACCCAAACCGTGCTCATCGCGATGGCGAATCTTGCGACCCGCTGACGGGGTCAACCCAACGTCGGGATGATCTGGGGCAGATCGGCCGTCGTCCGGATCCCGGGTTCAGCCGCGCACACATAGGCCACGGCGTTCACCGGCCGGTGTGCCGTCAGGTTCGGCGAGGTGGCCGCCCACTCATCCGGCGGCACCGGGAACCGGATGTCGATGTCCAAGGGGGTATCCCCTTCGACCAGGACGTGCCAACCCGTCTCACGCAGGTCCCAGGCCGGCTCGACGTCCTTGGTGAGATACCAGTTGGCGCTAAACGTGATCAGCGGCCGCCCTTGGCGCATCCCCGTCACCTGCATGCGTTGCGCGGCGATCGTGCCGGCGTCGAGGTGGCCGGCCGCGATCTCCACGGCATGGCGCGCCGTCGCCACCTGGCCGGTCGCCACCACGTCGTCGAGTGGGAGAGACAGCGCGTCCGCCACGACGGCCAGCGAACCGGCAAACGACGAGCCCCCGTGCAACTCGACCCCCCGAGGGTCGAACTTGGCCGGGTCGCGTCCGAAACCCATGAGATCGAAGATCATCTCCGGCGAGTTGCGCGACGACATGTCCGCGAACTCCTCGATGGTCAGGTGGTCCAGTCGTCGCTGCAACGACGCCAGCACAAATGGGAGCGCCTCGGTGATGAACCCCGGGCTCGATCCGGTGCTGTAGAGCGACGAACCCCCTCGCTCACAGGCGGCTTCGATCCGCGAACGGACATCGGGGTCCAGGTTCGCGGGACGGTGGAACTCGCTGCGCGTCGAGACCACGTTGATACCCGACTCGAGCAACCGGCACACGACGTCCATGTCGGGGCGGTCCGGCATGTAGAGCACGCAGTCCGCCTCGAGAGCCAGGATCTCCTCGATATCCCTCGTGGCGGTCACGCCCGTGGGCGCGGTCCCGCACAGCTCCCCGGCGTCCTTGCCGACCTTCACGTCCGAGTAGACGTAGACCCCCACCAGCTCGAGATTCGGGTGCTCGATCAGGGCTCGCAACGAGCGCAGTCCGACGTTGCCGGTCGCCCACTGAACGACCCGATAGGGACCACCGCCCATGTCGATCTCTTCTCCCCGCCCCGCCGACGAACCCCGATGACGCTATTGGAAATGTTGGGTCGCCGCCCATCGCCGAGTGGCGAAAGCCCAGTTGAGGCGCCCACGCAGGGTCTGCTCGGGGTGGCGCGGGCGGGCCCGGGGTGGTGGAATCTGCCCGTGACGTTTTCCACACCGGCGGCCCGCCGAGTCCGGTCGGCACTTCGCCCGACGCGATGACCCCGCCCCAGGAGACCCGGCTCGTGCCCGTTCCCTACGGCGAATGGGACGACCGCACCCGCGAGGTGCTGCTGTCCTACCTGCGGCGCCCCGAGCTATACCTGTCCGGAGCTCCCGATGCGCCACCCATGCCCATCGTGCTGGAGCTGTTCGCGCACCATCTCCCGCTCAGCGACACCTGGCTTGCCTTCTCCGACATGCTCGCGAGCGGCGAAGCGGTGCTCCGCCCGGCCCATCGTGAGCTCGTGATCCTGCGCGTCGCCTGGCGCACCCGATCGGGGTACGAGTGGAACCAGCACCAGCGCATGGGGGCTGCTGAAGGGCTGAGCGACGAGAAGCTGCGGGCGGTCCGGGAGGGGCCCGACGCGGCGCTATGGACGCCCGAGGAGCGCTCGATGCTCAGGGCGGTCGACGAGATGATCGACCGGTTCTGCGTCAGCGAGGAGACGTGGCAGAGCCTCGCCTCCTCGTTCAACCCCGCCCAACTCTTCGAACTGCTCTTCGTGATCGGCGGCTATCTGTGCCTGGCCACCGTGCTGAACAGCATCGGCCTGCAGGCCGACATGCCTGTCGACGCCACGGAACGGCCGGTCCATCCCGGGTCGGCGTCATGAAGGCCGTGCAGAGCCGGGACGGTGGCGTTGCGCTGATCGAGGTCGACGAGCCTCCGGGCACCGGCGAGTTGCTCGACATGCGCGCCACCAGCATCTGTGCCTCTGACCTGATGTACATACGGCTCGGCAGCACCAACGTCCTCGGTCACGAGCTGGCCGGCACCAAGAGCGACGGGACTCCGGTGGTGGTGGAGGCAATCTACGGATGCATGGAGTGTGACCAGTGCCTCCGCGGTACATACAACCTGTGCCCGACCCACGGGCAGCGCGCGCTCGGTATCGGCGCCGACGGCGGGATGGCCGAGCAGTTTCGAGCCCCGGCCGAGCGTCTCGTGCCGATTCCGCCAGGGCTCGATCTGCGCGACGCCGCGATCGTGGAACCGACCACGGTGTCGTGGCACGCGCTGCGTCTGGCCGGGGTCGGGCCCGGCAAGACGGTCGCTGTCGTCGGTGCCGGCGCACTCGGGCTCCTCGCTGTCGCGGGTGCGCTCCGCATGGGTGGTCAGGATGTCGCGCTCGAGGCGCGCCACCCCCACCAAATCGAGGCGGGGGAGCGACTCGGCGCCCACGCGGGAACGAGCGGCGGGTACGACGTCGTCGTCGAGGCGGCCGGGTCCATGGAAAGCCTGGCCCGGTGCGGCCAGCTGGTTGCGCCCGGCGGGACCATCGTCGTGCTCGGGGTCCACCTCGGCCCGGTCCAGCTCGATTGGATGCCGCTGTTCCATCACGAGGCCCGTCTCATTCCATCCCTCGGATACTGCGCCCACGATGGTGTACGCGAGATGGAGGAGGCGGCGGCGATGCTGGCCGAGGACCCCGTGATCGCCCAGACGGTGATCACCCACCGATTCCCGATCGAGGACGCGACCGAGGCGTTCAGGGTCGCTTCGGACAGGAGTGGTGGCGCGATTCGCGTCGTCATCGAGCCATCGTGAGGGGCACCGACCAGTTCCATATCGGTGTCGTCGTCGATGACCTCGATGCCGCCATGGTGGAGCTGACCGAGCTGTTCGGGTACGAGTGGTGCGCACCGCTGGCCGTCCAGACCCCGGTGGTGCTGCCCGACGGAGAGATGTTGCTCGACCTGCGGTTCACCTACTCGGTGGCGGCACCCCGCGTGGAGCTGGTCCAGGCCGTCCCGGGCACGCCGTGGGTCCCGGCACCGGGATCGGGCATCCATCATGCCGGGTATTGGTCCGACGACCTGCCCGCGGACTCGGCTCTCCTCGAGAACCATGGTTACCTGACCGAAGCCAAGGGGGTCCGGCCCGACGGGACCCCGATCTGGGCGTACCACCGGAGCCCGAGCGGTCCTCGGATCGAGCTCGTGAGCCGACAGCTCCAACCGGGAATGGAACAGTATTGGGGCTCGAGCTGATTGCCGTCCGTGAACGACGGCGATCGAGTGGACGATTCGTTAGCCAGGTGTGACCGGCACGGACTGCGCCACTCCTACGCGACCGGTGCCGATGAGGTCAAAAGACGCCGATTCCTGACGCCTCGTTTTGCTTGCGCCACTCGTCGCGCGACATCCGAGTTACGTCGACATCTTTGGCCAGCGCGCGCAGGGCGCCCACCGAAGCCTGCTCCTTCGGTGTGTGCTTGAAGGGATCCCAGTCGTAGAACCGGCAGGCATTCTCCCACGTGATCTTGTGGATCTCTCCGTCGGTGCAGCCGGCACCCTGGAGCTCGTTCCAGGCGAACTCGGGCGACACCGGCCAGGTCGTGTCCGTGTGGGGGTAGTCGCACTCCCACGCGATGATGTCCATTCCGATCCGGTCACGTAGCAGCAACCCCGACGGATCGGTGATGTAGCAAGCGAGCATGTGCTCGCGAAACACCTCCGAGGGGAGCTTGCCGCCGAAGTCGTCGCCGTGCTTGAGCCATGTCTGGTTCTGGTAGTGCCGGTCGATCCGGTCGAAGTAGAAGGGGATCCATCCGATCCCTCCCTCGGAAAGTGCCACCCTCAGACCTGGGAAACGGCGCAGCGTCGGACCGAACAGCAGGTCCTGGGCGGTGATGGCGCTGATCTGACAGGCGAGCACCATCAGGTGGTCGACCGGTGCCTCCACGGGCTTGTTGATGACACCGAACCCCGCGCCGATGTGGAGAGACAGCACCATGTTCTCGTCCACGATGGCCTGCAGCATCGGGTCCCAGTGTCCCGAGAGGAAGCTCGGGAAGCCCTGGACGTGCGGGGTCTCGAGGAAGCTGATCGACCGGCAGCCCTTCTTTGCGATCCGCTTGGTCTCCTGGACGGCGAGATCCACATCCCACATCGGCACGATGCCCAGCTGGATGAAGCGTCCCGGATACGCGCCACACCACTCGTCGATGGCCCAGTCGTTGTAGGCCTGGAGCATGACCAGGGCAATGTCCTTGTCGCTCGATTCGGTGAAGGTCCGAGCGTTGAAGCCGGCCATCGTCGGGAAGTTCATCGATGCGAGCACGCCGTTGGCGTTCATGTCCCGCACCCGCTGGTGTACGTCGAAGCATCCGGGTCGGAGCTCTGAGTAGGCGCCGGGGTTGAAGCCCCACTCCTCCTTCGGCCACCCGACCGTGGCCGCCATGCCGAACGGGGTTGACGATGCCTGCCCTTGGAAGACCCACTCATCGACGCCCTGTCCGTTGCGGACGACTTTGGGCGCCTTGTCGGCCCATTTCGCCGGAACGTGGTTCTTGAACATGTCCGGCGGCTCGACCATGTGGTCGTCGATGCTTACCAAAATCATGTCGTCTAGCTGCATGGATGTTCCTCTCAGCTGTGAAGAATCTCGTTGCCGGATACGGTCAACCGTAACCCAACCCAGGGAAACCTACCTGAGGGACCGCAGGACATCGTTC
>PMOQ01000074.1 GCA_003161255.1 Acidimicrobiaceae bacterium | reverse complement strand
CGGTGCTCCCACGCCAGCACCACGCCGGTCCCGATCAGCCCGGCGACGGCCGGGGTCAGCGCGGCCGTGTAGTAGGAGTTGATGGTCGTGCTCACGCTGAACACCGCGATGAGGGCGGCCAACCACGTCCCCCACAGCACCAGACCCGCCCGGAGGGGATCGCTGCGGGGCCTTCTGCGCCGCGCCACCAGTCCGAACCCGAGGGCGGCGACGGACGCTGGGATGAGCCACCCGGTGTCGAGCCCGAACGGACCGATCAGCATCCGGTTCCAACCGGGCGGAGTCGAGGCGAGGTTGCCGATCCCAATGGTCTCGAAGAGCACCGCGTTGGGCGATGGCTGGTTCAGGCGACCGAAGCCGTTGTAGTCGAAGACCTGTTGGAAGATGGAGTCATCGTGACTCCCGTCGATGTACGGCCGGCCCTCCTTGGGCTGCAGCGTCACGTAGATCATCCAGCTGAGCGACACCGCGACGGCGAGGGCCGCGAGTAAGCCGAGCCCGAGGATTCGTTTGGGGAGGCGGCCCGACGCCGCGATCAGGTAGACGAGCCCGAGCGCGGGGAGGATCAGCCAGGCCTCGAGCATCTTGGCCTGGAAGGCCAGGCCGACCCAGAAAGCTGCGAGGGCGAGGTTGGCCAGGCGACCGCTCAGGACTGCGCCGACGGTCGCGTCCGCGGCCAGGACGACCAGCAGGATCATGAGGGTGTCCGAGACATTGCCCCGGTTGAGCGCGACGTTGGCCGGACCGACCGCGAAGATCAGGGCCGCGACGATGCCCGCAACGGGGCCGGCGAGCCGGCGCACGACGCGGTAGAGGACCAACACGGTGAGCGCGCCCTCGATGATCTGGGGCAACACGATGGCCCAGTCGTGCAGGCCGAAGACGCGCACCGACAGTGCCTGAACCCAGAACGCCCCGGGCAACTTGTCCGTCGACACGGTGCCCGCGGGGTCGAACGCCGAGTACAAGAAGTTGTGCCAACTCATCGACATGCTCCGCACGGCGGCGGCGTAGTAGATCTCGAGGTAGCCGGAGGACTGCCACGCGTACATGAACGCGGATGCGCCGGCGACGATCAACAGCCCCGGACGCGCCCACTTGGGTTGATCCTCCGGCGACATGAAGAAGGCCAGCCGTCGAAACCAGGCGTGCCACCAGGCTCGGGGCGACGACGCCTCTCCAGCCTGCGAGTCCCCCTCCTGGGAGTCCGCCTCGCCCTCCTCGGAGACCGTCACCCTCGCACTATGTCGTTCGACCTGTTGACTGTCAAGTTCCTTTACTAATCTCGGCACCCGTCATTCGAGCGGACGGCAGCGCCGCCCGGAGCGGGGTGACCGTGCGCGGTCCGACGCCGTCGCATGTCGAATGAACGTAAGTGGCGTACCGAATCGGTCACCGTTTCAACCCGTAGTTGACACTCTCGGCGGCCACGGGGAGGATCGAGAATGCCTCTTTTCTCCGGACACCTCCCGTCCGCGCCCCAGCACCGTGGCCCATCCTCGCCGGTCCGTCGCATCGGTGCGGGCCTCTGCATCGTCGTTCTGGCATTGCTCGCTCCGATGTTGGTGCCGTCGGCTGGGGTAGCCACGGCTCGGCCGGCGATGCCGTTCGGGAAGCTCGTCTGCGCGCCCGAGTACGGCGTGCGGTTCTGCCAGGGCGGACTCGTCAACGGGCAGGACCGCCGCGTGCCGAGTTTCGACGGCGTCCCGATCGACGCCGACCTCACCCTGCCCGCTGGTGGGAAGGGCCCCTACCCGCTCGTCGTCCTCATGCACGGCCTCGGCGGGAACAAGACCGACTACGAGTCGATCAGCGACGATGGCGCCGTTGACAACGTGACCATGGCCAGTCAGGGATGGGCCGTGCTCACCTACAGCGCGCGGGGCTTCGGGAACTCGTGCGGGACCGCTGCGTCGAGGGCCAACACCCCGGCGTGCGCGACGGGATGGGTCCGTCTGGCCGACCAGCGCTACGAGATCCGCGACACCCAGTACCTGGCCGGGATGCTGGTCGATGAGGGCTTTGCGCGACCGGGCATCGCTGTCTCGGGCGTTTCGTACGGGGGCGGCCAGTCCCTCGAGCTCGCGATGTTGAAGAACCGGATGCGGCTCACCGACGGCAAGCTCGTCCCCTTCGTGAGCCCGAAGCGCCACATCCCGATGACCGTGGCCGCGGCGTACGCCGTCTGGCCGTGGGACGACCTCGACACCGCGCTCACCCCGAACGGCCGACTCTCCACTGCGACCGACACCCCGGCCGCAGCCGACCAGAACCCCGTCGGCGTGGCCAAGGGCATGTGGGACGCCGTCCTCTATGCGGCCGCCAAGGCGGCCGGCTATCTCTCGCCGGCCGGCGTCGACCCCCAGTCCGACCTCACCACGTGGGAAGGCGAGACCGTCGCCGGAGAGCCGTACACGCCCGGCGAGTCGAAGGCACTGACCTACCTCCAGCAGGACAAGTCGGCCATCGGCATCCCGATGGCGCCCGGTGGCCCCGCGCCGACGGCCATCCAGAGCGGCTGGACCGACACGCTCTTCCCGGTCAACGAAGCGCTGCACTATGTGAACCGGGTGAAGGCGTCGGGATCCAAGACGCCGCTGCTGCTGATCTTCGACGACGTCGGCCACGGGTGGGCGCAAGACAAGCTCGGTGACGCGGTCTTCAACAACCAGAACGGCATCGCGTTCTTGGACTCGGTGGTCTTGCACCACACGAAGCCCGCTACCGGGATCCGCGTCCGCGCGGTGACGTGCCCGAAGTCGGCGCCCTCGGGCCCGACGGTCAGCGCGGCCTCGTGGGGCGCATTGCAGAAGGGAACGACCGAGATCAATGGAGGCGCGGCGCAGGTGGTCACCTCGACCGGGGGTGACCCCACCACCGCGGCAGCGCTCGACGGAGTGGTCAAGCCGTTCTGCGGCGCCCTGCCGGCAGCCGCCGAGCCGGGGACCGCGACCTACACGATCGCCGCGACGGGCGCGGGGCTCCACCTGCTGGGCGGCGTCACGATCCGGGCCACTCTGGCCGTGAACGGGGACTACCCCGAGCTCATCGCCCGCCTATGGGACGTGGCACCCGGCGGCGCGACCCGCCAGATCGTGGCGATGGGCGCGTACCGGCCATCGGTCAACCAGGCATCGGGCACATCGACATCGGCCACGGCCAGCCAGTCCATCAACTTCGAACTGCCGCCGGCCGACTACGTCATCGCCCCGGGGGACACCTTGGAGCTCGAGTTGGTCGGTTCCAACGCGCCGTTCTACCGGGCCTCCAACGGCACCTTCTCGATCTCGGTGACCAACCTGCACGCGACGGTGCCGCTCGGCTGACCTCGCGCGCCGAACCAGCTGTCAGGGGTCGTCGGCGTGGCGTTGCGCGAACGACCACACCTCGTCGCTCGCGTCGATCTCGGTCGTGGTGCGACCGAGGAACAACCGGAGGAAGAGCCCGAGGTGGGCACCGGGCCACGTGTGCCCCGCACCCGCGGACGTCCAGAGCGTGACCTCGCCGGGGCCGCCGTTCGTCCCGTAGGTGGTCCGGGTGAGCTTGGCCGTGGTGGCGGTCGTCGTCGGCTGGGCGGGCTGGCCGTTCGCCTCGGCCCACGCGCGGGCGGCGTCGGGGACGCTCTCCACCCACCGGGGGTTCCCGCCCCCGTTGAACGGGTTGATCCGATCGGCCGTGCCGTGGAAGGCGAGGATCGGGACCGGGCGCGACGGTCGGCGGACCGGCGCCCGCAGCCCACCCACCGCCCCGACCATCGCCACCGATTCGGCGTGCGTGTCGGCGAACCGGCACGACATCCGGGCGCCACCCGACATCCCGGTCATCGCGACCCGGCCGGCCGGCGGCGAGCAGCGCACCCGCAGCTCCTCGACGACGGCGGCGAGAAACGACAGGTCACCGTCGAGGTCCCACTCGTAGCCGCCGCCGATCGGCGAGATGGCTTGGGGGAACGCCACCGCGGCGCCGACGCGGTCGGCCAAGGTGTCGAGGCGACTGAGCCGCACCTGGCCCTCCGCGCTCGACCGGCTGCCGTGCAGGCTGACGACGACCCCGCTCGGCGGACCGTCGGGCTCGGCCAGGAGATACCGCCTGGCCACCCGGTCAACCGTGATCCCGCAGGTCCGGCGGATCAAGGCAGCTTGTGGGCCATGAAGAACGCCCACATGACCGCGTCGGCGTTGACCGCCGTCGACTGCGGCCCGAGCACCCTGGTGACCTTCTTGGTGAGCTTCGGGCCGTCCGGCCACTCGTGGCCCTCGCCCGTGATCGAGTACAGCTCGACGACGGCTCCCCCGCCACAGTGCGAATAGGTGGTCAAGGTGACGCCGGGGTCGGGGGTCGAGGTGGCCGCGTGGGTCGAGCACTCGTCCTGGCTGGCCCAGTACCGCTCGGCCTGGGGGACCGAGTAGGTCCAGTAGGCCTGGCCATGGCCGTTGTAGGGGTCGACCGGGTCGGCGGTCCCGTGGAACGCCACGATCGGGACCGAGCGAATGGTCTGGCACGGGGTCGGGCGGCGCAGGCCGCTCACCGGTGCGACGGCGGCGAAGATGTTCGAGTATTCGCAGGCCAACTGGCTGGTGATGCGCGCGCCGCCCGAGAAACCGGTCGCGTACACCCGGCTCGGGTTGACGCAGTAGCGCTCTTGGAGGACGGCGACCAGCAACGACAGGAACTGCATGTCGTTCGCGGCGTTCTTGGGCGGGGCCGCCCCACCGATGAGGGGAACGCCCGGGACGTTCCAGTCGAACCCCTGGCCACTCGGGATCAGCCCCTGCGGGTAGGCCACGATGAACCCGGCCGCGTCGGATTCCACGTCCATGCCGCTGAACAACTCCTGCTGGGCTGCATTGCTCCCGCTGCCGTGCATGTTCAACACGAGCGGGACCTTGGTCTTCCCGGTGTAGCCGGCTGGGATGTGCACGATCACCGTCCGGGTGTGCCCACCGATGCGGAGGGACGACGTCGTTGACCCCGAGGGCACGGCGACGCCGCAGCCCTGCTTGGCCGCGCCCGCCAAGACGACGGTCGGCGGAGCATTCCCCGACGACCCGGCCGCAGCCGGCCCGACCCCCACCACGACCGAGCAGACGATCGCGAGTGCGGGCAGGAGGAGAGCGGCCCGTCGGATGGGCCCGCCGGCGACCCCGATGCGTCCTCGAGAGTGTTTGGTCATCTGTCCCCCTGTAAACGTTTACAGTAGAATAGCAACGACTCGATCGAACGGGGTGGCGAGATTGGCCGCACGGGGCCACAACCAGCGGGTGGGCATCCAGCGGGTCGCCGACGAGGCCTCGGTCAGCATCGCCACGGTCTCCCGGGTCGTCAGCGGGCGCGGGCCGGTCAACGAGGCGACCCGGCTCCGGGTCCAGCGGGTGGCCGATCGTCTCCGGTACCGCCCCAACGCCTCGGCACAGAGCCTGCGGACCTCCAAGACGATGATCATGGGGGTGCTCATCCCCGACCTCGCCAACCCGGTGTTCGTGCCCTTTCTGCGCGGGGTCCAGCAGGTCGCGCAGGCCGAGGGCTACTCGGTCCTCGTGGTCGACGCCCAGCGCAGTGACGAGGTCGAGCGCCGGGCCCTCGATCGCTTGACCGAACAGCAGGTCGACGCGTTGGTGTTGGCGGGCTCCGCACGGGATCCGGGTCACATCGACGAGCTCCGCCGAGCGGGCATGGCGGTGATCGACGGTCGCGACCGCGCGACGCCGTCGCGCTCGCTCGTCCCCGCGCTCGAGCGGCCCGGGAGCATCGCCATGTGCGACGCACTGGCGGCTCTGGGCCACCGGAACATCGGTTTCGTGAGCCGGAGCACCCTCGCCGACGCGGGGAGAAGGCGCTGGGAGGCGATCCGGCAGCGCTGCCGACAGCTCGACCTGGTCACCGAGCGGATCACCGTCAACCCGGAGGCGGGTGCGGACTCGGTCGGAGCCGGCCTCGACGCCTTCGTGCGCCGGGGCGTGGACCCGGTCACCGCCCTCGTCTGCAGCACCCACGGGCTGGCCCCGGCGCTTCTCGGCGCCATGGGGGCCGCCGGCATCAGGATCCCGGACGGGTGCTCCTTCGTCACCTACGGCGACTCGGACTGGGCCCTCGCCTACCGACCGGCGATCTCGGTGGTCACCATGGACCTCTTCGGCGTGGCGTCGACCATGACCCACCGCCTCATCGCCGAGCTGCGTGGGGAGCCGCCCGGGCCGGGCCGCGATCCCGCCCCGGCCCGCTTCATCCGACGAGACAGCGTCTCGGACGCGCCCGGTTAGCCTCCCCCGCCCTTCGACGAGGCCGACCACGCCCTGGCTGCGCGCAACGTGTCCTGTATGAGCGCGGACTTGGCATCGGTGTAGGCGATCCCGTCATCACCCCACCGCTGCGCCGCGTCCCGCTTCACCGCGGCATAGGCGTCATGGGCGTCGGGGTGCGCGCGCAGGAAGTCCCGGAACAACAGGTGATCGATCTGCCAGCCCGACCCGAGCTCGCACACGTGGGCATGAACGTCGCGCGGCCGGTCGCGGAACGGACGGAAGTAGCGGTGCAGATCGTCCCGGCTGCGCAGCTGCAAACCGATCGCTTCGAGGCCGGGGACATAGGACGGCTCGTCGGACAGATCGGACACGCAGATCAAGATGTCGACGATCGCCTTCGCGGGCAGTCCCGGCACCGACGTCGAACCGATGTGATCGACCCGCATGGCTCGATCGCCCAGGCTCCGGCCAATCGCAGCGTGCCAGCGCGCGAACGCGTTCGGCCATTCGGGGTCATAGTCGACGATCTCGATCGTGTCGCCGGTGCGCTCGCTCCCCGGGACGATCGCGTTGCCCGGCCAGACCACCGCCATGGCGGCGCGGGCCAGCTCCAGGCGCTCGGCGACCGGCAGCTCGTGTGGCTCCAGTCCCCGCGGCGCGGCGACGAGCTCGTAGAGATCGATGACGGTCGTCCCGGGCCCCTCGACCTCGTACAGCCTCCGCCACACGTCCATCGGGTCGCCGCCGGGATCCATCCCGGCCGCGGCGAGTCGGGCTGGAAGTGGCTGGGCCGGCACGGCCCGAAATTACTGCGCCTGTTCGTGCCCAGGCTCAGGGTGTGGAGAGCGAGTTGAACTCGGCGAACAGGTCCGCACCGCCCTCACGCTCTAGGCACCAGCGCTCTACCTCGCCAAGGGTCGCCCTGCGGGAGGCCTCGCGGCCGCTCCCGAGGCTCTGATCGAGCAACGGCTCCCACAGCCGGTCGATCATCTCGGCACCGGCGTGGCGCTTGCCGCCCTCGCCGACCCACGTCCGGTCGCGCAACTCCGTCAGCGTCGTGGCCAGATAGGCCACGTGGGGCGTCTCGTCGGCCCGGATGTGCGACACCAGCGCACCGGCCGCCCCGTCGCCGGCGACGAGGTCGGTGTCGGACAGCCACGCCTCGGCCCATCGGAAGGTGTGGAACGCCGAGACCTCGATGAACATGACCCGGATCATGAGGGCGGTCATGAACTCGAGCTGCATGTCGATGTCGTCCGGCAGGAGCCTCGCGACCTCGGACCCGTCGCCTCCGCGCTGACCGAAGCCCATGCGCGCCAGCATGCCCTCGACGTCGAGATCGGCGGCCTGGGTCTCAAAGGCGATGTCGCGGGCCGCGAACCACATGTCCTTGTGGCCGGCCTCCTCTTCCCAGCCGGCCTCGTCGCGGCCGTGGGCCTCGAAGAGCCCGCCACCCAGGTGGTCGATGGCGGTGCCGGCGATGTCCTCGTCGAAGAACCGCTGCAGGCTCGACGGCTTGAGGTTCCGGATGTTGGCTCCGTAGCCCTCGACGGTGCCGATCCGGGTCAGGGTCGCGATCAGCGGTTCGGGCACACCGGCGGTGATGAGGAAGCGGGCCTGAGCGACATTCGGGTAGTGATCGCCCCACAGCTCCATGGGCGCGTCGATCACCGGCTTGGCGAACACGTCGGCGTGATGGGCACGCCACGCCTCGATCGCCGGCACCCGGAACTTGGTGCGGGGAGACACGTAGGTGCCGTCTTCGGCGAAGCCACCGTGGCAACGGACGCCCCCCGCGATGAGCGGCTCGGTGACGTCCGCGTTGGCGAGAAGCTCGGTCTCGGTGAATTCGAGTTGGGCGGTGACGGCCATGGCTACCTCCACTGCATGTCTACACAAGAGTATATACTCAACCGTATACCTGTCCAAACCAAACTTCTTCCCCGCGCCGAGCGCCGTGCGTCGATCCTCCAGGGTGCCGCCGAGGCGTTCGCCCGCTCGGGCTTCGCGCACACCTCGATGGAGGACGTCGCCGCCGCGTGCGGCGTCACCCGCCTCATCCTCTATCGCCACTTCGAGACCAAAGAGGAGCTGTACCGGGCCGTCCTCCAGGAGGTCTTCGACCGAATGGGCCAAGAGCTTCGGTCGGGGCTGGCCGCCGGCTCGACCCGGGGCCTCGGCGCCCGGACCCTGCTCACGGTTGCGCGCGAGGAACCGGCCGCGTTCACGCTGCTCTGGCGCCACGCCGCCCGCGAACCCCAGTTCGCCGAGTATGCGAGCGAACTGCGGTCCATCTCGGTCGAGGTGGTCCGCCAGTTCATCCCTGTCCGCAGCGGCGACGCGACCCTCGACCGTTGGATGGGCGAGTCCCTGTTCGGCTGGCTCGTCGAGGCCACGCTCACCTGGCTCGAACGCGGCGACCCGTCGCTCGATACCGAGTTCGTGGAACGTGCGACGGCCGGGCTGACCGGCCTCCGAGCGGCCTGGTCCTGATCGCAACGGTGGCCGCCACCAGGCCGGCTTGACCCCTCCACCTCGAAACGAACAACCTCGGAGCGCGTGGGGACCTTCGAGGACGACGTGACGGTGACGCAGGTGGGGGCCGGCCGTTACGAGGCCGAGCTCGACAACAGCTGGGATGTGGTCGTGCTGCCGCAGGGCGGGGTGCTGGCGTCGTTCGGTCTCCGCGCCGCTTGTCTCGAGATCGACGACCCGACCCAGTCGTTGCGCACCTGCACGACCGTGTTCGCCGGGCAGGTAGGGGCGGGCGAGCTCGACATCGACGTGCGGATCCTGCGCCGCGGACGATCCGCGACCCAGGTGGTGACCGAGGTGCGCAACCGCGGCGCAGCCGCCGGTGCGACGACCCTGGCCGTGTTCGGCTCGTCGCGTCGGGGGCCGAGCTTCGTCGACGTCGCGCCGCCCGAGGTTCCCCAACCCGCCGACTGTCGCTCCTACCGGGATCCCGCTCCCCCTGGGTTCGACAACCCTCCCTCCCCGTTCTGGAGCCGGGTCGAGGGTCGGGGCGCCATCGGGCATGCACCGTGGGAGGAGCACGATCCGACCACCTCCGAGGTGGCGTCCTGGTACAAGTTCGACGATCCACCGATACTCCCCGATGGCTCGCTCGATCCGCTCGCCGTCGTCACCATCGCCGATCGGATGCCCGGCTCGGTCTCGGAACGCCTGGGAAATCGGGGCGACCGCTGGTTTGCCCCGAGCGCGGACCTGACGGTGCACCTGTTCGCGCCCGCCCGCACGGAGTGGTTGCTCGCCCACGACCGGACGCACTGGAGCGGCGACGGATGGGCGTCCGCTGAGTCGAGGGTGTGGGACGAGAACCGCAATCTGATCGCTGCGGCGACCCAGATGATGCTGTTCACCTACCTGGAGGATTGAGGGCGCGCTCGTTCGGTCAGCGGGCGACGGCCGACACCGCCGGGTCTCCCACCGCTTCGAGGATCCCCACGACCTCGGCATGGAATACCGCGGCTGGGCACCCTCATTCGATCGGGTGCTGATCCGTGGCAACCCGAGAGACCGTGAGTGCCTCGCGTTCTGGGTGAAGGATGGCACCGTGCTTGCCGCCATGAACGCGAACATCTGGGACGGCCGAGACGCGATCGAGGCACGCATCCGGGCCCGTCGGCCGGTCGACCTGGAGCGGCTGGCCGATCGCGGGATCGATCTCGCTGCTCTGATGGAGACCTCGGGCTGAGCGCCGATGCTGAGCCGACCCGGCCTCAGCCCAGCGGGAGCCTCGGCTCGTCGGCCAGCGAGGAACGGGGACCAGACCGGCGGCCCTTCTTCCCGGGAGCGAAGACGCGCTCGGGTCGGAACGACCGGAGCACCCGGTCCCCGCCCTTCCCACCGACCACCTCGATCCACTCATCACCGGTGACCACATTGCGGACATGGGCCACGAACTCCCAGGTGGCTGCCCGCATACCAGTCTGGGCGACCTCCACGATCTCGCCCTTGGACACCCCAGCCCATTGCGTGGCCCGCCGCAACTTGGGCGATTCTTCCGGCGGACCGGGGACCCGCCTGCGGCGGGTGGTCACCGCTTCCCCGCAGCAGGGGGACGCTGCGGGGCGGACGAGATCACGGCTGCGCGGTGGGGCATGGGCACCGATGATCGCGCGGGTCCGATCGGGCGACGGCGCTGCCGCGCTTTGCCCTGGTCACCGACCCCTCGCCGGCCGTAGGGTCGGTCGAGTGGCCGACCAACACTGGCTCGACTGGCACGACCAGTACGACGAACCTGGTTCGACGTTGAGCCGGCGCCTCGAACTGGTCCGTGCCCAGATACAAGGGCACCTGGACCGGGCCGCCCCCGGGCCCGTCCGAGCGATCAGCATGTGCGCCGGCCAGGGCCGGGACCTGATCGGCGTGCTCGCCAACCATCCGCGCCGCCGCGACGTGACGGCGCGGTTGGTCGAGCTCGACCCGGACAACGCGGCCGAAGCCCGGCGGCTGGCCGCCGAAGTCGGCCTCGAGATGGTGGAGGTCGTGACCGGGGACGCGTCGGTGACGACCGCCTACGAGGACGCGGTGCCCGCCGATCTCGTTCTCGCCTGCGGCGTGTTCGGCAACATCACCGATGCCGACATCGACCGGACAATCGGGTATCTCCCGACGTTCTGCGCGCCCGGCGCGACGCTCATCTGGACGCGCCACCGCATGGCTCCCGACGCCACGCCCCGCATCCGGGCCCGCCTGGCCGAGGTCGGATTCCAGGAGGTGGCGTTCGAGCGGGTGGAGAACGCTCACGCGACGGTCGGCACGAACCGGCTGGCGTCCGAGCCACCGCCGTTCGAACGGGGAGTCAAGCTGTTCGAGTTCGTCGGATGGGGCGAGCTCGCCAATGGTTGAGCCGGGCAACGCCGCGAAGTCCGCTCTGGCGATCAATGCCGACGCCAACTCGGGGTCGACCAGGCTGCGGGTGCGGGCCGAGTTGCCCGACACCCGGTTCGGCGTCCACGTCCTGCTCCCGGGCGTTGGGCAACACCGAGCTCGAGGTTCCCCTCCAACTGTCGCTGTCGTGGCGCGCCGAACACGGGAATGGCCGGGCCTCCTAGGAGCCCGGCCATTCCCGTTTCGCGGATCGGAGTGCGGGCCGATCCGCTCGATGTATGTCAGCCGGCGGAAGCTGAACCGCCGAAGCTGATGGTCACCCCGCCGCTGGTCGGCAGGCTAGGTAGCCCGGGGGTCGGCAGGCTCGGGGCGCTCGGCAGGCCGCCCGTAGGAAGGCTCGGGGCGCTCGGCAGGCCGCCTCCGGTGGGCAGACTCGGCGCGCTCGGGACACCGGAGACGCCGGTCACGCACACCGTCGCGCCACTGCTCGACGCCTGAACCGACCCTCCGCCACCCGGGCTGCTCGCACTTCCTCCACCCGAGGCCGTAATCGGGCTCGAGGAGGCCGGCAGACCGGGAGTGCTCACGCACTGGTTGCCCGACGGGACCCCCGCCGGAACCGATGCCGCACTGGGGATCGACGGCACGCCGACGCCCCCAGTCGGGAGTACTCCGCCTACAACCAGACCGGCGGCGGCCAGACCTGCTGCGCTCCCAGCCAGTCGAAGAATTCGGCTGCTGTATGCCATTTTGTCCCCTCTTCAGTTTCGGGTCATCTGTTTCCGATGACGCCAATCAGGGAGAAAACGGGCGTCACTGGCGAAACTTGCGGGAAAATCCGGTGACTGGGAGAGCCCCCGTTTGGGCAGGACCGGCCATGGGCTCGCAGGTGAGCCCGCTGCATCGGGGTCTACAGCGCCTCGGCGACGTCGTCGCCGACGGCGAGCGAGCCGTCCAACGGCGTAGCCGTCGATCATCTGGGAGGCACCGGACAGATACCTCCAGATGCTCGCGGGAAGCGGCAGGGGTCGTCGCGCGGGGACAGAAGGCCGCGGCGGCGGCGGTCGCATGGAAGTCCCGATCGGGGCACTGCCCGCTCGGTCCAATGCCCGAACGGACTCGCCCTACCCAACCTGGACCTTCGACATCGCGGTTGTGCCACGCTGAGCGAAGCGAAAGGGAGGGACCATGGGCTCGGACTGGGCAAGGCCCGTCGTGCATTGGGAGATCGTGGCGAAGGATCCGGAGCGCCAGGCCGACTTCTACCGTCGGTTGTGCAACTGGGACGTCGCGGACGGTCCGATCATGAACATTCCGGCGGGCCTCGGTGGTCCCGAGCCCGGGCCGGCAGGACACATCCGCCAAGGGGAGCACAGCTCGGTGAGCCTGTACGTGCAAGTGCGCGACCTGACGGCTTCGATTGCGCTGGCCGCAGAGCTCGGCGGTCGGATCGTGGTTGAACCGTTCGACGTGCCGGGCGGACCGACGGTTGCGTTCATCGAGGACCCCGAAGGGCTCGCGCTCGCGCTCGTGCAGCAGTAGCGCGAGCGGATCAGTCCCGTTCGACGAAACGCTCCACCCTCACCGAGTCGCCAGCGACGAAGCCCATGAACGCGGCGGTGACCAGGTCGTTACCCCATTTCGCGCTGCATGCCTCGGCGTCTTCAACCGAACGCCAGAGATCGACCACGACCCACTCCCCTTGCTCGCCGCGAGCGGTCGTGCGTCGCACAAGCCCCGGTTGTTGGTACGCGAACTCGGACTGCACGTCCTTATCTGCCGACAGGAATGCCTCTTCGTTGGCGCCGTCGGACAGCCGGAATCGCAGGATCTCGATCACGCGCCGGAGCCTACCGGGGAGTCTTGAGTCAAGCCTGTCCGGCCGATCCCGTAGGGTCGGTTCATCAGGAGAAAGGAGGCGCTCATGCCCGAGCGTCCTGCGACTTGCGGTTTCAATCACGTAGCCACGATGACCGCCGACCTCGATCGATATTTGACCTTCTACAAAGACATCTTCGGAGCAGAGGTGCTCGCGATCATGGACGCCCAGGGCGATCATCCAAAGATGGCGATCGTGGACATGGGCGGCCAGGGCAACCTCAACGTGTTCGAGGTTCCCGCAGGATCAATCCTCGGCGATCGATCGAAGATGGGTGGGCGGGGCCCCATCGACCACTATGCCCTCGCGGTCGAGTCGGAGGAGAGGTTGAAGGAAATCCGAGACCGCCTCGTCGCCGCCGGAGCATCTCCGGGAGAAATCACTCAGTTCGGACCGGCATTGCTCTCGGTGTTCTTCCGGGACCCCGACGGCGCCGAACTCGAGGTCGCCTACCTCAAGACCGACCTCGGGTAGCTCCACGGGCGTCGCCGCTTGCGCAGCGACCTCCGACAGATCGAGGTCTCTTCGCCGGTTCGACTACGTCGTGATCACGGATGTGACGGGGCCGGCGGGGCGTCTTCAAGCTCGAAGCCGAGGTCGTCGATGTAGCAGTAGTACCAGTCCTCACCCGGCTCGAACGACCGAATGATCGGGTGCTTGATCGCGCGGTAGTGACCGGTGGCGTGCCTTCCCGGGGAATTGTCACAGCACCCCACGTGACCGCATTCCTGACACACGCGCAGGTGGACCCAATTGTGACTGCCAGCAGCGAGACACTCCACACATCCGGTCCCTGAGGGCTCGGTGTCCAGGATCTCGCCGAGATGGGTGCAGGTGTCGGTCATCGTTGTCCCTTCCGAATCTGCTCGCTCACCGATCGGTCGGTGCGCTGACGTTGGTGAGATCATGATCCCATTGCATGAGCGCAGCGGCGCCCCGGTAGGTGCTGTCCAGAAAGTCAAGAATCGCCTGCCGCGGGTCCGCGCTTGACCGGGCCGCGTCATACGAATATAGGAACTCCCCCTCATCGGTGCTCCAGCGCCCTTCGCTCGGTCGAACCGGCACCGCATCAATGCCATCGGGCCGCGGGTGGGCATACGAGAAGCAGGCGGGGTACCGAATGCGGTCATTGCCGGGCCACCAGCCTGCACAGATTTGCTCCGCATCACCGCTGACCCGCCCGATCACCCCGGCGCCCGGTGCAGGCTCTGCCGGACGTCCGGAGTAGCGCGTCAGTGCGAGGTCAAACGTCCCCCAGAAGAAATGCACAGGTGTCGTCCGGCCCCGAAAGCCCGCACGGTGCTGCTTGAAGGTGACGTCGATTTTCGTGAGAACCCGATGGAACTGATCCACCTGGGTCGATTCGTAGGTGTCATGGGTTCGATCTTCGGGAAACGGGATCGGATCGGGAACCTCCGACGGCACCACCGATATCGAGACGTCCACCCGCATTCTCTTCAGAATGCGGGTGACGTCCTCATAGAACTCGGCAACCGAACCTCCGAGTGGTCGTCGATCAATCGAACCGTCGCTGCTTCGAATCACCAGCACGTGATCGACAAAATCGAACTCGACATCAAACGTGCGTAGACCGACTGCGATCGGTGACGTTGTCAGACCGCGCGACGTGACGTAGAGCGGGACATTGGCCCACTCGGGTTCGAATGGACTGAGGGCCAAGCGCAACTTTCCGATTACCTGTGTGTACATGTGAAGTGTCGCGCACGTGTCTCTCCACTCGTCGTAAGGAAGGACCGGCCACTCGTTTTGCTCCATCGGAGAACTCCCTGGAAATCATGCCAGCGGGTCGAGCTCGGACGTCCCCCGAGCCCAGAGGCGGGTACAACGGCGGTTCCATCCGTGAGATCGGCGAGGTCGAAGAGTCCGTGGTTTGGTCAACACCGCCGAATGTTCGAATTATGACTCTATGGCGCCCCCGGCAGGATTCGAACCTGCGTAGAACGGATTAGAAGTCCGTCGCCTGATCCACTCGGCCACGGGGGCTGGCCCGTCAATCCTCGCTCAGTGCCGGCCCGACTTTCAGCACCGACCGCGCGTGGCGACCCAGCGGACCGGGGCAAACCGACGATATGCCACACTGATTTCCTCGGTGGGCGTAGCTCAGGTGGTTAGAGCGCCAGGTTGTGGCCCTGGAGGCCGGGGGTTCAAGTCCCCTCGCTCACCCTCAAAACGGCGACCGGATCGGCGTTCGCACGGCTCTTTTGAGCCGCCGCGGGCCGCTCTAGGGTTGGCGTCGTGACCGATGACGCCGGCGCGTCCGCACAGGCCAACCCGCGCGTAGTGATCATTGGCGCCGGGTTCGCCGGGATCGGGGCAGCGATCCGGCTCCTCGAGTCCGCCGAGGACGACTTTGTGATCCTCGAACGCGCCGACGAACTGGGTGGCACGTGGCGCGACAACGTCTACCCCGGGTGCCGCTGCGACGTGCCCTCACACCTCTACTCGTACTCGTTCGCCCCGAATCCGAATTGGGAGCGTACCTATGCCAGCCAGGGCGAGATCTGGGCCTACCTCCGCTCGACCGCCGATCGGTTCGGCGTCCTCCCCCATATCCGGTGGTCCCACCGCGTCACCGACGCGACCTGGGACGACGCCGAAGGATGGACGGTGGAGACCGATCACGGCGTGATCCGATGTCAATACCTGGTCGCAGCGACCGGATCCCTGGCCGACCCGAGCACTCCGGGCATCCCAGGTGCGGCCAGCTTCGCGGGAACGCTCATGCACTCGGCACGCTGGGATCGGTCACACGACTTCGCTGGCCAGAGGGTCGCTGTCATCGGCACCGGCGCCTCGTCGGTCCAGATCGTGCCGTCCATCCAGCCGACGGTGGAACACCTCACCGTCTTCCAGCGGACACCGGGCTGGGTGTTGCCCCACCGGGATCGCCCGATACGGCGGTGGGAACGGAGGCTGTTCCGGCTGTTCCCCCCCGCGCAACGCCTGATCCGATCGATCACCTACTGGCAGCGAGAGATCATCCTCGTCTCGGCATTCACGAAGTTCGACGGGCTCCGGATGGTCCTCGAGCGCCAGGTCAAGCGCCACCTGACCAGCCAGGTGTCGGATCCCGAGCTCCGGGAGAAACTGGCGCCCGACTACCAGCTCGGGTGTAAGCGGGCCCTTCCCTCGAACGACTTCTATCCGGCCCTCACCCAACCCAATGTCGATCTCGTGACCGTCCCCATCGACCGCATCGAACCCGAGGGGATCGTCACCCTCGACGGCGAGCTCCACCCCGTCGACGCCATCGTGTTCGCGACGGGGTTCTTGGTGACGGACAACCCGATCGGCGACCACGTGAGCGGCCGGGAGGGCCACCGCCTGTCCGAGGCGTTCACGGGAGAACTCTCGAGCTACCTCGGCACGACGTTCCCCCACTTCCCGAACTTCTTCATGCTGACCGGGCCCAACACCGGGACCGGGCACACATCGCAGGTCTTCATGATCGAGTGCCAGCTCAACTACGTCATCGATGCGCTCTGGGTTCTGGGCACCCGTGCCGACACCGTGGCCGAGGTGCTGCCGAGCGTCGCCGACGCGTTCACCGCGGAGGTGCAGCAAAGGGTGAACCAGACCGTGTGGGCCTCTGGTTGCGCGAGCTGGTACCTCAACAAGCACGGTCGGAACGTGACCATTTGGCCCGACTACACGTTCGCGTACCGGCGCCAGACCCGGCACTTCGACCCGAGCGACTACGTCATCGGCCACCGGAGCGTGGCGGCCGGGTCCCCGGTCGTGGCGGGCGGGACCGAGTAGGCCCCACAGACCGACCGGTGGTCATCGCCCGAACCCGACCCGGGTTCAGCGGCGCAGCGGCACGAGCTCGTAGACGAGGGTCACCTGGGCGCTCGCCTGCTCGGTCCCACCCTCGAGCGGCACGTTGGCTGCGCCTTGGAAGCGGGCCCCGGAAGTTGCCGCTGCGATGGGTCCCTGGTCCAGGCCCGACTGGTCCGTGAGTGAGCACACGCCGGCCAGTCGCTCTCCCGCCGCCCGGGCCATCGCACCGGCATGGGTGACCGCCTGGCGGACCGCGTCGCGCCGCGCCTGGTCCTCGAGGGTCCGGGGGTCCGCTCGGGTGAAGTTGAGGTACCCGACGCTGAGCGCATCGCCCCCGGCCGTGGTCGCGGCGTCGATCACCGAACCGGCGGTGGCCAGCTTGGTGACGGTGACCGAGAGGCTGTTGCTCACCACGTAGCCCGAGATGACCGTTCGACCATCCGGGTAGGTGTCGTTGGGGTTGATCGTGAGATCGGCGGTCTGCACGTCGGCGGCCTTGACCCCGGCCGCTTCGATCGCCTGGACGACCGAGCTCGTCGTCGCACTGTCCTGTGCCAGCGCATTCGCGGCACTCCCCGCGGTCACGCTTACCTGGGCGTCAAAGTCGAGCGAGTCCGGCCTGCCCGACGCCTGTCCGGTCCCCTGGACGGTCAGGCGGGGCGTCGAGCTCCCGCACGCGACGACCGTCGGGGCGGCGGCGGCGGCATCCCTCGTGGCTGCGACGGTCAGCCCGACCGCCGCGACCACCACGACTCCGGCGAGACCGACGTGAACCCACCGCAATCGCGCCTTCGTCGGCACTGCCATCGTTTCCTCGCTCATGTCGGTTGCCTTTCGAGTCGCGTCAGCGCACATTGAGGGTGATCGACCACTGGCGCACCGTCTCGGTACAAGACGGTGACGGCGTCGCACAGGTTCCGGACGAGATCGCGAAGAGCACGAACCGACCGCTCGTTGCGTGGGCCAGGACTGCGACCGTCGCGCCCGTCGCGCCATCGCGGTGGGTCGGCAGCGTGTGCGACCCGTCGGTCGCCGCATTCGGGTGTGTGAGCCCGACCTCGTAGACGCCGACGCGGTCCCACGTGGCGCGGGCGATGTCGGGCAGTGAGACGGTCACCCGGGTCCCGGTGGAGATCGGGACGGCGGCCGAAGATGCCGGGCCCTGCGCCTGTGCGAACGCCGGCTCGGGACTCGCGTTCCCCGTAGGGCCCGCCTGCTCGGTGCCGTTCTGGGGGACCGAGGTGATCCGGCCGGCGCAGCCGGTCGGGCCCGTCCCGATCTGGAGCTCCACGCACGTCGTCGCGCCCGTGACCGGACTCCGGCCCGACGCCGCTTCGGGCGTGGTCGTCGACGGACTCCGGAGACCGACGAGCAGGCCGAACGTCAGTCCGAAGACAACGAGGACTGCCAGGCCGGTCGAACCGAGGACCGTCCGTCGCCGGGCCCGACGCCGGGCCAGCGCGGCCGCAACCAACCCCAACGATTCGTCGGAAGGCACCGGTTCGCCGGGGAGGGAGAGGGCGCGTCGGAGGCGCCCGTCGAGGTCACTCGGGGGCATCGATGTCCTCCTCATTCGAGTCGCGATCGGGATCGGTGCCGAGCGCCGCTGCGAGCGTCACCCGGGCGCGGGCCAGCTGGGACTTCACCGTGCCGACCGAACAACCGAGCAACGTCGCCACGTCGCGCTCGGAGAGATCCTGGTAGTAGCGGAGGACCACCGTCTCGCGCTGGCGAGGCGGCAGGGTCCGGACCGCCTCCAAGATGACCAGCGCGTCGTCGACGGCCCCGTCGCTCCACTCGGCCGGGTCGCGCCAGCTGGCCCTGTTCCCGGCCTCCTCGCTGCCCCGGCGCCGCAGGCGGCTGCGGCACAGGTTCACCACGGCGGCCCGCACATACCACTGCGCCCGATCGGGCTGGCGGAGCCGCCACCATGAGGAGAAGGTCCGGAGGAACGCCTCTTGGACCACCTCCTCGGCCGCCGCCCCGTCCCCGAGCAGGAGGGTGGCCAGGCGGCAGAACCCCCCGTAGTGCTCGGAGAACACCGCCCCGAGCAGGTCATCACGCTGCGAGGCGGCACCTTTGGGGTCCATCGTCACCGACCCCCTGAGCACCAACGTCGCATCGACCACACCATCACAGACGCATGGATACCCCGGGAGGTTGTCGGGCACCGGTGCGATGCGGTTCGACGGGCGCCCCGCAAGGCCCAACAATGGTGCGGTGAGCGAGGACAACGAACCGGCGCCGGGCCGCGGTCAGCGCCAGCACATCTTGGACACGGCGCTGTCCCTCATGGCCCAGCGCGGGGTTGCCGGGACCAGCATGCGCGACCTGGCCGGGGCGATCGGGCTCAACGTCGCCTCCCTGTACCACTACTTCCCGTCGAAGCAGGACCTTCTGGTCGCGGTCCTGGCCGAGCGCGGCTTTCTCGACGAACTGGCCATCACCGCTCCGACGCCGGGCGATCGCACGCCGACGATCGAGCTTGCCGATCTCTTGAACGAGATCCTCCAGTCGATGCTCGAGGTGGAGGACTTCATCCGCTTGATGCTGGGCGAGGTCATGCGCAACGACGAGACGGCGTTGTCGGTCGGGCACGAGTTGATCTCGGGCACCCAGGACTCACTGCAACGCTGGATCGCCGACGACCAACCGGAGCTGGCCGGGCCACCCGGTGCCGACGCGGTGGCCCGGATGCTGCGGGCAACCCTGATCGGCCTGTTCTTCGAGCACGTCGCAGGTGTGCTCGGCGGCGATGACCCGAGTTCGGCGCTCCGCAAGCGGGCCGACGAGGTCGCGGCCATCCTGCATCGCAACGCCTGATCGAGTCGTGATCGCCCTTCAGGACCCGATGAGCGGGATGCGCAGACTCCCCTGACCGTCCGGGCGCGGCTTCGGCCGGTGCTCCCAGGTGTCCCGACAGCTCTCCGAACAAAACAGCACCGGGTTGCCGAGCGCGTCCCGATCGGTGACCTCGGCCACGGCCAGCGTCAGCGGGATCCCGCACACCGGATCGGGGAACACCGCCCCCTCCAGGGGGGCGAACCCGAGGCGGGCGACCCAGAGCGGTTGTTCGAGCCCGCGGATCGCGATCTCGCCCTCAGAGATCACCGCCCCCCACCGCGGCAGGTGCTCGACGATGTTGGGACCGGCCCACACCTCGCCGCCCGGAGCGATGTCGCACAGCCGCGCCGCAACGTTGACCGCGTGACCGATGTAGTCGTCACCCTCGTGCAAGATGACGTGGTCCGAGGTCAGACCGCAACGCACGGTGATCGGCTGGTCGATCTTGCGGATCCCGACCTGCATCTCGAGCGTCGCGGCCACGACCGGGGTGGTGTCGACCCCGACGAGCATGGCCCCGTCGCCCAACCATTTGGCGATCCGAACGCCCCGGCGCGAACAGATGTCTCGGACCATGGAGCGGAACGCCGACAGGATCGAGACGGCGCGCTCGTCGCCCTCGGTCTCGGTGAGCGCTGTGAAACCGGAGAGATCGATGAACGCGAAGCTGCGAAGGATGCGCACGCCACGATCGTCTCACGCCGGAGAGACGGGCTCGGCCAGGCTGTCCGGGGTGGCGGTGGCACCGAGCATCCGCCGGACCACCGGCGACGCGCCGTCGGGGGGGCCGGTGAACGCGACGACGCCCCGGTCGAGGACGACCGCCCGATCGGCCAACCCGAGGACACGGTCGGTCTGCTGCTCGATGACGAGCAGGGCGGTCCCGGCGGCGTGGAGCACCCGCAGCTGGAGGTAGATGTCTTCGACCGCGGCCGGGGACAGGCCGAGCGAGAGCTCGTCGGCCACGACGACCCGCGGCGAATCGCCGAGGACCTTGGCCAGGGACAGCAGCCGTTGCTGGCCGCCCGACAGCGTCCCGGCGGGCTGGGTGCGCCGCTCGGCCAACATCGGGAACCCGTCGAACGTCCGCTCGAGCGCGGTTGCGGCAGCCGACGGGCCCAACCACCGTCCGAAGGACAGTTCGAGGTTCTCGGCGACGCTCAGCCGCGCGAAGACGCCCCGACCCTCGATGACCGAGGCCAGGCCGGCCCGGGCGATGCGCCACGGCGCAGCTCCCGTGAGGTCGTCGCCTCCGACGAGCAGCCGGCCCTCCGTCGGGACGACGAGACCGGCGCACACGCGGGCAACGGTCGACTTCCCGGCGCCGTTGGGCCCGACCAGCGCCACGATGCCGCCGTCGGGCACCGAGAGCGACACCTCGTCGAGGGCCCGATAGGGGCCGTAGCCGGCGGTGACTCCGACAAGCTCGAGCGCGTTCACGCGACCTGCCCGAGATAGGCCCGCCGGACCGCCGGGTCGGCCATCACGGCCTGGAAGGCTCCCTGGGCGATCACCCGGCCCACGTGGAGCACCACCACTCGGTCACACACCAACGAAACCATGGGCAGGTCGTGCTCGACGAGGAGCACCCCGATCCCTTGTGCGGGCAATGTCCGAAGAACGGTGGCCAGGGTGGCCCGCTCACGCGCGTCGAGCCCCGACGACGGCTCATCGGCCAGAACCACCGTCGGCCGCCCGATCAGGGCCCGACCGAGCTCCACGAGTCGGCAGGCCCCGAGCGGCAGGGTGGACACCGCTGCATCGGCGCGATCGGCCAGGCCGACCAGTTCGAGGGTCGTCGCGATCTCGGCCGACTCGTCGGGGTCCGGCCGTCCTCGGTCGACAAGCTCGGACCATCGGGCACCGCCCCGGCGCCGGGCCCGGGCGGCGATGAACAGGTGCTCGCGGACGGTGAGCTCGGGAAACACGGCGATCCGCTGGAACGTCCTGGCGACCCCCCGACGGGCCCGCCGGAACGGGGGCAGCCCATCGAGACTCTCGCCGCCGAGCCAGACCGAGCCCGAGCTCTGGACGAGCTGCCCACCGACGCAGTTGATGAGCGTGGTCTTGCCGGCACCGTTCGGCCCGACCAGACCGACGATCTCACCGGGATCGACGACGAGGTCGACGCCCTCGAGGGCGGCGATCCCGCCGAATCGGACCGACACGGACACGACACTGAGGCCGCGGTCGCGCTCAGGCAACGGGTCCATCCCGGTCGGTGCCGGTGGACGCCGTGGCCATCTCCACGATCCGATCGCTCCGGCCGCCCAGGCCGAGCCAGCGTTCGGCGCGCTCGGTCCACAACCGCTTCTGGAACTCGACCACGCCCTCTGGATGCCGTGCGTAGGTCAACGCGGCGAACGCGAAGAGGACGATGGCGAGCCCACCACTCCCCCACCGGCCGGGCAGATAGCTCAGGAGTTGCTCGACCACCACGAAGCTGACGCCGGCCTGGATGGCGCCCTCCACGGTCCGCACGCCGGTCGTGACGACCACGACGACGAAGACGAGTGAGAATTGGTAGTTGAAGTCCGCAGGGTTGATGCTCTGCTGCAGCGAGGCATACAGCGCGCCGCCCAGCCCGGCGAGCCCCGCCGAGAGAGCGAAGACGAACACCCTCGCCGCACTCGGGTTGATGCCGACGCTCTCCGCGCCGAGCGGGCTGGCCCGGAGAGCGTCGAGATACCGACCCACCGTCGCACGCTGGACGACCTTCACCCCGATGACACACGCGATGAGCACCAACAGCGCGAGGACGAAGAAACCCTTCGAGCTCGTCGTGGCGAGGTTGATCGATCCGATCTGTGGCCTTGGCACGTTGAGCCCCGAGGCCGGGCCGCCGGCCCACGAGTACGGAAAGACGGCGTTGTCGGCCAACAGAGCGAGGGCGAGGGTCAAGAGTGCCAGCGGCAGGCCGCGCAGTCGAAGCGCCGGGAGCGCCCCGAGCGCACCGACGACCATGGCGCCCAACGCCCCGATAACCGCCCCAAGAAGGATCGGCACGCCGTGGTGAACGGCCAGCTGCGCCGCCACGAACGCCCCGATACCGGCGAAGGTGGCCTGGCAGAGCGACACCTGGCCGCTCATGCCGGTGACGAGCGTGATCGACAGGAAGATGATCGAGTACACGACGCCCGCGGTGAGGGTGAAGGCCCAGTTCCCCGGCACCCAAGTGAGCACCGACACCACCGCGGCGACGGCGAGCGCCCGACCGCCGAGTTTGATCACTCGGTCGAGCTCGGCGCTCCGGGTCACCGCGATCGGGACCGGTGGTGGCGGGTCGGATCCCGCGAGCGGGTCTTCGGTGTCTTCGAGCGCCCGGAGGCGCCCGCGTGTCACCAGCAGGATCGCGAGGAGGAGGAACGGGATCGCCGGCAGTAGGCCGGTGTGCCACACGCTCGAGGTGGAGAAGTAGCCCGACGCGAGCCCCTCGACGACGCCGAGCAGGATGCCGCCGAGGAGTGCCAGCTGGACGTCGGCGAGGTTGCCGAGCGCCGCCGCCGCCAGGGCGGCCACCAAGAGGATCGCGTAGTTGTTGAACTGGAGCGTCGGGTACTGGGGGACGAGCAGGACGCCTGCCAACCCGGCCATCAGGCTCGACCCCATCCACGCCGCCGACAGGACTCGATCGGACCGGACCCCCTCTAGTTGCAGGAGTCGTGGGCTCTCGACCGCCGCTCGGACCGTCAGGCCGAACCGGCTGGCCCCGAGCACCGCGCTGACGACCAGGACCAGGGCGGCGGTCATGATGACCGTCTCGAGCTCGAGGCCGTTGATGGGCGTTGAGAACAGGTGGAGGTAGACGCGGCCGGCGTCGAGGAAGAGCGGCGGTGGAGAGAACCTCGTCGCGCTTCCGAACATGAGCAGCACGATCTGGGGCAGCGCGACGAAGACCGCCACTGCGGAGACCAGCTTGGCCGTCGTGTTCGTCGCGGCGATGCGACGGAACAAGAACCGGTCCAGCACCCAGCCGAGGGCCGGAGCCAGGACCACCACCGCAATCACAAACGCGAGCCAGGTCGGGATGCCCTCCCCGATCAGGACGGTGTAGGTGAACGCCGAGACGAATGCCTGTGACCCGAAGGCGAAGTTGAACACCCCGGTGGTGCGGTAGGTGAGCACCAGGCCCATCGCCACGATGGCGTACGTGCACCCGAACGGGATCCCGGGCACCGCGTAACTGAGGAACGTGCTCACGAAGGCCCGGTCGGGCTAGGTCCCCGGCGCACCCGGCGGCGGCGCGACGGGATGCGCTAGATCGGCCAACCCCGTCGTCGGGAAGCACACCCAGATGTCCTTGCCCCGGTTGAAGACCACCCTGAAGTTGTCACCCTTGGCCGCCACGAAGGTCTCGCACGACGGCGGCGTCACCCGGACGTGGGACACCTCCCAGTTGGTGGGCGTGGTCAGCTCGCCACCATTGAACTTCGTGATGTGGTTGATGGCCGCCACCAGTTTCTGCTGCGTCAGAGCTGGACCGACCGCGCGCAGCCCCGCCACGAAGAGGGACGCATTCAACCATCCCTCCATGGAGACCTCGTTGTAGGTGTACGCGGGCTCGTACTTGTTCATGGTCGTGATGTACTCGCGCAGACCCGGGAACACCCCCGGGAACTGGGTGCCGGCCTGGAATGGCACGTGCTGGACCAAGAAGTAGGTGTTCTGCATGAGCGACGTGTACTGGCGCAGTGTCGGCAGGTCGTACCCATCGAGCCAGAGCTGCTTCACGTCCGTCAGCCCGTTCTGCTGCAGCGAGCGGGACAACTCAAGGTTGCCGGGGACGTCCATGCAGCTGACCACGAAGTCAACACCGGCCTGCTTCATATGCACGACGTCGGAGCTGAGCGAGCCGTTGAGCTGTACCGAGAGATCCGAATAGCCGACGCTGACGCCGTATTGCTGCAACGCGCTGACCGCCCCCTTGCACTCGTCGGCCGACTGGGGCACCCCGTACGCGACCACCGCTGCGACGTGGGCGTGCAGCCGCTTCGCGATGAACGGGAAGAACGGTCTGGTGGTGCTGTAGTCGATGACCGAGCCGTAGGCTGCGAACAGGTTTTTCGCAGGGCTCCAGTCGTTCTCCGTCGCATAACCGAATGTGGGCGTGCCCGTCGCCACCAAGAACGGAGCCGAGGTGAAGAACGCCGTGGCCATCCCCACTATCGCGAACACGTGATCCTGTTCGACGAGGGTCCTCGTCACCTGGGCGTTGTTCACGGTCCCGTCGTCCAGCGCCTTGGTCAGAACGATCTTGCGGCCATCGACACCGCCCTGCGCGTTCACCATGTCGAGGTACGCACGCACGCCGGGGACGATCGGTGCGAAGTCGGCGGCGACGCCGCCTGACAACGTGGCCACCGCGCCAACGTTGATCTGGTGCGCGCTCACCCCCGGAGTGCTCGACGAGTTCGGCGGAGGCGCCGTGTTCGATGCGTTGGAGCATCCGGCGGTCAGGACCGCGACCACCGCGCCGAGGGCCAACAACCTCATTCCAGCCCGGCGGTGACCCACGTTGACCCTCGTCGTAGCTCCCCCCAACTGGAACCGTCATGGGCGCGCTGAGCGTCCACGGACATGGTCACTGTAGTGGTGGGGGTTCTAGAGCCACTTTCTGTGGCGCGCCTTTGTCACCGGCGGTTGACGCGCTCAAGCGAACGTTTGATAAGTCCCGGGAATCCCAGGGGTGATTCAGGCGGGCATCGGGAAGATCAACCGCTCCTCGATTGCCTCCTCTACGGCCCGGGCGCGCGCCTCGGCATCCATCGGGGAAAGGGAATTGGTGATGGCCAGCGCATCGTCGAGCACCGACACGTCGCCAGGGGTGCAGTACCCGGTGACGCCCGGTGTCGAGAGCACGAACTCGATGCCGCGCCGCAACCCTGCCTCGTCGGTGTAGGGCTCGTACCACGTGGTGGAGGTTCGAGGCCGGTCGTCCCACGGGCGCGCCGCACCGGCCTTGATGACCATGACGCCGACGTCGCGGCGGGCCGCCTCATCCAGCAACGCCTCCGCGTCGGCGCGGTACTGGTCGTCCGCCCACAGCCTCGGGTTGATCGGGAACATGACCGTGTCGAAGTCGTAGCGCTGCAGGGCGACCAGATGTGCCGCCGGGGAGTCGAGACCGTGACCGGTGATGCCGACGAAGCGGCACAGACCCTCTGCCTTGGCCGCCAGGATCGTCTCGGCAGCGTCGCCCCGGCGGTCGAGCTCGGCCAGGTCGGTGACGGCGTGCAGCTGATAGAGATCGAAGGAATCGCACCCGAGCAACCCGAGCGACTCTTCGAGCTGGACCCGTACGCCGTCGGGGTTCGCCCGCAGCGTCTTGCAACCCACGAAGAGCCGGTCCCGAACGGCCGGGACCAGGGGCCCGACGAGTTCTTGGGCCTTCCCGTATTGAGGCGCGATGTCGAGGTGGTTCACCCCGGCGTCGAGGGCCTGACCAAATGCCATCTCGGTGGCCTCGGGCGTCGATCCCCAGAACGCCGCCGCGCCCAGAATCGCCACCGAGGACTGGTGCTCCGTGCGGCCGAGGCGTCTCGTCTCCATGGTCCGCACCGTAGCGGCCGGCCGTGGGCGCTGCCCGGGTCGCCGAGTGCGCCGCAGCTCCTCGGAGCTAGGGTTCCGGATAGACAAACGCCCGTCGGCCAGGCTTCGACCGGCGGCGACACTGGGAGGACCGATGGAGATTCGCGACAAGCTCTACATCGACGGCGCGTGGGTGCCCTCGACAGGTAAGGGGACCCTTGAGGTCTTCGACTCCAACACCGAAGAGGTGATCGGAACGATCCCGGAGGGAACGGCCCAGGATGCCGAGAAGGCGGTCGAGGCCGCTTCGGCAGCGTTTGGGGAGTGGTCGTCGGTCTCCCATGAGGAGCGTTCGAAGCTGCTCGCTCGGGCCGCCGAGGGACTCGCCGCCCGCACGGACGAGCTCGCCGAGACCATCTCACGCGAGGTCGGCATGCCGCTGTCGCTGTCCAAGATCGTCCAGGTCGGGCTCCCGACCGGGGTGTTCGCCGACATGGCCAAGAAGGTGACCGAGTTCAGCTGGGAGTCAGAAGTCGGCAACTCGCTGATCGTTCGCGAGCCGGTCGGCGTGGTCGGTGCGATCACCCCCTGGAATTACCCGCTCTACCAGATCGCCCTGAAGGTGGCCCCAGCGCTCGCCGCAGGGTGCACAGTCGTGCTCAAGCCAAGCGAGGTCGCGCCGCTGAATGCCTTCATCCTGGCCGACGTCCTGCACGACGTGGGTTTCCCCGCCGGCGTGTTCAACCTCGTGACCGGCCTCGGCAACGTGGTCGGCGAGGCGATCGCCGGACACCCGAAGGTCGACATGGTCTCGTTCACCGGCTCAACCCGGGCCGGAAAGCGCGTGATGACGCTCGCAGCTGAGACGGTCAAGAAGGTCGCCCTCGAACTGGGCGGAAAGTCGGCAAACATCATCTTGGACGACGCCGATCTCGACGCCGCCATCCCGGCCGGGATGTTCGCCTGCTACATGAACTCGGGCCAGACCTGTTCCGCCTTGACCCGAATGCTCGTGCCAAGGGCGCGCCTGGCCGAGGTCGAAGAGAAGGCGAAGGCCGCGGCCGCGGGGTTCGCCCCGGGCGACTCTCTCGCCGCCACGACGATGCTCGGCCCGCTCGCCTCTGCGATCCAGCGTGACCGGGTCCGCGGGTACATCGAGAAGGGCATCAAGGAAGGGGCCAAGCTCGTGACCGGCGGTGCCGAGGCTCCCGAGGGATTGGAGAAGGGCTACTTCGTCCAGCCGACCGTGTTCTCTGACGTGACGACCGATATGACGATCGCCCAGGAAGAGATCTTCGGTCCGGTGCTGTCGATCATCCCCTACGACACCGAGGAAGAGGCGATCGCGATCGCGAACGACTCGATCTACGGCCTCTCGGGCGGGGTGTGGAGTTCCGACAAGGCCCACGCAGAGCAGGTCGCCCGAAAGATCCGCACGGGTCAGGTCGACATCAACGGCGGCGCCTTCAACCCCGTCGCCCCCTTCGGCGGCTACAAGCAGTCGGGGGTGGGGCGCGAGCGGGGCGAGTTTGGCTTCGAGGAGTTCTTGGAGATCAAGTCGCTGCAGCGCTGAACTTCCCGATCACCGGGGAGGAGTGTCGAGATTCGGGTGGCATACACTGAGGTGCGCCTCTAGCTCAACGGCAGAGCAACGGACTCTTAATCCGCAGGTTTCGGGTTCGAATCCCGAGGGGCGCACCTGGTCAGAGCCTATTTTTGAGTTTTGGTACCTCTGCGATCCGAAGAGCCCTTGCCAGCGCGGCTCCAACGAAAACACCAACCGACGCCTGCGTCAGTACTTGCCGAAGAACCGATCTGTCGGTTCATTCACTGGCAGAGCTCAATCGCGTCGCTCGTCAACTCAATGGGCGACCTCGTGAAAGACGCTGGAGAAAATCAGGGAGGTCGTTGCAACGACCCCCTGACTCCGCCCAGCATCAGCCATAGGCCTGATCCGTCGAACCGACTTGAGCCGATCCGTTTGCGGCAGGATTGCCGCTGTGGATGAGACTGACGCACGGCAGGTAGCCCGAGGTGCCACGGTGGGTACCCAACCGAGGGCGATGACGGGGGAAGTCTGCCCGTGAG
>PMOQ01000086.1 GCA_003161255.1 Acidimicrobiaceae bacterium | reverse complement strand
ACCCGCAAGGCCTACGGCGGCGCGTACGTGGTCATGAACTCGAAGTCGATCGGTGCCGACCTGGCGTTCGCATGGCCGTCGGCTGAGGTCGCGGTCATGGGCCCCCAGGGTGCCGTCGAGATCCTCTACCGGCGTGAGCTGGCCGACTCGGCCGACCCGGTGGCGCGGCGGGCCGAGCTCGTGAGCGAGTACACCGAGCACTACGCCAACCCCTACATCGCGGCCGAGCGCGGCTATGTCGACGACGTCATCTCGCCGTCGGAGACCCGGCGGATCCTCGTCCGGAGCCTGGCCCTCCTCGCGTCCAAGCGCGAAGAGATGCCACGGCGCAAGCACGGCAACGTCCCGCTGTGACCGGTTCGGGCAACGAGACCCTCGGGCTGCGCGCCCACCCCGATGTCGATCCGGCGGTGCTCGCCGCCATCGCGTTGGCGGTGGACAAGGTGTGGCCCCGGCCGGCCGACACGCCACAGTGGCGGGGTGGCAACGACGGCTGGCGGTTCAGTGGGCGGTGGTGGAACCAGCCGGTGTCGCTGCGCCGGGAGCGCCCGACCGCCGCGTACTGAGCGAACCGCTCAGTGGCGCCCGGCCCGGCGCTTCTCGACCAGGCCGACCAGGTCGTCCATGATCGTCCCGAACTCGAAGTCCTTCGGGGTGTACACGGCCGTCACCCCCTTGCCGAGGAGGATCTCGGCGTCCTCGGGCGGGATGATCCCGCCCACGACCACCGCGGCGTCGACGCCCGCGGCGGCCATGCGATCGAGCACCTCTGGGACGAGCTCGAGGTGCGAGCCCGAGAGGATGGAGAGGCCGACGACATCGACGTCCTCGTCGCGTGCGGCCGAGACGATCTGCTCGGGGGTGAGCCGGATGCCCTGGTAGATGACCTCGAACCCGGCGTCGCGGGCGGCCACGGCGATCTGCTCGGCCCCGTTGGAGTGCCCGTCGAGGCCCGGCTTGCCGACCAGCAGGCGGGGCGGCGAGCCCGTCTCGGCGGCCAGCCTCTTGGCCCGCGATGCGGCCGAGGAGAGCTCCGACCCGTGCACCCCCCTGGCCCCGCCGACGCCGGTCGGACCGCGGAACTCGCCGAAGACCTCCCGCAGGGCGGCACCCCACTCGCCGGTCGTGCCGCCGGCCTGCGCGAGCGCGAGGGTCGGCTCCATCAGGTCCGCTCCCGGGTCCTCGGCGGCCCGTCGAAGGGCGTCGACGGCCGAGCGGGCCGCCGCCTTGTCGCGCCCCCGGCGCCACGCCTCCACGTCGGCCCGTAGTCCGCTCTCGACCTGCTCGAGCTTCAGCATCGAATCGGCCGGGAGCGGGGACGGGGCGCTGTCGGTGAAGCAGTTGACGCCGACCACCATCTGCTCGCGGCTCTCGATCCGAGAAACCCGCGCGGCCTGGCTCTTCACGAGGCGGGTCTTCAGCTCCTCCACCGATGAGAATGCGCCGCCCCGGTCCAAGACGTCGTCGAGCTCGGCGGTCGCCGCGTCGACGAGCTCGTCCGTCTTCGCCTCCATCACGTGGGAGCCCTCGAAGATGTCGTCGTACTCGAGCAGGTCGGACTCGAAGGCGAGGATCTGNNACCCCGAGCGTCTCGAGGACGATGCGGGGGATGTTGTTCTCCGGCTGGGCCTCGGTCAGCCCCAGCGAGTTCACCTGGACCCCGTAGCGGAACCGCCGCAGCCGTTCGTCGGTGACGCCGTAGCGCTCCTTGCAGATGCGGTCCCACATGACCCCGAACGCCCGCATCTTCGCCGTCTCCTCGACGAACCGGACCCCCGAGTTCACGAAGAAGCTGATGCGACCGACCACCTGGTCGAACTCCGCTTCTGCGACCTTGTTCGAGCGCCGCACCCCGTCGAGCACGTCGATGGCGGTGGCCAGCGCGTACGCGACCTCCTGGACCGGCGTCGCGCCGGCCTCTTGGAGGTGGTAGCTGCACACGTTGATCGGGTTCCACTTCGGCACGTGGCGAACCGTGTAGGTGATCGTGTCCACGGTGAGCCGGAGGCTCGGCCCCGGCGGGAAGATGTACGTGCCCCGGCTCAGGTACTCCTTCAAGATGTCGTTCTGGGTCGTGCCCTGGAGGACCGCCGGGTCGACACCCTGGTCCTGCGCGTTGGCGATGTAGAGGGCCAGGAGCCACGCCGCCGTCGCGTTGATGGTCATCGAGGTGTTCATCTCGGCGACCGGGATCCCGTCGAGCAGCTGGCGCATGTGGCCGAGGTGGGCGACCGGCACACCGACCTTGCCGACCTCGCCCGCGGCCTCGGGGGCGTCGGGGTCGTAGCCGGTCTGGGTCGGGAGGTCGAACGCGATCGACAGCCCGGTCTGGCCGCGCGAGAGGTTGGTCCGGTACAGCTCGTTCGAGGCCCGCGCGTTGGAGTGGCCCGAGTAGGTGCGCATCACCCACGGTTGGCTGCGCTTCGGGGCTGTCGGGTCGTCGTCGCTCATGTCACCACCCTCCGTGCGTTCACGGTGGTCCACCAACATTGTGGCCGAGGGGGGCTGCCCGCCCGGGCACGGTGAAGCTCAGCGGCGCTGGTAGCTGTAGAACCCCTGAGAGGACTTCCGCCCCAGTTGTTCGGCCGCCACCATGCGGCGCAGCAGCGGGGCCGCTGCGTACTGCGGCTCCCGGCGCTCCTCGAAGAGCGCGTCGAGGATGGCGACCGAGGTGTCCAGGCCGACCAGGTCGAGCAGGGCAAATGGGCCCATCGGGAAGCCGCACCCGCCGACCATGGCGGCATCGATCCCCTCTTTGGACGCGACGCCCCGCTCCAAGAGCGCCACCGCGTTGTTGAGGTAGGGGAACAGGAGCGCGTTGACGACGAAGCCGGCCCGGTCCTCGACGTCGACGACCTCCTTGCCGCAGGCCTTCGCGAACTCGGCGGCGGCGTCGATGGTCTCTTGCGAGGCCGTGATCGGACGGACCACCTCGACCAGGGTCATGACGGTGGCGGGATTGAAGAAGTGGATGCCGCACACCTTTTCGGGTCGCCCCGTCGCCATAGCGATCTCGACGACCGGAAGGGTGGAGGTGTTGGTCGCCAGCACGGCGTCCTCCCCGCAGACGAGGTGTAGCTCCTCGAACAGTTCCAGCTTCACGGCCAGGTCTTCGATAACCGACTCGATCACGAGATCGACGTGGGCCAGGTCCTTCAGCTCGGTCGTGACCGAGATCCGCGCCAGGATCTCGTCCCGCTCCGCCTCGGTCCGGTTGCCCTTCTCGATCTGGCGGTCGAGCGAGCGGGTGACGCCCTTCAGGACGGAGTCGGCGGCGGACTGGCTACGGCTCCGAACGATGACCCGATGGCCGCTGGCTGCGGCGACTTCGGTGATGCCGGTGCCCATGATCCCGGACCCCAAGACGCCCACGCTGGAGATCGACATGGGGGCGATGTTACTCGGGGGTACCCGGCCGTCACCTCGCTGAATGGTCTGCGGCGCAACGGCGCGTGCCAAAGTGATGGGGTGACCGGCGCTTCTGGGACCCTCGCCCTGATCGGCGGCGCCGAGTGGACCGAAGGGTGCAGTTTCGACGGGGAGCTCCTGGCCATGTCCGGGGGCACGGAGGTCCTTGTGCTGCCCACTGCGGCCGCATACGAGAAGCCGGAACGGGTCGTCGTGGCCGCCGCTGAGTGGTTCTCCGGTCTCGGCGCCGAGGTCGAGGGTCTGATGGTCTTGAGCAGATCCGACGCCGAGGACGCTGGCGTCGCCGAGGTCGTGCGTCGGGCCCGGTTCGTCTACCTCTCCGGCGGGTCCTCGCTCCACCTGCGCTCGGTCCTGAAGGGCTCGGCCGTCTTCGACGCCCTGCGGGACGTCTGGCAGCGAGGCGCCGTCGTCGCCGGGGCAGGAGCCGGCGCCATGGCGCTGACCGACCCGATGGTCGACCCAAGGGGTGGGGCGCTCACCGTCGGGCTCGGATTGATCGAGGGTGTGGCGGTGATCACCCACTTCGGTGATGTCGAAGAGGACGCCCACGGCGAGAAGCTGCACCGCTCGGTGGCTCTGGCCCCCGAGGGGCTCCCGATCGTCGGACTGCCCGAGCGGACCGCGCTCATCCGAGAGCCGTCGGGAACGTGGAGGAGCGCCGGAGCGGGGACGCCATCGGTGTTCTTGAACGGGAGCGCGGCCCCCGAGGGCCTCAATCTCGTCTCGGCCTGACCCGGACCGGGGACGCGGGGAGTCGACTCAGTCGGCCTCTTCGATGGTCACCGACTCGATGACCACCTTTTCTTTCGGCGTGCCCGACCGGGTGCCGATGGCGTCGATGGACTGGACCACGTCCCCGCCCGAGACGACCGCACCGAACAGCGAGTACTGGGGTGGCAACGAGGCCCCGTCGGCGCCGCTGATGATGAAGAACTGGCTGCCGTTGGTGTTCGGTCCGGCGTTGGCCATGGCCAGCGAGCCGACCTGGTACCGGCCGGGCTTGGGCAGTTCGTCGGCGAACCGGTAGCCGGGCCCACCCATGCCGGTGCCCTCCGGGTCGCCGCCCTGTAGCACGAACCCCGGGATGATCCGGTGGAACACGATGCCGTCGTAGTAGTGGTAGCGGGCCAGGAACACGAAGTTGTTAACGGTCTTGGGCGCCGCGATCGGGTCCAGGGAGATGACCATCGTCCCCTTGGAGGTGGTCATCGTCGCCGTGTATCGCTTGGCGGCGTCGATGACCATGGGTGGTTCGGCCTCGAAGCTCTGACGCTTCGCGCTGGAACCGTCCGATGCGGGGGGATCGACTGGGCTCATTGGCGTCATGACTCCTTGATGGTGACGGATAGCACTCGGTGGTAGAGCGTGGGCGTACCGGCTTGACTGGTCGCCGCCGAGCCGGCCTGGTTGATCTTCTGGACCACGCTCATCCCCGAGGTGACCTGCCCGAAGGGCGCGTAGTAGGCCGGCAGCGACTCGCCTTCGGGACCGGTCACGATGAAGAACTGGCTCCCGTTCGACTTGGGGTTGGCCGACCCCGGATTGTCGGAGTTGGCGTAGACCACCGCCCCGAGCGGGTACTGGGGTGTGGCAGGGGGTGGCGCCGGCGCAGTGAACTCGTAGCCGGGCCCACCCGTCCCGGTCCCTGTCGGGTCGCCGCCCTGGTCGATGAAGTTCTTGACGACCCGATGGAAGATCACGCAGTTGTAGAACTTGTGCCTCGCCAGGAAGACGAAGTTGTTGGCCGCGACCGGATAGTCCTTGGTGTCGAGCGCGACCACGAAGCTGCCCACGTCGGTCTTGACCGTGGCGGTGTAGGTCGCCGTGCTCGAGATCGTGAGCGGGGGCGGCGCCTTGAACGAGAGGGTGTTCACCCGGGTTTTCGGGCTGGATGGGCAACCGGCCTTGATGGCAATCGCATCCAGCTTGCCCTGCTCTCCCGGGGGAAGGGTCGGGGTGTTCGAGCTGTTGTGGTGTCTCGTGATGAGGAACACGGACCCCACCACGACGACCGCGACGATCGCGACGGTGATCGAGCTGCGCACCTGGCGCCTGCGCTTCTGCCGTTGCGCCAACGCCTCCCGGCGGGCCAGGGTCCCGGCGCGTTGGCGTGCTCGTTTGTCGCTGGGCACGGGTCGAAACCCTACCGAACATCGGGTAATGGGTCAGTTTGACCCTACGCAGCGATGAGCTGCCGGGCCCTACCGGCCCGAAGGATGTTCTCGGCCGCGTTGACGTCGGCGTGGGCCTCGTGCCCACAGTTCTGACATCGAAACACGGCCCCGTGCCGGTTCTCGGCCGAGACGTGCCCACACCCTGAGCAGGTCCGACTGGTTTTGCGGGGGTCCACGGCGATGACTGGTGATCGTCTTCGGAGTCCCTTTGATCGGACTGTATACGGACCTTCACGTTCCCGATTCCGTAGATGCGGAGGCGCCCGGTGTTCTCGTCGAGTGCCCAGCCGTTGGTGTCGTTCCACCGGAGTGAGACAAAGGAGCTCGGTCCCTTGAACCGGACGGTGTCCCCAACGTTGTTGA
>PMOQ01000107.1:22250-32210 GCA_003161255.1 Acidimicrobiaceae bacterium | reverse complement strand
CAGTCGATCGGCGAGCCGGGGACCCAGCTGACCATGCGGACGTTCCACACCGGCGGCATCGTCGGTGAGGACATCACCCACGGCCTGCCCCGCGTCGTCGAGCTCTTCGAGGCCCGCACGCCCAAGGGCGCCGCGGTGCTGGCCCGCCACACCGGCGTCGTCCGTGTGGAGGAAGAGGAGCTCGGCCGCCGCATCACGGTCGTGGCCGACGACGGCACCGAGGAGGCCGTGACGGTCGCGCCGAGGGCGCACCTCGAGGTCGCAGACGGCCAGGAGGTCGGCGCGGGCGACGCGCTGGTCGAGGGCCCGAAGGACCCGAAGGAGCTCTTGGAGGTCAAGGGCATCCGGGAGACCCAGCAGTACCTGGTCGAAGAGGTCCAGAAGGTCTACCGGGACCAGGGCGTGTCGATCCACGANNAAGCACATCGAGCTGATCGTGCGACAGATGCTCCGACGGGTGCTGGTCGCCGAGCCGGGGGATGCGCCGTTCCTGCCGGGCGAGCGGGTCGACAACCAGGCCTACGCCGAGGTCAACCGCCAGCTGGTGGAGGAGGGGCTTCGCCCCGCCGAGGGTCGTCCCGAGCTGATGGGGATCACCAAGGCCTCGCTCGCCACCGAGAGCTGGCTGTCGGCCGCCTCCTTCCAGGAGACCACGCGCGTGCTCACCGAGGCCGCGATCGAGGGCAAGTCGGACCAGCTCTTCGGGCTGAAGGAGAACATCATCATCGGGAAGCTGATCCCGGCGGGTACCGGCATGGAGCGCTACCGGACGATCAACCTCGAGATGCCCGGTGCAGAGGCGCTGCCCTTCTGGGGGAGCACGGCCGACGCCGACACCGAGGACCTGGCGGCGTGGCTGCGCGACGTCGGCGGCGACGGGGTCAGCGACGAGCCGTTCGACTCGTCCATCGACGCCAGCTGGCTCGGTGCCGCCCCGACGGGCGACGGCGAGTCGGAACGCCCGAGCGAGGGTGGTGGAGCGGTGGAGGCGGGCGCCTGAGCCGTCCGGCCGCCACCGGGCCACTGGTAAAATAGGTGCAGGTAGTCAGGGGCGTTCGTGGTGGTCGGGCCTATTGCCCGCCACCACGGCGTGCCCTAGCATCGTTCCGCTGCGCGGTCACCCGCCTGGTGGGCCGAGTCCAGCAGCATCCCCCGAAGTCCAATTGATGAGGTAAGGCGCGTGCCAACGATCGCCCAGCTGGTCCGCAATGGGCGCCAGACCAAGGAGACCAAGACCAAGACCCCGGCTCTGCGGGGCGCACCCCAGCGGCGCGGGGTCTGCACGCGCGTCTACACGTTCACGCCCAAGAAGCCGAACTCGGCGCTCCGCAAGGTGGCCAGGGTCCGCCTGACCAGCGGCGTCGAGGTGACGGCGTACATCCCGGGCGTCGGCCACAACCTCCAGGAGCACTCGATCGTGCTCGTGCGCGGCGGCCGGGTGAAGGACCTTCCCGGGGTGCGCTACAAGATCATCCGCGGCGCCCTCGACGCCTCCGGCGTCCGTGAGCGCGCCCAGGCCCGTAGCCGCTACGGCGCCAAGAAGGAGTCCTAGTGCCCCGCAACGGCCCGGCCCAGCGCCGGGAGCTCGCCCCCGACCCCGTCTACCGCTCGGTGCTCGTCACCCAGGTGGTCAACAAGATCCTGTCCCGGGGCAAGCGGACCCTGTCCGAGCGGATCGTCTACTCGGCGCTCGACCTCGTGTCCGAGCGCGGCGGTTCGGACCCCATCGCCTCGCTCAAGCGGGCCATCGAGAACACCCGGCCCGAGCTCGAGGTGAAGAGCCGTCGCGTCGGTGGGGCCACCTACCAGGTCCCCGTCGAGGTCCGGCCCCGCCGGGCCACCACGCTCGCCATCCGCTGGCTGGTCGGCTACTCCCGCCAACGCCGGGAGAAGACGATGGCCGAACGGCTGGCCGGCGAGATCCTCGATGCCTCAAACGGGGTGGGCAATGCCGTGAAGCGGCGCGAGGACATGCACAAGATGGCCGAGTCCAACAAGGCCTTCGCTCACTACCGCTGGTAGTTCCTCTCACCGAAGTGGACACGCATGGCTGAACCGCTGCCTATTCGCGAATTCCCGCTGGCCCGGACCCGCAACATCGGGATCATGGCCCACATTGACGCGGGCAAAACCACCACGACCGAGCGCATCCTCTATTACACCGGTCGCAACTACAAGATGGGCGAGGTCCACGAGGGCGGCGCCACCATGGACTGGATGGTCCAGGAGCAAGAGCGCGGCATCACCATCACCTCTGCCGCCACCACCTGCCGGTGGCGCGACACCTGGATCAACATCATCGACACCCCGGGCCACGTCGACTTCACCGTCGAGGTGGAGCGGTCGCTGCGCGTCCTCGACGGAGCGGTGGCGGTCTTCGACGCCGTCGCCGGTGTGGAGCCCCAGACCGAGACCGTGTGGCGCCAGGCCAACAAGTACCACGTGCCCCGGATCTGCTTCGTGAACAAGATGGACCGGGTCGGCGCGGACTTCCGCCGGACCGTGGACATGATCCGGGACCGCCTCGACGCCCTGCCGGCCGTCGTGCAGCTGCCGATCGGCGTCGAGAGCGACTTCGTCGGCGTGATCGACCTGCTCGAGCAGACCGCCCTCGTCTGGGAGGAGGGCGTCGGCATGGGCGAAAAATGGTCGGAGACCGAGATCCCGGCCAACCTCCTCGACGCGACCGAGGAGGCCCGCCACCAGCTGGTCGACGTCCTTTCCAACTTCGACGACACGATCATGGAGAAGTACCTGGCCGAGGAGAAGATCACCGGCGACGACCTCCGCCGTTCGCTCCGCGCGGCCACCCTCGGGGCACACGTGGTCCCGGTGCTGTGTGGCTCGGCGTTCAAGAACAAGGGCGTCCAGCCGATGCTCGACGCAGTGGTCGACTACCTGCCGAGCCCGCTCGACCTCCCGCCGACCATCGGCACCAAGCCGGGCAAGGACGAGCCCGACGAGCGGCTCCCCGACGACGACGCACCGTTCTCGGCGCTCGCCTTCAAGATCATGACCGACCCCTACGTCGGCAAGCTCACCTATCTGCGGGTCTACTCGGGCACGCTGCGCAAGGGCGGCACCGTCCTCAACTCGACGAGGGACAAGCGCGAGCGCATCGGGCGGCTGCTCCAGATGCACGCCAACCACCGCGAGGACAAGGACGCCATCTTCGCCGGCGACATCATCGCGGTGGTCGGGCTCAAGCAGACGACGACCGGGGACACCCTGGCCGACCCGGCGCACCCGATCGTGCTCGAGGCCCTCGAGTTCCCAGAGCCGGTCATCCACGTCGCCGTCGAGCCGAAGACCAAGGCNNAGGCCGACCAGGACAAGCTCTCCCGGGCGCTCTTCTCGCTCTCCGAGGAGGACCCGACCTTCCGGGTGCGCAGCGACGACGAGACCGGCCAGACGGTCATCTCGGGCATGGGCGAGCTCCACCTCGAGGTTCTGGTCGACCGGATGCTGCGCGAGTTCAGCGTGGACGCCAATGTCGGCAAGCCCCAGGTGGCGTACCGCGAGACGATCCGCAAGAGCGTCCAGGACGTGCCCGGCAAGTACATCCGCCAGACCGGCGGCCGGGGCCAGTACGGCCACGCCGTCATCAACCTCGAGCCGACCGGCCCGGGGGGTGGCTACGAGTTCGTGGACAAGATCACCGGGGGGTCGATCCCGAAGGAGTACATCTCCTCCATCGACGCCGGGATCCAGGAGGCGCTGACCTCCGGGGTGCTGGCCGGCTACCCGACCGTCGACGTTCGGGTGACCCTCGTCGACGGGTCGTACCACGACGTCGACTCCTCCGAGATGGCCTACAAGATCGCCGGCTCCATGGCCGTGAAGGAGGCCACCCGGAGGGCCGGGCCGATCCTCCTCGAGCCGGTCATGGCCGTCGAGGTGGTCACCCCGGAGGACTACATGGGTGACGTCATCGGCGACCTGGCCTCACGGCGGGGCAGGGTCGAGGGCATGGAGCAGCGGGGGAACAGCCACGTCGTGCGGGCACAGGTACCGCTCGCCGACATGTTCGGCTACGCTACTGACCTGCGCTCTCGTACGCAGGGCCGCGCCACGTACACGATGCAGTTCGACGCGTACAACGAGGTGCCCGACTCGATCTCCAAGGAGATCGTGGCCCGGGCGAGGGGCGAATAACTCGGCCGAGTGGCCACACAAAGAGGCGACGGACGCCCGTCGCGGCGGTCCCCGAGGGGGGTCCGCCCTAGAGCAGGGAGCGGTTCTCCAGACATGGCCAAGAAGAAGTTCGAGCGGACGAAGCCGCACGTCAATGTGGGCACCATGGGCCACATCGACCATGGCAAGACCACGCTGACGGCTGCCATCACCAAGGTCCTCTCCGAGACGAACCCGAACACCGCGTTCACCCCCTTCGACCAGATCGACAAGGCCCCCGAAGAGAAGCAGCGCGGCATCACGATCACGATCGCCCACGTCGAGTACGAGACGCCCAACCGGCACTACGCCCACGTCGACATGCCCGGCCACGCCGACTACATCAAGAACATGATCACGGGCGCCGCCCAGGTGGACGGGGCCATCCTGGTGGTCTCGGCGACCGACGGCCCGATGCCCCAGACCCGGGAGCACGTCGTGCTGGCCCGCCAGGTCGGCGTCCCCTCGATCGTGGTCGCCCTCAACAAGGCCGACATGGTCGACGACGAGGAGCTCTTGGACCTGGTCGAGCTGGAGGTACGCGAGCTGCTCTCCGAGTACGAGTTCCCGGGCGACGACACCCCGGTCATCCGGGTCAGCGCGCTGAAGGCGCTGGAGGGCGACCCCGAGTGGACGCCCAAGATCACCGAGCTCATGGAGGCCGTGGACAGCTTCATCCCCGAGCCCGTCCGCGACGTCGACAAGCCCTTCCAGATGCCGGTCGAGGACGTCATGTCCATCACCGGCCGTGGGACGGTCGTCACCGGCAAGATCGAGCAGGGCGTGGTCAAGGTGGGCGACCCCGTCGAGATCGTGGGGCTCCGGGACACCCAGACGTCCGTCGTGACCGGGATCGAGATGTTCCGCCGGCAGCTCGACGAGGGCCGGGCCGGGGACAACGCCGGCTGCCTGCTGCGTGGGACCAAGAAGGAGGACGTCGAGCGCGGCCAGGTGCTGTGCAAGCCGGGCTCCATCACCCCGCACACCAACTTCGAGGCCAACGTCTACACCCTGACCAAGGAGGAGGGCGGCCGCCACAAGCCGTTCTTCAACAACTACCGGCCCCAGTTCTACTTCCGGACCACCGACGTGACCGGCTCGATCACCCTTCCCAGCGGCACCGAGATGGTCATGCCCGGTGACACCACCGAGATGACGGTCGAGTTGGGCAAGCCGATCGCCATGGAAGAGGGCCTGCGATTCGCCATCCGCGAGGGTGGGCGAACCGTCGGCGCCGGCCGCGTCACCAAGATCCTCAAGTAGTCGGTCGAGCGAGCGTCATCATGGCCGAGGGCCCCCGTCAGAAGATCCGGATCCGGCTCAAGGCNNCACGAGATCCTCGACCAGTCGACGGAGAAGATCGTCCAGACGGTGCTGCGCACCCAGGCCAAGGTCCAGGGCCCGGTGCCGCTGCCGACCGACAAGCACCGCTACACGGTGATTCGGTCCCCGCACAAGTACAAGGACTCCCGGGAGCACTTCGAGATGCGGGTCCACAAGCGCCTGGTGGACATCGTCGAGCACACCCCGAAGACGGTCGACTCGCTCCAGCGCCTCGATCTGCCCGCCGGCGTCGACATCGAGATCAAGATCCAGAACGCCTGAGCCGCCCGGCCCGACCGGGCGGGGGACAGCGGTCGGCGTGGGGTCGCGAGGCGGCTGATCGGCCCTGGCGGGGCCGTTCGGCGGTGGTGTAACCTGTTCTTTCGGGCCAATTTCGGGCCGACCGGTGACCCCGATGGGTCGCCGCCCCAACAGACGTGCTCGAGCGCCCGGCCATCGGTCGGGGACCTCGGGTCGAAACAGTCGAGCGCTCCGCTCGGGATAACCGGGCGGAGCGTTGGCATGCACCAGGGTCCCCAGGGGCCCGTTCACGAAAGACGCGCGAAGTGGCCACCAAGGCGATCGTCGGCGAGAAGGTCGGCATGACCCAGGTCTGGGACGACCAGAACCGTGCCATCCCGGTGACGGTGCTGCGCGTCGCGCCCGTGCGGGTGGTCCAGGTGAAGACCCCGGAGAAGGAGGGCTACTCGGCCCTGCAGGTCACCTACGGCTTCCGCCGGCGCAACACACTGAACAAGCCGACCGACGGCCACTACGCGGCCGCCGGCGTCGAGCCCGGCCGGCGCCTCGTCGAGCTCCGCCTGGACGACATCAGCAACTTCACGGTGGGCCAGCAGCTCTCGGCCGATCTGTGGAGCCCCGGTGAGCGGGTGGATGCCATCGCGGTCAGCAAGGGCAAGGGCTTCACCGGCGCCATGAAGCGGCACAACTTCAAGGGCCAGGGCGCCGCGCACGGCAACCACAAGCACCACCGGGCCCCCGGCTCGATCGGCGCCTGCGCAACGCCGTCGCGCGTGTTCAAGGGCACCCGGATGGCCGGCCGGATGGGGGCCCGCCAGGTCACGGCGCTCAACCTCCAGATCGTCTCCGCCGACCCCGAACGCGAGCTGGTGCTCGTGAAGGGGGCCATCCCGGGCCCCCGGGGCGGCATGGTCGTGCTCCGCAACTCGGTCAAGGCGCCCTCGCCGGCCGCCAACGGGAGCGCACGGTGAGTCCGGCGACAAAGAGCGCACTGCGAGGCCCGGTGCGCAAGGAGCGGCCCGACCCGGTGGAGCGCCAGGTCACCCGCCGCGACGTCACCGGCGCCGAGCTCGGCCAGGTCGCCCTCGAGCCGACCATCTTCGGGATCGAGCCCAACGAGGCCGTCCTGCACCAGGTCGTCACGGCCCAGCTGGCCGCGGCCCGCTCGGGCACGCAGGCCACCAAGACCCGGGCCGAGGTCCGGGGCGGCGGCGCCAAGCCCTACAACCAGAAGGGCACCGGCCGGGCCCGCCAGGGCTCGACGAGGGCACCGCACTACTCGGGCGGTGGCGTGGCGCTCGGGCCCAAACCGCGTAGCTACCGCCAGCGGACGCCCAAGAAGATGGTGCGCCTGGCGCTGTACTCGGCCCTGTCCGACCGGGCCGCCGACGACCGCATCGTGCTGATCGACCGGTGGCCGTGGGAGCTGCCGAAGACGAAGGACGCGCTGGGGGCGCTCGAGGCGCTCGACCTGGGCGGCCGCGTGCTCGCGGTGCTCTCCCACGACGACGTGGTGGCCGACCGCTCCTTCTCCAACCTGCCCGAGGTGGACACCGTGCTCGCGAGCGAGCTCGCCGCCTACGACATCCTCCGCTCCGACTGGGTCGTCTTCACCGACAAGACCCTCCCGGGCGCGCCGAGCGAAGAGGGTGGCGCCGATGCGTGACGCCGAAGCGATCCTGATCCGCCCCGTCGTGTCCGAGAAGACCTACGGGCTGATGGACCACAACGTCTACGTGTTCGTGGTCGACCCGCGCTCGACGAAGATCGAGATCCGCCGCGCCGTGGAGGAGGCCTTCGGGGTGAAGGTCGACAACGTGAACACCCTCAACCGCAAGGGCAAGACCACCCGCAATCGCCGCACCAACACGCCCGGCAGGCGCCCCAACACGAAGCGGGCCTTCGTGACGCTGCACGCGGGCGACAAGATCGATCTCTTCGAGAGCTGAGGATCATCGAATGCCCGTCCGCTCGAGAAAGCCCACCAGTCCGGGACGCCGGTTCCAAAGCGTCGCCGACTTCTCCGAGATCACCCGCGACCGCCCGGAGCGCTCGCTCGTCGCGCCGCTGCCGGGCAGCGGCGGCCGAAACAACTATGGCCGCAAGACGGCCCGCCACCGCGGGGGCGGGCACAAGCGCCAGTACCGGATCGTCGACTTCCGTCGGGACAAGGACGGCGTGCCGGCCAAGGTGGCGGCGATCGAATACGACCCGAACCGCAACGCCCGCATCGCGCTGCTCCATTACGCCGACGGCGAGAAGCGCTACATCCTCGCCCCGGCCCAGGTGAAGGTCGGCGACACGCTCCAGAGCGGCCAGGGCTCGGATATTCGGCCGGGCAACGCCCTGCCGATGCGCTACATCCCGGTCGGCTCGGTGATCCACAACGTGGAGCTGCGCCCGGGCGGTGGCGGCAAGATGGCCCGGGGGGCCGGCATGAGCATCCAGCTGGTCGCGAAGGACGGCGGGTTCGCCACCCTTCGGCTGCCCTCGACCGAGATGCGCCGCGTCTCCATCGACTGCCGGGCCACGCTCGGTGTCGTCGGGAACTCCGAGGCCGAGCTCATCAAGGTGGGCAAGGCGGGCCGGAACCGCTGGAAGGGCATCCGCCCCCAGNNCACCCGCTCGGTGGCGGCGAGGGGAAGTCGTCGGGTGGCCGCCACCCGGTGTCCCCGTGGGGCAAGCCCGAGGGCCGGACCAGGTCCCGACACAAGGAATCCGACAAGTTGATCATCCGCCGCCGCCGCAAGCGCGGGGCAAGGCGCTAAGGGGACCGAAGAATGCCGCGCAGCCTGAAGAAGGGACCCTTCGTCGACGACCATCTGTTGAAGAAGGTCGACGCCCTGAACTCGACCGGGGAGAAGCGGGTCATCAAGACCTGGTCGAGGCGATCCACGATCATCCCCGACATGGTCGGCCACACCATCGCGGTCCACGACGGACGCCGGCACGTGCCCGTCTACGTGACCGAGTCAATGGTCGGCCACAAGCTCGGCGAGTTCGCACCCACGAGGACGTTCCGGTTCCACGCCGGCCAAGAACGCGCAGGGCGGCGCTAGATGCCGGGCGCCAAGACCAACGAGCGGCCCGGCACCCGGGCCGTCCTGCGGCACTCTTCCATCTCGGCCTCCAAGGCTCGCCAGGTTCTCGACCTGATCCGGGGCAAGGACGCCGACATCGCCGCCCAGATCCTGCGGGCCACCCCTCGGATGGCCGCCGAGGCGGTCGGCAAGGTGCTGGCCTCGGCCGTCGCCAACGCGGTCCACAACGACGGGCTCGACGCCGAGGACCTCTACGTCTCGGCCTGCTACGCCGACGAGTCGGTCACGCTCAAGCGTTGGCGGCCCCGAGCGCGTGGACGGGCCACGCGGATCCGCAAGCGGACCTGCCACGTGACCGTGATCGTCAGCCGGATGGACGACGAACGCCTGGCCCGACGCCGGGCCGAGCGCGACGCCACCCAGGCCCGCCGGTCCCGCCGGGTCACCGAGTCGAGGCGCCGGGCCGACCTCTCCGGTCGCCTGACCCGCCGCCGGGCCTCCCAGGCCGAGGCCGAAGAGGCCCGGTTGGCCGAGGCCGAAGCGGAACTCGACGAGTTGCAGGAACCCGAACTCGATGACGAGGACGTCGCCCAGGACGAGGCGGTCGACGAGGACGTCGTTGCCGAGGACGAGGCCGATGCGGGCGACGAAGAGGACGAGGACGAAGAGGGCACCGACGGCGAGCCGGACGACGCCGACGAGGAGAAAGACAGCTAATGGGTCAAAAGGTCAACCCCTACGGGTTCCGGCTCGGTGTCACCACCGATTGGAAGTCGCGATGGTTCGAAGAGCGCCGGTACCGGGAGTTCGTAGTCGAGGACTGGCGCATCCGCGACTACCTCATGTCGCAGCTGGAGGCCGCCGCGGTCAGCCGGATCGAGGTCGAGCGCACCCGTGACCGGGTCCGCGTCGACATCCACACGGCGCGCCCGGGCATCGTCATTGGCCGGCGTGGCTCCGAGGCCGACCGCCTGAAGAAGAAGCTCGAGGAGATCACCGGGCTACCCAATCGGATCCAGCTCAACATCCAAGAGATCAAGCGGCCCGAGCTCGACGCGGCGTTGATCGCCCAGGGGATCTGCGACCAGCTGGTTCGCCGGGTCGCCTTCCGCCGGGCCATGAAGCGGGCCATCCAGACCGTGCAGAAGGCCGGCGCCCAGGG
>PMOQ01000107.1:0-22145 GCA_003161255.1 Acidimicrobiaceae bacterium | reverse complement strand
TACAAGGTCTCGATCGACGACAAGATCACCCGCGAGGCCGCGATGGCGGTCGGGGAGACCTCCGGTCAGTCCGGCCCCCGCCGGCTCATCACCGCCGGCGGTGGGCGCCGCCGGATCGAGCAGGGCGAGCCGGGCAGCGCGCTCGATGAGGGGCTCGACGACGTCCTCGAGGACGAGGTTGTCGAAGAGGAAGTCGCCGAAGAGGTCGTCGCCGAGGAGGAAGTCGCCCAAGAGGAAGTCGCCGAAGAGGTCGTCGAGGCTCCCGCTGCCGTCGCGCCGGAGGGCGAGGAGGCACCGGCCGAACCCGAGACGCCCGCCCGCGACCTGCTCGAGCTGCCGACCGAGCCCGACGACCTGGAGCGCCAGCTGGCCCAGGACGAGCAGATGGAGCGGCAGACCCACGAGCATCACGAGACCCCGCACTTCCGCCGAGAGGCCGACTGACGTGTTGATGCCCCGCAAGGTCCGCCATCGCAAGCAGCAGCGCGGCCGTCTCCGCGGCGTCTCGAAGGGTGGCACGACCATCAATTTCGGCGACTTCGGGATCCAGGCCCTCGAACCGGGCTGGATCACGGCCCGGCAGATCGAGGCCGCCCGGATCGCGATGACCCGCCACGTGAAGCGTGGTGGGAAGGTCTGGATCCGGATCTTCCCGGACAAGCCGGTGACCGAGAAGCCCGCCGAGACGCGCATGGGCTCGGGCAAGGGGAACCCCGAGCATTGGGTCGCGGTGGTTCGCCCGGGCCGCATGCTGTTCGAGCTGTCCGGCGTGGAAACCCCGCTCGCACGCGCGGCCATGGAGCGGGCGATCCAGAAGCTGCCCATCAAGGCCCGCTTCGTCGTCCGCCCGGGCACCCACGGTGCCTCCGAGGTCGAGATCTGATGACCAAGGCGGTGGAGTTCTTCACCATGGACGGCGACGAGCTGGAGACCCGGCTCGTCGAGGCTCGTCGCGAGCTGCTCAACCTGCGGTTCCAGCTCGCCACGGGCCAGCTGGACAACGTGTCCCAGCTGAAGTCGGTCCGGCGCGACGTCGCCAGGATCCTGACGGTGCTGCGCGAGATGGAGATAGCCGAATCCGAGGGGGTCGCGTTCGAGGCGCCGGCTCCCCAGCCGGCCCGGGTGAGGGCTCAGCGCCGCGCCCGCGAGCTCGAGGAGACAGACGTCGAGGCCGACGACGAGGTGGCCGAGCCGATCCCGGCCCGGTCGCGCCGGGCCCGGAAGGTCGAAGAGGTCGTCGAGATCCAAGAGGTCGAAGAGGTCGAAGAGGTCGAAGAGGTCACGGATGAGCCCGCCGAGATAGCGGCGGCCGACGAACCCGAAGCCGAGGAGCCCGACGATGACCCGGCTCCCGCTCCGAGCCGGGGTCGCCGCCGCAGACTCCAGGCCGCAGACGAGGTCGGAGAGGCGCCCAAGAGTTCGACTCGGATCCGGGGTCGCCGCCGCAAGGCCGAGGACACAGCCGACCAGCCGTCGGCCGACGAGGAGCAGTGATGGTCGACGAAGCCCAGACACGTTTGAACCGCCGGAAGGTCCGCGAGGGCATCGTGGTCTCCGACGCCATGGAGGCGACCGTCATCGTGGCGGTCATCGAGCGGGTGCGGCATCCCCGCTACGGCAAGACGGTCCAGCGAACCAAGCGCCTCTACGTCCACGACGCCGAGAACACGGCGAAGGTCGGCGACAAGGTACGGGTCACCGAGACGCGCCCGTTGTCCAAGCTGAAGCGCTGGCGCTTGGCCGAGATCATGGAGCGGGCCCGATGATCCAGCAGGAGTCCCGTCTTCGCGTGGCCGACAACTCGGGGGCCCGTGAGGTGCTCTGTATCAGGGTCCTCGGTGGCTCGCGGCGCCGCTACGCGTCGATCGGCGACATCTTCGTCGCGACCGTGAAAGACGCCATCCCCGGCGCGGCCGTGAAGAAGGGCGACGTCGTCCGCTGCGTGGTCGTCCGGACGAAGAAGGAGAAGCGCCGTCCCGACGGCAGCTACATCCGATTCGACGAGAACGCGGCGGTGTTGATCAACGAGCAGCAGCAGCCGCGCGGGACCCGCATCTTCGGCCCGGTCGGGCGCGAGCTGCGCGACAAGCGGTTCATGCGCATCGTCTCGCTGGCCCCGGAGGTGTTGTGATGCGCATCCGCAAGGGAGATCGCGTCGTCGTCCGCACCGGAAAGAACCGCGGCCAGCGTGCCGAGGTCGTCAGGACGATGCCGGCCCAGGACAAGGTCGTGCTTGAGGGCGTAAACGTGGCCAAGCGCCACACCAAGCCCAAGCGGGCGACCATGCAGGGCGGGATCATCGACAAGTTCATGCCGATGTCAGCCTCGGCGGTGTCGCTGTGGTGCAACAGCCACGGGGGCCCGGCTCGCGTCGGCGTCGACATCGACGACCAGGGCCGCAAGCAACGCGTGTGCCGGAAGTGCGGGGCCGAGCTGTGACCCCGGACGAGACCGACGAGACGCCCGAAGAGGCCGTGGACGAAGAGACGCCCGAAGAGGCCGTGAACGAAGAGACGCCCGAAGAGGCCGTGAACGAAGAGGCCGAGGAGGCCCCGGCCACCAAGGCCGCGGCGGCGAAGAAGGCACCGGCCAAGAAGGCCGCAGCGGCGAAGAAGGCCGCCCCGGCCCGCACCGGGACGGCCACCGCGACGCGCGCCCGGCCCCGGATGAAGGAGCGGTATCTGGCCGAGTTCAGGGCCCAGCTGCGGGGCGAGCTCGGGCTCGAGAACGTGATGCAGGTCCCGAGGCTCGAGAAGATCGTCATCAACATGGGGGTCGGCAAGGCAACCCAGCAGGCCTCCCTCATCGATGGAGCCCAGCGGGACCTCGAGGTGATCTCCGGCCAGAAGCCGATCGTGACGAGGGCCAAGAAATCGATCGCGAGCTTCAAGCTCCGGGAGGGCAACGCGATCGGGGTCAAGGTGACGCTGCGGGGTGACCGGGCCTGGGAGTTCCTCGACCGGCTGATCAGCATCACCATCCCGAGGATCCGGGACTTCCGGGGGCTCTCCCCCCGTTCGTTCGACGGCAATGGCAACTACACCTTCGGGGTGACCGAGCAGCTGATCTTCCCCGAGGTCGACTACGACCGCATCGACCAGGTGCGGGGCATGGACATCACAATCGTGACCACAGCTCGCAACGACGAGGAGGGTCGGGCGTTCCTTCGAGCGTTCGGCTTCCCGTTCCGACAGGAGACCCGATAAGCAATATGGCGAAGAAGGCACTCATCCAAAAGCAGCAACGGATCCCAAAGTTCAAGGTGCGCGGTTACACGCGCTGCCAGCGGTGCGGTCGGCCCAAGGCCGTCTTCCGCAAGTTCGGTCTTTGTCGAATCTGTCTCCGCACGATGGTCCACGCCGGCGAGGTGCCGGGCGTGACCAAGTCGAGCTGGTGAGGGAGGTGGCGTCATGACAATGACCGACCCCATCGCCGACATGCTGACCCGGATCCGCAACGCGAATTCGGCCCAGTTCGACACCGTGAAGATGCCGGGCTCGAAGCTCAAGGAGGCCCTCGCGGCGATCCTCGAGAAGGAGGGGTACATCGCGGGCTTCGAGGTGTCCGAGACCCCGGACAAGCCCGGCTCGACCCTCGAGATCACGATGAAGTACGCGGCCGACCGGACGCGGACGATCGCCGGCATCAAGCGTGTCTCCAAGCCCGGCCTGCGCATCTACGCTCGCGCGGACCGGATCCCTCGGGTGCTTGGCGGGGTTGGCGTCGCGGTGGTCTCGACCAGCCACGGTCTCATGACCGACCGCGACGCCCGCAAGCACCACCTCGGTGGAGAGGTGCTTTGTTATGTCTGGTGATCACGCCCTTTCTTCGCTGCGTCCCGGCGTCCGCCGGGCGAAGAGCGCGCGCGCCGGTGGTGCCTGATGTCACGCGTCGGTAGATCCCCCATCGCGGTGCCCTCGGGCGTGTCGGTGACCCTTGAGGAGCGGTCGGTGACCGTGAAGGGACCCCAGGGGACACTGGCGCGCTCGCTTCCCGGCGCAATCACGATCACCCAGGAGGGCGACGTGCTGAACGTGGCCCGTCCCAACGACGAGCGCATGAACCGGGCGCTGCACGGCCTGACCCGTTCGCTGGTTGCCAACATGGTCACCGGCGTCACCGAGGGCTTCAGCAAGGAGCTTGAGATCGTCGGCGTCGGCTACCGGGCCATGCTGCGCGGGCCGAGCTCCATCGAGCTGGCGCTCGGGTTCTCGCACCCGGTCATGGTCGACGCGCCCGAGGGGATCACGTTCGAGGTGCCGGTGCCCACCCGGATCATCGTGCGGGGCATCGACAAGGAGAAGGTCGGCCAGGTGGCGGCGGACATCCGCAAGATCCGCAAGCCCGAGCCATACAAGGGCAAGGGCGTGCGCTATCTCGGCGAGCGCGTCCTTCGCAAGGCTGGAAAGGCGGCGAAATGACCTCCAAGGCGGCCATCACCAGGACCCTGCGCATCCGCCGGCACGCCCGGGTCCGCGGCAAGGTTGTCGGCACCGCGGCGCGCCCGCGCCTCGCGGTCAACCGGTCGCACCGGCACATCTCGGCCCAGGTCATCGACGACGGCGCCGGCCGCACGTTGGCTGCCGCCTCGACGGTCGAGGCCGATCTGCGGCGCAAGCTCGGATCGGGTGGCGGCGGCAACGTGGCCGGAGCCGAGGCGGTCGGGAAGCTCGTGGCCTCGCGGGCAAAGGACGCTGGGATCACCCAGCTGGTGTTCGATCGCGGCGGGTTCGCCTATCACGGGCGGGTGGCGGCACTCGCCGACGCCGTCCGGGCCGAGGGACTGGAGCTCTAGTGCCAGAGACGCAATACGAGGAAAGGACCATCCGGGTGAACCGGGTGGCCAAGGTCGTGAAGGGCGGTCGACGGTTCTCCTTCGCCGCCCTGATGGTGGTCGGCGACGGCAACGGGCACGTCGGGCTCGGCTACGGCAAGGCCAAGGAGGCCGGGCTGGCCGTGCAGAAGGGCATCGAAGAGGCGCGCAAGAACGTCTTCGAGGTGGCCCTGGCCGGGTCGACCATCGTCCATCCCGTGATGGGGGAGAGCGGTGCGGGACGGGTGATGCTGAAGCCGGCCGCGCCGGGAACCGGCGTGATCGCGGGCGGTGCGGCCCGGGCCATCTTGGAGATGGCCGGGATCCGCGACGTGCTGGCCAAGTCGCTCGGGTCATCCAACGGGATCAACGTCGCTCACGCCACCATCGCCGGGCTGAAGAGCCTGCGCACGCCCGACCAGATCGCGGCCCTGCGCGGGAAGCAGCCCGAGGAGGTCGTTCCGGGCGGGGTGCTGCGCGCCTTCCGGGAGCGCAAGCGCGAGACCGAGCTCTATTCGGAAGGCGCCTGAGCATGCCGCCGCGCAAGAGCGCCAAGGCGAGCGAGGTGGGCACGCTACGAGTGACCCAGATCCGCTCGGCGATTAGCACCAAGCCCAAGCACCGGGGGACGCTGCGCGCCCTCGGGCTCCGGGGGATCGGGAAGGTCAACGACCTGCCGGACCGCCCGGAGATCCGGGGCATGTTGCACCGGGTGTCCCACCTGGTCAACGTCGAGGAGGTGACGTCGTGAAGCTCCATGAGATCTCGAGCCCGAAGGGCTCGAAGAAGGCGCCCCACCGGGTCGGCCGCGGCATCGGGGGCAAGGGCGGCAAGACGGCCGGCCGGGGGATGAAGGGTCAGCGGGCCCGCGGCACCGTCCCGGCCGGGTTCGAGGGCGGCCAGCTGCCCCTCATGCAGCGGATCCCGAAGCTGCGCGGGTTCAAGAACCCCTTCCGGGTGGAGTACACCGCCATCAACCTCGACGCCATCGACGCCCTGGGGGTCGACGAGCTGAACCCCGACATCCTGGTCGCCTCCGGCCTGCTCCGGAAGGGGGATATGGCCAAGATCCTCGGCCGCGGTGAGGTCAGCCGGGCCCTTCGGGTCTCGGCGCACGCATTTTCCGCCTCGGCGGAGGCCGCGATCACCGCCGCGGGGGGTAGCGTCGAGCGGGTTCAGCCGCCGTTCGGGCACGGCAGGCCTCCGGCTCGGGGCAACGCCCTGACCAACCGGTAGCCGGCCCGTCGGCACAAGCGGGGAGCGACTAACAGCGTCATGCTGACGAGACTGGCCAACATCTTCCGGGTACCGGACCTTCGAAACAAGGTCCTGTTCACCCTCTTGGTCATCGCGCTGTACCAGTTGGGCGCGAACGTGCCGGTCCCCGGGGTCAGCTTCGCCAAGGTCCAGCAGCTCCAGCACTCGGCCGGCGCGTCGGGCGTGCTCGGCTTCCTCAACCTGTTCTCCGGCGGCGCGCTGGTCCGGCTGGCCATCTTCGGCCTTGGCGTCATGCCCTACATCACCAGCTCGATCATCATCCAGCTGCTGTCGACGGTTATCCCGAAGCTCGAGGAGTGGCGGGACCAGGGGGCGGTCGGCCAGAAGAAGATCACCCAGACGACCCGGTACCTGACCGTCGCACTCGCGCTCATGCAGTCGACCGGGCTCGTCTACGCCTTCCACGGCCACGACTCGGGTCTGCTCGGGACGACCATCGACCTCATCCCGAAATTCACGGTGCCGCTGGCCGCCTTCATGGTGCTGTGCCTGACCGCCGGCACCGCGTTCGTCATGTGGCTGGCCGAGCTCATCACCCAGCGCGGCATCGGACAGGGGATGTCGATCCTGATCTTCGCGAACGTGGTCGCGTCGATCCCGGCCGGTGGCAAGGCCATCTACGAGGAGGGCGGGATCGCGAAATTCGGCGCCATCCTGGCCGTCTCCCTGATCCTGTTGGTGGTCATCGTCTTCATGGACCAGGGGCAACGACGGATCCCCGTGACGTTCGCGAAACGGGTGGTCGGCCGGCGAATGTACGGCGGATCGAGCACCTACATCCCGCTCAAAGTCAACCAGTCGGGCGTTATCCCGATCATCTTCGCGAGCTCGGTCCTCTACATCCCGGTGCTCTTCTCGAACGTCATCCCCTGGCACGGCTTCCAGGACTTCGTGCGGACCAACATCCAGCCGACCAGCCTCATCTACATCTCGTTCTATTTCGTCCTGATCCTCGCCTTCACCTTCTTCTACGTCTATGTCGCGTTCGACCCGCACCAGCAGGCCGACATCATCCGAAAGCAGGGCGGGTTCATCCCGGGCATCCGCCCGGGGCCGCCGACCGAGCGGTACTTCGCCCACATCTTGAGCCGGATCACGGTGGTCGGGGCCTTGTTCCTGGCCACCGTCGCGGTGGTGCCCTCGGTGCTCATGTCGCTCTGGCATCTGACCGCCTTCCCCTTCTACGGGACCACGCTGCTCATCTCGGTGGGGGTGGCCCTCGAAACGATGCGACAGATCGACAGCCAGCTGATGATGCGCAACTACGAAGGCTTTCTCAAGTAATCGCTGGTGGTCTCCGGCGTCAGGCTCGTGGTCCTCGGCAAGCAGGGGGCCGGCAAGGGAACGCAATGCGTTCGGCTCTCCCACCACTACGTGGTGCCGCACGTCTCGACGGGCGACATGCTGCGCGCGGCCGTGAAATCCCGCACCCCGCTCGGCCTGCGGGCCCAGGCGGACATGGACCGCGGCGACCTCGTCTCCGATGAGCTAATCATGGAGATGGTCCGCCAGAGGCTCACCCAGGCCGACGCACGGTCGCGGGGATTCGTCCTCGATGGGTGCCCGCGCACGACGACGCAGGCCGAGACGCTGGACGAGATCCTGCTGCCCGAGACCCTCGACATGGTCATCAACCTGGAAGTCCCCACCCACGCGGTGCTGCGGCGGCTCGCGGCCCGACGGGTGTGCGAGGACTGCGGCACCAACTACTCGGTCTCCTCCCCCCCCGCCATCAGAGGGACCTGTGACGTGTGCGGCGGCGAGGTGGTCCAGCGAGAGGACGACACCGAGGAGGCGATCACCCGCCGCCTCGAGCTGTACGCACGCCAGACGGCGCCGCTCCTCGACTTCTACCACCAGAAGGCCAACCTGCTCGCGACCGTCAACGGGACCGGCTCTGCCGACATGGTGACCCGGCGGGTGGTCAGGGCGATCGACCGTCGGTTGATGGACGACCGGGGGCGGCCGCGCTCGGAGGGGGACTGATGCGTCGGAACAGAGACGAGCTGGCCAAGATGCGTCGGGCCGGCCGCGTCGTCGCGGAGATGCACGAGGTGACGCGGGCCACGGCGCGCCCCGGCGTCACCACGGCATCGATCGACCAGGCCGCGCGCGAGGTGCTGGAGCGCCGAGGGGCGAAGTCCAACTTCCTCAACTACGGCAATCCTCCGTTTCCCGGGGTCATCTGCACGTCGCTCAACAGCATGATCGTGCACGGCATCCCCGGCCCCCAGGTGATCGAGGAGGGGGACATCCTCTCGATCGACTGCGGCGCAATCATCGAGGGCTATCACGGCGATGCCGCATACACGATGGCCATCGGCGAGGTGTCCGCCGACGCAAGACTGTTGCTCGAGGTCACCGAGGCATCGCTCTTCGCCGGAATCGACCAGATGAAGGTCGGCAACCGCCTGCACGAGATCGGCCGGGCGGTCCAGAGCGTGGCCGAGGCGGCCGGGTTCTCGGTGGTCCGCGAGTACGTCGGGCATGCCATCGGAACGGCCATGCACGAACTGCCTCAGGTGCCCAACTACTGGCCCGGTTCCCCCGGGCCGACGATGAAGGCCGGCAACGTCTTCGCGGTCGAGCCCATGATCAATCTCGGCCGGGCAGCCACCCGGATGCTCGATGACCAGTGGAGCGTGGTGACGGCCGACGGGTCGTTGTCGGCGCACTTCGAGCACACGATCGCGGTGACCGACGACGGCCCGCAGATCTTCACCATTCCCTAGAAGGTTGGCGGTGCCGGAAGAGTGGGGCCCGCTCGGGCCACTGGCCGGCGAATGGGAGGGAGACGGTGGGTTCGACAGCGCGCACTCGAACGGCCGAGGCGAGGTCATCGCCACCTCCGTACCCGGAGAAGCCCAGCGTGAAGCCGCTCGGCCCGGTCGAGAACGGTCGCCAACGCTTCCTCCTGCACCGTTAGAGCGCCAGCCGGTTTCCGCCAGCAAGGCGCTTCCCCGACCGGGCCTCTCCGTCCACTTCAGGGCGGCCGCGACGAAGTCCTGGCTCGTGTGGCCGGGCGGGCTGCCGGGTCAGCGGCCGAGCGCTCGATCCCGCCGGACCCGGGACAAGATTCGCTCCAGGGTCTCGAGGTCACCGGCCGGCAGCTCGGACAGGCCCACCGGTGGCCGCTCGAGGATCTGCTCGGCCCGTCGGGCCAGCGCGGCACCGGCAGCGGTGGCCACCACGATCTTGGCCCGCCGGTCGGTGGGATGGGCCCTGCGTTCCACCAGGCCCGCGCCTTCGAGGTCATCGACCACCGTCGTCAGGTTGGGTGGATCCACGCCGAGCAGGGCGGCCAGCTCCCCCATGGGCATGGGCCGACCGGCGATCCGTCGCAATGCCCTGATCTTTCCGAAGCTCAGACCGACCTGTTCACTGACCTCTCGTCGGCGCTCGTTGTCCAGCACCAGATCGGCCATCGCCTGCCACGCCTTGCGCGCCGCGTCGTCGTGACGGCCGCTCGCCGTCATCTCGTCTGTCCTTCGAGGAACTCGGGGTTGATGGCCTCGGCCGTGCGTTGGGCTGTGCCCCTGGCCCAAGACGAGGTCGCGACCAGACCGAGGACCAACACCACTGCACCGCATCCGGCCAGGACCCACCAGCCGGCCCGGCTGGCCCGGGCGAAGTCGTGGTGCCCCGCCTTCAACGAGGAGGACACCAGAGCGCCAACCACGGCCACGCCCAGGGTCTGGCCGATCTGGCGAGACGTGCTGGCGATGGCGGCAGCCACGCCGGCCTGGGCTCGGGGCATGCCCGAAACGGCGGCATTGGTGATCGGCGCGTTCACGAAACCGAAGCCGATGCCGAAGATCACGTACGCAGTGAACAACCACGTGAACGGGGTCGTGGCGCTCAGTCCGACCAGCATGAGGCACGCGGTGCCCAACGTGGCGCCGGCAATGACGAGGGGGATCCTGCTGCCACGGCGGCCGACGAGTCGACCCGAGAACGGCGGAAGAAGCATGGTCATTGCCGCCATGGGCAGGGTATCGATCCCGGCCTGGAGCGGGGAGAGCCCGCGCACCTCCTGGAGGTAGAGCGTGTTGAGGAAGAGGAACCCACCGAGGGCGGCGGAGGCGGCAACGCCGATGACCGTGGCCGAGGCGAACGGCACCGACCGGAAGAAGCGCAGGTCGATGAGCGGCTCGCTGACCCGGCGCTCGCGGATCAAGAGCGCAGCCAGCGACACGGCGGTAACGAAGAAGGCCCCGACGATGATGGCCGACGACCAACCCCGGTCGGGGGCTTCGATGATGCCGTAGGTGAGCGAGGCCAGGAGCGTGATCACGAGCACCTGCCCGGGGATGTCCACCTTCCTCGCCACCGGTGCCTTGGATTCGGGGATGTAGCGCCGGGCCAGGATTACCGCGGTCAGCCCGACGGGGATGTTGATCCAGAAGATCGACCGCCAACCGACCGAGGTCACGAGAAGACCACCAACCACCGGGCCAAGGGCCATGGACACCCCGACCACGGCGGCCCAGACCCCGATGGCCTGGGCCCGCTCCCGGGGGACGGTGAAGGTGTTGGTGATGATCGACATGGCCACCGGGTTCAACATCGATCCGCCCACCGCCTGGACCATGCGGAAGATGATCAGCGTGGTCAGGTTGGGGGCCAGGCTGCACAGCAGTGAGCCCGCGGCGAAGGTGAGCAGCCCGATGACGAAGGTGCGTCGGCGTCCGAGTCGGTCGGCGGTCGAGCCCGAGAGCATGAGCAGGCTGGCCAGCACCAGGGTGTAGGCGTCCACCGTCCACTGCAGGCCCGACAGCGGCGCGTGGAAGTCGCGGCCGATCGAGGGCAGGGCGACGTTGACGATGGTTACGTCGAGACCCACCATGAGCAGGCTCATCGAGCAGATGAACAGGATGCCGATGCGCCGCCGCCGGCTGAATTCAGGGGCGACGGCAGGGCTTGCCCCAGTTACTTCAACTATCATAATAGTTATAGTGATATAATGATTCTTCGGTTGTCAAGGGCCTCTCCCAACCGCTTGATCAAATTGTTGACGGCCTCGGCGGGGCTGTTCCGCCGACCCGAGCCTTGTGCGGGCGGCGAATTCGAGCACACGCTGGCTCCGGGTACGCGGGTCTCGGCTGAGCCCCTTAGGATGGAAACGAGGTTCCCGGGCAGGCTCGGGGCCCGATCATGGCGAATATCGCTCCCGGGGTGGCAATTTCCCGGGCGCGCGATAAAATCTCAGGTCGGCCTGCCGCGCCCGTCCGAAGCTTGCTACGGACCCGCGTTCGCTGGTCACACCGCCGATCCCCTCGGACCCGTGTACCGCGCGGTGCTCGGGGCGGTCGGAGGAAGAACGAGGAGAGACACCTGCCAAAGCCCAAGGAAGACGCCATCGTGCTGGACGGGACGGTGACGGAGCCTTTGCCCAACGCCATGTTCCGGGTCGAGCTCGAGAACGGGCACAAGGTATTGGCGCACAGCTCTGGGCGGATGCGGATGCACAGGATCCGGATCCTGCCCGGCGACAAGGTGCAGGTCGAGATCACGCCCTACGACCTCAGTCGGGGGCGCATCACCTACCGGTACAAGTGAGCACGCCAAGCGGCGTGGCGAGAAGGACGAGGAACGAGACGTGAAGGTCCGACCGAGCGTCAAGCGGATCTGCGAGAAGTGCAAGATCATCCGGCGTCACGGCCGGGTGGTCGTCATCTGCGACAACCCGCGGCACAAGCAGCGTCAAGGCTGAGGAGAAGAAGACAAGAGTGGCTCGAATCGCCGGCGTCGACATCCCGCGAGAGAAGCGGGTGGAGATCTCCCTCACCTACATCTTCGGCATTGGCAACACCGTGTCCAAGCAGGTCTGCGCGAGCACCGACGTGGACCCCAACACCCGGGTCCGTGACCTGACCGACGAAGAGGTCAGCCGCCTCCGCAACTACATCGACGCGAGCCTCCGGGTCGAGGGTGACCTCCGCCGGGACGTCGCCCAGGACATCAAGCGCAAGCAGGAGATCAACTGCTACCAGGGGATCCGGCATCGTCGGGGGCTCCCGGTGCACGGGCAGAGGACCCACACCAACGCCCGCACCCGCAAGGGCCCCAAGAAGACGGTGGCCGGGAAGAAGAAGGTGCGCAAGTAGATGCCCCCCCGTCCGACCAAGCAGCAGGGCTCCAAGGCCCAGGGAGGCAGCCGGCGCCCGAGGCGTCGGGAGCGCAAGAACATCGCCTACGGCGTGGCCCACATCAAGAGCTCGTTCAACAACACCGTCGTCACGATCGCCGACCCCGAGGGCAACGTCCTCGCGTGGGCCTCGGCCGGCAACGTCGGCTTCAAGGGCTCCCGCAAGTCCACCCCCTTCGCGGCGCAGCTGGCCGCCGAGGCGTGCGCCCGCCGGGCCATGGAGCACGGGGTCCGCAAGGTCGACGTGCTGGTGCGTGGACCGGGCTCGGGTCGCGAGACCGCCATCCGCTCGCTCGCTGCGGCCGGCATCGAGGTGGTCGGCATCAAGGACGTCACACCCATTCCGCACAACGGCTGTCGGCCCAAGAAGCGCCGGCGGGTTTGAGAACGCACAGGAAGCGCAGGTAGGACCGAGCATGGCTCGATACACAGGACCGGTTTGCCGGCTATGTCGGCGTGAGCGCACGAAGCTCTTCTTGAAGGGCGAGCGCTGCTATTCGCTGAAGTGCCCGGTGTCAGAGGCCGTCACCGATCGGCACAGCCGCGCCTACCCGCCCGGCGAGCACGGCCGCGACCGGATGCGTCAGGGTTCCGAGTACCTGACCCAGCTGCGGGAGAAGCAGAAGGCCCGCCGCATCTACGGGCTCTTGGAGAAGCAGTTCCGCAACCTCTACGAGGAGGCCAACCGCGAGTCGGGCATCACCGGCGAGAGCCTCCTCCGGATGCTCGAGATGCGCCTCGACAACGTGGTCTTCCGGGCCGGATGGGGCGCCAGCCGCCGCCAGGCCCGCCAGTTCGTCCGCCACGGGCACGTGCATGTGAACGGTCGCCGGGTGGACATCCCGAGCTACCGCGTCCGCAAGGGCGACGTGGTGAACCTGAAGGAGGCGTCCCGCCAGATGTTCGCGGTGCGTCGCAACATGGACACCCTGGACCGGCAGCGGCCGCCGTGGCTCGAGGCCGGCGATGCCGGGTTCGCAGTCGAGGTGCTCAACCCGCCACTGCGCGAGCACATCGACGAGCCGGTCCAAGAGCAGCTCATCGTCGAGCTTTATTCGAAGTAGCGGCCCGGGCGACCGAGAAGCCCGCCGTCCCCCCACGAACGAATACCGAGGAGCCCAGCAATGCTGATCATCCAGCGACCGACCGTCGAGCCCGTCGGCGAGGAGCAGAACCACACCCAGCGATTCGCGATGGGTCCGCTCGACCCCGGCTTCGGGCACACGCTCGGGAACTCGCTGCGGCGCACGCTGCTGTCGTCGATCCCGGGTGCCGCGGTGACCCAGGTCCGCTTCGACGAGGCGTTGCACGAGTTCACGACCCTCAACGGGATCAAAGAAGACGTGACCGACCTGATCCTCAACCTGAAGGACCTCCTGGTCCGGATGGACGAGGACGAGCCGGTGACGCTGCGGATCGACAAGCGGGGTCCCGGCGACGCAACCGCGGCCGACATCCAGACCCGGACCGGCGTTGAGATCCTCAACCCGGACCTGCACCTGGCCGGCCTGAACGCCAAGGGCCGCCTCGCCCTCGACATCACGGTCGAGCGGGGCCGCGGCTACGTGTCCGCCGACCGCAACAAGCGCTCGACGATCATCGGCGTCATCCCGATCGACTCGATCTTCTCCCCGGTGCGCCGGGTGACCTTCGACATCGAGTCGGTGCGGGTCGAGCAGTCGACCGACTTCGACCGCCTGGTCCTCGAGATCGAGACCGACGGGACGATCAGCCCCCGGGAGGCCCTGGCCTCGGCCGGGGACACCCTGCGCACGCTGGTCGGCCTGGTGGCGGACCTCGAGGACGCCCCCCGCGGCCTCGAGCTCGGCGAGACGGGCAGCACGTCCAGCGGCTCGCCCGACCTCGATCTTCGCATCGAGGAGCTCGACCTGTCCGAGCGTCCCCGCAACTGCCTGAAGCGGGCCCAGATCAACACGATCGGCGAACTGGTCGACCGGACCCTCGACGATCTGTTGGGCATCACCAACTTTGGTCAGAAGTCGCTCGACGAGGTCATCCAACGGCTCGATGAGCGGGGCCTGTCGCTCCGGACGAAGGACTAGGGACCGATGCGCGGAACGCCCACCCGCGGCCGCCGTCTCGGCGGCGACGCGGCCCACCAGAAGGCCATGCTCGGCAACCTGGTCGCATCGCTCATCGCAGCCGAGGCGATAGTCACCACCGAGTCCAAGGCCAAGGCCCTGCGACCGGTCGTCGAGAAGTGCATCACGGCGGCCCGCAAGGGCGGTCTCCACCAACACCGCCAGGTCGTCGCGTTCATCCGGGACAAGGACATGGCCCACAAGTTGTTCGAAGAGATCGCGCCCCGCTACGTCGACCGGCCGGGGGGCTACACCCGGATCCTGAAGCTCGGCCCGCGCCCGGGTGACAACGCGCCGATGGCGCGCATCGAGCTCGTCTAGGCCGGTGCCGCCGGGCGCGCCCCGCAAGGCCGCCACCCCGAAGCCCGGCACCCGGGCCAAGCGCGTCCCCGCGCCGAGGCCCCCCGCCCACTCGGCCGCTCCGGAGGCCCCGACCCGCACCCGCTGGCGGTTCCTCGTCGCCTACGACGGCAGCGCGTTCCACGGCTTCGCTGCGCAGCCGAACCAGGACACCGTGGCCGGCGCGCTCGCCGCGGCCATCGCCCGGACGGCCCGTTTGGGCGAGCCCCCGCAGATCACCTGCGCCGGCCGCACCGACGCCGGGGTCCATGCGCGCGGACAGGTGGTGCATGTCGACCTCCCGGCCAACCTGCCGAAGATCCGGCGCGGCGGCACGACCCGGCCGATGGGGGCGGACGACCTCCTGATCGCCCTCAACCGCCAGGTCGCCCCGGCGGTGGTGGTGAAGGAGGCCGGGCCGGCCCCGGAGGGGTTCGACGCCCGCCGGTCGGCCACGGCGCGGCGCTACCGGTACCTGGTCTGGAACGGGCCCGTCGCCGACCCGCTGCTGGCGCCGGTCGCCTGGCACGTCAGCGCCCCCCTCGATCTGAAGCGGATGGCGGCGGCCACCGACGTCCTGGTCGGCGAGCACGACTTCGGGGCGTTCTGCCGCCGCCCGCCGGGGTCCCCCAGGGGCGAGCCGGTGACGAGGAGGGTGCGGCGGGCCGGCTGGACCGTCGCCAACGGGGCCGAGGCGGACGACGCCAACGCGGCCCCGGCCCCGGCCATGGCCGGACGACTGCTCCGATTCGAGATCGAGGCCGACTCGTTCTGCCACCAGATGGTCCGCTCTCTGGTGGCCGAGCTGGTCGAGGTGGGAAAGGGCGGCCCGACCTCTGCCGACGTGGTGGCCGCATTGCGGGCGGGCGACCGCTCGGGGCTGCCCGGACCGGCCCCCCCGAACGGCCTGTGCCTGGTCTCGGTGTCCTACCTGGGCTGACGCGTGTGGCGCCCGCCCGCTCCGTGCCATATCCTTGAGGGTCGCTCCTCGCCCTCCCCGGCCGGCCGATCCGCCGCCCACGGCGACGCAAGCAAGGAATCTTCTGTGCGTACCTTTGTCCCCAAGCCAGCTGAGATCGAACGGGCCTGGCATGTCGTCGATGCCGAGGGCCTGGTCCTCGGCCGCCTCGCCACCGAGGTTGCCCGGGTGCTGCGGGGCAAGCACCTGGTGATCTTCGCCCCGCACACCGACACCGGCGACCACGTGGTCGTGATCAACGCCGACAAGGTCGTCATGACCGCCGACAAGGGCGAGACCAAGTTCGCCTACCGCCACAGCGGCTACCCGGGCGGCCTCCGGAAGCGCAGCTACGCGTCCCTGCTCGAGAACCAGCCGGCCGAGCTGGTCCGCCGGGCCGTCCGGGGGATGCTGCCGAAGAACACGCTGGGCCGCCAGCAGCTGGCCAAGCTGAAGGTCTACGCGGGGCCGGACCACCCGCACGCCTCCCAGTCACCCCAGCCACTCGACATCCCTCACGCCCGCCGCCAGGCCTAGTCAGAGGAAGACCCAGCACATGCCAGCGCCCCTCAGCCAGACAACCGGTCGCCGCAAGCAGGCCGTCGCGCGCGTGCGCTTCCGCCCCGGCACCGGCGCCATCAAGATCAACCGCCGCGAGTTCGAGGAGTACTTCACCTCGGCCAGCCACCGCATGGCGGTCACCGACCCGTTGCGGCTCACCAACACCACCGAGGCCTACGACATCGACGCCACCATCGACGGCGGCGGCGTGTCGGGCCAGGCCAGGGCGCTGCGCCTCGGCATCGCCCGCGCGCTGTGCCTGCTCGACCCCGAGCACCGGCCCATCTTGAAGCGCTCCGGCCTTCTCACCCGCAACGCCCGAGAGAAGGAGTCCAAGAAGTACGGCCTGAAGAAGGCCCGCAAGGCGCCGCAGTACTCCAAGCGGTAACGGGGTGGGCCGAGCACGTTTCGGCACCGACGGTGTGCGAGGGGTTGCCGATGTCGACCTGACCGCAGCCCTCGCCCTCGCCCTGGGCCGGGCCACCGCCAGAGTCCTCGAGGCCCCGGGCTTCGTCATCGGGCGCGACACCCGTCTGTCGGGACCCTCGCTCCAGGGCGCGTTCAGCGAAGGCCTGGCCGCCGAGGGCGTCGCGGTCGCCGACGTGGGTGTCCTGCCGACTCCGGGCGTGGCGTTCGCGGCCCGGGCCCGCGGCATCCCGGCTGCCGTCGTCTCGGCCTCCCACAACCCGTATCAAGACAACGGCATCAAGCTGTTCAGTCCCGAGGGCACCAAACTCCCCGTCGAAACCGAACAGGCGATCGAAGAGGAGCTCGACGCGCTCCTCGACTCGCCGGAACGCCCGTCCACCCGACCGGGCGGTTCGGTGGTGGTCGACGGCGAAGCCGCTAATGAGTACCGGCGCGGCGTCGTCGCCGCGCTGGGGGGTCGTCGCCTCGACGGGCTGCACGTGGTGCTCGACTGCGCGAACGGTGCCGCGAGCGCAATTGCCCCGGCGGTCTTCGAGTCCGTGGGCGCCCGAGTGGAGGTGGTGTTCGACCGACCAGACGGCATGAACATCAACGACGGGTGCGGTTCCACCCATCCGGCTGCGCTGTCGGCGGCCGTGCTGGAGCGTGGCGCGACCCTCGGCCTGGCCTTCGACGGCGACGCCGACCGATTGGTCGCGGCCGATCACCACGGGGTTATCGCCGACGGCGACACGCTGCTCGCGCTCTTCGCGATCGACATGGCCGGCCGGGGCCAGCTGGCCGGCGACTCGGTGGTGGTCACGGTGATGTCCAACCTCGGGTTCCACCTGGCCATGTCCGAGCGGAAGATCTCGGTGGTCGAGACGCCGGTCGGGGACCGGGCCGTGCTGGGGGCGCTCGAGGCGGGCGGCTTCGACCTCGGCGGTGAGCAGTCGGGCCACATCCTGTTCCCCCGGCTGTCCTCCACCGGAGACGGGATCCTGACCGGGCTGATGCTGGCCGACCTCATCGTCCGTTCGGGAGTCGGGCTGGCCCCGCTGTCGGCCGGCCTCATCGAGCGGGTCCCCCAGGTGCTCCGCAACGTCGTCGTGCTGGAGCCGCACCGCCTGGCCGGTGCGACCGACGTCTGGGCGACGGTCACCGAGGTCGAGGCGTCGCTCGGCTCGACCGGTCGGGTGCTGCTCCGGGCGAGCGGGACCGAGCCGGTGGTCCGGGTCATGGTCGAGACCTTCGATCCGGCGGCCGCCGAGCTCGCCGTCGACCGGCTGTGTGCGGCCGTCGAGGGCTCGTTGGGGCGTCCGACCGGGTCGTGAGCGGCCCCATGCGGGCCGCTCGAAGCCCGATGGGACGCGTTCTGGAACGAACGCTCATGGCACCGCACTCGGGCCATCGGTGAGGCAGCCGGCGCCGTCCCGGTAGCCTCGTGTGCCATGTGCGGGATCATCGGGGCCACCGGCCTCGACGACGTCGTTGACCTGCTGGTCGAGGGCTTGGAACGCCTGGAGTACCGGGGGTATGACTCGGCAGGCCTGGTCCTGACCGCTCCCGGAGAGTTGTGGCGGGTGCGTGCGGCCGACGGGACCCGTTCGGTGGCGGCGCTGCGGGGCTTGGCCGCCTCGGCCCCTCGAGGGGCCACGACCGGCGTCGGCCATACCCGCTGGGCCACCCACGGCCACCCGTCGGTCGAGAATGCCCACCCACTCTTCGACTGCACCGGCCGGGTGGCGGTCGTGCACAACGGGATCATCGAGAACCACACAGAGATCGGCGAGCGCCTCGAGGCGGCCGGTCACACCATCACCTCGGCGACCGACACCGAGGTGCTGGCCCACCTCGTCGAGGAGCAGATGGCAGGGGGCCTGAGCCTGACCGAGGCGGTGCGGGTGACCCTCACGATGGTCGAGGGCTCATTCTCGATCGCGGTGGTCTCCGCCGACGAGCCCGAACTCCTCGTGGCGGCGCGGCGAAACACGCCGCTCATCCTCGGGCTCACCGACGGCGCCGCGTTGCTGGCGTCGGACATCCCGGCGTTGCTCGGCAAGACCGACCGCCTCTTCGTGCTCGACGACGATCAGCTGGCCGAGCTGCGGCCGGGCTCGGTGCGGGTGACCACGGTCGCCGGGGCGGCGGTCGAGCCGCCGGCCTTGAGCATCGACTGGGACCTCGCCGCCGCGCAGAAGGGCGGCTACGAGGACTTCATGAGCAAGGAGATCCGGGAGCAGCCCCGGGCGGTGGCCGACACGCTGCTCGACCGGCACCGGCCGGACGGCTCGCTCACCCTCGACGAGGCCCGACTGTCCGACGACGACCTTCGGCGGATCACCAAGGTGTACATCGTCGCCTGCGGTTCGAGCTACCACGCCGCGTTGCTGGCCAAATACGCGATCGAGCACTGGGCGCGCGTCGCGGCAGAGGTCGACATTGCGAGCGAGTTCCGCTACCGGGACCCGGTCCTCGATGCGACGACGCTCGCCGTCGGGGTCAGCCAGTCGGGCGAGTCGCTCGACACGGCGCTGGCCTTGCGGGAGGCACGCCAACGCGGGGCCAGGGTGCTGGCCGTGACCAACGTCGTGGACTCCTCGATCGCCCGCGACGCCGACGCGGTTCTCTACACGCGAGCGGGCCCCGAGATCTGCGTCGCCGCGACCAAGACCCTCCTCGCGCAGATCGTCGCTCTCGATCTGCTCGCCCTGACGCTCGCCCAGGTGCGTAGCACGATGTCGGCCGATGAGATCGGTGGGGTCATGGAGTCCCTGCACCGGCTCCCCGGGATGATCGATGAGGTGCTGAAGCGTGAGAAGGAGGTCGATGAGGTCGCCGAGGCGCTCGTCGCGGCGCGGGACTTCTTCTATCTCGGGCGCAACGTCGGGTTCCCGGTCGCGCTGGAGGGAGCGCTGAAGCTGAAGGAGCTCTCCTACCTCCACGCCGAGGGGTACCCGGCCGGGGAGCTCAAGCACGGGCCCATCGCGTTGATCGAGCCGGGCACCGTCGTCGTGGGCATCGCCACCCGCAACCCGCTGTGGGACAAGTTCCAGTCCAACATCGCCGAGGTGAAGAGCCGGGGGGCGACCGTCGTGCTCGTGGCCAACGACGGTGACGAGCGGGCCGAGGCCCTCGCCGACCACGTGTTGTGGGTCCCCGCGGCCGATCAGCTGCTCGCGCCGGTGGTCGACATCGTTCCCCTCCAGCTCTTCGCGTACCGGCTCGCCCGGTTGCACGGCCACGACGTCGACCGTCCCCGCAACCTGGCCAAGACCGTGACCGTCGAGTGAGCTCCGTGATGCCTCCGACGGGCGGGGCGCACGTGTCGGGGATCGGGATCGATGCGGTCGACGTCGACCGCTTCCGCCGGGTGCTCGTCCGCCGGCCGTCGCTCGCCGATCGGGTCTTCACGGATGCCGAGCGCGCCGACGCGGCAGGTCGCGGCGACCCGGCCCAGCACCTGGCCGCCCGCTTCGCGGCCAAGGAGGCGGTGATGAAGGCGCTCGGCGCCGGCATCGGCGGCTTCGCCCTCCACGACGTCGAGGTGGTGCGCGGGACCGAGCCCGGCGCCCGGCGCGGCGCCCCGTCCTTGCGGCTGTTCGACCGGGCGGCGGCGCTGGCCGCCGAGCACGGGATATCCAAGTGGCACGTCTCGTTGACTCACACCGACAAGCTGGCCATGGCCATGGTGTTGGCCGAGTCCGGCGCGCCCTGGACCCGTTGAGGCGGCCAGTGTGCGACCGGTGGTGAGCGTCGCCGAGATGCGGGTGGCCGACGCTGCGGCCATCCGCTCGGTGGGGGAGTCCGAGCTGATCCAGCGGGCCGGTTTCGCGGTCGCGACGGAGGCCCTCCGCATGCTCGGGGGCGCCTACGGGCGACGGATCGTGGTGCTGGCCGGCAAGGGCAACAACGGCAATGACGGTCGGGTGGCCGCCGGCGCGCTCGCTCGCCGCGGGGCAGTCGTGGACGTGATCGACGCTGCGAGCGCGCCCGGGCGCATCGATGGTTGTGACCTCGTGATCGACGCCGCCTACGGGACCGGGTTCTCGGGCGCCTATTCGGCCCCCGTCGTGTCCGAGGGAACGGCGGTGCTGGCCGTGGACATCCCGTCCGGGGTGGACGCCGACACCGGCGAGATGCCCGGCCGGGCCCTCGCGGCCGACCGAACGGTCACCTTTGCGGCGTTGAAGCCGGGCTTGCTGATGGGAGCCGGCGTGTCGGTGAGCGGAGAGGTCTCGGTCGCCGACATCGGCGTGCGGGTCCAGTCGAACTCGATCGGCCTCGTCGAGGACGCCGACCTGGCCGGACTCCCGGTGCGGGAGCGCAACACCCACAAGTGGGTCAGCGCCGTCGCCATCGTCGCCGGTTCACCCGGGATGGAGGGCGCCGCCTTCCTGTGCGGCCGGGGCGCCGCCCGGGCCGGTGCCGGGATGGTTCGCCTCGCCGTGCCGGGCGCCGACGAGGAATCGGCCGGGCCGTGGCCGAACGAGGCCGTGCGGGTGATCCTCGCCCAGAAGGACTGGGCCGACGACGTCCTGGCCGTCCTCGAACGCTGCCGTGCGCTCGTCATCGGCCCGGGTCTCGGTCGAGACGACGCGACGCTGGACGCGGTGCGCAGGGTCATCACCCGCTCGCCGGTGCCGGTGGTGGCCGACGCGGACGCATTGTTCGCCCTCGGCGACGCCCGCTCGGCCCGAGAGGTGGTCTTGGGCGACGGGGTGGACCGGCCGGTTGTCCTCACCCCCCATGACGGTGAGTACCGCCGCCTGGCCGGCCACGATCCGGGTCCCGACCGCGTCGCGGCGGCCACCCGCCTGGCCGAGTCGACGGGCGCGGTCGTCCTGGTCAAGGGATCCCTCACCGTGGTCGCGGCACCCGAGGGCGAGGGCTTCGCACCGCCGCCCGTCCTCATGGCCGCCGCGGGGACCTCTGCGCTCGCAACCGCCGGGACCGGCGACGTGTTGAGCGGGATCATCGGCGCGTTCGTCGCCCGGGGGGTGGACGCGCCGCGCTCGGCCGCGTTCGCTGCACACGTCCACGGCGGCGCAGCGAGACGGGGCCGGTCGGAGGGCCTCCTGTCGATCGACCTTCCCGATCTCGTGGCCGACTGGCTGTCGGAGATCGAGAGCGGGCCTCATGGCTGAGGGTCGCTCGCGGCCGGCCTGGGCCGAGATCGACCTCGAAGCGGTGCGGCACAACATCCGCCTGATGCGGCAGGTGGCTGCGCCCGCCGCGGTGTGCGCCGTGGTCAAGGCGGACGGCTACGGCCACGGCGCCGTCACCGTCGCGCACACGGCGATCGAAGCGGGCGTCGCCGGGCTGGCCGTTGCCATCGTCGACGAGGGGATCGAGCTGCGCAACGCTGGTGTCACGGCCCCGATCCTGTTGCTGTCCGAGGTCGCTCCCGCCGCCGCCGAGGCCGCGATCGAGCACAGGTTGACGCCAACCCTCTACACAGACGAGGGGAGGTCCGCCGTCGAGCGGGCGGCCGACCGTGTCGGTGGTCGCGGCACGGTGCACGTGAAGGTCGACACC